>NZ_CP118614.1:1238853-1858280 GCF_028993595.1 Nocardiopsis camelliae
TTCACGGTCCCCGCCGAGTAGCGCCGCTCGACGGGCTCTGCTCAGCGGTGCCGTTGACGGCGACCGCCGAGCAGCGCCGCTCAGGGCCCCGTCGAGCGGCGTCGCTGACGGGCCCTGTCCGGCGGACCGCTCAGGGTGCTCCCGGCGACACCGCCCGCGGACACCGGGAGATCCCCGGGCGCCCGCGTGGCGGACCGCGCGGAGGACCCGGTCCGAAGACACTGTGACTCGAAGACACCGTGTACCCGGGAGAGCCCCGGGGACACGACGCACCTGACAGCCGCGGGGCGGGGGCCACGAGCCCTCGCCCCGTCCTGCTCCGCCCACACCGAGGAGTTCCATGGACGCCCCCCAACTGGTCGAACGGGTCCGCGAGGGCGACCGCCGGGCACTGGCCCGCGCGATCACCCTGGTCGAGAACGGTTCCGCGGCCCTGCGCGAGATCATGGCGGGCCTGGCCCCGCACACCGGACGTGCCCGGGTGGTGGGTTTCACCGGTTCCCCGGGGGTGGGCAAGTCCACCACCACCAACGCCGTCGTGCGCGCCGCCCGGGCGAAGGGGCTGACCGTCGCCGTGCTGGCCGTGGACCCGTCCTCGCCGTTCACCGGCGGCGCCCTGCTCGGCGACCGCGTGCGGATGCAGGAGCACGCCACCGACCCGGGGGTGTTCATCCGCTCCATGGCCAACCGCGGGCACCTGGGCGGACTGTCCTGGGCCACGCCGCACGCCCTGCGGGTGCTCGACGCGGCCGGGTTCGACGTGATCCTGGTGGAGACGGTGGGCGTGGGCCAGGCCGAGGTGGAGATCGCCGGACAGGCCGACACCACCGTGGTGCTGTGCGCCCCGGGCATGGGCGACTCGGTGCAGGCCGCCAAGGCGGGCGTGCTG
The DNA here is from genome assembly GCF_028993595.1 of Nocardiopsis camelliae. Lineage (GTDB taxonomy): Bacteria > Actinomycetota > Actinomycetes > Streptosporangiales > Streptosporangiaceae > Nocardiopsis > Nocardiopsis dassonvillei. Next base: position 1,239,743 of record NZ_CP118614.1, read on the forward strand.
GAGGTCGCCGACGTCTTCGCGATCAACAAGGCCGACCGGGAGGGCGCCAAGTCCACCCTGCGCGAACTGCGCCAGATGATCGCCATGAAGGACCGCACCGACCAGGAGTGGAAGCCGCCGATCGTGATGACGGTCGCCTCCAGGGACGAGGGCGTCGAGGAGCTGTGGGAGCGGATGGACCAGCACTTCGCCCACCTGGAGGCGAGTGGCGACCTGACCGGCCGCCGCCGCGCCCGCGCCCGGGACGAGGTGCAGGCGATCGTGCTGGACCTGCTGCGCTCGCGGATGGGCGGGGCGGGCGACGACACCGGCCTGGACGCACTGGCCGAGGACGTGGCGGAGGGGCGGAGGGACCCCTACGCCGCCGCTGACGTGGTGCTGAAGGAACTGGGCGCCGACCTGGGGTGAGGGTGGTGTCGGTAGCTGGTGCTGGCGCTGGTGGTGTTGGCGGTTCTGGTGGTGCTGGTGGTGTTGGTGGTTCTGGCAGTGATGGGGGTTCTGGCGGTTCTGGCGGTGGTGTCGGTGCCGGTGGCAGTCGTGTTTTTCGCGGGTGGCCGGGTTTTCCACAGGTGGGATTTGGGGCTGGTCGTGGGTGGTGTGGTGATGGTTTGCTGGAAATAGGGGGGATCCCACCCAGGGGGCGTTTTGGTGTGCCCTAAAGCGCCTCGCCGGGCATAAAGAAATGAGGGGTAGGGAGGGGCCGTCCACAGGGCCCCTCCCTACGCTATTCCTGTCGGGGATTGCTGGCGGCAGCGAAAGCGCGCCAGCTGCCGCGAAAGGGTACGGGCTGCGGGGAACGGCGGGCGCCGGGTGGGGGCGTGGGCGACCGACGAAAAGCGGCACCAAAGGCGGGAGCGGCTACCGGAGGGCGACCAACGCCCGGGGTGTGGGGGTGGTCGGGCTCTGCTGCGTCGGCACCAACGGCCATCAGGCCCTCCGGTCTCGGGCAACGATCCTGGCCCCTGTGGTCGGGGGGGGGCATCGCCGAGGTCAAGGTGGCATTCTGGGCGCACCTTTTCGGACACCTTTTGAGCCGACCCCATTGCAGACTATGAGGCAAAAGCATCCTCCAGAAAGAAAGTCGGCAATCGATGCCCTGAATGGTGGAGAAAGGGCGATCGGCGGCCTATAATAAGAAGTATGGAGATGATGACCGCAGCGCCCGAGGCGGCCCCCGGGGAATGTTCCCCGGCCGTGGCCGCGCTGGCCGGTGCGCGCGAGATCATCGACCACGCGTTGAACACCGACGTGCCGCCCGGAGCGGACGAGAGCGCCGCTGAGGAGATCGCGGCGCTGTGGGCCCAACTGGACCAGATCCGGTACCAGGCGTTGGCGCGGATGGCGCGTTTGTACGCGCGGGGTGCGGTGGCCCGCTACAGCGGCTACTCCACGTTGGACAAGTGGTTGGTGCACCACGGCAAGTTGCCCACCTCCCAGGCGAAGGATTTGGCGCGGCTGGCCCAGCATGTGCACGAAGAGACCTTGCCCGCCACGGTGGAAGCGGTGGAGACGGGCGTGGTGGGGTTGGGTGAGGCGGTGGTGATCGCCAAGGTCACCGACAAGGCCGTCCAGACCCGCGACGCTCAGCATTTCCCTGAGGAGCAGGAGTATCGGGGCGGGTTTGAGTCGGCGTTGGTGGCCGCGAAGGCGGAGCGGCCTGCGTTGTCGGTCAACCAACTTCAGTCGGTGGCCCGCCAGGTCGCGCATCGTTTGGACCCCCACCGCCTGGACCGCGACCACGAAGCTGCTCACGCCTCGCGTGGGCTGGTCGTGCATGACACGTTCCAGGGCAGCTACCAGCTCCAGGCGTGGGGCGGCAGTGGGGATGCGTTGATCGTGCGCGCGGCCATCGACACCTTCACCACCCCACCCTCGGAGGAGGACACGCGGTCGCGGTCGCAGCGGGAGCATGACGCGCTCATCGCGGCGCTGCGCTTTGCCACCACCCACACCGGATGCGCCAACGCCCCCGCTCCACTGGCGCAGATCCGCATCGTGGTGCCGGTGCAGACCTACCTGGACACCCAGGGCCAGGAAGTTCCGGCGCTGGACGAGCGCGGACGGGTGGTACCGGTCGGGGTGGTGCACGAGTTGGCCGCCGACTCTGAGGTGGTGCGGATGCTCACCGCCCCGCCCACCGGGCAGGTCCTGGATGTGGGCCACAGCCGACGGTTGGCCTCAGCCCGCCAGCGCACCGCCGCCTTCCACGGGCACACCACCTGCGCCCACCCGGGCGGGTGCGAAGTCCCGGTGGCCCTCTGCCAGGCCGACCATGTCACCTCCTTCTCTCGGGGCGGGCGCACGGTGGTGGCGAACCTGCAACCCTTGTGTGGGCCGCATAACCGGGCCAAGTACCAACGCGAACTGCGCACACACCAGCGGCGAGGACAGGATCATCCGCCCGACAGGATTGCGGTTCCACCGCCCCGGGAATGACCCCTGGCCGGGCCGGGCCCCGGCATGCCCGCGCCCGCCAAGCGGCCCGGGCCCTGCCGCCAGCCGTCGTCGCTGCCACCGTCGCCCACCCCCGCCACAGGGGCCGGTCGCGCTGCCCCAGGCCCGCCACTCCCGCCGCCTTTGGTGCCGACGCAGCAGAGCCCCACCACCCCCGAACGCCAACCGTTGGTCGCCCGCCCGGGCCAATACGCGGCAGCAGGCGCCGCCGCCCCGGCCACCATCAGCAGGCGGGGCGTTAAGCGGAGCCCCCAGACACCCGCTGCCTTTGGTGCCGACGCAGCAGAGCCCCACCACCCCCGAACGCCAACCGTTGGTCGCCCTCCCGGGCCAATACGCGGCAGCAGGCGCCGCCGGAGCGAGCGGCCATCCCCGAACCCCGACCGTTGACCGCCCTCCCGCACCACTTCGCAGCAGCTTGTGCGCGCTCTCCATCGCCAGCCCCTTCCTCCTGGTGTTCGTCCGGAGCAAGGGCCCTGGGAGAACCCGACGCAGAAGCGGCCGGTGCGGACCACGACGGTCCACACCGGTCTACTCCCGGACAGGCCCATTTCCAGCCGGGCCTACTTCCAGCCAGCCCCACTTCCAACCAGGCCAATTTCGAACCGGGCCTACTTCCAGCCAGACCCACCTTCGGTCCGGCCTGCCACCAGCCCGGCCTGTCCCCGGCCCGGCCTGTCCCCGGCCCGGCCTGTCCCCGGCCCGGCGCACGCCGGACCGGAGACCGGACTACCCGGCCAGCGCCGTGTCGATGGCGTTCATGAGGCTGCCGTTGGCGTCGTCGCCGTCAACGGACCAGATCATGACGCCGCCCAGGCCTTGGGCCTGCGCCCAGTCGGTCTTCTGGGTCATGGAGATCTCGTCGTCGTAGGTCCAGAAGGTGTCGCCGTTGTACAGCCAGGCGGTGCCCAGCGCGTCGTCGCGGTACAGCTCGTAGCCGCCGGTGCCCACCAGGTTCTTCAGGACCTTCCAGTCGTCGATCCCCGCCTCGTAGCTACCGGGGGCGGGTCCGGTAGCGCTCTGGAAGAGACCGTCGCCGTTCGGGCCGGGCTCCACGCCGGTCCAGCCGCGGCCGTAGAACGGCACGCCGAGCACCATGTCGGCGGGGGCGACGCCGCGGTCGAGGTAGGCCTGGACCGTGGTCTCGGTGGAGTACAGGTCCGGGCCGGGGTCGGCCGGGTCCAGGAGCAGGTTGGACTGGTGGTTGGCGGTGGTCTCCCAGCCGCCGTGGTAGTCGTAGCCCTGCACCGTGATGAAGTCGAAGTCGGTCATGAGCTGCGGCATCTCGAAACCGAGCTCGATCTTCTCCGGGTCGGCGGGCAGGAACGCGGTCAGCTCGTACTGGCGGCTCGTCTCGGCCTCCAGGGCGTCCAACTGGTCGCGGAACTCCTGCACCAGGGCGGTGAAGTTCTCCTTGTCCTCGGGGCGGATGGTGTTGTGCGGGTGACCCGCCGATCCCGGCCACTCCCAGTCCAGGTCGATGCCGTCGAAGACCCCGTAGGCGGAGCCGGGGCCGCCCGCGCCGTCGAACACGGGCAGGTTGCCGCGCAGGAACTGGTCGATGCACGAGGAGACCATGCGCTCGCGGGACTCGGCGGTCAGCGCCGCGTCGGAGAAGTGCTCGGACCAGGTCCAGCCACCCAGGGAGATGTTGACCTTGAGGCCGGGGTACATCTCCTTGAGCTCGCGCAGCTGGTTGAAGTTGCCGCGCAGGTCCTGGTCCCAGGTGTCGCCGACCCCGTCGACGCTGTCGGCGGCACCGAAGGAGCGGCCGTAGTCGGCCCAGGCGTCGCCCTGGCCGAGCTGGTTGGCCATGAAGCACTCGCCGTTCGCGTTGATGTTGCCGAAGGCGTAGTTGATGTGGGTGAGCTTCTCGGCGGTGCCCGAGGTGACCAGGTCGTTCACCAGGTAGTCGCGGCCGTAGATGCCCCACTGGGTGAAGTAGGCGACCCGGCGTTCCTGGGGCGGTTCGGTGGGGCCGCCGCCGTCCGCGTCGGTGGTGGCGGTGACGGCGCCGCTCTCGGGACCCCTGTTGTTGGAGGTGTCGTAGGCGCGCACGGTGAACGTGTGCTCGGTCTGGGGCGCCAGCCCGGTGACGGTGGCGGTGGTGCCGGTGATCGCGCGGACGACCTCGCCGCCGGAGAGGACCTCGTAGCCCGCGACCCCCGCGTTGTCGCCCGCCGCGCCCCACTCCAGGGCCACGGTGGTCGAGGTGGTGCCGGTGACGGCCAGGCCGGTCGGCGCGGTCGGCGGCTCGGTGTCCTCCCCGCCGGGCCCGCCCGAGCAGCTGCCGCCGTTGACCGTGCAGTCCACGGGAGCGGTGTCGCCGCCGCCGTGGGTGCCGTTGAACCCGATGGAGTAGCTGCCGCCCGCCGGGACGGAGGCGCCCCACGAGGGCGGGGTGATGGTGTAGGCGTCACCGGAGCGGCTGAGGGCGGCGTTCCACAGGCTGGTGATCGCGGTGCCCGGGGGGAGCCGGAAGCCGACGCTCCAGTCGGTCAGCGCCGACCCCGAGCCGTTGGCGATGGTCAGCTGCCCGCCGTAGCCGGTCTCCCAGCGGCTGGTCTCCACGTAGGTGACGGTGACGCCCGCGGTGTCGGCCGACGCGGCCGGGACGGGTGCCAGTGCGAGGGGTAGGACGACCGCGGCGGCCAGTGCCGCGATTCGTTGGCGAAGTCGTGCTCTCACGGTTGCTCCTGGTGCGTGAGCGGTGTGGGGGTTGGCCTTCCGCCGCCGGGGCGGAGGGCTGCGGGGTGTGCGCCCAGGGAGTGCGGTGTCGCGAGCTGACCGGTGGCGGTCTCGGCGGTGCGCGTGAGAGGTGGCGTGTGCGCGGCAGGGGCATGGCGGGCCTCCGACCTGGGGGAGGAAGGGGGAGGGCGGTGTGGTGGCCGGTGCGGACCGTCGCACATCGGTCCGCACCGGCCGTGGCGGCGGTGCTCCCCGGATCAGAGCACCGACGCCGCTCGGTCCCGGTCCGGGATCGCCGGACCGGAAGTCTGTCGGCTGCGTTCGCGGGGCGCGTTCCGGCTGTCCGGGCCGCGCACGGAGCCCGTCCCCGCCGCGACCGCGCCCCCGGAGGGCGCGCGGTCGCGGCGGGGCGGACGGTTCCTAGTCGCTCAGCGCCGTGTCGATGGCGGCCATGAGGCTGCCCTCGGCGTCGTCGCCGTCGATGGACCAGACCATGACCCCGCCGAGGCCGTTGTCCTGGGCCCAGTCGGTCTTCTGCGTCATGGCGGTCTCGTCGTCGTAGTTCCAGAGAGTGCTGCCGTCGTAGATCCAGGCGGTACCGGCCTCGTCGTTGCGGAAGAGCTCGAACTCGCCGGACGCGACCTTCTCCTCAAGGACCTTCCAGTCCTCGGTGCCCGCCGCGTACGTCCCCTGCGCGGGGCCCGTCGCGGTCTGGAAGAGGCCGTCGCCGTCGGGGCCGGGCTCCACGCCCGTCCACCCCTGTCCGTAGAACGGCACGCCCAGGACGAGCTTGCCGGGGTCCACGCCCCGGTCCAGGTAGGCCTGGACGATGAGTTCGGTGGAGATCACCGGCTGGGGGTCGCGGGTGTCCACGACCAGGTTGGACTGGTGGTTGGTCGTGCTCTCCCAGGTGCCGTGGTAGTCGTAGCCCTGCACCGTGACGAAGTCGAAGTCGGTCATGAGCTCGTCCAGCTCGTACCCGGCGTCCAGGCGCCAGCCTCCCGCGGGCATGAACGCGGTCAGCTCGTAGTGGCGGTCGGTCTCCTCGCCGAGCGCGTCCAGCTGGTCGCGGAACTCCTGCACCAGGGCGGTGAAGTTCTCCTTGTCCTCGGGCCGGACGGTGTTGTGCGGGTGGCCGTCGGAGCCGGGCCACTCCCAGTCCAGGTCGATGCCGTCGAAGACCCCGTAGGCGGCGCCCTCGCCGCCCGCGCCGTCGACCTCGGGCAGGTCGCCCCGCAGGTACAGGTCGACGCAGGAGCTGACCAGCCTTTCGCGGGACTCCTCGGTCAGGGCCGCGTCGGAGAAGTACCGGGACCACTCCCAGCCGCCGAGGGAGATGTTGACCTTGAGGTCGGGGTACATCTCCTTGAGCTCGCGCAGCTGGTTGAAGTTGCCGCGCAGCTCCTGGCCGGGGTCGTCGGCGGTTCCGTCGACGCTCTCCGCGGCGGGCACGGGGTGCGCGTAGTCGGCGACGGCGCCCTCCTGGCTGGCCCCCTCGTCCGTGGCGCACACGCCCTCGGCGGTGACGTTGCCGAACGCGTAGTTGATGTGCGTGAGCTTCTCCGCGCTGCCGCTGTCGACCAGGTCGCGGACGTGGTAGCCGCGTTCCCCGGCGCTCCACTGGGTGTAGTAGGCGACGCTGTAGCTGTCGTGGGAGGGGCCGCTTCCGTCGTCCCCGGCGCAGGGGGAGCCGTTGACCAGGCAGTCCACAAGGTCGGTGGCGCCGTCGGAGTGCAGTCCGTTGAAGCCGAACGAGTAGCTGCCGCCCGCCGGGACGCTGGCGCCCCAGTGCGGCGGGGTGATCGTGTATCCGCCGGGGGTGCCCGCGAGGGTGGCGTTCCACAACTCGTGGATGCGGCTGCCGTCGGGGAGCGAGAACTCGACGGCCCAGTCGTCGACGGGGGCGTCCGAGGCGTTGTGGACGGTGATCTGGCCGGTGTAGCCGGTGTTCCACCGGGCCGACTCCGTGTAGGTGACCGTCAGGTCGGCGGGGGCGGTCTCCTCGGCGGCCGCGGCCGGGACCGCGGTCGCCGCGAGCGGGGCGAGCAGCACGGCGGCCGCGGCGGCCGCGAGGCGGGTACTGAAACGTCGTGCTCTCACGTCGTGGCATCTCCTGGTGCGGGGGCGGGGGCGGGGGCGGGGGCGGGGGTCGGGGGGACGGACGACCGTGCTCCTGGAGCGGATGACCCTGCTCCCAAAGCGCGTGGACCCTGCTCTCGGAGCGTGTGGGATGGGCTGCGGTCGTGTGCGGGGGATCGCGGGGAGAGCCGCGGTCCGTCAGCGGGGTTCGGCGGCCTCCCTGGGGGTGGTCCACGGGCCAAGTGAGGACAGGTCGTCACCTTGAGCCTCTGACGTGGGGGGATAAATTTTTAGGAAACTTAACTAATAGTTCCGCGCTCCGTCAAGACCCGGTGGGGACTCTCCGCTCGCCCCCGCGTGCGCGGTGGCGGGCCCCACGCGCCCTTCGCCGGAAGACCGGCGGATTTGCCGAGTTGGCGGGGTGGACCAGTTCCGGGCGCGGAACCTGTCCCTTTGTGGCCACGGAAAAGTCTTGTCTTCTTTCCTGTCCGCTGTTATGGGCTCTGTGTGGTTCTTGCTCCGGGCCCCCTCCCGGCCCCGTGAACCCCCCATGTCACGCCCGCCTCGGAGCGCTGGTTCCGTCACTTCGGTTGGCCGGGGCGGACGCTCGTGCCGTGCCCGGCGCGGCGTCCGGCGGCCGGGCCGCGCGGGGAGCGGGGACGGGCCCCCTTCCGGTCGGGCGGGCGGGCCCTTCCCGCTGGCTAGAGTGAACCCGTGGGTAACCCGTTGAATCTCCCGTTCGACCCGATCGAGCGGGCACACGACAACTGGACGCGCAGATGGGGGCCCTCGCCCGCCATGGCGGCGGTCACCTCGGTCATGCGCGCGCAGCAGATCCTGATCGGGGAGCTGGACGGCGCCCTCAAACCGTTCGGCCTGACCTTCGCCCGCTACGAGGCGCTCGTCCTGCTCACCTTCAGCGGTTCCGGCTCGCTGCCCCTGGGCAAGATCGGTGAGCGCCTCATGGTGCACCCGACCAGCGTCACCAACACCATCGACCGGCTGGAGGGGCAGGGCTTCGTGCGCCGCCTCCCCAACCCGAGCGACGGTCGCGGCGTGCTGGCCGAGATCACCGACGCCGGGCGCCGGGTCACCGAGGAGGCGACCGGGGCACTGCTGTCCATGGACTTCGGCCTGGGCTGCTACTCCGACGAGGAGCTGTGGCGCATGCACGAGATGTTCACCCGGCTCAGGGTGGACTTCGGCGACTTCCCCGAGCCCGTCGCGGAGGCCGCCGAGGGCCGCTGACCGCCCGCCGCGCCCCGGCGCCGCGGGCTTCCTCCCTGTACATCATTAGTTGGACGTCCTACTATCTCGGTATGGCGAACACCACGAGCGGTCCCAGCGGCGGCGGGGCCCAGGAGATCGAGGCCGGACGCGAGCGCTGGCAGCGCCGCTACGACTCGGCGCGCACGCGCGACGCCGACTTCACCTCCCTGTCCGGGCGCACCCTGGAACCCGTCTACGGCCCCCGTCCCGGCGCCGAGGTCCCCGGTTTCGAGCGCATCGGCTGGCCGGGGGAGTACCCCTACACCCGCGGCCTCCACGCCACCGGCTACCGGGGACGGGCGTGGACCATCCGCCAGTTCGCCGGGTTCGGCAACGCGCGCCAGACCAACGAGCGCTACAAGATGATCCTGGCCTCGGGCGGGGGCGGGCTCTCGGTCGCCTTCGACATGCCCACCCTCATGGGCCACGACTCCGACTCCCCCCACGCGCTGGGCGAGGTCGGCCACTGCGGCGTGGCCATCGACTCCGTCGCCGACATGGACCTGCTCTTCGACGGGATCCCGCTCGGCGAGACCACCACCTCCATGACCATCAGCGGTCCGGCCGTCCCGGCCTTCTGCATGTACCTGGTGGCGGCCGAGCGCCAGGGGGTGGACATCCGCACCCTCAACGGCACGCTTCAGACCGACATCTTCAAGGAGTACATCGCCCAGAAGGAGTGGCTCTACCCGCCTGAGCCGCAACTGCGGCTGATCGGCGATCTCATGGAGTACTGCGCGGCCGAAATCCCCGCGTACAAGCCGCTGTCGGTGTCGGGCTACCACATCCGCGAGGCCGGGGCCACGGCCGCCCAGGAGCTCGCCTTCACCCTCGCCGACGGCTTCGGCTACGTCGAACTCGGTCTCTCCCGCGGACTGGACGTCGACACCTTCGCGCCGGGGCTGTCCTTCTTCTTCGACGCGCACATCGACTTCTTCGAGGAGATCGCCAAGTTCCGCGCCGCCCGCCGCATCTGGGCGCGCTGGCTCCGGGACGTCTACGGCGCCAGGACCGAGAAGGCGCAGTGGCTGCGGTTCCACACCCAGACCGCCGGGGTCTCCCTGACCGCCCAGCAGCCCTACAACAACGTCGTGCGCACCGCCGTGGAGGCGCTCTCGGCGGTCCTGGGCGGTACGAACTCGCTGCACACCAACGCCCTGGACGAGACCCTGGCGCTGCCGACCGAGCAGTCCGCCGAGATCGCCCTGCGCACTCAGCAGGTCCTCATGGAGGAGACCGGGATCGTCAACGTCGCCGACCCGCTCGGCGGTTCCTGGTACCTGGAGTCGCTCACCGACGAACTGGAGGCGGAGGCGGAGCGGATCTTCGCGCACGTCCTGCGCATGGGCGGGGGCGAGGGCGTCGAGCACGCGATCGGCCCGATGACCTCCGGCATCCTCGCCGGGATCGAGAACGGCTACTTCAGCGCCGAGATCGCCGAGTCCGCCTTCCAGTACCAGCAGGCACTGGAGAAGGGCGACAAGAGGATCGTGGGCGTCAACTGCCACACCAACACCGTCTCCGGTGAACTGGACATCCTCCGGATCAGCCACGAGGTCGAGCACGAGCAGAAGCGCGCGCTCGCCGAGCGCCGCGCCGCCCGCGACGGCGCCGCCGTGGACCGGGCCCTGGCCGCCCTGCTGGCGGGCGTGCGCTCGGACGGGGGCAACCTCATCCCGCTGATCATGGACGCGGCCCGCGCCGAGGCCACGCTCGGCGAGATCTGCGCGACCATGGGGGAGGAGTTCGGGACCTACACCGAGGACCCGCGCTTCTGATCCGGGTGGGGCGGCCCGGAGCGTGGTCCCTGACACGCCTCCCCGGGACGCCCGGGCGGTGTCCCCGGCCTCCCCGCCCGCGGACGCCCCGCGACGCGGGGAACCGGAACCCGCGCGCGTCCGCACGGACTCGTCCACAGGCGGTCCACGTCCTGCCCGCGCATACGGCAGGATGGAGGCATGCAGCCTTCGGACTTTTCACCGAACAGTGCCGTGGACCTCGGCGCGCGCAAGGCGGCCATGGAACGCGAGGCCAAACAGCGCGCGGCGGAGTCGGCGGGTCGATCCAACCCCTACGCCGTCAACGTCGACGAGGCCACCTTCCAGGCCCAGGTCCTGGAGCGGTCGATGTCGACCCCGGTCGTGCTGGCCGTCCTCGCGGGCTGGTCCGAGCAGTCCAAGCAGGTCGAGGACGCCCTGGACAGGATCTCCGCGGCCTCCGGCGGCACCTGGTTCCTGGCCAAGGTCGACAGCGAGGCCAGCCCGCAGCTGGTCCAGGCCCTGCGGGTGCCCACCACCCCGATGATCGTCGTGGTGATCCAGGGCCAGCTCCTGCCCGGACCGGCGGGCCCGGCCACCGAGGAGCAGCTCACCGCCTGGCTGGTCGAGGCGTTCGCCGCCCTCAAGGAACAGGGCGCGCTGCCCCCGGGCCACCCCGGCACCATCACCGGTGAGCCCGGCGCCGAGGGTGCGCAGGGCGCGCAGGCGGCCCAGCCCGAGGAGCCCCAGGGCCGTCCCGTGGACGTCGAGGCCCAGGAGGCCCTGGACCGCGGCGACTTCGAGGCCGCCGCGGCCGTCTACGCCAAGGCCGTGGAGGCCGACCCCGGCGACACCGAGTCCAGGGCCAAGCTCGCCCAGGTCCGGCTGGTCGGCCGCCTCCAGGAAGTGGACGCGGGCGCCGCCCTCCAGGCCGCGGCCGACCGGCCCGAGGACGTCGCCGCCCAGGCCACCGCGGCCGACGTCGAGATGTACGGCGGCAGGTTCGAGGACGCCTTCGGCCGCCTCGTCGACACGGTCAGGCGCACCGCCGACGAGGACCGCGACAGGGCGCGCACCCACCTGCTCGGCCTGTTCGAGCTGCTGCCCCCGGGCGACCCGCGGGTCAACGCCGCCCGCCGCAAGCTCACCTCCGCGCTGTTCTAGGGACCGTGGTCGGGGGGGGGGGCCCCGGGCGCCCCCCCCCCCCCACGGCTCTCCCGCCGGCCACGGGACATAACCCGCGCACAGCGGGTACAACCCGGTCAGGAGACGGGCTCACGGCCCGTCGCGGAACTGGCAGGTTTACCCCATGGCGACCGACGACACCCCCGACAGACGCGGCGAACCCCTGGTCACGATCTCGGCCACCTACGGCGCGGGAGGCAGCGCGGTGGGCCCCGCCGTCGCGGCCCGGCTCGGCGTGGCCTTCCTCGACCGGGCCGTGCCCAGCGCGGTGGCCGCCCGTATCGGCTGCTCGCTCGACGAGGCGCTCCAACGCGACGACCGCGCCCCCGGCAGGCTCGAACGCCTGCTCTCCAGCGCCGCGCGCCTGCCCACCGTCACCCTCGGCAGCGTGGACACCGCCCTCATCGGCAGCACCGACGAGGAGGGCCGCCTCCTCTACGACCACGAGTTCGTGGAGCAGACCGAACGGGTCCTGGGCGAGGTGGCCCGGCAGGGCGGCGTCGTCCTCGGCCGTGCCGGGGCCGTGGTCCTGCGCGACCGTCCCGGCGCCCTGCACGTGCGCCTGGACGGCGACCCCGACGCACGCCTGCGCCGGGCGCACAGGCTCTGGGAGTCCGGCGACCACGGCGAGTGGACGGGCGCCGACTCCGACGAGCCGCCCAACGCGCGCCTGCTCGACGACAACGACCGCGCCAGGGCGGCCTACGTGCGGCGCTTCTACCGAGCCGACCCCGCCGACCCCCACCACTACCACCTGGTGCTGGATGCGGTGTCGCTCTCGCTGGAGGCCTGCGTGGACCTCGTCGTGCGCGCCGCCCGCGACCGCGCGGCCGCCCCTCCCGAGGGCACCTGAGACGCCGCCGAGCCGCCGCGCATTGCCCGCCGCGACACCCGCGCGCTGGCGTAATTTATGCGATTTTTTACCAGCGCGGTAATTGTCACCTTGTGCTGACGGTTGGGGCTTGACTCAGGTAAGGTAAGGCGACTCGGTCACGGGTCAGCCCCCGCCCGGAACCGGGGTCCGAGTGACGGTGCGCGAGCACCGCGCCCACAGGACACACGGCACCCCCCATCCCGCGCACGCGCGCAGGCGGCGCCGTGCACCGGCGAGCGCCCCGGCGGGGCGCCCCGGACGCACCACACCAGCCAGAGCCAAGGAGCAACACGTGGCCACCCTTCCCAGCGTTTCCTACTCCATCACCGTCCGCCTCGAACTGGACGCTGGGGGCAGTGCGGTCGGCAGTCTCACCAACGCCGTCGAGCAGGTGGGCGGCATGATCACCGCGCTGGACGTGGCCGCCGCCGGACACGAGCGCATCCGTATCGACGTCACCTGCGCCGCCCGCGACACCGAGCACGCCCAGGCCATCGTCGACGCCCTGGGTGCCGTCGAGGGCGTGGTCGTGCACAAGGTCAGCGACCGCACCTTCCTCATGCACCTGGGCGGCAAGATCGAGATGAAGTCCAAGGTGCCGCTGCGCAACCGCGACGAGCTCTCCATGGCCTACACCCCCGGCGTCGCCCGCGTCTCCCAGGCCATCGCCGCCAACAAGGACGACGCCCGGCGCCTGACCATCAAGCGCAACAGCGTCGCCGTGGTCACCGACGGCTCCGCGGTCCTGGGCCTGGGCAACATCGGCCCCGAGGCCGCCATGCCCGTCATGGAGGGCAAGGCCGCCCTGTTCAAACGCTTCGCCGACATCGACGCCTGGCCCATCGCCCTGGACACCCAGGACGTGGACGAGATCGTGCGCACCGTGCAGGTGCTGGCCCCCGGGTTCGGCGGCATCAACCTGGAGGACATCTCCGCCCCTCGCTGCTTCGAGGTCGAGGCCCGCCTGCGCGAGCTGCTCGACATCCCCGTCTTCCACGACGACCAGCACGGCACCGCCATCGTCGTGCTCGCCGCCCTGCGCAACGCCCTGCGCGTGGTGGGCAAGAAGCTCGGCGAGGTCCGCATCGCCATGTCCGGCGCGGGCGCGGCCGGAACCGCCATCCTCAAGCTGCTCATGCACGCCGGGGTGCGCGACGTCATCGTCAGCGACGTGCACGGCGCCGTGCACGCCGGGCGCGAAGACCTGGACGCCAACCTGCGGTGGATCGCCGAGCACACCAACCCCGAGGGCTACAGCGGCGACCTGCGCGGCGCCGTGGCCGGGGCGGACGTCTTCATCGGCGTCTCGGCCCCCAACCTCCTCAACGGCGACGACATCGCCGAGATGAACGAGGACGCCATCATCTTCGCGCTGGCCAACCCCGACCCCGAGGTCGACCCGGACGTGGCCCACCTGCACGCCTCCGTCGTGGCCACCGGCCGCAGCGACTACCCCAACCAGATCAACAACGTGCTGGTCTTCCCCGGCTTCTTCCGCGGTCTGCTGGACGCCCAGAGCCACGACGTCACCTCGGACATGATGGTCGCCGCGGCGGAGGCCCTGGCCGACGTCGTCACCGAGGACGAGCTGGGCCCCAACTACATCATCCCCAGCGTGTTCCACTCCGACCTGTCCACCCACGTGGCCACGGCCGTGCGCGAGGTCGCCCAGCGCGGACAGGCGGCCGCACAGGCATAACGGCCCGGAAACACCGGCGGTCCGCCCGTCGTTCCGGGGTAGGTGGGAGGGCATGGACCAGCCGATGACCGGGCGCCTCCTGGTGGCCGCCCCCATGCTCCAGGAGGACTCCTTCCGCCGCTCGGTGGTGTTCGTCGTGGACGACGCCGCCGACGGCACCCTCGGGGTGATCCTCAACCGCCCCCTGGGTATGGCCGTGGACGAGGTCGTCACCGGCTGGGGCGCCTACGCCAGCGAACCGGCGGTGGTGTTCTCCGGGGGTCCCGTGGGCCTTGACTCCGGCATCGCCCTGGGGGAGGCCGGTTCCGGAGAGCCCCCTCCCGGCTGGTCCCCGCTGGAGGGCCTGGACCCGGAGCTGGGCCTGGACGGGATCGGCGTGGTCGACCTCGACGGCCCCGCCCGGGTGCTCGGCGGCGCGCTCGGCGCGTTCCGCGTCTTCGCAGGTTACGCGGGGTGGAGCTCGGGCCAGCTGGCCGGGGAGGTCGAGGAGGGGGCCTGGTACGTCGTCGACGCGGTCGCCGACGACGTCTTCACCACCGCGCCCGAGGGGCTGTGGTCGCGGGTGCTGCGCCGCCAGGGCGGGGACATGGCGCTCCTGTCCACCTTCCCCGACGACCCCACCATGAACTGAGCAGCCGGGGCTGGGCGCGGCACCCTATACCGTGGAACGCAGACGTCGAAAGGTGTGAGGCACGATGGCGATGGACATCCTCAACAAGGTCCTCCCGGACAGCGAGACCAAACCGGACATCTCCCACGACGGCGGGGACCGGGAGCGGTTCGCCCACTACGTGCAGAAGGACAAGATCACCGCGAGCGCCGTGACCGGCGACCCCGTGATCGCCCTGTGCGGCAAGGTGTGGGTGCCCAACCGCGACCCCAAGAAGTTCCCCGTGTGCCCCGAGTGCAAGAAGGTCTACGAGGAGATGATGAAGTAGCCCTCCCGCCCGGACGGCCGACGCCCCCCGGGGGAAGCGGCCGCGTGTCCGGCGCGGACCCCGCCGTGCCCGGTCACCGCGCGCGGCGGGCACGACTAAGGCCTTGACACACCGTGTGTGCCAAGGCCCTCGTGTCGCCCGGGGAGCCGACCGGTCCCGAGGCGGGGCCCCGCGGACCCCGCCCCGCACGGGAACCGGTCAGGCGGCTAGGCCGCGGACTCCTCGTCCCCCTCGGGGGCGGAACCGTGCCTGCGGGCCGCGTACACCGCCGCGCCGCCCGCGCCGACGGCCACCGCGGCCGCGGTCAGCAGACCGGCCAGCGCGACACCGGTGTTGGGCAGGCCAGGAGTGCCGCCGCCGTCCCCGTCACCGGGACCGGGCGTGGGACCGCCGTCTCCGTCACCGCCTCCGCCCGGAACCTGGACCTCCTCGTCCACGCTCACGGTCAGCGAGACCGGGTCCAACTGCTCCCCGGCGGCGTAGAAGTCCGCGAACGCGGGCACGCCCTCGGCGGTCAGGGCCGCGGGGATCGGCTCCCAGCTCAGGACGCCCTCCTCCAGCGTGTAGTCCACACCGGTCAGGTCCAGCTCGGCCAGCGCCACGTCCTCGTAGACCGCCGTGTCCTCCCCGCTCAGCGGCTTGCTCGTCACGTCGGCGTACAGCATGCCCGCCGCGCCGTCGATCGTCACGCGCGGGTCGCTGACCGTCATGCTCAGCAGCGGGTCGGCGCCGTCGTGGACGTGGCCCTCGAAGAGCACCGTGCCCTCGAACGCGATGTCGGCGGTGGACGCGGACAGGTCCACCTCACCGCTGCCGTCGGTGAACGCGAAGGTCCCGTCCTCGTTCTGGCCGGCGCCGTCGCTCGGGATGATCTCGCCCCGGGCGATGTTGCCGGTGATGTAGTCGCGGAAGGACTCCTTGACGCCCCAGTCCGCGCGGCCGTTGTGGACGGTGAGCGGCCCCTCGGCGGGGTCGGTCGGCTCGTCGGTCGGGTCGGTCGGGTCCGTGGGCTCCTCGGTGGGCTCCTCCACGGCGGTGAAGGAGACCGGCGTCCACACGTCCTGGTCGCGGTTGGCGATGTCGGTGTGGTCGTTGAACACCGCCACGTAGCACTGCGTCCGCGCGCAGTCGTGGACGGTGCCGTCCGCCTCGTAGGAGCCGGTCACCTGGAGTTCGGTGCTGAAGGAACCGTCCTCGCCGGGGGCGTCGGCCCCGCGCAGCCACACCGCGCCGGTGTGGTGGGCCGGGTAGGAGTCGGCGGACTGCGGGGCGGCGGTCAGGGCCGCGTAGACGCCCTGGCCGGGGCGGAAGCCCGTGCCCTCGACGGTGACGGTGTCGCCAGCGGGGTCCAGGTCGCTGGCCGGGGCCACCGTGACGCGCGGGTCGTGCACCGGCTCACCGGGGCCGCCCGGGTCGGTGACGTCGTCGATCCCGGCGGTGAAGGAGAGCGGGTCCATCGGGGCGCCCGCGGCGTAGAAGCCCGCGAACGGCTCCACCGCGTCGGCGTGCAGCGCGCCCGCCGTGGAGGTGAAGGTGATCTCCTCGCCCTCCACGGCCACCTCGGCGCCGGTCAGCTCGGTGACCGCGACCTCGCCGTACTCGACCAGGTCGCCCGGGGGCAGGTTGGGGTTGGCCCCGCCGAACTCGCGGCTGGTGACCTCGGCGAAGACCGTGGCGGTGTCGCCCTCGAACACCACCCGGGGGTCGGAGACGCGCACCTCCAGAACGGGGCCCTGACCGTAGTCGTGGCCGGTGAAGACGACCGTCCCGGAGAAGCTCACGTCACCGGAGGCGTCCTCCTTGGAGACCGTGCCCCCGGCGGTGGGGAAGTCGACGGTGCCGTCGGCCAGGAGGGTCGCCCCGTCGGAGGCCTCGTAGCCGCCGTGCGCGATCGGGCTGCCCACGTAGTTGCGGAAGGACTCCTTCACGCCCCAGGAGGCGGAGCCCCCGGCGAGGGGGAGCACCTCATCGGCCGAGGCGGCCGGGGCGGCGGCCACGGCGAACGTGCCGCCCAGGGCGGCCGCGCCCGCGTAGGCGGTGAGGAGGCGCAGCGCCCGGCGGAGTCCGCCCGGTGCCGTGCTCCCTCGGGTCGGGGTGGTGGTCATCGTCGGTCCAATCAGTGAGGGGGATGGTGAGGGTGGGTTCCCGGCGACTGCCGGGACCTGTGGTGCGGCGGACCCCTGCGGAGCGGGTGCGGTGGGGTGTGCCTGGGGTGCGGGGGTGGGTGGGGCGCCGCGGCGGCGTGCCGAACGGGGTTCGGCACGGGCGCCGCGGGTTCCCGCCGTGCCCGCCGGGGGACGGGCGGGCACGGCGGTCTGGGGGCCGGAACCCCGTACGGAGGACCGGCCGCGGGTTCAGTCCGTGTCCGCGGGGGCTCCCCGGGTTCGGCGGCGGGTGGCGACCAGTGCCGCCGCGCCGGTCAGGACGGCCACAGCGGCGGCCAGGACCAGGCCGTACAGAGCGCCGCCGGTGCGGGGCAGGGGGCCGGAACCGCTGCCCGGGCCCCCGCCGCCCGCGGCGTCACCGCTACCGCCCGATCCGCCGCCGGACCCGCTGTCTCCCGAGCCCCCGGAGCCCCCGGAGCCCCCGGAGTCTCCTGAGCCGCCGGAGTCCCCTCCGTTCCCGGAGCCGCCGCCGAAGGAGACGGGGACGAACACGTCCTGGCCGCGGTCGCTGGAGCGGGTGTGGTCGTTGCGCGTGACCACCGCGCACTCGGTTCCGGGGTCGGCGCAGTCGGTGTTCTCGTCGCTGGCCCTGACCCTCAGTTCGACGCTGAACCCGCCGTCGGCGCCGCCGCCCGTGTAGGGGACGGCCAGCCCCTCCCCGTAGGGCGGCGGGTTGCTGGAGACCCAGACCGAGGCGCCGCTCGACCCCTCCATGTCCACGCCGCCGATGCAGGGGCTGGGCGCCTGGTCGGGACCGGCGCCGCTGGTGTCGCACAAGGCCACGTAGATCCCCTTGGCAGTGTCGTACCCGGAGCCGGTGACCGTGACGGTCTCGCCCGCGGGGTCGAGTCCGCTGGTCTTGGAGACGCTCAGGGTCGGGTCGCCCGGCTCACGGGGCACGGGGGCCGCGGGTGCGGCGGGCACGGCGGCCTGCGGCCGGCTCTGCGGGCCGGTGCGGGGCCCGGTCCGCGGCGCGGGGGCCGAGAAGGCCACCGGGACCTTGCCCACGACCGCGTCGGGGGCCGGTGCCGAGGGCAGGGCCACCGGGGCGCTCCTGCCCGGTCCGGCGAGGACCTCCGCAGCTCCGGGGGAGGCGTCCCCGTCCCGGGCGCCGTCGGCCGCCCCCGCCGGGTGGGCGTCGGTCGCACCGGTCGTCTCCGCCGGGGCGCGGTCCTCCCGGGGGGACTCCGTGCCCGCGTCGGGCCCCGGAACCGGGGGAGCGCCCCCGGCGGGGTCCTCGCCGTCCGGCTCGGTGCCGCTCTCCACCAGGCGCACCTCGAAGGGGGCGTCGGAGGCGTCCAGGCCGGCGTCGGCGGCGAACCCGGTGCCGGTGTCCAGGCTGAGGCTGAAGGTGCCGCGCTCGTCGACCTCGACGGTCACCGCGTTCGCGGTGTCGGCGACCGGTTCGCCCTCCGCCTCCGGGACGGCCCAGGTGGCGGCCTCCAGCAGGGAACCGGGCTCGTGGCCGATCCCGGAGACGGTGACGGTGTCGCCCCCGGGGTCCAGGCCCCGGGTCCGGTCCACGGTGGTGACGCGTGGACGGACGGGTTCCTGGTCGGGGGAGGGGCCGGGCACGGGCTGGGCGAGCGCCGCCGCCGGGGCGGACAGCACCAGCGCGGCGGTGACGGCCAGGGGCGGGACGAGCCCGCGGCGCCGCCCGTTCCTCGGGCGGAGGGATAGCGCTGCTTGCATCGGGGGCCTTCGCGTTCGTGCGGGTTCGGTCGGGGTCCACCACCCGCGTGAGGGAAACTTCGGTGAGGTTATGCTTGCCTTGGCGAAGTGAGCCTTACCTAACCTGAAGTTCGCGCCGGAACAGTTGAACACCGAACCATCGGGCTTGTCAAGATGATGACGAGGTGTCATAAAAAGCGTTGACGCATCCCGCTCTCCCGGCGACAGCGCCCGTGCCCCCGGCACACGGAACTCCGAAAGCGACCGCCATGCCCCACACCGTCCCCCGACCCCTCCCGCGCGAACGCTCCCGTCCCACCGCCCCGCGCGTCCGCCCCACAGCTCCCCGCGCCCTCGCCGCCGCCTGCGCGCTCGTGCTCGCCCTGGCCGGGTGCACCGGCGGCGCCCCCGCAAACGGGGACCCCGCCGCCTCCGGCGACGCGCCCGGTATCCCCGACCTCGCCGAGAACCGCCTCCAGATCCTGGAGGAACCCGCGGAGCCCCGACTGCCCGTGACCGTCGACTCGGTGGTCCTGGACCCCTACCGCACCAGCTCCGACCCCCTGGAGTACGAGCGGGTCGAGGTCACCGACACCAGCCGAGTCCTCCCGCTCACCGGCAGCCTCGCCGAGATCGTCTTCACCCTGGGCCTGGGCGACAACGTCGTCGGCCGCGACGTCGGCGCCACCTTCGAGGAGGCCGCCCACCTGCCCACGGTCAGCGAGGCGCACGAGGTCTCCGCCGAGAGCGTGCTGTCCCTGGAGCCCACGGTGGTCCTCGCCGACACCCAGACCGGACCGCCCGAGGCCATCGAGCAGATCCAGAACTCCGGCGTCCCCGTCGTCATCGTGGAGGAGGCCTGGTCCATCGACGAGATGTACCCGCGCTTCGAGCGCGTGGCCGAGGCCCTCGGCGTCCCGGCCGCCGGCACGGCCCTGGCCGAACGCACGCGCGAGCAGATGGCCGAGGTCCGCGCCGACTCCACCGCGGTCAGCGGCGACCCCCTCGTCGCCTTCCTCTACCTGCGCGGCACCGCCGGGGTCTACCTCCTGGGCGGACCCGGCTCGGGCGCCGACGCCATGCTGGCCGAGCTCGGCGCCCGCGACGCCGGGGTCGAGATGGGCCTGACCACACCCTTCACCCCCATCACCACCGAGGCCCTCATCGCCGCCCAGCCCGACGTGCTCCTGGTGATGACCAAGGGGCTGGAGTCGGTCGGCGGGATCGAGGGGCTCGTCCAGATCCCCGGCGTCGCCCAGACCCCGGCCGGAGCCGCGCGCGCCGTCGTCGACTTCGAGGACGGCGTCCTGCTCAACTTCGGCCCCCGCACCCCGCAGGTCGTCGCGGCCCTCGCCGACGAACTCGCCGCCGTCAGCGCGGGGGAGGTGGGACGGTGACCGCTCCCGGCAGGCCCGCGGACGACGGCACGCCCTCCCCCGGGCCGGGCGGAACCAGTGCCTCCGAACCCGCTCCTCCCGCAGCACCGTCAGGCGCATCGTTCACCCGGGCCACCCCGCAGGCCCCTTCCGGAGCAGCCGCCGCCACGACCGCACCGGCCGCCCCGCGGAACCGGCGCGCCCTGCGCCGTCTGCGCGCCGTGCTCCTGTTCGCCTCGCTCGCCGGCGGCCTCGTCGTGGTCGGGATCGTCGCCGCCGGGGCCGGGGCCTACCCCATCCCGCCCGGCCAGGTCGCCGGCTCGCTCCTGCACGCCCTCGGCCTGGAGGCGGGCACCCTGCCCGACCGGATCGGCCACACCGTCCTGTGGGACGTGCGCCTGCCCCGCGTCGTCCTGGCCGTCATGGTCGGCGCCGCCCTGGGCGCGGCGGGCGCCATGATGCAGGGCGTCTTCGGCAACCCCCTGGCCGAACCCGGCGTCATCGGCGTCTCCTCCGGTGCGGCCGTCGGCGCGATCGCCGTCATCTTCACCGGCCTGACCGTCCTCGGCCACTGGACGATCATCGCCTCCTCCTTCGTGTTCGGCCTGGCCACCACCCTGTTCGTGTACGTGTTCGCGCGCTCGCGCGGACGCACCGAGGTCGTCACCCTGCTGCTCACCGGGATCGCCGTCAACGCGATCGCGGGTGCGGCCATCGGCCTGATGACCAACTTCTCCCAGGACGCCGAGATCCAGACCATCACCTTCTGGCAGCTCGGCAGCGTCTCCACCGCCACCTGGGCCAAGGTCGTCGCCATCGCCCCGTGCCTGCTGCTCGGCCTGTCCGCCATCCCCTTCCACGCGCGCCGCCTGGACCTGCTCGCCCTCGGGGAGGGGCCCGCCCGCCACCTGGGCGTGGACGTGGAGCGCACCCGCCTGGTCCTGATCTGCGCCATGGCCCTGCTCACCTCGGCCGCCGTCGCCTTCGCCGGGATCGTCTCCTTCGTGGGCCTGGTCGTCCCGCACATCATCCGCATGGTCACCGGGCCCGGGCACCGGGTCCTGCTGCCCGCCAGCGCCCTGGGCGGCGGCCTGCTCCTGCTCGCCGCCGACCTGCTCGCCCGCACCGTCGCGGCCCCCGCCGAGGTCCCCCTGGGCGTGGTCACCGCGGCCCTGGGCGGGCCGTTCTTCTTCTACCTGCTGTACCGCACCCGTGCCCGGCAAGGAGGCTGGTCGTGAGCGCCCTCGTCCGACTGCGGCGGCGGGTCGTCGCCGCCGCCTCCCCGCTGTACGGGCCGCCCGCTCGCCCCGTCCCCGTCCCGCACGGAGAGGAGATCCTCCGGGCCGAGGGCATCACCGTCCGCCGGGGCGGCCGCGCCCTGCTCGACGGGGTCGACCTCACCGTGCGGGCCGGGGAGCTGCTGGCCCTGGTCGGGCCCAACGGGGCGGGCAAGTCCACACTGCTCGCCGCCCTGTCGGGGGACGTCACCGGGGTGCCCGGCCGGGGGGAGGCCGATGCCGGGACCGTCCGCGTCCACGGCCGCCCGCTCACCGACTGGACGCCCCCCGAACTGGCGCTGCGCCGCGCGGTCCTGCCCCAGGAGGCGTCGGTCAGCTTCCCGTTCCCCGTCGCCGACATCGTGTCCATGGGCCGTGCCCCCTGGGCGGGGCTGGCCGCCGCGGCCGAGGACGAAGTCCTCACCGCCGCCGCGATGGAGAGTACGGGCGTGTCCGACCTGGCCGAACGGCGCTTCCCCACCCTCTCGGGGGGCGAACGCGCGCGGGTGATGCTCGCCCGCGTCCTGGCCCAGGACACCCAGCTGCTCCTGCTGGACGAGCCGACCGCAGCCCTGGACATCCGGCACCAGGAACTCGTACTGGATCTGGCTTCCCAACTCGCGGAGCTCGGCGGTGCGGTTATCGTGGTCCTGCACGATTTGGGGCTTGCGGCAGCCTACGCCCATCGTGTGGCGATACTCTCCCGAGGGCGGGTCGCCGCTCAGGGCTCCCCCGCCGACGTGTTCACCGCGTCGCTGCTCAGCTCCGTCTACCAGCACGAGGTCGAAGTCCTACCGCACCCGCGTACCGGAGTCCCGCTGGTCGTCCCCCTCAGATAGGGGACGGGTGCACACGGAAGCGTCCACAGGAGTAGGTCGTATTGGTGTCCACAACTGAACGGCAGTTCCACGAGGGTTCCCCCCGGCCCGGACGCGGGGAGGGGCGTGGACGTCGGGCCTCCGGCGGCCGACGGCGCCGCCGCCCCAAGCCCAGGGCCACCCCCGGCGACGTCGTGCGCGGCATCGTCCGGTTCTTCGGCGAGATCATGCTGACCGCCGGTCTGCTCATGCTCTTCTACGCCGGATACGAGGTGTACGGCTCCCAGTGGGAGACCGACCGCGAACAGCAGGACCTGGCCCAGGGGCTGGAGGAGGCCTGGTCCGCCGAACAGGCGGCCGCGCAGGCCGGTCCGGACTCCGAGCCCCTGCCGGGCAGCGCCGACAGCCGCCTGTACGTGCCGAGCCTCGACCTGGACTGGGTGGTGGTCAACGGCACCACGCAGGACGACATCCGCTACAGCCCGGGCCACTACACCGAGTACCCCAGCGCCCCCGGCGGCGAGGGCAACTACGCCGTGGCCGCCCACCGCACCCCCGGCCTGTTCTGGGACCTGGACCTGCTCCGGAACGGCGACGTCATGGTGCTGGAGGACGGGGAGAACTTCTACACCTACGAGGTCTTCCGCGACGAGACGGTCCTGCCCACCGACGTGTGGGTGATCGAGCCGGACCCGTTCGACGACGCCACCGACGAGGAGCCGGGCAGGTCCCTGCTCACCCTCACCACGTGCGCGCCCAAGCTGAACAACACGCACCGCCTCATCGTCTGGGCGGAGCTGGTGGAGACCACGCCCAAGTCCGAGGGGATGCCCGACTCGATCGCGCACATGGCTCCCCAGGCCAGCGAGTAAGGAACGCGAATGTACGGTCTGATCTGGCGTGTCCTGCCCGGTCCGTGGGTCTCCAAGCTCATCCTGGCGCTCGGACTGGTGGTGGGCGCCGCCCTGCTGCTGTGGTTCTTCGCCTTCCCGGCGATCTCGCCGCACATGCCCTTCAACGACGGCGCCGTCGACGTGGAGGGCTCCCAGACCGGGAGCGGCGCGGAGCCCGGGGGCGGCGGGGAAGCGGGGACGGACGGGGCGTCCGGGTAGTCCGGGACGTGTGTGGACGACGGGGCGACCGGCGGGAACCGGCGGCCTTCCGGGCGGCCGGGACACGCCGTGTGCGCGGCGCCACTGGCCTGCCTCCCGGAACGGTCCACGGTGCCCGCTAACCTCGTGGGGGTGATTAACGGGGGACGGTTCGCAGCATGACGGTGACGCAGACCACGACGGAGGACCGGCTCAGAGGCCTCCGCGCATGGCAGCGGGAGGCGTTCGAGGAGTACTTCCGCCGGGAACCGCGGGACTTCCTCGCCGTGGCAACCCCCGGTGCGGGCAAGACCACCTTCGCCCTCACCCTGGCCAGCGAACTCCTCCAGCGGCACACGGTGCGCGCCATCACCATCGTGTGCCCCACCGACCACCTCAAGAAGCAGTGGGCCGAGGCGGCCGCCCGGTTCGGCATCGCCATCGACCCCGACTTCCGCAACGGGCAGGGCGCCCTGGGCCGCCAGTACGTCGGCGTGGCCGTCACCTACGCCCAGGTCGCCGCCCACCCGATGCTGCACCGCAACCGGACCGAGGCGCGCAAGACCCTCGTCATCTTCGACGAGGTGCACCACGCCGGGGACGCCCTGTCCTGGGGCGACGCGGCCCGCGAGGCCTTCGACCCGGCGGGGCGCCGCCTCTCCCTGACCGGAACCCCGTTCCGGTCCGACATCAACCCCATCCCCTTCGTCGACTACGTCCAGGACGGCGCCGGGGTCCGCCGCTGCTCCTGGGACTACAGCTACGGGTACGGGCCCGCCCTGTCCGACGGGGTCGTGCGCCCCGTCATCTTCATGGCCTACTCCGGCGAGATGCGCTGGCGCACCCGCGCGGGCGACGAGCTCGCCGCCAGGCTGGGCGAACCCCTCACCCAGGACGCGCTCTCCCAGGCGTGGCGGGCCGCCCTGGACCCCAAGGGCGACTGGATCAAGCGGGTGCTCCAGGCCGCCGACCGCCGCCTGACCGAGGTCCGCAAGACCCACCCCGACGCGGGGGCCCTGGTCATCGCCAGCGACCACGAGAACGCCCGCGCCTACTCGCGCATCCTGCGCCAGATCACCGGCAAGGGCGCCACGGTCATCCTGTCCGACGACCCCGGGGCCTCCAAGAAGATCTCCCGGTTCGCCGCGGGCGACGACCGCTGGATGGTCGCGGTGCGCATGGTCTCCGAGGGAGTGGACGTACCCCGGCTGATGGTGGGCGTGTACGCCACCTCCACCAGCACGGCGCTGTTCTTCGCCCAGGCCATCGGCCGTTTCGTGCGCGTGCGCCAGCGCGGCGAGGTCGCCTCGGTCTTCCTGCCCTCCGTGCCCACCCTGCTGGAGTACGCGGGCGAGATGGAGCGCGAGCGCGACCACGTGCTCGACCGGACCCCGGGGGAGGGCGACGAGTACCCGGAGGAGGACCTGCTCCGGGAGGCCAACAAGAAGCGGGACACCCCCGACGCCGGGGAGGAACTGCCCTTCGAGACCATGGAGTCGGCGGCGGAGTTCGACCGCGCCCTCTACGACGGGGCCGAGTACGGCGGCGCTCCGGGCTCCACGGAGGAGGAGGACTTCCTGGGCCTGCCCGGTCTGCTCGACCCGCAGCAGGTCTCCCAGCTCCTGCGCAAGCGCAAGGCCGACCTCAAGGCGAGCGAGGTCAAGGCCCGCAAGGTGGAGGAGCCCGCCGAGGAGGACGGGCCCACCCACCAGGTCCTGGTCGACCTGCGCCGCGAGCTGAGCGGCCTCGTGGGCGCCTGGCACCACCGCACCGGCAAGCCGCACGGGGTGATCCACAACGAGCTGCGCCGCGCCTGCGGCGGGCCGCCCGTCGCGCAGGCCACCCCGGCGCAGATCCGCGAGCGGATCGCCAAGATCCGCGTCTGGGCCGTCGGCGGGCGGTAGACCACCCGAAACGGGCAAACACTTCGCAAGCTCGCGCATGTCCCATAAGCCCTTCGTGTCCGCTTCATTACCTTGTGTGAGATGAGTGGACACAGCCCTCGCGGCGGCTCAGCCGCGCTCTGCACCGGACTTCTGATGTGCGGGTTCGCCCTGGCCGGAATGGTCACGGTCACGGCGCCCGGCACCGTAGCGACCGACTCCCCGCGCGCCCAGTCGGCGCAGGGGGAGTCCGAACCGCTGGAGCCCTGCCTGCCAGGCGCCGCCAGGGTCACCGACCCGGACGCGGCCGGTCGGCCCACCGGCGGCAGCGAGGTGACGCCGCGTCAGGCGGCCCTGTACGAACAGCAGCTCCAGGAGGCACTCGTGCCCCTGCGGGGGCAGGAGCTCCAGCCGCCCCACACCGTCCCGGTCGTGGTGCACGTCATCTCCGCCGAGGACGGCCGCGGCGAGGTCAGCGACGAACGCGTCCAAAGGCAGATCGACGTCCTCAACGCCGCCTACGGCGGCGACACCGCCGCGGACCCGGCCCAGGCCGCCGAGGCGGCCCGCCGGGCGGGGGGCGCGGGCGCCGCCGCACCCATCGACACCGGCTTCCGCTTCGAGCTCAGCGAGGTCACCCGCACCACCAACGACGAGTGGTTCACCAGCTTCGCCGAACACCGCGACACCGTCCACGCCGAACTGCGCCGGGGTGACGCGGAGACCCTCAACATCTACACCTCGAACCTGGGCACCGGCCTGCTCGGCTACTCCTCCTTCCCCCAGGACTACGAGGACGCGCCCGAACAGGACGGCGTGGTGATCTCCCACGACACCCTGCCCGGCGGCGACCGCGACCGGTTCAACCTCGGCCACACCGGTACCCACGAGGTGGGCCACTGGCTCGGGCTCTTCCACACCTTCCAGAACGGCTGCTCCTCGCCAGGCGACTACGTGGACGACACCGCCTACGAGCGCGAGGCCGCCTCCGGCTGCCCCGAGGGCCGCGACACCTGCCCCGAGCAGGAGGGCGAGGACCCCGTCACCAACTTCATGAACTACAGCGACGACGCCTGCATGACCCACTTCACCGAGGGCCAGGCCGCGCGCATGGTCGAGCACTGGGCGGCCTTCCGCGCCTGACGCGGCGGCGGTCCCGGGCGCGGGCCGCCTCCCGCCGGGCGCGTGGCCGGGGCCGTGCGCGGGCCCGGCCGCCGCTAGGCTTGGCCCCATGGCAGCGAACACGTACCTGACCGGGATCAAGCCCACCGGCGACTTCCACCTGGGCAACTACATCGGCGCGATCAAGCCCGCCCTGAGCGCGGCCACGGCCTACGACACCTACTACTTCATCGCCGACTACCACGCGCTCAACACCATCAAGGACGCCGACGAGCTCCGCCACAGCATCCGGTCAGGCGCTGCCACCTGGCTCGCGTGCGGGCTCGACCCCGAGCGGACGATCGTCTACCAGCAGTCCCGGGTGCCCGAGACCTTCGAGCTCACCACCGTCCTGAGCGCCCTGACCCCCAAGGGCCTCATGAACCGCGCGCACGCCTACAAGGCCGCCCGCGACCGCAACAACGAGGCCGGGATCACCGACCTGGACGCCGGGATCAACATGGGGCTGTACAACTACCCCATCCTCATGGCCGCCGACATCCTCGTCATGGAGGGCACCCACGTCCCCGTGGGCCGCGACCAGTCCCAGCACATCGAGTACACCGCCGACATCGCCGGGTACTTCAACCACCGCTTCGGCGGGGCCTACAGCTTCCCCGTCCCCAAGGGCGTCATCGACGACAGCGACGCGAGCATCCTGCCCGGCGTCGACGGCCGCAAGATGAGCAAGTCCTACGACAACCACATCCCGCTCTTCCTGCCGGAGAACAAGCTCAAGAAGGCCGTGCGCCGCATCCCCACCGACTCCACGCCGGTCGAGGATCCCAAGGACCCCGACAGCTCGGTGCCCTTCCAGCTGCTCACGCACTTCGCCGACGCCCAGAAGGTCTCCGAGGTGCGCAAGCGCCTGGAGGCGGGCGGCATGGGCTGGGGCGACCTCAAGAACGAGCTGTTCGAGGCGATCAACGCCGAGCTGGGCCCCAAGCGGGAGCGCTACGAGGAGCTGATGGCCGACCCGTCCCGGATCGACGCCGTCCTGGCTGCCGGGTCCGAGCGCGCCCGCGAGCGCGCCCGCGCCACCCTGGAGCGCGTGCGCGCCGCCGTCGGCGTCGTCTGACACGCGGGGGCGGCGTCGCGCGCCGCCGCCCCTGCCCTCTGCCCCGGACGGGGCCTCAGCCGACCAGCGGCTCGCCCTCCAGCTCCACGCCCGCCTCGCGCAGCCGCTCCAGCGCCGCGTCCACGGTCGGGCGCGACACCCCGGCGGTCAGACCGAGCAGCACCCGCGTGCGCAGACCCTCGGCCACCGCGTCCAGGGCGGTCGCCTTCACGCAGTGGTCCATGGCGATGCCCACCACGTCCACCTCGTCCACGCCGCGCTCGCGCAGCCACGAACCCAGCGTGACCCCGCCCTCCCCGGTCACGCCCTCGAAACCGCTGTAGGCGGCCGTGTAGTGCCCCTTGTCGAAGACCTCCTCGGCCAGCGAGGCGTCGAAGCCGGGGTGGAACTCCACCCCGGGCGTGCCCGCCTCGCAGTGGCGCGGCCAGCTGTCCACGAAGTCGGGCTCCTCCGAGAAGTGCTTCCCCGGGTCGATGTGGAAGTCGCGCGTGGCCACCACGTGGTCGTAGTCGCTCGCACGGGCGTACTCGGTGACGGCGGCCGCGGTGCTGGCCCCGCCCGCCACCCCCAGGTTCCCTCCCTCACAGAAGTCCTTCTGCACGTCCACCACGATGAGCGCCCTCACAGCGGCACCCCTTTCCTTGTCGTCGGATCCGCCCTGGTCCGTGCACCACCGCCGGTCCGACCCGCGCCGACCCCCGTGTCGGAGGTCACCCGGACGGCCGTCCGCCGGTGCGCGGGCCCTCACGCGACATCCTCTAGTGGAACACCGTCGGCAGCGCGGCCTCGCCGCGCGACATCCGCAGGGCCTCCTCGGGCAGCTCCGCCACCGCCGCCCGGTGCCGCTCCCGGGCCTCGTGCACGCTCTCGTGGCCCACCACCGTGCCGTCGGCGACCAGGGGCCGCAGCAGCGGGCGCGTTCCCACCTGCGGGGACGGAGGGTGGGGGTAGACGTCCTCGGACACGGCCGTCCCCTTGTCGTCCAGCCGCCGCGACGCCCACTTGCGCCCGCCCCGGCTCGGCTTGCCCACCGAGCGCTTGGCCACCGGCTCCAGCGGTGCGTCCTCCTCCAGGCCGCGCGCCCGCGCCACCAGCTTGTACACCAGGGACACCGTCGGCGCGCCCGAACCGGTCACCAGGGAGGTGCCCACCCCGTAGCCGTCCACCGGCGCCACCGCCAGGGCCTGGATGGAGTGCTCGTCCAGGTCCCCGGTCACCACGATGCGGGTGTCCGTCGCGCCCAGGGAGTCCAGCTGCGCCCGCACGCGCCCGGCGTGGGCGGCCAGGTCGCCCGAGTCGATCCGCACCGCGCCCAGCCCGGGCCCGGCCAGCTCCACGGCGGTGCGCACCGCGCGCTCCACGTCGTAGGTGTCCACCAGCAGGGTCGTCCCCTCGCCCAGGGACTCCAGCTGCGCCTTGAACGCGTGCCGCTCGCTGTCGTGCAGCAGCGTGAACGCGTGCGCGGCCGTTCCGCCGGTGGGCACGCCGTGGGAGCGCCCGGCCTCCAGGTTGGAGGAGGTGGCGAACCCCGCGACGTAGGCGGCGCGGGCCGCGGCGACCGCGGACCGCTCGTGCGTGCGCCGCGAACCCATCTCGATCAGCGGCCGACCGCCCGCCGCCACCGCCATCCGCGTCGCGGCCGAGGCGATCGCGCTGTCGTGGTTGTACACCGACAGCGCCAGCGTCTCCAGGAGCACGGCATCGGCGAAGGAGCCCTCCACCACCAGGATCGGCGAGCCGGGGAAGTACACCTCGCCCTCGCCGTAACCCCACACGTTGCCCGAGAACCGGTAGTCGGCCAGCCACTCCACGGTGCGCTCGTCCACGACCCCGTTGTCGGACAGGAAGTCGAGTTCCTCCGTGCCGAACCGGAACCGCTCCAGCAGCTCCAGGAAGCGGCCCGTTCCGGCCACGACCCCGTACCTGCGCCCCTCCGGCAGCCGTCGGGCGAACATCTCGAACACCGAGTGACGGGCGGCGGCGCCGCTGTGCAGCGCCCCCTGGAGCATCGTCAGTTCGTAGTGGTCGGTGAGCAGCGCGCTGCTGCTGTCCTCGCTCATGCGCACGAGCCTAATCCGTGCCGGGTGGGACGGACGAGGTCGCCCCCACCAGCACCGGGCCGCCGCGGCCTCGGCGTTCGCCAACAATACCCATTTGGTTGGTAGGGAACCGGATGTAGGTACCCTGGTGAGCATGCTGAGGATTGATCGCGCGATCTACGACAGGATCGTCGCACACGCCCGCCGCGACCACCCGGACGAGGCGTGCGGCGTCGTGGCCGGACCCGAGGGCTCCGACAGCCCCGAACGCCTCGTCGAGATGGTCAACGCCGAACGGTCGCCGACCTTCTACCGGTTCGACTCCCTCGAACAGCTCAAGGTCTGGCGGGAGATGGACGACCGCGACGAGGAACCCGTCGTGATCTACCACTCCCACACCGCGACCGAGGCCTACCCCTCGCGCACCGACGTCTCCTACGCGTCCGAGCCGGGCGCCCACTACGTGCTCGTGTCCACGCGCGAGCCCGACACCGTCGAGTTCCGCTCCTACCGGATCGTCGACGGCCAGGTCACCGAGGAACCGGTGGAGGTCACCGGGCCCGGCGACGGCGCCGCGACCGCCCCTTAGGTTCCACACCACACCGGGCGGCGCCCAGGAATGGGCACCGCGCGCCCCCTGTTGGCAATGAACGCACACCAACGACCGCTAACGGAGAAACCCTCATGGCCATCGAGGTCCGCATTCCGACCATCCTGCGCAACCTGACCGACGACGCCAAGGTCGTCGAGGGGTCCGGCGACACCCTCGGCAAGCTGTTCGCCGACCTGGACAGCCGCTACCCCGGCATCGCCGAGCGCCTGGTGGCCGACGGCAAGCTGCGCCGCTTCGTCAACGTCTACCTCAACGACGAGGACGTGCGCTTCGTCGGCGGTCTGGAGGCCGAGCTCTCCGACGGCGACAACGTGACGATCCTGCCGGCTGTGGCCGGCGGAAGCCGCTAGGCCGCACATGCGCTACGACTCCCTGCTCGACTCCCTCGGCGGCACGCCGCTCGTCGGCCTGCCCCGGCTCTCGCCCTCGCCGCAGGTCCGGCTCTGGGCGAAACTGGAGGACCGCAACCCCACCGGCTCGATCAAGGACCGCGCCGCGTTCTTCATGATCGAACAGGCCGAGAAGGACGGGCTGCTCTCCCCGGGGTGCACCATCCTGGAGCCGACGTCGGGGAACACCGGCATCTCGCTGGCCATGGTCGCCAAGCTGCGCGGCTACCGCATGGTCTGCGTCATGCCGGAGAACACCTCCGCCGAGCGCAAGCAGCTGCTGGCCATGTGGGGCGCCGAGGTCCACTTCTCCGAAGCCGCGGGCGGCTCCAACGAGGCCGTCCGCGTCGCCAAGGAGATGGCCGCGGCCCACCCCGACTGGGTGATGCTCTACCAGTACGGCAACCCGGCCAACGCCCGGGCCCACTACGAGACCACCGGGCCCGAGATCCTCGCCGACCTGCCGGGGATCACCCACTTCGTGGCGGGGCTGGGCACCACCGGCACCCTCATGGGCGTGGGCCGCTACCTGCGGGAACACCGGCCCGGCGTGCAGATCGTGGCGGCCGAGCCCCGGTACGGCGAGCTGGTGTACGGGCTGCGCAACCTCGACGAGGGGTTCGTGCCCGAGCTCTACGACGAGTCCGTGCTCACCACCCGCTTCTCCGTGCCCTCCGAAGCCGCCCTCAGGCGGACCCGGGAACTCCTGGACAAGGAGGGCATCTTCGCGGGAGTCTCCACCGGCGGCGCCCTGCACGCCGCGCTGGGCATGGCCCGCAAGGCCGAGAAGGCGGGGGAGAGCGCCGACATCGCGTTCGTCATCGCCGACGCCGGGTGGAAGTACCTGTCCACCGGCGCCTACGAGGGCACGCTGGAGGAGGCAGAGGAACGCCTCGACGGCCAGCTCTGGGCCTAGGCTCCGGAGCCTGGACGACCCGTCCGGTGCCCGTCGCGACGCGTACGGGAGCGGCGGTCCGGGCCCTGCGGAGGCCGGCACCTTCGGGTGTCGGCCTCCGCGCCGTTCTGAACACCGTGGAAACACGCCTCGAACAAACAAGACATACGTCGTCAAGCGGTGTGAAAAATTCACACGTGATCGAGGTCGCGTGAGACGCGGGCCACATTTTGTACCACCCGGGCGGGCATTGGGGTACACCCGTAACAACGGGACATCCGCAGAACCAGCCGCCATCCGCACTCCGCACAGACTCTCGACGGGAGTGCCACGGACGCCGCGCGGCCCATCGAGAAGGCGACGACGACGTGCGACTCACGATTATCGGGTCCTCGGGGAGCTTCCCCGGGCCGGACAGCCCGGCTTCCTCCTACATGCTCGAAGCGGACGGCTACCGCCTCCTGCTCGACATGGGCAACGGCGCGCTCGGAACTCTCCAGCGGCACGTCGACATCTACTCCGTCGACGCCGTCTACCTGAGCCACCTGCACGCCGACCACTGCTTCGACCTGTGCTCGTACTGGGTGGCCAGGGCCTACCACCCGGGCGGCGCCAAACCCCGCATCCCGGTCTACGGGCCCGGGGGCGTGGCCCGGCGGATGGCCGAGGCCTACGGTCTGGAGCCCGACCCGGGCATGACCGAGGTGTTCGAGTTCCACGAGCTCTCCCCCGGCCCGTTCCGGATCGGCCCCTTCCAGGCCCGTGTCGACCACGTCAACCACCCGGTGGAGGCCTTCGGCATCCGCCTGGAGCACGGTGGCGCGTCCATGGCCTACTCCGGTGACACCGGGGTGTGCGACTCCCTGGTGGACCTGGCCGCCGACACCGACCTGTTCCTGTGCGAGGCCGCCTTCCAGGACCACCTCGACCACCCCAAGGACATGCATCTGACGGGCAGCGAGGCGGGCGAACACGCCAGCCGGGCCCGCGCCCGCAGCCTGCTGCTGACCCATCTGGTGCCGTGGAACGACGACGACGTCACCCTCACCGAGGCGCGCTCCACCTACGCCGGGCCCATCGGTCTGGCCCGCAGCGGCCAGGTGCACACGGTCGGCGGCTGACTGGGGACGGGGGTCGGCCGCGCGGTTGCGCACTCCAGCACCGCGGGGCACTCCACGGATATACGCTCTTGTCCATGGCCCGACCTGACGGACGCGTTCCGACCCAACTCCGCCCTGTGACCATCACCCGCAACTGGCTCCGCCACGCGGAAGGCTCCGTACTCGTCGAGTTCGGGGACACCCGCGTGCTGTGCGCCGCCAGCGTCGAGGACGGCGTCCCGCGCTGGCGCCGGGGCACCGGAGAGGGGTGGGTCACCGCCGAGTACGCGATGCTCCCCCGCTCCACCGACACCCGGGGCTCCCGCGAGTCGGTCCGCGGCAAGATCGGCGGCCGCACCCACGAGATCTCCCGCCTGGTCGGCCGCTCCCTGCGCGCCGTCGTGGACTTCAAGGCGATGGGCGAGCACACCATCACGCTGGACTGCGACGTGCTCCAGGCCGACGGCGGCACCCGCACCGCCGCGATCACCGGCGCCTACGTGGCGCTCGCCGACGCGATGAAGTGGCTGCGCAAGCGCCGCAAGCTCAAGAACAACCCGCTGACGGGCTCCCTGGCCGCGGTCAGCGTTGGCGTGGTCCAGGGCCAGCCCCGGCTGGACCTGAACTACCTGGAGGACTCGGTCGCCGACACCGACATGAACGTCGTCATCACCGGCGACGGCAGGTTCATCGAGGTGCAGGGCACCGCCGAGGGCGCCCCCTTCGACCGGGACCTGCTCAACCAACTGCTCGACCTCGCGGTCTCCGGCTGCGGGGAACTGACCGCGATCCAGAAGAAGGCACTGTCGGAGTGACCGCCACCCCACGGGCCGGTGCCCGTACCGGCGGTGCGCCCCGGGGAGGGGGAACCGTGAAGATCGTCCTGGCCACGCGCAACGCGAAGAAGGTCCCGGAGATGCGGGCCATCCTGGCCGACGCCGGGGTGGAGGCCGAGGTGCTCTCCCTCGACGC
This sequence comes from Nocardiopsis camelliae, assembly GCF_028993595.1. Lineage (GTDB taxonomy): Bacteria > Actinomycetota > Actinomycetes > Streptosporangiales > Streptosporangiaceae > Nocardiopsis > Nocardiopsis dassonvillei. The sequence goes on from NZ_CP118614.1 coordinate 1,273,214, forward strand.
CTTCCCGGACGCGCCGGAGGTGCCCGAGACCGAGGCGACCTTCCTGGGCAACGCGCTGCTCAAGGCGCGGGCCATCGCCGGGCACACCGGGCTGCCCGCCGTCGCCGACGACTCCGGCATCGCCGTGGACGAACTGCGCGGGATGCCCGGAGTGCTGTCCGCGCGCTGGGCCGGCCGCTTCGGCGCGGGCGACCAGGACCGGGCCAACCTGGACCTGGTCCTGGACCAGATGGCCGACACCCCGGCCGAGCGCAGGGGCGCCGCGTTCGTGTGCGCGGCGGTGCTGGTGATGCCGGACGGGACCGAGGCCGTCGCCGAGGGCGTGCTGCGCGGCCGTCTGGTGCGCGAGCGCCGCGGGGAGAACGGCTTCGGGTACGACCCGGTGTTCGTCCCCGAGGGGGAGAGCCGCACCACGGCGGAGCTGTCCCCTGAGGAGAAGAACGCGATCAGCCACCGCGGGATCGCCTTCCGCAAGCTCGCCCGGGAGCTGGCGGACATCCTCTGAGGCCCCCGGACGTGTTCGGGGGGCCGCGTCGGCCCCCGTCCCCGGGGCGGTCCCGCCCCGGGGACGGAAAATCTCGACCTCCCATGTTTGGGCCCGCTGGCCACGGGAAGGGACAGTGACAGACGACAAGCAAGCCGACGAACGACCAGGCCCCGGGCTGGAGTCCCCTCCGAGCTCAGGCGGATTTGACGCCGCCGCTGAGGTTGCCTAAAATCGATCGGGTCGCTGCGGGACGGCGAGACACCCCACGGGGTCGACTCGGAACCGGGCCGCTGTTCTGACCTCCTCTCCAGGGCTTCGATGGTTCGAGCATGTGCTCGGGGCGTGTAGGCTCGGGGAGTTGCCTCGAAAGAGGAACCGGTCTTCTTGATCCGGTGCAATTTCGCAAAAACCGCCGATTTGGCGGGGCGCGGAACACCTGATAAAGTAAAGACACAACAAAGCGGAAACGCACAACGCCTTCGGCGGAAAAGCTCACAGCAGCTTGTACACGAAGAGCGGTTGTTTCTTGAGAACTCAACAGCGCGTGTTTGATTTTCTTTAAGCCATGTTTGTTTTGGCCCCGTCACACAGAACCATTCCGGTTCGTGTGCGGAGGTTCCTTTGATTAGCCGGGGTAACCCGGTTGGTCAGGATTACTTCTAGGTTTACCCGCCCAGGCCTCACGGCCGGGTCGGGTTGAGTGACCTTTATGGAGAGTTTGATCCTGGCTCAGGACGAACGCTGGCGGCGTGCTTAACACATGCAAGTCGAGCGGTAAGGCCCTTCGGGGTACACGAGCGGCGAACGGGTGAGTAACACGTGAGCAACCTGCCCCTGACTCCGGGATAAGCGGTGGAAACGCCGTCTAATACCGGATACGACCCGCCACCTCATGGTGGAGGGTGGAAAGTTTTTCGGTCAGGGATGGGCTCGCGGCCTATCAGCTTGTTGGTGGGGTAACGGCCTACCAAGGCGATTACGGGTAGCCGGCCTGAGAGGGCGACCGGCCACACTGGGACTGAGACACGGCCCAGACTCCTGCGGGAGGCAGCAGTGGGGAATATTGCGCAATGGGCGAAAGCCTGACGCAGCGACGCCGCGTGGGGGATGACGGCCTTCGGGTTGTAAACCTCTTTTACCACCAACGCAGGCTCGAAGTTCTCTTCGGGTTGACGGTAGGTGGGGAATAAGGACCGGCTAACTACGTGCCAGCAGCCGCGGTAATACGTAGGGTCCGAGCGTTGTCCGGAATTATTGGGCGTAAAGAGCTCGTAGGCGGCGTGTCGCGTCTGCTGTGAAAGACCGGGGCTTAACTCCGGTTCTGCAGTGGATACGGGCATGCTAGAGGTAGGTAGGGGAGACTGGAATTCCTGGTGTAGCGGTGAAATGCGCAGATATCAGGAGGAACACCGGTGGCGAAGGCGGGTCTCTGGGCCTTACCTGACGCTGAGGAGCGAAAGCATGGGGAGCGAACAGGATTAGATACCCTGGTAGTCCATGCCGTAAACGTTGGGCGCTAGGTGTGGGGACTTTCCACGGTTTCCGCGCCGTAGCTAACGCATTAAGCGCCCCGCCTGGGGAGTACGGCCGCAAGGCTAAAACTCAAAGGAATTGACGGGGGCCCGCACAAGCGGCGGAGCATGTTGCTTAATTCGACGCAACGCGAAGAACCTTACCAAGGTTTGACATCACCCGTGGACTCGCAGAGATGTGAGGTCATTTAGTTGGCGGGTGACAGGTGGTGCATGGCTGTCGTCAGCTCGTGTCGTGAGATGTTGGGTTAAGTCCCGCAACGAGCGCAACCCTTGTTCCATGTTGCCAGCACGTAATGGTGGGGACTCATGGGAGACTGCCGGGGTCAACTCGGAGGAAGGTGGGGATGACGTCAAGTCATCATGCCCCTTATGTCTTGGGCTGCAAACATGCTACAATGGCCGGTACAATGGGCGTGCGATACCGTAAGGTGGAGCGAATCCCTAAAAGCCGGTCTCAGTTCGGATTGGGGTCTGCAACTCGACCCCATGAAGGTGGAGTCGCTAGTAATCGCGGATCAGCAACGCCGCGGTGAATACGTTCCCGGGCCTTGTACACACCGCCCGTCACGTCATGAAAGTCGGCAACACCCGAAACTTGCGGCCTAACCCCTTGTGGGAGGGAGTGAGTGAAGGTGGGGCTGGCGATTGGGACGAAGTCGTAACAAGGTAGCCGTACCGGAAGGTGCGGCTGGATCACCTCCTTTCTAAGGAGTCTTTACAGGCCGGCATTACTTCTACAGCCGGCCGGACTCGAAAGTGGACCCGGCAGCATGACACATCTTCGGGTGTGGGCTGTTCGGGAGTGGCTGAAGATGAATCGAACTTGACCTCGGGCGACTAGAAGCGTCCGGGGGCGCGCTGTTGGGTGTCTGAGGAAACAACCTCCGGCTGGTGGCCTTTGGGCCTGGTCGGGTGTTGGTTCCCGCGGACCGCCTCTGAGAACTCTCGGTTCCTTGCCGTTGTGGCTGAGGATGTGAGTGGTGTTGGGGTATGCGGTTGGTGTTTTGATTTGTGAATAGTGTGCGCGAGCATCTTATTATCTGTAGTGGCCAAGTGATAGTGGCACACGGTGGATGCCTTGGCACCAGGCGCCGATGAAGGACGTGGGAGGCCGCGATAGGCCACGGGGAGCTGTCAACCGAGCTGTGATCCGTGGGTGTCCGAATGGGGAAACCTAGCCCGAGTTGTGTCGGGTTGCCGCCATCTGAATGTATAGGGTGGTTGGTGGTGACGCGGGGAAGTGAAACATCTCAGTACCCGTAGGAAGAGTAAACAACAGTGATTCTCCTAGTAGTGGTGAGCGAACGGGGAAGAGGCTAAACCGTAGGCGTGTGATAGACGGCAGTCGTTGCGTTTGCGGGGTTGTGGGATGCGTCTGTCTGGGTCTGCCGACCTGGAGCGCTGAGTGGTTCTTGTAGCTGAAGCCGTTGGGAAGCGGTACCGGAGTGGGTGAGAGTCCCGTAGGTGTAGGAAGAACCTAGGTGTTGGATGTATTCCCGAGTAGCGCGGAGCCCGTGAAAGTCCGTGTGAATCTGGCAGGACCACCTGCTAAGCCAAAATACGTCCTGGTGACCGATAGTGCACTAGTACCGTGAGGGAAAGGTGAAAAGTGCCCCGGTGAGGGGTCGTGAAATAGTACCTGAAACCGTGTGCTGTCAAGCCGTCAGAGCTGAACTTCGTGTTTGGTGATGGCGTGCCTTTTGAAGAATGAGCCTGCGAGTCATGGTGTGTGGCGAGGTTAACCCGGGTGGGGTAGCCGTAGGGAAACCGAGTCTGAATAGGGCGATTTGAGTCGCATGCTGTGGACCCGAAGCGGAGTGATCTACCCATGTCCAGGGTGAAGCGGGGGTAAGACCTCGTGGAGGCCCGAACCCACCAGGGTTGAAAACCTGGGGGATGAGGTGTGGGTAGGGGTGAAAGGCCAATCAAACTCCGTGATAGCTGGTTCTCCCCGAAATGCATTTAGGTGCAGCGTCGCGTGTTTCTTGCTGGAGGTAGAGCTACTGTTTGGCTGATGGGCCCGACAAGGTTACTGACGTCAGACAAACTCCGAATGCCGGTTAAGTGAAGCGTGGCAGTGAGACTGCGGGGGATAAGCTTCGTAGTCGAGAGGGAAACAGCCCAGATCATCAGCTAAGGCCCCTAAGCGTGTGCTAAGTGGGAAAGGTTGTGGAGTTGCTGAGACAACCAGGAGGTTGGCTTAGAAGCAGCCATCCTTTAAAGAGTGCGTAATAGCTCACTGGTCAAGTGGTTCTGCGCCGATAATGTAGCGGGGCTAAAGCACACCGCCGAAGCTGTGAAGCTCAAGACTAGTTTCTTGGGTTGGTAGGGGAGCGTCGTGCGTCCGGTGAAGCTGCCGAGTGATCGTGTGGTGGAGGGCGTGCGAGTGAGAATGCAGGCATGAGTAGCGAAAGCAACGTGAGAAACGTTGCCGCCGATTGACTAAGGGTTCCTGGGGCAGGTTAATCCGCCCAGGGTGAGTCTGGACCTAAGGCGAGGCCGACAGGCGTAGTCGATGGATAACGGGTTGATATTCCCGTACCCGTGCACGAGCGTCCAGTACTGAATCAGGTGATGCTAACCACGCTGGTGGTCTTGGGTCCCTTCGGGGAGCTTTGACTTACTGGTCTGGGAACCGAGCTTGTAGTAGGTAAGTGATGGGGTGACGCAGGAGGGTAGCTCTACCCGGCGGTGGTTGTCCGGGGGTAAGCGTGTAGGCTGAGAGGTTGGCAAATCCGCCTCTCATGTGAGCTGAGACGTGATGCCGAGCCGTTTTTGGTGAAGTGAGTGATCCCATGCTGTCGAGAAAAGCCTCTAGCGAGTTCGTGTGTGGCCAGTACCCTAAACCGACGCAGGTGGTCAGGTAGAGAATACCGAGGCGTTCGGGTGAACCATGGTTAAGGAACTCGGCAAATTGTCCCCGTAACTTTGGGAGAAGGGGAGCCCTGTCTGGTGACGGATCTTGCATCCTGAGCTGGGTGGGGTCGCAGATAGCGGGGGGAAGCGACTGTTTATTAAAAACACAGGTCCGTGCGAAGTCGTAAGACGCTGTATACGGACTGACGCCTGCCCGGTGCTGGAACGTTAAGAGGACTGGTTAGTGGGGGTTCGCCCCTGCGAAGCTGGGAATCTAAGCGCCAGTAAACGGCGGTGGTAACTATAACCATCCTAAGGTAGCGAAATTCCTTGTCGGGTAAGTTCCGACCTGCACGAATGGCGTAACGACTTCCCCACTGTCTCAACCATGGGCCCGGTGAAATTGCACTACGAGTAAAGATGCTCGTTTCGCGCAGCAGGACGGAAAGACCCCGGGACCTTCACTATAGCTTGACATTGGTGTTTGGGATGGTTTGTGTAGGATAGGTGGGAGCCGGTGAAGCTGTCACGCTAGTGGCGGTGGAGGCGTTGGTGAAATACCACTCTGACTGTTTCGGGCATCTAACTTTGGACCGTGATCCGGTTCGGGGACAGTGTCTGGTGGGTAGTTTAACTGGGGCGGTTGCCTCCCAAAGAGTAACGGAGGCGCCCAAAGGTTCCCTCAGCCTGGTTGGTAATCAGGTGTTGAGTGTAAGTGCACAAGGGAGCTTGACTGTGAGACGGACGTGTCGAGCAGGAGCGAAAGCTGGGACTAGTGATCCGGCACCGGCGTGTGGAAGCGGTGTCGCTCAACGGCTAAAAGGTACCCCGGGGATAACAGGCTGATCTTCCCCAAGAGTCCATATCGACGGGATGGTTTGGCACCTCGATGTCGGCTCGTCGCATCCTGGGGCTGGAGTTGGTCCCAAGGGTTGGGCTGTTCGCCCATTAAAGCGGCACGCGAGCTGGGTTTAGAACGTCGTGAGACAGTTCGGTCCCTATCCGCTGTGCGCGTTGGAGACTTGAGAAGGGCTGTCCCTAGTACGAGAGGACCGGGACGGACGAACCTCTGGTGTGCCAGTTGTCCTGCCAAGGGCATGGCTGGTTGGCTACGTTCGGGAGGGATAACCGCTGAAAGCATCTAAGCGGGAAGCTTGCTTCGAGATGAGGTCTCCTGCCTCCTTGAGGGGGTAAGGCTCCCTATAGACGATGGGGTTGATAGGCCGGGTGTGGAAGCCTTGTGAGGGGTGGAGCTGACCGGTACTAATAGGCCGAGGGCTTGTCCGCTGCAGATAATTGGATGTTCGCGCACACTTTTCACGGAGTTTACTGCTCACTGTGATTCCCTGCCCTGTGGGGGTGGGTGGAGTTGGGTGGGTGGTGTGTGGTTTCCGTGGTGGTTATTGCTGGAGGGTCACACCCGGTCTCTTTCCGAACCCGGTCGTTAAGTCTCTTTGCGCTGATGGTACTGCCCTGTGGTGGGGTGGGAGAGTAGGTCGCTGCCACGGTTTTTCTTGAAGGAGGGGTGGGGTTGCCTGTTAGGGGTGGCCCTGCCTCTCTTTTTTTGTGTGGGGGTGGGGTGCCTGTTAGGGCGGGTCCGCCCCTTTTTTTTGTGTGGGGGTTTGTGCGTTTGTGAACGCTAGGGTGGGCCCCCCTTCTTTCCAGACAACCGGATGCGGGTCGGGCGAGGCCAGGGCCTGTTCCGTGCTGTGGACAACCAGCCGCCCCCTCGAAGACGCGGTAGTTCGCCCGCGCTGTCCACTGTCCGTTCCTGTTTTCGCCGGTGGGACAATTTCCGCATGACGAAGACGATCCCCTCAGCGCTTCTGGCCGCCGCGGAGGCCGCGAAGGGCTTCATGCCCACGGACGAGGGCACCGCCCTCTTCGAGACCGCCGTCGACTACGCCCGGGTCGGGCCGATCGTGGAGATCGGCACCTACTGCGGTAAGTCCACGATCTTCCTCGGCGCGGCCGCCCGTGCCACCGGGGTCAAGGTCCTCACGATCGACCACCACCGGGGCTCGGAGGAGCACCAGGAGGGCTGGGAGTACCACGACGCGTCCCTGGTGGACGAGGCGACGAGCAGGTTCGACACCCTTCCGCACTTCCGGCGCACGATCACCCGAGCGGGCCTGGACGACGAGGTGATCGCGCTCGTGGGCCGGTCCACCGATGTCGCGGCTGTCTGGGGCACCCCGCTCGGCATGGTCTTCATCGACGGCGGCCACAGCGAGGAGGCCGCCCAGAACGACTACGCTGGTTGGAGTCCGCACGTCGCCCCCGGCGGGGCCCTCGTCATCCACGACGTGTTCCCCAACCCCGAGGACGGCGGCCGACCGCCCTACAACATCTACCGGAAGGCCCTCGACTCGGGGGAGTTCGAGGAGATGCGAGCGGTGGGCTCCCTGCGGGTGCTCGAACGCACCCGGGGGAAGTGAGCGGACTAACAGTCTTTCCGATACACAACTGCCCGGGGTAAGCCTTGGGTAAGAAGTGACAGTACGCTTACCTGCTCGGACTTGACATGGTTACGGGCGGGTATCGTGGCCTTGAGGGCTGAGCGATGGCGGCGTTATTCCCCGAATTACCGCTTCGGTCCTGACTCGAACTGAACGATCCCGGGCACTTGCGCGTCCAACACCAGGACGGCAGGGTGCCGGACGTGATTTGCCATGGGGGCGGGGAACTGAGCGAGAGCACACACGGCGAAAGCGGGGCGGGTGGACAGCGTCCCAAGGACACGCCGGACAACAGGAACACCTCTGCCGAAGAGCTGTCCAACAAGCACACTCCCGAGGGTGGAGTACCCACCAGCGAGGGGAACCAACCCACTCATGACACTCCTGGAGGAGAGGAAAGCGTAGGAGAGCAGCCCGAACCGGAGTTCATCAACCCGGTCACCTTCAAGACCAGCGGTACCTTCCTGCGTGACAAGGTCGCCCAGAGCCTCGCGGAACAGGGTTTCGGTTCCGACGACACCGGCGACGACGCAGCGGAGGAGATCTCCGGCGTCCCCGCCGACGCGCACGGTTCCGACGCCTCCCCCGCAGCCGGCTCCCCCGCCTCGGCCGACCGCGCGGGTGCGGAGGAGTCCGACGCGCGTGAGGACGGCGTCCGGGGGGACGGACGGTCCTCCCAGGCGGCCTCGCCCTCCGCGGCCGACGACACGTCCGTCGACCAGGACGGTAAGGCCGGCGCCGACGAGCCCCCATCGCCGGTGTCCGACCGGACCGAGCCCATCTCGCTCGACTCCGTCCGCGCGGCCGCCTCCGCGGAGGCGGCGCAGACGTCCGACGACGCCTCCGGGAACGCCGACACCAAGGAGGGCGGGACAGACCTCTGGAGTCCCCGCGGGCAGGAGCACACGGGAGTTCCCAAGAGCCCCGTGGCCGGTACCGTGACCGACGTCCAGGACTTCGAGGACGGTTCCGCCGGAGCCGCCGCGTCCGCTGTGCCCGCCGCTCCGGACGCCGTCGCTCCGGACCGTGACGGAGAGCAGAGGATCGACGAGTCCTCCGCGGCCGAGACGGCGTCCTTGTGGCCCGAGCCGCGTCGCCTCTCCTCCTACGTGACCGAGTCGCCCTCCGAGGGGCAGGACCGGGGCGCCCGCCCCGGTGCCACCGCGGCCGGTGCCGCGGCGGCGGCCGGAGCGGCGGGTGCCGCGGGAGCGGGCGCCGCCCACTCCGGGGCGCACGGCGGCCCCACCGGCCTTGGTGACACCACCAGTTCCAGCAACTCCGGCGGCCCCAGCGGTCCCACCGGCCCTGGCGGCCCCAAGGGCCCGGCTGGCCCCGGCGGTACCGGGCCCGGCGGCCCCAAGGGCCCGGGTGACCCCAAGGCCCGGGGCAAGAAGAACGGCGCCGGTCAGAAGGCCAAGAAGCCCCTCTGGTGGAGGATCCTGCGGGTCTTCCTCATCGTCACCGGCGTGTTCTTCATCATCGGGTGCGGTGTCTTCGCCTTCTTCTACAGCACCGTGGAGGTCCCGGACGCGGCCAAGGCCGACGTCCTGGAGGAGGGTTCCACCTTCTACTTCGCCGACGGCGAGAGCGAGTTCGCCTACCGGGGCACCCACCGGGAGATCCTGTCCTACGACGAGATGACCTCGGGCGGCGAACACGTCGTCGAGGCGGTCATCTCCGCGGAGGACCGCGGTTTCTGGACCGAGCCCGGAGTGTCCGTGAGCGGCACCGCCCGCGCGGTGTGGTCCACCGTCACCGGCCAGCAGGTCCAGGGCGGTTCCACCATCACCCAGCAGATGGTGCGCAACTACTACGAGGGCATCTCCCGGGACGTGTCCATCACCCGCAAGGTGCGGGAGATCATCATCGCCCTCAAGGTCGATCGGAGCGAGTCGAAGGAGTGGGTGATGGAGCAGTACCTCAACACCATCTACTTCGGTCGCAACGCCTACGGAGTCCAGGCCGCCTCGCAGGCGTACTACCACAAGGACGTCCAGGACCTGGAGCCCGCCGAGGCCGCGTTCCTCGCCGCCGCCATCCAGCAGCCCACCCCCTTCGGTGAGGCCGACGTGGAGACCACTCCCTCGATGGAGCGGCGCTGGGAGTACGTCGTCAACGGCATGGTCACCACGGAGGCCATCACCCAGGCCGAGGCCGACGCGATGGAGTTCCCGGCTCCCGAGCCCGAGCGGCCGAGCGAGGGCACGGACCTGAGCGGCTACAAGGGCTACATGCTCCAGGAGGCCATGAACGAGCTGGAGCGGCTCGGCTACACCGAGGACCAGATCAACCGCCAGGGCTACAGGATCGTCACCACGTTCGACCAGGACATGATGGACGCCGCCTACGCCGCTGTGGAGGAGATGGTACCGCCCGAGGACCGGCCCGAGGGCGTCAACGTCGGTCTGACCACCATTGACCCGGCGACGGGCGAGGTCCTGGCCTTCTACGGCGGGCACGACTACTGGGAGAACCAGTACGACAGCTCCTTCCTCGGCGCCGCGCAGACCGGTTCGGCGTTCAAGCCCTACGTGCTCGCCACCGCACTGGAGCAGGGCTACAGCCTCAACTCCACGGTGGACGGGCGCGGTCCGCGCACCATCGCGGGCTCGCGCATCCAGAACGCGGGCAACTCGCCGGGCGGCGTCATGACGCTCACGCAGGCCACCCAGGTCTCCAACAACCTCGGCTTCATCGAGCTGGCCCAGGAGGTCGGTTTCGAGAACGTGCGCGACACCGTCTACGCCGCGGGGTGGCCCGAGGGGAGCGTGCCCGACAGCCAGCTGGTTCCGGTCATGCCGCTGGGCGCCTCCAGTGCCCGCACGGTCGACCAGGCCAGCGGGTACGCCACCTTCGCCAACGGCGGCGTGCACGTCGAGACGCACGTGGTGCGGGAGATCATCGACTCCGAGGGCGAGAACGTGCGCCCGGAGGTGGAGAGCAACAGGGCCCTGGAGGAGGCGACCGCGGCCGACGTCACCTACGCCCTCCAGCAGGTGGTCAACGGCGGTACCGGTACGGCGGCGCGGCTGGCCAACCACCCCACCGCGGGCAAGACCGGTACCACCGACGGCAGCGTCGCGGCCTGGTTCGTCGGCTACACCCCGCAGCTGTCCACGGCGGTGGGGATCTACAGCGGCAACAACGAGAGCTTCAGTATCCCGGGATACGGCTCCCTGTCGGGCGGTACGCTCCCGGCGTCGCTGTGGAACCGGTACATGGGCACCGCGATGGAGGGTTACGAGCCTGGTTCGTTCCCGAGTCCGGCCTTCAGCGGCACCACCGAGAACTGGGCTCCGGACGTGTCCACCGAGCAGCCCCAGCAGCCGCAGCAGCCGGAGGCGCCCGCGGAGCCGGAGACGCCGGCCGAGCCGGAGGAGCCCACCACGCCCGAGACGCCCGTGGAGCCGGAGGAGCCCACCACGCCCGAGTGGCCGGAGATCCCCGGCCCGGGGACCGAACCGGGCCCCGGTGATGGCGGCGGCGGAGAGGAAGGCGGCGGCGGTGGCGGCGGTGGTGAGAGCCCGCCGGCCAGACGCGACGACCTCTGGTGAGGTCCGGTTCCGGTGGTGACCGGAGCCGGTGAGAACGGGGGAGGGCCCGGCGGCGCGCCGCCGGGCCCTCCCCCGTGTTCCGGGTCCTCCGTGTCGGGCCCGCGCCGGTCGGCGGAGCGGGCCCTGTCGGCCCGAACCGGTCTCGGCCCGCGGGGGCGAACGCCCATCGGGGGCTGGATGTGGCGCGGGTCCGGGGTAGGCCTCCTAGTCGGAGGGGCCACCGTCCCAGGTGTGCAGGAAGACCCGCGAGCCCGGCGTGGTCCCGGTGAGCGCGTCCGCCGCCAGGATCACGGCGGCCGACGTCCACGTGCTGCGCTCCACCGGCCAGCGCACCTGCTCGGCGAACTGGTAGCCCGTCCAGTACACGCCGTCGTCGGCGTCGCGCAGGTGCTGCACGTCCCGCAGGAGGCGCACGCCCGCGTCCACGTCGCCGACGGCGGCCAGGGCCAGCACCAGCTCCGAGGTCTCCGCCGCGGTCACCCACGGCTGGTCGCTCACGCAGCGCACGCCCAGCCCGGGCACCACGAAGCGGTCCCAGCGCTCGGCGATGCGCTCCTTGGCGGCGGCCCCGCGCACGGCGCCGCCCAGGACGGGGTAGAACCAGTCCATCGAGAAGCGGCCCCGGTCGGCGAACAGGTCCTCGTGCCCGTTGATGAGCACCGCGAGGCGGTCGGCGGCGGCCGTCCACGCGGGGCGGGAGCGGCCCAGGCGCGCGGCCAGGGCGGCGCCGCAGCGCAGCGCGTGGTGCACGCTCGCGCACACCGTCAGCAGGGCGTGGTCCCCCGGGGCGCCGTTCTCCGAGCGGGCCCACAGGATCTCGCCGTGCTCACCGCGCAGGGCCAAGACGAACTCCAGGCCCTCCTCGACCACCGGCCACATCCGCTCGGCGAACGCGGTGTCGCCGGTGACGAGCAGGTGGTGGAACAGGCCCACCGCGGGGTAGGCGGCGTGGTTGGCCTCGCGCAGCGGCGTCACCGGGACGCCCTGGCGGAACTTGGCGGGCCACCCTCCCCCGGGCGCGCGGCTGTCGGCCAGCCACAGGTAGGCGCGCCGGGCCGCCTCGGCGTGCCCGGGCGCGCTGCGGCCGGTCACGGTCAGGGCCATGGCGCACTCCACGTGGTCCCACACGTCGGTGTGCCCGCCGGGGAACCACGGGATGGCCCCGCTGTCCTCCTGGCAGCGTGCGAGGTAGGAGGCGGAGCGGTGCAGCTGCTCGGCGTTGAGCACGCCGGGCAGGCTCAGAGCGTCGTGGAGGGCCGTTCCGGTCGTGGGCGCGGGGGTGACGGACATCAGGCGTCGTGCGGTTTGCGCACGTACACGACCACGCTCTTGCCGATGACCGGGTTGAGCAGGCGCTCGGCGACGCGGGTCACGGCGGGGGCCTTGAGCATGTCCCACACCAGCATGTCGTGGTAGGCCTTGGCGAGCGGGTGGTCGTCCCGGTCGGTGCCCACCGCGCACTTGATCCACCAGTAGGGGGCGTGCAGGGCGTGCGCGTGGTGGTGCGGGCCGATCTCGAAGCCGGTGGCCTTGAGCTTGGCCTCCAGCTCGGCGCGTGTGTAGATGCGGATGTGCCCGCCCTCGTTGGTGTGGTACTCCTCCGACAGGGCCCAGCACAGGCGCTCGGGCAGGAAGCTGGGCACGGTCACCGCGGCGATGCCGCCGGGCCGCAGCACCCGGAAGAGCTCGGCCATCGCGGCGGTGTCGTGCGGGATGTGCTCGAAGATCTCGGCCGCGACCACGCGGTCGAAGCCGGCGTCGTCGAAGGGCATGTCCAGGGCGTCGCCCTTGACGGTCTCGGCCCTGGCCTCCTCGGGAGCCTCGCCCTCGTGGCGCATCGCGGCGAACATGGTCTCGACCTCGGCGAGGTCGGCGACGTTCTGGTCGAAGGCCACGATGTCGGCGCCGCGTCGGTAGACCTCGAAGGCGTGGCGGCCGCCGCCGCAGCCCAGGTCGAGCACGCGGTCGCCCGGGCCGACGGGGAACAGGTTGAAGTCGACGGTGATCAGTGGAGGCTCCCTGGGGATCTGGCTCGGGGATCTGGTCTTGGGGCTCCGCGGCCGCGGGCGCGGGGCGGTGGGTCGCGCGGGGCCCGCGGGGGCGGCGCGCTGTCCGGGCCGGTCAGGCGCCGTTGGCGGGGGCCCGATCGGGTGCCGGCGCGGACGCGGGCTCGGCGGGCCCGGGTTGCGCGCCGCCGTCGGCGGGGCGGTTGCCCCGCACGGCGTCGACGGTGGAGGCGTAGCGGCGCGCGGTCAGTTCGGCGACGGCCCTCCAGGTGAAGCGCTCCTGGACCCGGCGCCATGCGGCGGCGCCCATGCGTTCGCGTTCGGCGTCGTCGTCGAGCAGGGCGGCCAGCGCCTCGGCGAGCACCTCGGGGTCGCCCGGGGGCACCAGGCGCCCGGCGTCCCCGTCGGTGCCCACGACCTCGGGCAGTGCTCCGGCGCGGCTGGCCACCAGCGGCGTCGCGCAGGCCATGGCCTCCACGGCGGGCAGGGAGAACCCCTCGTAGAAGGACGGGACGACCGCCACCTGCGCGCTGGCGATGAGTTCGGCCAGGGCTGTGTCGTCGATGCCGCTGACGAACTCGACGCGGTCGCGCAGGCTCAGCTCGTCCACCAGCTGGTCGGTGGGGCCGCCGGGTTTGGGTCTGCTGACGACGGTCAGGGTGATGTCGCGTTCGGTGGCGAGTTTGGCCGCGGCGCGCAGCAGGACGGCCACGCCCTTGAGGGGGCTGTCGGCGCTGGCGGTGCACACGATGCGTCCCGGTACGCGCTCCAGCGCGGGGCGCGGGTGGAAGTGGCGGGAGTCCACGCCCAGCGGGGTGACCTCCATGGCGGCGGGGGAGACGCCGAACTCGCGGGCGATGTCGTCGGCGGAGGACTGGGAGGGCACCAGGATCGGGTCGAGTCGGCGGGCGACCCTGGCCTGCATGCCCACGAACCCGTACCAGCGGCGTTTGGTGAGCTTGTGCAGGCCCCGGGCCTCGGACAGTTCGATCCTGCGGTCCACGCTGATGGGGTGGTGGATGGTGGTGACCAGGGGCAGTCCGGCGGACCTGATGCCGAGCAGTCCCCAGCCCAGCGTCTGGTTGTCGTGGACGACGTCGAAGTCGTCCAGGCGGCGGCGCAGTTCGCGGTTGGCGCGCAGGGAGAAGGTGAGGGGCTCGGGGAACCCGGCGGTCCACATGGTGGCGACCTCCAGGGCGTCGATCCAGTCGCGCCACTCGCGCACGGGCGGTGCCTTGAAGGGGTGGGCGTCGTTGTACAGGTCCAGGGAGGGGACCTTCTCCAGGGTCACGCCCTCGTCCAGCACGGGGTAGGGCTGGCCGGAGAGGACGGTGACCTCGTGGCCCAGGGCGGCCAGTTCGCGTGAGAGGTGGCGGACGTACACGCCCTGTCCGCCGACGTGCTGCTTGCTGCGGTAGGACAGCAGGGCGACGCGCAGGGGGCGCTCGGCACGGGGCCGGGGGCTCGGTGTGGTGCCCGACTGGGTCAAGAGTCCACCTCTTCGTTGGGTCGCGGGCCCGGTCGCCGTGGGCGCGGACGCCGTCGGCCGGTGACAGGCGTGCGCGTGCCTATGTTACTCGGCAGTTGTGTTCGGACCGGCGTCGGGCCGGTTGGTAAGGGATCCTATGTCGGGTGCCCTGCGGCGGTGCTCCGGCGGGGCGCGTCGCCGTGTTCGGCGCGGCGGGCGTCCGGACGGTCGGAGGAGGGGTGGTGTTCATGCGCGGTACACAAATGAGAACAAATTCTACAAAGCCTGTCAGGCGATCCGAAAACCCCGGTCCGCTTTTCGTATTGCTACTGCTACGTCGGGCGATGAGGTGAGGATCATGGGCTTGACCGGCCGTCTTCGGGGGAATCGGTTGGATAACGTGTTCTCGTAACAGCCGCCGCCTCCGGGTGGGCGTCGGCGACGGGCTTCAGCGCCGCGGCGAGCGGGCAGCGCGCGGGCTGACGACGAAGGGGAGATCCTGTGCCGGTGCAGGCGGCGAGCGGAACGATGTCACGAAGTCAGACCCAGCGCCGCAAGCGCATCGTGCAGACCGCGGCCGCGCTGGCCGTGCGCGGTGGTGTGGAGGCCATGCAGATGCGTTCGGTGGCCGAGCGCGCGGGTGTCGCCCTCGGCACGCTCTACCGGTACTTCCCCTCCAAGATGGATCTGGTGGTGGCCGTGGTCACCGAGGAGCTGGACCTGCTGGAGGGCGGTATCGTGCGCCGTCCGCCCACCGCCGACACCCCCGCCGAACGCGCGGTCGACGTCCTGCTGCGGGCCACGCGCGGGCTGATGCGCGAGCCGGAGCTGGCCGACGCGCTGGTGCGCTCGCTCATCATGGCCGAGGTCAAGATCGAGCTCGACCTGCGCATCTCCGACCTGGTGTGGCGGGTGGCCACCGGCAACCTGGAGGGCGCCGAGGAGGAGGGCGGCACCGGGGTGGACCGCGACAGCACCGGCTACGTCCTGGTGGGCTCGCTGACCAGCGTGTGGATCTTCGAGCTGGTGGAGGTCCTCAAGGGGCGCCGTGACGTGGACGAGGTGGAGCGGCGGCTCCAGGCCGCGGCCGAGCGCCTGCTCGCCCCGTTCTGACCCGCCCTTCCCCCGCGTCGGCGGGGGACCGGCGTCAGCCACCGCCGAAGAGCAGGCCCAGCAGCCCGTCGAGCAGACCTTTGCCGCCCCCGTCGTCGTCCCCGTCCTCCTCGGGCGGGCCGCCGGGGGCGTCGTCGTCTCCGGACTCCTCCTCCCCGGGCGCGCCCGGAGCGCCGTCGGGCCCCTCGCCTCCGGAGGGCGGGCTCGCCTCCTGCGGGGGCGGTGCGGGCGTGGTCCGCTCCGGAGCCGGGTCGAGGGCCTGGTGCCCGCTGCCGCCGCCGTCCTCCTGCCGCTGCTCCGCCTCGGCCCCGGGTTCGGTGGGCTCCGTCGGCGCGGTCGGGGGCTCCGGGGTCGGTCCGGCCTCCGGTTTGGTGTCCGCGCTGGTCGCGTCGGTCTCCACCTGCGGGACCAGCGGTCCGCGCTCGGTCTCGTCGGGCCCGGCGCCGATCATCGTGGAGGGGCCGCCCACGGCGCTGGCCCAGCCCCACAGCGCGACCGCCAGCACCACGGTGGCGAGGCCGGAGACGGCGGCCGTCGGCCAGCGGCGGCGGGCGGTGCGCCGGTCGTCGGGACCGTCACCGGAGTCGTCGGGCACGGCAGGCGAACCGGGTCCGGCCAGCGGGGTGACCGCTTCGTCGCGCACCGGGTGGTCGCGCGTGGTCAGCCGGTCGCCTGGCAGGGCGCGGGGCGGCGCCTCGGGGCCGGGCTCGGCCGCCTCGTTCTCCTCCTCGGCCGCCCCGGCGGCGCGGGAGCGGTGCATCGGGTACCCCTCGCCGGTGAGGGGGTGCATCTGCGCGGCGATACGCTCGCGGGCCGCGGCCAGGTCGGGATCGGTGCAGGTGCGCACCACCGCCTCGCGAAGGCCGGGCGGCGGGCCGGGCGGGCGCAGTAGGGCCAGTGCCTGGGAGACGTCGTGCACCTGGGCGCGCCAGGCGGCGGTGCCCGGGCCGCCGGTGTCCCCGGCGCCGCCGGAGGCTCCCGCCTCCCGGGAGGTTCGTGGGTCGGGGACGCGGTGGTCGCCGTCGCGGCCGTCCAGGTTCTCCGCGGCGCGGCGGATCGCCGAGCGCGTCAGCTCGCCGCAGATCTGGGGGTCCAGGCCCAGGACGCGCGCGACCGCGGAGGTGGGCAGGGCGTGCCGCAGGTTCAGCTCCACCAGTTCGCGGTGGCTGGCGGGCAGCCGGGAGAACATGCGGGCCACCGGCTCCTCGGCGGGCACCGTGGCCAGCCGGGTGTAGGGGCTCGCGTGGGCCAGGCCGCGGCGCTGGCAGGCCGAGCGGACCAGGGCGTACAGCCAGGAGCCGAGGTCGGCCGGGTCCGCGCGCCGCGAGTCGAGGACGACACCGGCGACGAGGCCGTCGTGCACGGCCTCGGCCGTCTGCCCGGTGTCCTCACCCAGTAGCGACCAGGCGTACCGGTACAGGGACGGGGCGAAGGCGTCGTAGAGCGCCTCGACCGTCGACGGTTCGCCTGGTTCGCTACCTCTGGTCACTTTTCTAACCCCCCGTTCCCCGCGACGGTAGCGAGGGGAGAGGCGACGCGTGGGTGAATCGTCTACCTGTGTCTTGAAGGTAAGTCTTCCGTAACCTCGGGGCCGGTTGCGGGACCCGACGGTCGCGGATCGGCTACTCTCCGCCGCGTGAGGGCGACCCGATGGCGATCATCCGCTCGACGGAGCGGCGGGCGCGCGCGGAGGTGTCGGCGTCGACCGTGATCTCGGTCGTGCCGAACCGCAGCGCGTTGAGCAGCTTGTCCGCGTCGATCATCTTCATGTAGTGGCACTCGGCGCGCGAGTTGACCGCCTCGAACTCCGTGTTCGGGTTGGCGTTGCGCAGCTGGTGCAGCATGCCGGTCTCGGTCGCGATGAGGACCTTCTTGGCGCTGGTGTTCTCCGCGGCGGTCAGCATCCCGCCGGTGGAGAGGACCTTGACGCGCTCCTGCGGGACGGCGCCGCTGCCCACGAGGTAGAGGGCGGAGGTGGCGCAGCCGCACTCGGGGTGGACGTAGACCTCGGCGTCGGGTTCGGCGGCGACCCGCTCGCGCAGGGTGTGCCCGTCGATTCCGGCGTGCACGTGGCACTCGCCCATCCACACGTGGATGTTGTCGCGGCCGGTGACCCGCTTGACGTGGGCGCCCAGGAACTGGTCCGGCAGGAAGAGGATCTCGCGGTCCTCGGGGATGGAGCGGATGACGTCCGCGGCGTTGGAGGAGGTGCAGCAGATGTCGGTCTCGGCCTTGACCGCCGCGGTGGTGTTGACGTAGGCGACCACGACCGCGTCGGGGTGCTCGGCCTTCCAGGCGCGCACGTCCTCGGCGGTGATGGTGTCGGCCAGCGAGCACCCGGCGGCGGGGTCGGGCAGCAGGACGGTCTTCTGGGGGGCGAGGATCTTGGCGGTCTCGGCCATGAAGTGCACGCCGCAGAAGACGATGGTGCTCGCGTCGACACCGGCGGCCAGGCGGGAGAGCGCCAGGGAGTCGCCGGTGTGGTGGGCGACGTCCTGGATTTCCGGGCGCTGGTAGTTGTGCGCGAGGATGACAGCGTCGCGCTCCTTCGCCAGGCGGTGGACCTCAGCGGCCCATTCCTGCCTGGTCATGGTGTCCGCCGTGGCGGTGACCGGTGCCATGTCCAACTACTTCCTTGAGGCTGTGGGCAACGCCGCGCGGGCGCCGTGCCGTGGAGGGTCGGTGCGGGCGGGGACAGGTTTTTGTCTGTCAGGCACAAACCTGGTGAAGCTTAACATGACGGGTAACGGAAGGGACAGGGTGGACATCCCTCAGGAAAACGGACAGGTCGCGGCGTCCGTCTGCTCCGCGTCCGACCACGCGGAGCTGTCGGTGCACGAGGCTCTCGCGGTCGTGCTCCAGATCCGCGCCGGAGAACTGTGCGTCCTGCTGTGGCGCAGGGCCCTGCCGCCCTGCGAGGGCGCCTGGGCGCTGCCCGGCGGCAGGCTCGGCCGGGGGGAGAACCTGGGCGCATCCATCCGGCGCCAGCTCGCCCAGAAGGTCGACGTGAGGGATCTGTCACACCTGGAGCAGCTGGAGACCCGCAGCGACCCCGACCGCGTCCCCCGGCGCCGCACCCTGGCCACCGCCTACGTGGGGCTGGTCCCCGCCGACGTGGACCCGGTCGTGCCCGGCGACACCGGCTGGCACCCGGCCGCCGACCTGCCGACCATGGCCTTCGACCACGCCTCCATCGTCCGCTCCGGACGCCAGCGGCTGCGCGCCAAGCTCAGCTACACCAACGTCGGGTTCGCCCTCGCCCCGCCGGAGTTCACGATGTCGGAGCTGTCCGGCTACTACCGGGCCGCGCTGGGCCACGACGTGGCCGCCACCAACCTGCGCCGCGTCCTGCTGCGCCGGGGCCAGATCGAGGAGACCGGCCGCTCGGTTCCCTCGGGCCGCTCCGGGGGCAGGCCCGCCGCGCTCTTCCGGTTCCGCGAGCGCGGCCTCCAGATCACCGACGCCTTCGCGGTGCTGCGCCCGCCCAGCTGAAGGCCAAGCGTGGGCCCGCCCGGTCCCGCCCCCGGGAACCCGTCCGCCCGGCCGGGCGGACGGGGGCGGGCCGAGCGGCCGGGAGCGCACCGCCCGCGCGGTTCGGGCCGCGGCCCCTTCCCCCGTCCGGGGGCCGTCGTCGGCGGCTTGTACACTCCCTGACCGTGGCAATTCGTACTGCGGTCTTCGACGTCGGCGAGACACTCGTCGACGAGACCCGGATCTTCGCGCGCTGGGCCGACCGCTTCGGCATCCCGCACATGGCCTTCTTCGGGACCATCGGCGGCGTGCTCGCCTCCGGAGGCACCCTCACCGACGGCTTCCGCCTGCTCGTGCCCGGGTTCGACCTCGCGGCCGAGAGCGCGCGCTGGCGCGCCGAGGACCCCGACGGCGAACGCGAGCACTTCGGCGAGGCCGACCTGTACCCCGACGTGCGCCCCGCCTTCGCGGCCATGCGCGCCTCCGGCATCTCCCTGGTCATCGCGGGCAACCAGCCGCCCGAGGCCGGACCCGCCCTGACCGCCATGGACCTGGGCGTGGGCGGCATCGGCATCTCCGACGACTGGGGTGTCAAGAAGCCCGAACCCGCGTTCTTCGACCGGGTCCTGGCCCTGGTCCGGGCCGCCAGCCCCGGCACCGAACCCGGCGAGATCGTCTACGTCGGCGACCGCGTCGACAACGACGTCCTCCCCGCCCGCGCCGCCGGGATGCGCGCCGTCCTGCTGCGCCGGGGTATCTACGGCTACCGCCACGCCGCCGCCGAGGAGGCGGCCCGCGCCGACGCCGTCCTGGACGACCTCCACCAGCTCGCCGACTGGATCGGCCGTCAGAACTGAGGCGGCACGCCGAGGGGCCGGGTCGTGGGA
This sequence comes from Nocardiopsis camelliae, assembly GCF_028993595.1. Lineage (GTDB taxonomy): Bacteria > Actinomycetota > Actinomycetes > Streptosporangiales > Streptosporangiaceae > Nocardiopsis > Nocardiopsis dassonvillei. The sequence continues at coordinate 1,293,050 of NZ_CP118614.1, forward strand.
CCCGGCCCCTCGGCGCGCCCGCCGCCTTCGGTCCCGGTACGGTCACGGCCTCCACCCCACGGTTTGACCAGCGCGCCCGGGGGTAACGTGCGAACGGCCTGCCCCTCGCCACACCTCACCTTCCGGACCCTCCGGTTCCCCGAATGGAGACGACACCGCCGATGATCGCGTTCGAGGGCGCCGCCAAGCTCTATCCCGACGGCACGGTGGCCGTCGACCAGCTGGACCTGACCGTCGAGACCGGCCAGACCACGGTCTTCGTGGGTCCCTCCGGAAGCGGCAAGACCACGTCGCTGCGGATGATCAACCGCATGGTCGAACCGACGGGGGGCACCGTCCGCATCGACGGCGAGGACGTGCGCCAGCGCGACCCCGCGGCGCTGCGCCGCTCCATCGGCTACGTCATCCAGCAGGCCGGGCTCTTCCCGCACCGCACCGTGCGCGACAACATCGCCACCGTGCCCCTGCTGCTCGGCTGGGGCCGGGCCAAGGCCAGGGCGCGCGCCGCGGAGCTCATGGAACTGGTCGGTCTGGAGCCCGCCCAGGCCCGGCGCTACCCCCACCAGCTCTCCGGGGGCCAGCAGCAGCGCGTCGGCGTCGCCCGCGCACTGGCCGCCGACCCGCCCATCCTGCTGATGGACGAACCCTTCAGCGCCGTGGACCCCGTCGTGCGCGCCAGCCTCCAGGACGAGCTCCTGCGTCTGCAGAAGGAGCTGCACAAGACCATCGTCTTCGTCACCCACGACATCGACGAGGCCGTCCGGCTCGGTGACCGCATCGCCGTCTTCCGCCCCGGCGGGAGGCTCGCCCAGTACGACACCCCCCAGAACCTGCTGGCCGCGCCCGAGGACGCCTTCGTGGAGTCCTTCATCGGCTACGACCGGGGCGTGCGGCGCCTGTCCTTCTTCCCGGCCGACAGGCTCTCCCCGCGCCAGGACGCCGTCCTGGAGGAGAGCGTGCGCGCGGGCGCCGCGGCCGCCTCGCTCGGGGACGAGCCCTGGGCCCTGGTCGTCACCGGCGACCGCATGCCCCTGGGCTGGGCCAGCGCGCGGCAGCTGGCCGACGCGCCCGCGGACACCGCCCTGGGCTCGCTCGAACTCGCGCCCTTCGGCCACACCTTCGCCGTGGGCACCGACTCCCTGCGGGCCGCCCTGGACGCGGCGGTGCTCTCGCCCGCGGGCCGCGCGGTCGGCGTCGACGCCGACGGCCGGGTGGTCGGCGTGGTCTCGCAGGACGACCTGGGCGCCGCTCTGTGGTCGGTGACCGAGTGATCGCCGAGGCCGTCGCCGGGGTCTGGGGCGCCGGGTCCGCGGCCGGACCGTCCGGCACCGGGGCGCTCGCCGGGGCGTGGGACTGGGTCGTGCGCGTCGTGGACTGGGGCGTCGCGAACTGGAGCCACCCCGGCGACCCGGACCGGGGCGTCCTGCCCCGCCTGACCGAGCACATGCGGCTGTCCTACCTGTCCATCCTCATCGGACTGGCGGTCGCCCTGCCCCTGGGGCTGGCGTGCGCGCGCTGGAAGCGCCTGTACCCGCCGGTGCTGACGGGCGTGAACGTGCTCTACGCGGTGCCCTCCATCGCCCTGTTCTTCCTCATGCTGCCCTACACCGGGTTCAGCGACTGGACGGCCATCGTGCCGCTGGCCCTGTACACCCTGGTGATCCTGCTGCCCAACGTGGTGGACGGGCTGCGCCAGGTCCCCGACCACGTGCGCCAGGCCGCCGTCGCCATGGGCTTCGGCCCGCTGCGGCGCCTGCTGTACGTGGAGATGCCGGTGGCCGTGCCGGTGGTCATCGCCGGGCTGCGGGTGGCCTCGGTGGCCACCATCAGCATGGTCAGCGTCGCCTCGCTGGTGGGCCTGGGCGGTCTCGGCCGGCTCATCCTCAGCGAGGGCTTCCGGCGCCAGTTCGACGCGCCCATCGTGGTCGGCATCGTGCTCACCGTGGTCCTGGCGTTCGTCACCGACGCGGTGCTGGTGCTCGCCCAGCGCCTGCTCACCCCCTGGTCGCGCCGCGACGGCGCCGTGCCACGGCGCAGGCGCCGGGCGGTCGCGGCGGAGGCCGCCGCGGCGGACCCGGCGGCGGACCCGCGGGCCGCGACCCCAGCGGGGGGACGGTCGCCAGCGGACCCGGGCACCGGTGACACGGCGGGGGAGAGGTAACCATGGACATCCTCAACGACCTGGTCGCGTGGTTCGCCGACCCCGCCCAGTGGACCGGTGCCGCGGGCATCCCCGCGCGTCTGGGCGAACACGTCTACTACTCGCTGCTCGGACTGCTGCTGTCCGCCGCCGTCGCGGTCCCCCTGGGGCTGCTCACCGGGCACACCGGTGTGGGCGGCTTCCTGACCACCAGCCTCGCCAACTTCGCCCGCGCCCTGCCCACCATCGGCGTCCTGTTCCTCATCGTGCTGGCCGCCGGGATCGGGATCGTGCCCGTGCTGTGCGCGCTGGTGGCGCTGGCCGTGCCCCCGATCCTGGTCAACACCCACGAGGGCGTGCGCGGTGTGGAGCCCCGGCTCAGGGACGCCGCCGTCGGGATGGGCATGCGCGGCCACCAGGTGCTGCTGCGCCTCGAACTGCCCGTGGCCACGCCGCTCATCCTCATCGGCATGCGCACCGCCGCCGTCCAGGTGGTCGCGACCGCGACCATCGCCGCCTACGTGGGGGTCGGGGGGTTGGGCCGCTACATCGTGGACGGCCAGGCACGCCAGGACCTGACGATGATGCTCGGCGGATCGGTGCTGGTGGTGCTGCTCGCGGTCCTGACCACGCTCGTGTTCGCCGGACTGCGGCGGCTCCTGGTCGCCCCCGGTCTGCGCCTGGCCGCGCCGCAGGGCTAGGGCCGGACCGCGCCGCGGAGCCGGGCCACACCACAGAACCGGGCCGGGTCACAGGGCCAGGCCACCCCAGAGAGAAGGTTCCATGTACAAGAGAATCGCCCTGCCCCTGGCCGCGCTGCTCCTGACCGGGTGCGGCGCCAGCGACCCCTACACGGAGGAGGGCGGGGGTGAGTCCGGCGGCGGCGCGGTCGTCATCGGCTCCGCCGACTTCCCCGAGTCCACCCTGCTCGCCGAGGTCTACGGCCGGGCCATGGAGGCCGAGGGCGTGGAGGTCGAGTACCAGCTCGGCATCGGCAGCCGCGAGGTCTACTACTCGCAGATCGAGTCCGGCAACCTGTCGGTGTTCCCCGAGTACAACGGCGCGATCCTGGCCTACCTCGATGAGAACGCGCCCACCGGCAGCAGCGAGGAGACCAACCAGGGGGTCACCGAGGCGCTGCCCGAGGGCCTGGAGATCCTGGACTCCTCCAGCGCGGAGAACAAGGACTCGGTCACCGTCACCAGCGAGGTCGCCGAGGAGCACGGCCTGGCCAGCCTGGAGGACCTGGCCGGCGTCGCGGGGGAGCTGACCCTGGGCGGCCCGCCGGAGTTCGAGACCCGCCAGCAGGGCGTGGTGGGCCTGGCCGACGTCTACGGGGTGGAGTTCGGCGAGTTCCGGTCCCTGGAGGTGGCGCTGCTGACCCAGGCGCTCCTGGACGGTGACATCCAGGCGGCCAACCTGTTCACCACCGACCCGCAGATCACCGCGAACGACTTCGTGATCCTGGAGGACCCGGAGAACCTGTTCGGCGCGCAGAACGTCACCCCGCTGGTCAACAGCGAGCAGGTGGACGAGACCGCCCGGGGTGCGCTGAACGCCGTCTCCGCCGCCCTGACCACCGAGGCCCTCACCCAGCTCAACGAGCGGGTGGTCATCGGCAACGAGAACGCCGCCGACGTCGCCCAGGAGTGGCTGGAGCAGGAGGGGCTGGCCTGAGCGGTCGGCTCCCGCCGGTCGAGGGAGAGCCGGGGCCGAGGCGGCGGCGGGTTCCGCGCGCCCCGGCCCCGCGGGGGCGAGCCGCCCACGCGCGCCCACCCCCCCCGCGGCCCCGCTGTCCACCGCACCGGCCCGTCTGCTGAACCCGCCGCCTACTCCACCAGCCGGTACCGGCCGGAACGGCGGGCCAGGGCCGGGCCCTCGCCCCGGACCTCCGGCAGGTCGGTGACGTCGGCGAAGAAGACCACGTGGTCGCCGACCAGCACCCGCTGGCGCACGGAGCACTCCAGCGCTGCCAGGGCCTCGTCCAGCACGATCGCGCGGGTGCGCTCGCCCCGGTGGTGGGGCTGGTCCGTCACCAGCAGGCGCGCGCTGGGACGGCCCTCGGCGGAGAACCGCCCGGCCAGGGCCCGCTGGCCGCCCCCCAGCACGTTGACGGCGAAGGCGCCGACCTCCTCGATCACCTCGGCCATGTAGCCGCTGGCGTCCACGCTGACCGACACCACGGGCGGGTCGGCCGAGACCGACCCGAAGGCGCTGACGGTGGCCCCCACGTCGTCGCGGCCGTCGGCGACGGTCACCACCGTGACGCCCACGGGCAGCAGGGCCATCGCGTCCAGGTACGTCAACGGATCTCCCACAGCCCCGGCATCATCAGCGGGCCGCCGACCGGCAGCCCCATCGCCACGGCCACGTGCTCCAGGGGTCCCCAGGCGCTGACCACGGTCTGCGGGCCCGAGGCCCCCACGTCCTCGCTGGACTCGTGCTGGCGGATCCGGTCGAGCGGGTGCGCGCGGGGGAAGGGCCGCAGCGGGAGCGGTCCCGCACCGGCCTTCTCGCGGGCCAGCCGAACGGCGGTCTCCAGGCCGCCCACTTCGTCCACCAGACCGCGCTCGTGGGCGTCGCGGCCGGTCCACACCCGGCCCCGGGCCACCTCGTGCACCTGCTCGCGGGTCATCCCGCGCGCGGCGGCGACCTTGCCGGTGAAGTCCTCGTAGATCTCGTCCAGGAGGGCGTTGACCCGCTCCCACTCGGACTCGGTGAAGGGCCGGTCGGTGTCGAACATGCCCGCGTGCTCGCCGGTGCGCACGGAGTCGCTGGTCACGCCGTACTGCTCCTTCAGCGCACCCAGGACCGGTTTGCCGGTGATCACGCCGATGGAGCCGGTCAGCGTGCCCGGCTGTGCGACGACCGCGTCGGAGCCCAGGGTCACGTAGTAGCCGCCGGAGGCCGCGACGTCGCCCATCACGGACACCACGGGGATGCCCGCCTTGCTGGTCAGCTCGCTCTCACGGCGGATCGCGTCGGAGGCGGTGGGGGAGCCTCCCCGGCTGTCCACCCGGAACACGACCGCCTTGACCCGGGGGTCCTTGCGCGCGGCGCGGAAGGCCGCCGCCACGGTGTCCGAGCCCATGACGGTGCCGCCGCCCAGGGGCGAGCGCCGGGTCCGGCCCAGGCTGATCGTCCCGGTGGCCGAGATCAGCGCGATGTGGCCCCCGGTGTCGCGGGAGAGCTGCTGGGGGGCGGTGTGCCTGCGGTGGTAGCGGGTGACGAACTGCAACCGCGGTTCGCCGCTCAGCTCCTCGAACAGCCGTGCGTACACCTCGTCCCGGTGGGCGAGTCCGTCGACCAGCTTGTGCTCGACCGCCTCGCGGGCCAGGAACGGGCCCTTGGAGACGAGCGCGCGCACCTCCTCCTCGGGCAGCCCCCGGGCCCGGGAGACGGCTTCGACGACCTGGTCGCCCAGAGAGGTGACGATCCGGTCGCTGGCCTCGCGCTGGGCGGCGGTGTAACCGGTCTCGGTGACGCTGTTCATCGCGTTCTTGTACTCGTGGCGCGCGCCCACCTCGTAGGACACGTCCAGCTTGTCCAGGGCGCCCTTGACGAAGGTCGTGCGCATCATCAGGCCGGTCAGGCCGAGCACGCCGGTGGGCGCCATGACCACGCGCGAGAACGCGCAGGCCAGGTAGTAGGGCAGGTTCCCCTCGCCGGTCTCGCCGAAGGAGTCGGCCCAGGCCACCGCGGGCTTGCCCGCCGCACGGAAGTCGGCGACGGTGTCGCGCAGCTCCTGGACCTTGGCGAATCCCAGGGACCGGGCGTCCACCCGGACCAGGAGAGCCGCCACCCGCGGGTCGCGCGCGCCGCGGCGGATCCCCTCCAGGACGTCCAGGTACTGCTGCCTGCGCCGGTTCATGATCTGGCTGAACGGGTCCCCCGGGGCCTGGTCGGCGACCCCCTCCGTCAGGTCCAGCTCCAGCACCAGCGGCCCCTGGGGGCCCTGTCGGGTCTTCATGATCTTCGCGAGGTCCACCATGGGCCCAGCGTAGTGCTCCGGGGTGTGGAACGCCGTCCGGAACGTGCGGAATCGGGCGATGCGGTCGCCGGGCGCGCTAAGGTCAACGGTGGTTCGAGCACGGGATCCACGAGAGGGACGACGGCATGGCGGGCATCCACGGGCGACGGCGGCGGGCGCGCGCCGCACGCGTCGGCACGGGAACGGTCGCGGCTGCCGCGGCGCTGCTGCTCCTGTCGGCCTGCTCCGGAGGGAGCGAGGCCGAACTGCAGCTCGGCGAGAGCGGGACCCTGCCCGCGGCGGAGCCCCCGGCGCCGGAGGAGTTCGCCACCGAGAGCATCGAGGGCGTGTCCCTGCAGGTCCCCGAGGGCTGGCAGACCCAGAACGAGGGCGGTGTGCTCTGCGTGAGCCCGCCCGGACAGGAGCCCTGCGGGTACGGCTCCGTGCAGCTGACCCCCCACGCGGTCGAGAAGCACCCCCAGGGCTGGCCGGGCGAGGGCGAGGCGTTCAGCAAGGAGGGCGGCTGGGCGGCCGAGACCGGCAGCTGCCGCAGCCTCAACACCGCCGCCTCCGGGGGCATCGGCGTGGAGGGGGCCGAGCTCGCGGTCTCCGGTTTCACCGACCACGCCGACGGACTCACCTCGCACCACTCGGTGTGGAACGTGGCGTGCGTCAACGGCGACACCTTCGAGGTGCGCATGTGGTTCCTGCCGGTCAGCGACGTCCTGCTCTACGTGTGGTCGGCCGACTCCCAGTACTCCGCCGTCTACGACGAGATCGCCCTGTCCATGGACACCAGCGACTACCAGAGCTGACCGCCCGGAACCGACCGCCGCGGTTTCGGCTCGACCGATTACCCGAACGGGTGTCCCCGCGGTCCGATGAGGCCGTAGGGTCGTACTCGTTACGACGACGGCCGCCCGCGCGGGCGGCGCGGTCGCAGGCGACGTGAATCGGGGGCAGCACTGGTGACCACCATCGGAGCGGCGGGACGTGTCGTTCAGTACACGCTCGACAACGGATTGCGTCTGGTGACCGCTGCGGCCTCCACGGGCCAGGTCGCCTCCGTGAACCTGTGGTACGGAGTGGGGTCCCGGCACGAGGTCCCCGGGCGCACGGGGTTCGCGCACCTCTTCGAGCACCTGATGTTCCAGGGCAGCGGCGGCGTCGCCAAGGGCGAGCACTTCGAGGAGGTCGAGCGGCTCGGCGGCGACATCAACGCCTCCACCTCGACCGACCGCACCAACTACTACGAGACGGTCCCCGAGCACGCCCTGGACCGGATCCTGTGGCTGGAGGCCGACCGGCTGGCGACCCTGCGCGAGGGCATGACCCAGGAGGTCCTGGACAACCAGCGCGACGTCGTCAAGAACGAGCGCCGCCAGCGCTACGACAACCAGCCCTACGGCACCGCCCTGGAGCGCATCCTGCGTCTGGCCTACCCCGAGGGCCACCCCTACCACCACCCGACCATCGGCTCCATGGCCGACCTGGACGCCGCCGACCTCGACTACGTCAAGTCGTTCCACAAGGCCCACTACGGCCCGGACAACTGCGTGCTCACCGTGGTCAGCGACCTCGACCCCGAGGACGTCCGGGGCCGCGTGGAGAAGTTCTTCGGTCCCATCCCGGCCCGCGAGAGCCTCCCCGAGGCGCCCGACGCCGCCCTGGAGGCCCCGCTGGGCGGCCCGGTCCGCGACGCGGTCACCGAGACCGTGCCCGCCGCCGGGGTCTTCCTCGGGTTCCGCGTCGCTCCCTACGGCGAACGCGGGTTCGACGTCATGCACCTGGCCTCGGCCGTCCTGGGCCAGGGGCAGGGCAGCCGCCTGTACCGCTCCCTGGTGGTGGACCGCCCCATCGCCGCCGACGACGGCGGCGGCGCGGCCGACATCCTGCCGTTCCGCTACACCGACAGCCTGATGCTGGTGAACATGCTCTCCCGCGAGGGCGTCAGCGGCGACGTGCTGGAGGAGGCCATGCGCGAGGAGATCGCCAAGCTGGCCGCCGGGATCACCGAGGAGGAGCTGGACCGGGCCCGCGCCGTCCTGGAGCGCGACCACCTCCAGTCCATCTCCAGCCCCTCCGGGCTCGCCGACAGCATCAGCAGCTGCACCCAGCTGTTCGACGACCCCGAGCTGGCCTACACCTGGCCCCGGCGCTGGGACGACATCACCGCCGAGGAGGTGCGGGCCGCCGCCGAGCGCGTGCTGGTCGACGACAACCTGCTCGTCGTCCGCTTCGACCCCGAGGAGTCCGAGGCCGCCGAGGCGGCCGGGGCCGACACCGTCGACGCCTGATCCGGGTTCCGTTACCGCAAGCCGCAGAAAGAGCCGCAGAGCATGCCGCAGACACGCCCGCCCGTCGCCCTCCACCGCCCCTGGGTCCGCTTCGCGGAGGGGGAGGGGCCACCCTCAACGGACGGCCTCTGGCCGCGGTTTCGCCCCAACCTCGGTGCCGTAGCGTCCTACACCTTTCCCAAGCCCCGCCGCCTCACCGTCGGCGGCGGCACGGTCGTCGCCGTCGACGTACCCGGCCAACAGCTCGTCTCCCTCCGCCTCGTGCACCCGCGCGGCGGCGCCGCCGAGCCGCTCGACGCCATGGGCGTCAGTGCTCTGACCAGCGAGGTCCTGGAGGACGGCCCCGGAGGCAACAGCTCCCTGGCGCCCGCCCTGGAGCGCCACGGCGCCGAGTGGGTCTCCCGCGTCAACTGGGACGCCTTCATCACCGGCCTGGACGCCCCCGCGGGCCGCCTGCCCGAGGCGGTGCGCCTGTTCGCCGACGCGGTGCGCCGTCCCGCGCTCAACCCCGACGACGTCGTCCGCCGCCGCGACCAGCTGCTGGAGCGGTTCTGGCTGGAGGCGGCCTCGGCCGGAACCCTGGCCATGCGCAGCCTGGGCGGGCAGCTGTTCACCGGCCGTTACGCCACACCGCTCGCGGGCGGCCCGGTCAAGCTGGCCGACGTCACCCCCGAGACCGTGGCGGCCTTCCACGCCGACTCCGTCGCCTCGGTGGCCGGGACCCTCGTGGTCGTCGGCGACCTCACCGGGATCGACCTGGAGGACCTGGGCAAGACCGTGTTCGGCGACGCCGCGGCCGTGCGCGCGCCCGAGCCGACCGAGCCCGCTCCGCCGCCCGGGGAGCTGCCCCGCGTCCTGATCGTGGACCGGCCCGGCTCCGTGCAGTCCGCACTGGTCATCGCGCACCGCGCCCCCTCCCGCTCGCAGGTGGACCTGCCGCGCGCCGAGGGCGTCAGCGAGGTCCTGGGCGGCATGTTCACCTCCCGGCTCAACCTGGAGCTGCGCGAGCGCCTGGGCTACACCTACGGCGCCGGGTCCCGTTTCGACCTGCGCCGCGACAGCGGGGTGTTCTTCATGTCCGCCCAGGTCGAGGCGGACACCACCGCCCACTCGGTCACCTCCTCGCTGGAGCAGGTCGCCAAGCTGCGCGAGTCGGGGGTCACCGAGGAGGAGCTGTCCGCCGTGCGCGACTCCAACACGGTGGGCCTGCCGGTCACCTACGCCACGGCGCGCGCCATGGCCGGGGCCCTGGTCGACATGGTGGTGCACGACCTGCCCGAGGACCACGTGGACCGCGTCCGGGCCGGTTACGAGAGGCTCACCAAGGAGTCCCTGGACAGCGCCGCCACCGAGTACCTGCGCCCCGAGGAGTCGGTCGTGGTGGTCGTCGGCGACGCCGAGCGCCTGCGCCAGCCGCTCACCGACACCGGGGTCGGCCCGGTCGAGGTGCGCACCCCGGACTCGCTCTGGACCTGAGGCCGACGGGTGCGCGGGCGGTCGGCCCGCGCACCCGCGCCGTCCCCGCCAACAGGCACGGGAGCCTCGGAGTGAGACCTACGTCACTGCATGCTCGGGTCGTCGCCGGACATAACGAAAGCGAACCTATGTGTCCGTGATGTGGCAACCACCAGCATGGATCCGGCGTCCTGCTGGTATAACGAGTGATCCGTGCACCTACGTGGTGACAGCGACCGCAATGCTCCCGCAGGAGGCCACCATGGCCGGTGAATGGACCCGTGGATAACCGTGTCCTCCCTAGAGAACCCCCACACGCAGCGCCCTGAGGCGTCGCCCTCCTCCGCACGGGCGGAGACGGCCGACACGGCCGAGCCCCGTCCCGAGGGGCGCCTGCTCAAGGGGCGCTACCAGTTGGTGTCGGAGATCGCCCGGGGCGGTGTCGGCACGGTCTGGCGCGCCACCGACCTGGTCATCGACCGCGAGGTGGCCGTCAAGGAGCTGCGCCTGCCCGCGGACCTGAGCCGTTCCGAGCGCGAGTCGCTCCTGCAGCGCACCACCCGCGAGGCCCGCGTCGCCGGACGCCTCACCCACCCCAGCCTGGTCACCGTCCTGGACGTCGTGGACGAGGACGACCGCCCCTGGATCGTCATGGAGCTGGTGGAGGCCTCCACCCTGGAGGAGCTCATCCAGGTGGGCGGCCCGCTGCCCTACCAGCGCGTGGCCGAGATCGGACTCCAGCTCATCGACGCGCTCAAGGTCGCGCACGCCGAGGGCATCGTGCACCGCGACGTCAAGCCCGACAACGTGATGATCAGCCAGGCGGGGCGGGTCGTGCTCACCGACTTCGGGCTGGCCGCCTGGAACGGCGAGTCGGCGCTGAGCGCGTCCGGGCGCATCATCGGCTCCCCGGCCTACATCCCGCCGGAGCGGGCCAAGGCGGGTCCGGTGGGACCCGAGTCCGACCTGTGGTCCCTGGGCGCCACCCTGTACGCGGCGGTGGAGGGGCACCCTCCCTACGACCGCAAGGGCTACATCAAGATCCTGCGCCAGGAGCAGCTGGACGAGCCCGCCGAGGCCGCGAGCGCGGGGCCGCTGGCGCCGGTGCTGGCCGGTCTGCTGCGGGTGGAGCCCTCGGAGCGGCTGACCGCCGAGAACGCCACCAAGATGCTGCGGATCGCGGCCCTGGCGCCGTGGGCGCCCGAGACGAGCCCGGAGACGGCCGCGCAGGGCACCGCCACGCCCGCCGAGCCCCGCCCCGAGGGCGAGGAGCGCGAGTCGGCCCGCGAGCACTTCAAGGCGGGCGCGCACGTGCTGGCGGAGTCCATCAACGAGCGGCTGCGCAACAGCCCCGAGGCGATGAACTCGATCATGACCTCGATCCGCGAGTCCACGGACACGCTGGGGCTGACCAGTTCGGGCAAGCACGCCGAGCGCAGCCGCCTGCCCGCTGTGGCCACCATCGCCGCGGTCTCCCTCGGCGTCCTGGTGCTGCTCGCGGTCATGCTCTGGGCGCTGCTCGGCCGTTAGCGCCGCCTCGCGAGCCGTTGGCCGACCGGCCGGGACCGCTGTCGGGGGGTTCGGGGGGTCGTCCCCCCGGTGGGGGTGGCGAGGCGTTCCGGTGAGCGGGCGCGGCCCGCGAACGCAGTTCCCCCGAGCCGAGTGGGGCCGGCGGGATTCGAACCCGCACTGTACAGCACCTAAAGCTGCCGTCTCCTGCCAGTTGGACTACGGCCCCTCGCGCACAACTGTACCGGTGCCGGGCGCGGGGCCCGGCACCGGCGGGCGCACGGGCCCGCCGCGGCCGGGGGCCGCCCCCGGCACCCGTGTCACAGGCCCAGTTCCCGCTTGATCCGGTCGACGTGTCCGGTGGCCTTCACGTTGTAGAAGGCCTTCTCCACCCGCCCGTCGGTGCCCACGACGACGGTGGAGCGGATGACGCCCTGCACGACGCGGCCGTAGTTCTTCTTCTCGCCGAAGGCGCCGTAGGCGCGCAGGGTGTCCTTGTCCGGGTCGCCCAGCAGCGGGAAGGTCAGCCCCTCCTTGTCGCGGAACCTGGCCAGCTTGTCGCTCGTGTCCGGGGACACGCCCAGGACGGTCAGGCCCGCGGAGTCGAAGTCGCGCAGGTTGTCGCGGAAGTCGCAGGCCTGCGTGGTGCACCCGGGGGTCATGGCCGCCGGGTAGAAGTACAGGACGACGCGCTTGCCGGTGGAGGCCAGCACCTCGCTCAGGGTGACGGGCTTGCCGTCGGCGTCGTCGAGGGTGAAGTCGGGCGCCTGGTCGCCGGGCTCCAGACGGATCGGGTCGCTCACGTGGTGTCCCCCTTGGGTTCGCGGGCGGGGCGCCGCCCCGCCGACTCTCGCCCTCACCCTAACCACCCCCGCCTTCCGGTGCCCCGGGAGTCGCCGCTTCGCGGGCTGTGCCAGGCTGGGGGTACGGTGTTCGGTTGCGATTCCGGTTCGGTTCGCCCGCATCCGGAGTGACCAGCGGCGCGATCACCTATTGTTGACCGCACTCGTCCTGTCGTTCGGCCCCGGCGACGTCCGCCGCACCGGAGACGCCGTGTCGGCGGCGCCCGGCGGGCCGGAACACACCCGCTTCGCTTGGAGAGTATTGGCGACGATGCCTGGATTCACACTCGACGAGGTCAGGGCCCGGACCCTCAAGGAGCGCGACTCCTGGTGGACGGTCTACCTCGTGGACCCCATCGCGGTCCGGCTCGTGCGCCTGGTGGCCAACCGCACCTCGATCACACCCAACCAGCTGACGGTGGTCGCGCTCTTCCTGGGGCTCGGCGCGGCCGTCTGCTTCTCGCTGGGCTACCGCCACTTCCTGGCGCTGGGCGCGCTGCTGTACCTGTTGTCCTTCCTGATGGACTGCACGGACGGCAAGCTGGCCCGGCTCACCGGCTCGGAGTCGCTGTTCGGTTCGTGGATGGACTACGTCTCCGACCGGTTCCGGGTGCTGGTGTGCGTGGTCGCCCTGATGGGCGGACAGTACGTCGTCGCCGAGAACGCCGAGGGCGACGGGCCGGTGTGGTTCGTGTGGCTGGCCCTGGTCGTGGTGTTCCTGGACATGCTGCGCTACCTCAACGCGCTCCAGGTGTACAAGGTCCGCAGGGAGATGCGCTCGCACCTGGCCGCCGCCCTGGAGAGGGCCCGCGCCACCCTGTCGATGCTGGAGCCGGAGGAGGACGACACCGGCTCGGCCACCGGCGCGGGCGGGCGGACGATGAGCGACGGCGGCGAGCAGGCGGTGCTGCGCCACGGCATCGGCGTGCTGGAGCAGATCCTGCACAGCCAGAACGAGCGCGAGGCCCGCAACCAGCGCTCGGCGGGCAAGCAGCCCGACCTCACCCTGCCCAAGGTGGACCTGCACCAGGAGTTCCGCAACCGCTTCCCGTGGTACCAGCGGTTCTGGTCGGCCCTCAACGCCAGACGGGTCAGAACGCACCTGGTGGGCGGCATCGAGTTCCAGATGTCGGTGTTCGTGATCGCGCCGCTGGCGGCCGCCGTGTTCGGCGCGCCGTCCCTTATCGGGTGGATCACCGCTGTGGCGGGTGTTTTGCTCCTCGCGTTCGAGATCGCCATCATCTATAAACTGTGGTTGTCCACGCGGGACTTCTTCCGCGTGGTCGACGGAATCGACAGCGCGCTGAGATTCTCCGGTCCGTCCGACGGCGCGGAGGAAGGGAGCCGGGACACCGGCTCGGACACGGGTTCTCAGACGACCCTGCGCTAGTGGAGAGAGGCACCCATGACGGGACGTGACACCGAACCGCGCCTGACCCCGGCGGACGTCGTCGCCGAGATCAACCGCGAACAGCGCCAGCTCGCCGAGACCCTGGACGAGTTGAGCGTGCAGGCCCGGCCCGCCAACATCGCCCGCAAGCAGATGGAGAGGGTCCGCGAACGCGGCGCCCGGATCGTGGACGAGGCGCGCGCCCTGGTGGTCGGGGGCGGCGCGGTGCGCGTGGAGAGCCACCCGGTGGAGCCCGAGGAGGGCAGCATCGTCGTCAAGGGGGACGGCCACGTCGTCACCACCTACCAGTCGCGCGGTCAGCTCCCCCCGGAGGCGCTGCTGCTCGCGGTCGGCGTCGGCGCGGTCGTCGCCGTGGGCGTGGTGGCCTGGGCGGTGCACCGCAGGAGGAAGTAGCGCCGGACCGGCGCACGTTCGGAGGGGTCCGCGTCAGCGGGCCCCTCCGTGTGTGTCGCGGGGGTGTCCGAGGCGGTGCCCGGTAGGGGCCGCGGCCGCGCGCGGGTTCCGGGCGGCGCCTAGAGGAAGGTCTGGCCCTCGCCCCGGTAGGTGGGCACGGCACCCGCGTACTCCCCGGTGTCGGAGTCCACCAGGTGCAGGGTGTCGAAGCGCTCGCACAGCTCTCCCGCCTTGGCGTGGCGCATCCACACCCGGTCGCCGACGGACAGGCCGTCGGCCGCGGCGCCGAGCAGGGGCGTCTGCACCTCGCCCGCGCCCTCGTTGACGCTGTAGGAGAGACCGGCGGGCAGGTGGGGGAGCGGGGCGCGGTGGGCGTTCACGGGGCCCGAGGCGGGGTAGCCGCCGCCGAGGGCGGTGGCCACGCCCGGCCCGGGGCGGCGCACGACGGGGAGCGCGAACAGGGCGGCGGGGCGCCCGCCGAAGGAGCGGTAGTGGTCGAACAGGTGCGGGTGGTAGAGCCCCGAGCCCGCCGCCAGCTCGGTCACGGCCTTCTCCCTGCCGGTGGTGTGCAGGCTGCCGGTGCCGCCGCCGTTGACGAAGCGCAGGTCGGCGACCTCCCTGACGGCGTGCACGATGGCGGCGCGGCGCTTGGCCAGCTCCACGGCCGAGCGGCGCTGGACGGCGCGCAGGAGGCGTCCGTAGAGCGGCCTGCCGGGCGGGGCGTCGCCCACACCGGCGATCTGGCCCTCGTAGGCCATGATCCCGTCCAGCTCCAGTCCGGGTCGGGCCGCGACCGCGCGGGCGAACGCGGCGGCCTGGGCCGGGGTGCGCACGGGGGAGCGGTAGGTGCCCACGCGCAGGCGCGGTCCCACGGGCTGCCAGCTGGTGTCCACGTCCAGGCACACCCGGACCGGCGGGGCGTCGGGTCCGCGGGATTCGGCGGCCTCGGCGACGGCCGCGCCGATCAGGTCCAGGTGCGCGGTGTCGTCCACCATCAGGGTGACGGCGCGGGCGGCGCGGGGGTCGCGCACGAGTCTGGCCAGGGCCTGGCGGTCGACGGTGGGGTAGGCGACGAGGACGTCGTCGCTGAGGGGGCGGTCGCCGGTGGCCAGCCAGAGGGCCTCTGGCAGGGTGAAGGCCATGATCCCCGCGTAGCCGGGCAGGGCGAGGACGGTGCGCAGCAGTTCGCGGCTGCGCACGGACTTGCTGGCGATCCGGATGGGCCTGCCGTGGGCGCGGCGGGTCAGGTCGGCCGCGTTGGCGCGCAGGGTGGCGAGGTCGACGAGGGCGAAGGGGGCTTCGAGGCCGCGTGTGGCGGACTCGTACGTTTCGCGCAGACTTGTCATGTCCTGAGCATGCCAGAACATGAATGTCTTTCATATTCTCGACGCAAAAGGGGACGCGGTATCCCCGCGGCGGGCGGTCCGCGGGCGGCTTCGCGATAACCGGCCCCCGGTGTTGCGGGGGCGATACCCTGGGGTGTCACGGCTGATCAGCCGTCCGACCCCGGGAGTGGTTCTTTCCATGAGTGAGCGTGAGTACGTCCTGACCCTTTCGTGCCCCGACAGCCGGGGCATCGTCGCCGCTGTGGCCAACCTGCTGTCCGACCACGGTTGCAACATCACCGAGAGTCAGCAGTACGGCGACCACTACACGGGACGATTCTTCCTGCGGATGCAGTTCGTGGCCGAGCGGGGCGGCGACGGCGTGGCCGGGGAGGACGTCCTGCGCGGCGCCTTCGCGGCGCTGGCGGGGGACTTCGGCGGCGGGAACGGCGACGCGTTCGTGGAGTGGACCCTCAACCGCCGCGACGTGCGCCCGCGCATGATCGTGATGGTGTCCAAGTTCGGCCACTGCCTCAACGACCTGCTCTACCGCCAGCGCAGCGGCCTGCTGGACGCCGACATCGCCGCGGTGGTCTCCAACCACCCCGACCTGGAGTTCCTCGCCGACTCCTACGGCGTGGACTTCCACCACCTGCCGGTCACGGCCGGAAGCAAGAAGGAGCAGGAGGCGCGCCTGCTGGAGCTGGTCGACTCCTACGACGTGGACCTGGTGGTCCTGGCGCGCTACATGCAGGTGCTCTCCGAGCAGCTGTGCACCAAGATGTCCGGCCGGATCATCAACATCCACCACTCCTTCCTGCCCAGCTTCAAGGGAGCCCGGCCCTACCACCAGGCCCACGCGCGCGGCGTGAAGCTGATCGGCGCGACCGCCCACTACGTCACCGCCGACCTCGACGAGGGCCCGATCATCGAGCAGGAGGTGTCGCGGGTGGACCACACGCACAGCCCGGAGCAGCTCACGGCGATCGGCCGGGACCTGGAGTCGGTGGCGCTGGCGCGCGCGGTCAACTGGCACGCGCAGCGCCGCGTGCTCCTCAACGGGGACAAGACCGTCATCTTCGGCTGAACCGGACGCCCGCCGTGCGGCGGGGGTGCGGTCCGCGCACGGGGGCGCCTGCGGGCGCCCCCGTGCGTTTTCCTGGCCCGACCGGCTTCTCGACGCTGTTTTGGGTCGGAGATGGGACGCACGTTGCCCGTTCCGACCAGGAAAAATTACTCACAGTGCTTTGTCGGATACAGTGTGTATGTATATGGTGTGATCAGTTCGACATCCTTCCGGCCATGACACGGGCCCGGGTTTCGGTCCGGCCCTCTGGGAGGGCACATCCGCCGGGAAAGCGCGGGGAGCGGTCCGGGGGCGCCTTCGGCGCCGCGGCCGCCCGTGCGGCCCGCACACTGCGTAGGGGGACCCAGTGACGGACATGAGGACCGAGACCAAGGTGCCGGGAGCCCGCGAGTCGGGCCGGACGAACCGGGGGGACTCCTCCCGCGAGGAGGGCGGGCGCACCCAGATCGCCGACGGCGTGGTCGCCAAGATCGCCGGCATGGCCGCGCGTGAGATCGGCGGCGTCCACGCCATGGGCGGCGGGACCGCGCGGGCGGTCGGCGCGGTCAGGGACGTCGTGACCCGGGGCGGCGACAGCGGCTCGGTCGCGCGGGGCGTCTCGGTCGAGGTGGGCGAGCGCCAGGCCGCCGTCGACATCGACCTCGTCGTCGAGTACGGCGCCGCCATCCAGGACCTGGCCGCGGCCGTGCGCCGCAACGTCACCTCGGCGGTGGAGCGCATGACCGGGCTGGAGGTCACCGAGATCAACATCCGGGTGGACGACATCCACCTGCCCGACGACGACCGCGGCGAGGACGACGGCGAGTCCGCGCCCCGGGTCCAGTGATGGCGGTCGCCGACGCGGACCCGGGCGAGGTCGCCCGGCGCCTGGCGGGGGAGGCCGAGCGCTTCCCGGACGTGGTGGAACTGTCCTCGGGGGGTTTCGGCACGCTGACCACGCCCGTCCCCGGTGGACGGGTCCTGGGGGTGGCGGTACGCGCCGACAGCGTCGAGGTCGGCGTCGTGGTCCGGTTCGGGCGGCCCCTGCCGGAGATCGCCGCCGAACTGCGCCGCGTCCTGACCCCGGTCGCCGGGGGCCGCACCGTCCACGTGTCGGTGGAGGACGTGGTCGCCGGTCTGCGGGACGGCGCCCGTACGGGTGGTTGAACAGGCAGCATCGGGTGCTGGACAAGAGGGGGAAGCCATGTGGCCCATCGTCGGACTGTCCTACGGGACGGTACTGGGTCTGGCCGCCGCGTTCGGCGGTTTCACGGCCTTCGCGCTGGTCCTGATCCTGGGGATCGCGGGGTTCGTCGCCGGTCGGGCGATGGAGGGCGAGATCGACCTCACCGCGATGTTCTCGCGGCGCTCTGCCTGAGACGTGAGGGAGCGGACGTGGCCGAAGTGCGGACCAGTACGGTTCCCCGACAGCGGGAACGCCCGGGCGACGAGGTCGCCCGGGAGCGGAGCGGGGCAGACCGCGACCCCGGCGGCCGCACCGTCATCGAACCCGGTGTGGTCGAGAAGGCGGCCGCGCGCGCGGTCCGCGAGGTCCCCGGCGCCCTCCCCGCCCGGTCGCGCACGGCGCGGGCCCGGGTGAGCGGCGAGGTCGTGCTGCTCAGGCTGCGGGTCGGCGTCCGCTACCCGCACTCGGTGCGCGAGGTCGCCGCACGGGTGCGCGGGCACGTCGGGCGGCGGATCGAGCGGATCACCGGCAAGCGGGTCCACCACATCGACATCGAGATCGCGGAGTTGGTGCGCTGACATGACCACCGTGGAAGAGGTGCTCGGACGCCCCGACCAGGGCGTCGACCGCCGGGCCAGGCGGGTGGCCGTCCACACGTTCCGTCCGCGGCGGTCCTGGCCCGCGGTGATCACGGGCCTCGTGATCCTCCTCGTGGCCGTCGTGGCCGCCGCCGAGGTGATCTCGGCCCTGGCGGGGAGCCCGCTGGGGCTGATCCCGGTCGGCGCGGCCAGCGGTTACGCGGCGACCACGACCTGGTCGATGCCGTCGGTGCAGATCGCCTCGGCGGTCCTGGCGCTGATCGGACTGGCCCTGATCGTGGCAGCCCTGGCCCCCGGGCGGGGGCGCTGGACGGCCCTGCGCACCGATGACCCCGCCCTGGTGGTGGGGCTGACCCGGCCCGCGCTGCGCCGGGCGGTGGCCGCCGCGGCCGAGGGCGTCAGCGGCGTCGAAGGCGTGCACGTGACGGTGCGCGGAAACAGGATCCGGGTGCACGCGCGCACCGGGATGCGCGGGTCGGCGGGACTGCCCGCCGAGGTGACCGCGGCCGTGGAGCGGCGGTTGGAGGAGCTGGCGCCGCTGCGCAGCATGCGGATCGCCACCCACGTGCGGTACGCGGAGGGTTGACCATGGCTGGTGACAGGTCGCGCAGGTCGGCGCGGGGGAACCGGTGGGGGCTGGCGGTCGTGGGGGCGGTGCTGCTCCTCGCGGGGCTGGCGTCGCTGGCCGCGGGGCGCGGCCTGTTCGGCGGGGGAGCGGCCGACAGCGTTCTGCTCGGTCCCGGGGCCCGGGAGGCGCTGGACCAGCAGTGGGTGCCCTACGCGGCGGTCGCAGTGGCCTTCGTCGCCGGTTTCCTGGCCCTGCGCTGGCTGATGTCCCAGGGGCTCAACGACACGGTGGGGCGCCTGGTCCTGGAGCGCGGGGAGCAGGGGCGGGTGGAGATGTCGGAGAACGTGGCCCGCGGTGCCCTGGAGCAGGAGGTCGCCGACTACCCGGGCGTGCGCCGCGCCCGCGCGCGGCTGACCGAGTCCGCCGAGGCGCCGCACCTGCGCCTGGCGCTGACCCTGGACGACGACGCCGACGTGGCCGGGGTGTGGCGGCGGGTGAGCTCGGAGGGGCTGGCGAACCTGCGCCGGGCGCTGGACCTGGAGCAGGTACCGGCCGTCGTGCGGATGTCGATGACGGCACCGGCCAAGAACCCGCGGCGCAGTCTGGCCTGAGCCGTTGCCGCCGATTGTCGGCATTCGCTGTTAGCTTCGCCACATGACTCGAATGACCTTCGTGAACTTGCCCGTCAAGAGCGTCGACGCCACCCGGGAGTTCTTCAGCGCGCTGGGCTTCGGCTACGACGAGGCCTTCTCCGGCGACAGGGCGCTGTGCATGGTCGTCAGCGACCAGTCGCGCGTCCTTTTCCTGTCCGAACCCTTCTTCGCGGAGTTCACGCCCTCGGGGACGGCCGACACCTCCGCGGGCGCGGAGGTGATCACCTGCCTGACCGCCGACAGCCGCGAGGACGTGGACCGGATCGCGGAGGCCGCCGCCGTGGCCGGGGCGACCCACGCCAGGACCACCGAGCACACCGGCATGTACTCGCGCTCCTTCGCCGACCCCGACGGCCACCTGTGGGAGTTCCTGTACATGGACGCGACCGCCACCATCTCCTGAGCGTCGGCGGGTGCGGGCCCCGGGGCCCGCACCCGCCGCGTCAGCGCACGGCGTCGCGCTCGTGGCGGATCCGGCCGTCGCGCAGCACGGTGCGCACGCTCGTCTCCGGCGAGGCCAGGACCCCGATGTCGGCGAGCGGGTCGCCGTCGACCACGACGAGGTCGGCCCGCGCCCCGTCGCGCAGGGTGCCGACGACCCCCTCCAGCCCCAGCAGCCGGGCGGCGTTGACGGTGGCGGCGCGTAGCACGTCCGCGGCGGGCTGGACCCGGCCGCGGATGGCGAACTCCTGGCTCTGGCGGTCCTGCATGCCGCCGAGCAGGTCGCTGCCGAAGACCAGGTTCACCCCGGCCTCGTGGGCCATGCGCAGCGCGTCCAGCCCCCGGTCGAGCACGGTGTCCACCTTGGCCTGGCTGGCCGCGGGCAGCCCGTTGGCGGCCCCCTGCAGGGAGAGCTCCTGGTAGGTGACCAGGGTGGGCACCAGGTAGGCGTCGTGCTCCAGGAACAGCTCGATGCTGCTCTCGTCGATGAGGTTGCCGTGCTCGATGCAGCGCACGCCCAGGCGCAGCCCGCGGTTGACGGCGCGGGCGGTGTAGGCGTGGCCGGTCACGTAGCGGTTGGCCGCCTCGGCCTCCTCCACCACGGCCCGGATCTCGTCCTCGGAGGACTGGGTGGAGTCGATGCGGTCGGTGGGGGAGGCCACGCCGCCCGAGAGCATGATCTTGAGGTGGTGGGCTCCGGTGCGCAGCTGCTCGCGGGCCGCGCGGCGGAACTCCACGGGCCCGTCGCAGACGATGCCCGCGCCGGGGCAGCAGGCGTGGGTGTCGTTGCCCTGGCGGCCGGGCGCGCGGAAGTCGCCGTGGCCGCCGGTCTGCGACAGCGCCTTGCCGCCGAACATGAGCCGGGGGCCGTCGACGAGCCCCTCCTCGACCGCCCTGGCCAGCCCCCAGTCGCCCCCGGCGACGTCGCGGACGGTGGTGAAGCCGCGCCTGAGCATGTCGCCCAGGGACCGGCCCGCGTAGCTGGCGATGTAGGCGGGCGACTGGTCCATCGCGGCGCCGAGGTCGGCGCTGAAGGCGGTCGGGTGCACGTGGGCGTCGATCAGGCCCGGCATGAGGGTGGCCCCCGCCAGGTCCACGGTCGGCACCTGCGGTCCCACCTCGGGCGGGGTCCCCTGGCCGCTGCCCGCGACGAGGCCGTCCCGCACCAGGAGCCAGGAGCCGGGGGTCCTCGTGCCCGCCTCGGGGTCGAGCAACCCGGCGCCCGTGAAGAGGATGTGCGGTTCTGACTGGCGGGTCATGGATACCTCCGTCGGGGTTCGCGTTGTTGCAATATATGTTGCACCACCGGGAGGGGGCCACCCCGGGGGTGGTATCGCTTGGGGGTGCGGCGCGGTCCGGGGCGCCGGGACGGAGGGGTGATGGCGGACTGGATCGAGGCCGCGCTCGGCGGCGGACGCCTGGGCCGCGCGGCCGAGCGCGTGGTCAGGGTGCTGCGGGACGAGCCGAGGTTCGCCTCCTACGCGAGCACGGCCGAGCTCGCCGAGCGGGCGGGGGTCAACGTCGCCACGGTCGTGCGGGCCGCGCAGGCCCTCGGGTTCACCGGCTGGCCGGCCCTGCGCGTCGAGCTGCGCTCGCGCTACCTGGCCTCGCTCAGCGCCGGAGAGGTCCTGGCCGAGCACGCCGGGGCCGACGCCGACCCCGTGCGCGAGGCCTTCCGCGCCGACCGCGAGGGGCTGCGCGACCTGGAGCGGACCCTGGACCCCGCCCGGGTGCGCGCCCTGGCGGGCGCGGTGCACGGTGCGCGCCGGACGCGGGTGGTGGGTTCGGGCACCTTCGCGGCGCCGGGCGTTCAGCTCGCGCACGCCGCGGGGATCATGGGCTACGACGTGGAGCGCCTAGAGCTGGGCGGCACCGGCCTGGTCAGCGCGCTGGCGCGGATGGGCCCCGGCGACCTGCTGCTGGCGTGCGACCTGTGGCGGCTCCCGGTCGCGCTGCGCTCGGCGGCGCGGGTGGCCCGTGAGCGGTCGGTGCCGGTCGCGGTGATCACCGACCGCAGGGACTCCCCGCTGGCGGAGGGGGCGGCGCACGTGCTGCTGGTGCCCAGCGAGGGCGTGGGCATGTTCCCCTCGCTCACCCCGGTGATGGCGGTCGTCCACGCGGTGCTGGCCGAGCTGGCCCGCCTCGGAGGGGACGCGGTGCTGGCCGCCGTGCGCGACACGGAGCGCCTTTGGGAGAGCACGGAGCTCTTCTGAGCGACGCCGGGGCGAACGACCTGGGACGACGCGGTGACACCACTGTGACGTGATCAGGGTCACGTTCGATGCAATAAGTGTTGCACTTCACGCGGTGCGGCTGCTTACATGGCCCGGTCGGACCGCCTCCGCTGGCGGTCCCTCCCGTGCACGTCCCCCGAACCGAACCTCGCCGCGAAGGTGGCCCATGCAGACGACCCATCTCGTGATCCTCGCCGTGTACATCCTGGCCATGATCGGGATCGCCCTCTACTTCGTGCGCTCGGGCAGGCTGCGCGGCGGTGACGACTTCCTGTTCGCCGGACGCAGTCTTCCCCGCCCGGTCATGATCGCCACCATGCTGGTCACCTGGGTCGGCTCGGGCACCATCATCGGCGGCGCCAACTTCGCCTACACCTACGGCCCGACGGCCGGAATGATCTTCTTCGCGGGAACGCCCCTGGGCATCCTGGTCCTGCTCCTGGCGGCCCGCCGGATCCGCCGGGCGTCCCGGCACACCATCCCCGAACTGCTGGAGGTGCGCTTCGGCATCGGGGTGCGCACCGTCGCCGCGGTGGTCACCACCATCGCCTTCCTGGGGCTGACCGCCTCGCAGTTCGTCGGCGGCGGGTACGTCGTCAGCCTGGTCACGCCGCTGTCCGCCACCCAGGGCACCGTGCTCATCGCGGTCGTCGTGACGCTGCTGACCGCCACCGGAGGCCTGTTCTCGGTCGCCTACACCGACTTCGTCTCGGCCATCCTCATCCTGCTCAGCCTGTTCGTGTCGGTGCCGCTGGTGTTCGCCGCGATCGGCGGCCCCGGCGCCTACTGGGACGGCCTGCCCGAGCAGGCGACCACCTTCAGCGGCGGGCTCACCGCCCTGCAGCTCCTCGGCTACTTCCTCCCGCTCTTCCTGCTCCTGCTCGCCGACCAGAACATGTACCAGCGCCTGGCCGCGGCCAAGGACGAGCGCGAGGCGCGCGCCTCCACCCTGGGCATGTTCGTGGGCAGCTTCTTCGTCTTCGTGCCCGTCGTGCTGCTCGCCACCTGCGCCGCCATCCTCATGCCCGGCATCAACGGCGACATGGCGGTGCTCAGCCTGGCCTCCGAGGGCTACCTCCCGGTGGTGCTGGGCGGCCTGATCCTGGCAGGGGCGGTCGCCTTCGTCATCACGACCGGTTCCTCGTACATGCTCTCCTGCGCCTCCAACGTCGCCTACGACCTGTACGCCCGCTTCGCCGGGGACGACGCGGACGAGCGCCGCAAGCTCGTGGTCCAGCGCCTGTCGGTCCTGGGCATCGCGCTCGCGGGGCTGGCGCTGAGCCTGTTCTTCCCGACCGTGCTGGAGCTGCAGATGTACTCCTACACGGTGTACGGCGCCGCGATCACCCCGGTGGTCCTGTCGGTGCTGTTCTGGAAGCGCGCGACCACCGCGGGCGCCGTCGCGGCGCTGGTGGTCGGCGCGGCCACCACCATCGGCTGGCAGGTCGCCGGAACCCCGGGCGGCCTCAACGCGGTCATCGTCGCCCTGCCCGCCGCCCTGGTCGCGCTCGTCGTGGCCAGCCTGGTCACCAAGGCCCCCGACCCCGCGCGGGTGGCCGCGGCCGAGGCGCCCGCCTCCACCGGGACCGACGCCTGACACGCGAGGGGACCGCTCCCGACCGGGAGCGGTCCCCGTGCTCTCCCCACGCCCCGGCGGGTCAGGCGGCCCGCCGGGGCCCGTCTTTTCCGCCCACGGCAGCGCGGGAAAGCCGTTCTAGGATGGGCGCATGCCGGGGCGAAGACGCAGACGCGAACGCGAGGCGCGACGTGCCGAGGCCAGGACGGCACGGGAGGCGCGGGGCCGCTGGGAGGTGCTCTTCGAGACCACCGACGAGGCGGACTGGCACGCCTACCACCGGCGCGGGAGGGGGAAACCGGTCGGCCTCAGTGAGGAGGACCTGCGCGTCGACGTCCTGTGCGGGCGCGGTGCGCACCCCACCACCTACCGCCTCAGCGTGCTCGTGCCCGGCGGCCTCGACCGCGACGCCTACCTTCGCTCCTTCCGGCAGTGACGTTCACGGCCAGCCCGCCGCGACTCGTCTCCCTGTACTTGTCCATCATGTCGCGGCCCGTGTCGCGCATGGTCCGGATGGCCTTGGCGAATGCGACCGTTGACAGCAGCACGCCCCGGCCCCTCGAAGGGGCGAGGCCTGATCGACCGAGGTCCACGCTTACGAGGGCCTGCCGTTTATCACATGTCGATCGCTGAAGCGGGTACCCGGCCGGAGAACAGCATGGGGGCCAAGGCGTCATGTAGTTCGCTCGTGGTCCGGCTGATGTCGGCGTGCAGGCGGGCCTTGTCGTCCAAAGCGTGGAGAGAAGCCCCGATCGCCTGCTGAACCCCGAGAGGTGGCACCGCCGTAGGAAGTGATCGCAGTGTGTTCACCGTGAGCGACCTGACCGTGCTTCCAGAAGCGTGTCTGTCGATCCAGTGCTGGATTACGGGCAGGGTCAGATAGTGCACCAGATATACGGGGTCCATGCGGCCGGACGGTCGCACGCGAAGCAACTGGGTGCTGTACAGCCAGTCCTGCTGGTCCGAAGAGATACGGGCGAACCTGCCGAGTGTTCCGGTCCTTGTGCCGACGACATCCCCTGGGCGAAGCCGGTAGCGGTGTAGCCGCTCAGTTGTCACGTCGGCGACGCGGGCCAGGCCGGTTCCCGACACACGCCGATCGATGATGTCGCCGGGCCTGACCAACGGGGTCCCCCGCATGCCGAACTCGCCGGAAGGAAGGCTGGCGCCGGAGGGGCCCGCCTGGATTTCGCAGAGATCGCCCAAGCGGTGCTCGCTCCAGCCGACGGCCAACGGCCCGATCAGGGAATCCATCTCCGCGCCTCCCGGAGCACTCGACTGGTTCTGGTCTCGACCAGTGGGATCTGTGACTGTAGAGAGTCCAGACGTTGGATGAGTGACACGAGGGTTTCTGCTTGCTTGCCCTGGTCGGTCTGTGGTGCGCGGCCGGACACGTAGATCGGCGGGTGAAGCGAGTACTGCTTGTCGCGGATCTCCTTGATCGTCGCGACGTGGCTGATACTTGGTGCTTCGCCCTCGGAGCCGTCTCGTGCCCCGTCCCGCCATCCGTTGTAAGCGCGTTGGATTAGTGCAGTGTCCTCTTCCTGGAGGGTTCGGAACGTACGCGAGGTCATACGCCCGAGACCACCGGCGTCGATGAAGAGGATTTCCTCGCACCTGCCTGTGGGAGCTCTCAGCATCCATAGGGTCACGGGAATGGTGGTGCTTCGGAAGAGGTGGTCGGGCAGGGCGATGAGGCACTCCACCGCCCCGTCCTCGACCATGTTCGACCTGATGGCGGCTTCTTTGGCATTGGTGGAGAGTGATGCGCCGTTGGCCATCAGCACACCTGCCCTGCCGTTCGGAGAAAGACGGTCGATCACGTGCTGGAGCCAGCGGAAGTTCATGTTTCCGTTCGGTGGTCTCCCGTAGCGGAAACTCTCGCGGGTGGAGTCGCTGACAGGGGGGCCACTCATGTTGAACGGCGGATTGCCCAGGACGATATCCGCGGTGCCCCGCGCATCGCCACGATCCCAGGGGAAACCGGGGCGGTCGCCGAAATCGGCCTCTATGCCGTGGAGCAGCATGTTCATTCCGGCGATACCGAAGACCCGCTCGTTGGGAACGGCACCGCTGACGTGGGGGGTTCGCGGCGGGTCGATTTCCGCCCGTGCTCGTACGGCCTCGGTCAGGAACTCACCTGTCCGGCAGAAGGGGTCGTACACACTGTCAAAGGGGCCGTCGGATGCGAGGAGGTTCACCGTCGTGCGCACCACGGACTCCGGGGTGCGCAGATCCGCGTGTGCGGATACCCATTCCCTTTCCAAGAAGGAGAGAGCGCTGTTGAAGGCGGTCAGCAGAACCTCCCGGTCTTTGCCCTGGGCGTCGATCGCGTCGACCCCTTGGACCGCTGTGGTGAAGGCGCCGGCTCCCAGCTTCCGCAGGGGACCGGAGACGAGGGGAGGGAGGAGGCCTCCGAAATCGGTCGCGAACACGGACCCGTCAACGATGCCGTGGCCGGTCTGTAGGCGTAGAAGGCCCCACTGATCGGCGCTTGAGGAACGGAGGAAGACGAGTGTCGCGATGAGGAGCGCGGAATCGACCGGCTCACACATTCCCCGAAGGTCGTTGAGCAAGCGGAAGACGGTCCTGTCGATATCGCCGACGCCGCTTGCGGACCCGTGCCGTGGCCTTGAACCGGGTCTCGGAGCGTCGGTCTCCATCCCGGCGCGTACGCGATCCGCGTAGGTGGTACCGGCGGGCTCGTGCGGCTGTCGGGCGTTGGCGGGCACAGCGCGTGAGGACAGCCAGTCGGTGACCTGGTCGAGGTCGAACAGTTCCCGTTCGGCGTCCGCCGGTTCGGGGAAGTCGGATCCGCGCTTGCGCCAGTTGGTGACCGCGGCGCGGCTGACCCCCGCGTACCGGGCGAGCTGGGCTCGCGAGACGAGTCTTGGAGCGTTCTCGGCCACGGTGCCCCCTCTCAGAAGCTCGGCGGAAGTTCGCCCCGGCACACCTGCTCTTTGACCAGGAGCACCTCGGGAACGCGGTCGAGGGGCTTGATGCCGGAGGCGGCCTCGGGGTTGACGTACGAGAGCACGAGGTAGAGCTTGGCGTGGTCCGCCTCCAGGTGGCGGTGGTGAATCGGCTCATGGTGCATGATGCGGTTGCGCAGCAGCCGCAGGGAGTAGAGCTGGTCCTGGAGGGTGCGGCGCGGCCCCCGGTATCCGGGGAACGCGCGGTGGAGGGCGGGGACCCACAGATCCCGGTCGTACCTGCGAGCGACCAGTGAGGACCAGAAGCCGAGGGACAGCTCGGTGACGACGTCGTCCGGAGTGGCCGAACGGCGGCACCGGGCCCGTGCCTGGCGCACGAGGCGCTGGCCCTCGTTGTCCAGCGGAGCCCTGTTCCACCAGTCCTCCTGCCCGAAGTGGGCGCTCAGACTGTCGTGAACGGAGTTGCGCAGGGCGAGTTCGAACGTGTGGAGCGGACCGTAGAAGGCCGCGGAGGCCATGACGTTCCAGTGGTACAGGTTGACGGCTCGGGCCACATCGCCCCCGCTGTGGCGGAGGTAGGGCGCGAGGCGGGGCGAGGAGTACACGGAGACCATCCATTCCGGGATGCCGGTGCTCACGATGACCTTCGTTCTATCTCGGCTGAGGGCGTGAGAGGACAGCGGGCGAGGGCGTTTGGTATCGTTGGCTCCGTAAGCCCCGGGTTCGCCTCTGCTCAGCACGCCACCCGGGGCACGGCTTTTTCCGGGGCGTTACTGCCCAAGCCCCGTTGACCGGCCCATCGCGAACTGGGCCGCGCGCACCCGTCTTCCATTGACAAAGGTACACACGGCAGCCCCGCCGTGCAAGCGCACTCCAGTGCGCGATTTTGTTAACGCTCTCCGAGGTGGTTCCTCAGCACTCGATGACGTTGACGGCCAGGCCGCCGCGCGAGGTCTCCTTGTACTTGTCCATCATGTCGCGGCCCGTGTCGCGCATGGTCCGGATGACCTTGTCCAGCGACACGAAGTGGCTGCCGTCGCCGCGCAGCGCGATGCGCGCGGCGCTGATCGCCTTGACCGAGGCCAGCGCGTTGCGCTCGATGCACGGCACCTGCACCAGGCCGCCGATGGGGTCGCAGGTCAGCCCCAGGTTGTGCTCCATGGCGATCTCGGCGGCGTTCTCCACCTGCGCGGGGGTGCCGCCCAGCACCTCGGCCAGCCCGGCGGCGGCCATCGAGGAGGCCGAGCCCACCTCGCCCTGGCAGCCCACCTCGGCGCCCGAGATCGACGCGTTCTGCTTGAACAGGATGCCCACGGCCCCCGCGGTCAGCAGGAACCGCACCACGCCCTCGTCGCCCGCGCCCGGGCTGAAGTGCAGGTAGTAGTGCAGCACGGCGGGCACGATGCCCGCGGCCCCGTTGGTCGGCGCGGTCACCACGCGGCCGCCCGCGGCGTTCTCCTCGTTCACGGCCAGCGCGTAGAGCGTGATCCAGTCGCTGCCGCGCATGGGGTCGGAGTCCACCCCCGTCGGCGCCAGCAGGCCCGACTCGTCGCAGTTGCCGCCCAGCTGCCGGTACAGGCGGTGCGCCCTCCGGGGCACCTTCAGCCCGCCGGGCAGGCTGCCCTCGGTGGTCACCCCGCGGCGAACGCACTGGCGCATCGCCTCCCACAGCACGAGCAGCTCGGCGCGGATCCGCTCGGGGGAGCGCCCGAAGGCCTGCTCGTTGGCGAGCATTACCGCGCTGATCGACATCCCGGTGTCGGCGCAGATGCCCAGCAGCTCCTCGGCGCTGGAGAAGGGGTGGGGCACCCGGGTGTCGTCGGCCTTGATCCGGTCCGCGCCCGCCGCGCGCTCGTCCACGACGAACCCGCCGCCCACCGAGTAGTACACCTTCGCCCCCAGTTCGGCGCCGGAGGCGTCCAGCGCCACGAACCGCATCCCGTTGGGGTGGTCGGGCAGGCTCTCCCTGCGGCGGAAGTCCACGTCCACGGCCGGGTCGAAGGCCACCGGCGGCCCCTCGGGCCCGCCCAGGTACAGGGTCCGCTCCCGGCGCACCCGCTCCACCAGCTCGGGCACCGCGTCCACGTCCACGTGCTCGGGGGTGTGCCCCATCAGTCCCAGGACCACCGCCCGGTCGCTGCCGTGCCCCTTGCCGGTGAGCGCCAGGGAGCCGTACAGCTCCGCGCGCACGCGGGCCGTGCCGTCGAGCAGGCCCTCCTCGCGGAGTCCGGCCACGAACGTGCGAGCGGCCTTCATCGGCCCGACCGTGTGTGAACTGGACGGTCCGATTCCGATCTTGAACAGGTCGAACACGCTGATGGCCATGGCTGTCCTCCTCGTCGAGTACAGGGCCCGGGCATGTGGACGCCGGGGGGGGGCGCCCCCCCCGGGGGGGGGGGGGGGGGGGGGGTGGGGGGGGGGGGGGCCCCCCCCCCCCCCCCCCGCCAAGGCTCTACAGGTTCGGGTAGAGCGGGTACCTGGCGGTCAGCGCCTGGACCCGGCCGCGCAGCGCGGCCTCGTCGAACTCCGGCTTGAGCGCCTCGGCGATGACGTCCGCGACCTCGGCGAAGTCCTCGTCGCCGAAACCGCGGGTGGCCAGCGCCGGGGTGCCGATCCGCAGGCCGGAGGTGACCATCGGCGGACGCGGGTCGTTGGGCACCGCGTTGCGGTTGACCGTGATCCCGATCGAGTGCAGGCGGTCCTCGGCCTCCTGGCCGTTGAGCTCGGAGTTGACCAGGTCCACCAGGACCAGGTGCACGTCCGTGCCACCCGAGAGCACCTTCACGCCGACCTCGGCCGCGTCCGGCCGCGTCAGCCGCTCGGCGAGCAGCCGGGCGCCCGAGACCGTGCGGCGCTGGCGGTCGGCGAACTCCTCGCCCGCGGCGACCTTGAGGGCCACCGCCTTGGCCGCGATCACGTGCTCCAGCGGCCCGCCCTGCATGCCGGGGAACACCGCGGAGTTGATCTTCTTGCCCAGCTCGGCCTTGGCCAGGATCATGCCGCCGCGCGGGCCGCCCAGGGTCTTGTGCGTGGTCGTGGTGACCACGTCGGCGTGCGGCACCGGGTTGGGGTGCAGCCCCGCCGCGACCAGACCGGCGAAGTGCGCCATGTCCACCATCAGGAGCGCGCCGACCGAGTCCGCGATCTTGCGGAAGCGGGCGAAGTCCAGCTGGCGCGGGTAGGCCGACCACCCGGCGACGATCATCTTGGGCCGGTGCTCCTCGGCGAGCGCCTCGACCTCGTCGTAGTCGACGGTGCCGTCCTCGTCGCGCACGTGGTAGGCCACCGCGTTGAGGATCTTGCCGGAGTAGTTGATCTTCATGCCGTGGGTCAGGTGGCCGCCGTGGGCCAGGTCCAGGCCCAGGATGGTGTCACCCGGCTTGAGCAGCGCGAAGTACACGGCCGTGTTGGCCTGCGCACCCGAGTGCGGCTGCACGTTCGCGTGCTCGGCGCCGAACAGCGCCTTGGCGCGGTCGATGGCGAGCTGCTCGACGACGTCGACGTGCTCGCACCCGCCGTAGTAGCGGCGGCCCGGGTACCCTTCCGCGTACTTGTTGGTCAGGACGGTGCCCTGCGCCTCGATCACCGCCTGGGGGGCGAAGTTCTCCGAGGCGATCATCTCCAGGGTGTCGCGCTGGCGCGCCAGCTCCGCGTCGACCGCGGCCGCCACCTCGGGGTCCAGTTCGCCCAGCGTCTGGTTGAGCGTGTTGTCAGTAGCCATCGGGGGCCTACTCCTCGCCTTCGGTCAGCTTGGTGTACTCCTCGGCGGAGAGAAGGTCGGAGGGCTCCTCGGAGATCCGGGCCCTGAACAGCCAACCGTCCTCGAAGGGCGAGGAGTTGATGGTCTCGGGCTCGTTCTCCAGGGCCGCGTTGACCTCGGTGACCTCACCGCTCACCGGCGAGTAGACGTCGCTGACGGACTTGGTGGACTCCACCTCGCCGCACGGCTCGTCCGCGGTCACCTCGCTGCCGACCTCGGGCACCTCGACGTAGACGATGTCGCCCAGGGACTCGGCGGCGAACGAGGTGATCCCGACGGTGGCGATCCCGTCCTCGACCACGACCCACTCGTGTTTGGCGGTGTAACCCAGCTCCGTGGGAACGCTCACTTCAACTCTCCTTGGAGGTGTTCCATTTTCCTGCCGCGCGCCCGTACGGCTGCCCGGCCCGGCCTACGCCCGGTCGCGCCCCGTGCGTGCGGGTCCCCTGTGGGGGGATCCCGCCGTGCTGGGGCGTACGGGCCTTCGGGGTGTGAAGGCCCCTGCTGCTACGACTGCCGCTTGTAGAACGGCAGCTCGACCACGTCGACGTCCTCGCCCCGTCCGCGCACGTCCACGGTGAACGCGCCGGTCGAGGTGTCGAGGTCGCCGTCCACGTAGGCCATGGCGATGGGGCGGCCCAGGGTGGGTGAGGGCGCGCCGCTGGTGATGGTTCCGACGGAGGTGCCGTCGCGCAGGACCTCCTGGCCCTGGCGCAGCGGGCGGCGCCCGCGCGCGACGAGGCCGATGAGGCGGCGGGGACGGGAGGAGCGGGAGGCCTCCTCCAGGGCCGCGCGGCCCACGAAGTCGCCCTTGTCGAACTTCACGACCCGGCCCAGACCGGCGTCGAAGGGGGTGAGGTCGGCGGTCAGCTCCTGCCCGTACAGCGGCATCCCGGCCTCCATGCGCAGGGTGTCGCGCGCGGAGAGCCCGGCGGGGACGAGGCCGTGCCGCTCGCCCTCGGCCATGAGGGCCTCCCACACCTCGGGGGCCCGGTCCGCGGGGCTGACGAAGATCTCGAAGCCGTCCTCACCGGTGTAGCCGGTGCGGGCGAGCAGGACGGGCTCACCGGCGACGGTGTGCTCGTACCCGGCGTAGTAGCGGATGCCGTCCAGATCGGCGTCGGTCAGCGGCGCCAGGACGTCGACGGCGCGGGGCCCCTGGACGGCGATCAGCGCGTACTCGGCCGACTCGTCGCGGACCTCGACGTCGAAGCCGGCGGCCCGCTCGGCCAGGGCCGGGGCGACCACCGCGGTGTTGGCGGCGTTGGCCACGACGAGGTACTCGTCCTCGCGCAGCCGGTAGACGATGAGGTCGTCCAGGACACCGCCGTCCTCGGCGGTGATCATGGAGTAGCGGGCGCGCCCCACCTTGACCTGGGACAGGTGGCCGACCAGCGCGTGGTCGAGGGCCTGGGCGGCTTGCGGGCCGGTCAGCCGGATCTCGCCCATGTGGGAGAGGTCGAACAGGCCCGCGGCCTCGCGCACCGCCCGGTGCTCGGCGGTCTCGCTGCCGTAGCGCAGCGGCATGAGCCATCCGGCGAAGTCGACGAGGGTGGCGCCGGCCTTCTCGTGGACCTCGCGCAGCGCTGTCGCGCGCGGCGCGGATGCGGCATCTGACATGGGCACTCCCGAGAGGATGGGCGTCGTGACGTGCGTGGCGTTGCCATCCTCCCCCTCTGTCATCTGTGCCTGAGAGCTTCGCCGCGCGCTCGGCGCGGCTTGCACCTTCGGCGAGGGACGGCTGTCCCTGCTTTCCAGAGTGGTCTCGCCCGTACGGTCCGCTGTGCCTGAGAGGTTGTCTTCGGGGAGGGATTGCTCCTTCGGCGGCCCGCGCTGGATACGCGGGCACTCTCCCGTACGGGGTCAGCAACACGTTCAGCCTAGCAGCGGCCGTGAACGGCGCCCAAGGGTGCCCGGTGCCGGGCGGGAGCGCCGACGGGGCACCCGTGAGCGGCGCCGTCCGAGCCGTGCGCGCCGTGTCCGCCCCGGACGCCGGGCTCCTCCGGTGTCCGACACTCCGGCCGCCTCCACCCTGGGGCGGGAGGGCGGGGATTAGCGTGTTCGGGGAGTACCGACCGGGGAGGGAGACGGATGCGGACCGACACCGGGAGGGCGGCGCGCGCCGCGCGCTCGCTCGCGGCCGGATGCGTCCTGTCCCTGGCCGCGGGCACGGGGTGCGCCGGGGCCGTGGACGGAGCGCGGGGGCCGGACGGGCGGGCCCGGGAGGGGGCGGAGACCGGGCCCCCGCCCCTGACGCGGGGCGACCTGGCCGCCGTCGAGCGCGAGGACCTGGAGGCGGTGTTCGCCGACGCGGGGGTGGAGGGCGCCTTCGTGCTCCACGACGTGATGGAGCGGGAGGCGACCGTGGTGGGGCCGGAGCTGGCGGGCGAGCGCGCGGTCCCGGCGTCCACCTTCGACCTCGTCAGCACCCTGGTGGGGCTCCAGACGGGCGCGGTCGGGGACGTGGACGAGGTGGTGTCCCACGGGGGCGGACCCCAGCCCGTCGACCGGAGGGAGCGGGACACGGCCCTGCGCCAGGCGCTGCCCGCCTCGAACGTCCCCGTCTACCGGGAGCTGGCCCGCCGGATCGGGCACGGGCCGATGGCGGCCTGGGTGGACCGGCTGGACTACGGCAACCGTTCGGTGGGCGACGCGCAGGCGCTGGACCGGTTCTGGCTGGAGGGGCCGCTGGAGATCTCCGCGGTGGAGCAGACCGACTTCCTGGCGAGGCTGGCCCGCGACGAACTGCCCGTGGACGACGCGCACCAGGAGGCGGTGCGCGAACTCGCCGTTCTGGAGGAGGGCGACGGCTACGCCCTCCACGCGAAGGCCGGGCGGGAGGCGGAGGCCGGTTCCGCGCCGGGCTGGTGGGTCGGCTGGGTCGAGAGCGGCGAGGACCTGTACACGTTCGCGCTGCGCGTCGAGCCGGAGGGGGACCAGGACGCCGAGCTGAGCGAGTCCCTGGGGCGGGAGATGCTCGTGGAGCTGGAGGTCCTGCCCGAGGAGGAGCGCACCGTCTGAACACCGTGTGGTCCCCGCGACGCGCGTCGGCCCGCCCCCTTCGCGGGAGGGGGCCGAGCGCGTCGTCCGGGAGTGGTTGGGGAGTGTTCCGCGGAGGCTTTCGGATCAGCGGGCGGCCGCCCGGGCCATCTCTCGCGAGACGGTTCGCGCGGGTCAGCCCGGTTGGCTTCTCAAGCGGAACCGGCGCGGCGAGAGGCAGCCCGGTGGTCGCGGAAGTACCGGAGCCGAAGGCCCTCCGTTGAGGGTGGCGGAGGCGACGGGCGGGACCGGAATGATCCGAGGAACGCGGCCTAGGCCTTGCGGCGCTGGCGCACGGCCTCGGCCAGCTGGGTCAGCACCTCGCCGGTGGTCTCCCAGCCCATGCACTTGTCGGTGATCGACTGGCCGTAGGTCAGGGCGGCGGGGTCGCCCAGCTTCTGGGCCCCCTCGACGATGAAGCTCTCCAGCATCACGCCGATGACGCCCTTCTGGCCCTCGGCGACCTGGGCGGCGATCGCGGCGGCCACACCGGGCTGGCGGGTGTGGTCCTTGCCGCTGTTGGCGTGGCTGGCGTCGATCATCAGGCGGCGGGGCAGCCCGGCGCCCTCGATGACGTCCAGGGCGGCGTCGACCGACCCGGCGTCGAAGTTGGGGCCGCTGCGGCCGCCGCGCAGGATGACGTGGCAGTCCGGGTTGCCCTCGGTGACGACCACCGAACCGGCGCCGGTGGGGTCGATGCCGAAGAAGGTGTGCGAGGCGGCGGCGGCGCCGACCGCGTCCACGGCCACCTGGACGTCGCCGTCGGTGCCGTTCTTGAAGCCCACGGGCGTGCTCAGACCGCTGCTCAGCTGGCGGTGCACCTGGCTCTCGGTGGTGCGCGCCCCGATCGCGCCCCAGGAGACGACGTCGGCGATGTACTGCGGGGTGATGGGGTCGAGGAACTCGGTCCCGGCGGGCAGGCCGAGCGCGTTGATGTCCAGCAGCAGCTTGCGCGCGGTGCGCAGGCCGCGGTGCACGTCGTAGGTGTCGTCCAGGCCGGGGTCGTTGATCAGGCCCTTCCAGCCGACGGTGGTGCGCGGCTTCTCGAAGTACACGCGCATCACGACGCACAGCTCCTCGCGCAGGGAGGGCACGAGCTCCTTCAGGCGGCGGGCGTAGTCCATGGCGGACTCGGTGTCGTGCACCGAGCAGGGGCCCACGACGACCAGCAGGCGGTCGTCGTCACCGTCCAGCACCCGCTTGACCTCGGCGCGGGACTCCTCGACCAGGGCGCTGCGCTCGGCGCCCAACGGGAGCTCGGCCAGCAGGTCCCGGGGCGCGATGAGCGGCTTGTAACTGGCCACCCGGGTGTCGTTGGTGCTCGGCATGGTGTTCCCCTCGGGTCCCGTCTGTCGTGTTTTCCGCTGTCGCCACGAAAACCGTCTTATGAAAACAGTAGCGCGGACGGTTCGGCGCTCCGCTGCCGCGTCGGCCGGTACGGTTCACGTGACAGAAAACACCACACCGGTTTCGGGCGCCGAAAAGCGTCTCATTTCGTGAGACGAAATTCTTCCGGTGCCCGCTGCCATTTCCGTCGGGGCGGCTCCGGATCCGGGCCTGTCACCCCTCGGTCCCCGGGAGGTCCTCCTCCCAGTACTCGCGCGGGTTGCGCGCCCCGTCGGTGACCGTGCCGCGCTCTGCCTCGGCCCGACGCAGCTGCACGCGACGGATCTTACCGGAGACGGTCTTGGGCAGCTCACCGAACTCCAGGCGGCGCACCCTCTGGTGCGGTGACAGGCGCTCGCGCGCGTGGGCCAGGATCGACCGCGCGGTCTCGGCGTCGGGGGCCACCCCCTCGGCCAGGGCCACGTACGCCTTGGCCACCGCCAGCCGCAGCGGGTCGGGGGAGGGAACGACGGCCGCCTCGACCACGTATTCGTGCTCGACCAGAACGCTTTCGAGTTCGAATGGTGAGATGCGGTAATCTGAGGCCTTGAACACATCGTCGGATCGGCCGATATAGGTAATGTAACCGTTCGAATCCCGGCTGGCGATGTCACCGGTGCGGTAGCGGTCCCCGCGGACCACCTCGCGGCTGAGGCCGGGGTTGTCGGCGTAGCCTTTCATCACCCCCACCGGCTCCCGGGACAGGTCCACGCAGATCTGCCCGGTGTCGGCGGGCTCGTCGGTGGCCTGGTCCGTCAGCACCACGTCGTAGCCCGGCAGCTCGCGCCCCATCGACCCGCGCACCACCCGCTGACCGGGGCCGTTGCCCAGCAGCATGGTCGTCTCGGTCTGCCCGAACCCGTCGCGCACGGTCACGCCCCACGCCTCGCGCACGCGGTCCACCACCTCGGGGTTGAGCGGCTCCCCGGCGGCCACCGCCTCGCGAAGCCCCACGTCCCACGCGGCGGGACCGGCCTGCGCCAGCGTCCGCCACACCGTCGGCGGCGCGCACAGCGTGTCCACACCGCAGCGCACGACCGCGTCCAGCAGCCCCGCCGCGTCGAAGCGCTCCTGGTTGACGACCAGTACCGTCGCCTCGGCGTTCCACGGGGCGAACACGCTCCCGTAGGCGTGCTTGGCCCACCCCGGCTCGGACACGTTGAGGTGGACGTCGCCCGGCCGCACGCCCAGCCAGTACATGGTCGACAGGTGCCCCACCGGGTACGAGCGCTGGGTGTGCACGACCAGCTTGGGCAGGGCGGCGGTGCCGGAGGTGAAGTAGAGCAGCAGGGGGTCGTCGGGGTGGGTGGGGTGTGGCGGGTGGAAGTCCAGGCCGGCGTGCTCGGAGTCGGCGTAGTTCAGCCACCCCTCCATGTAGCCCGTGCAGATCCGCGTCCAGTGCCCCCGCAGCGGGGCGAACTTCTCGGTCTCGGCGGCCGAGCACACCACGTGCGCGATCTCGCCGCGCTCCAGTCGGTCAAGCAGGTCGCCCTCGGACAGGGAGGTGGGTGTCGGGCAGACCACGGCACCGAGCTTGGTCGCGGCGAGCAGGGTCTCCCACAGCTCCACCTGGTTGCCCAGCATCAGCAGGATCCTGTCGCCCGGGTGCACGCCCTGGTTGTTCAGCCAGTTGGCCACCTGACCGGAGCGCTCCGACATCCGCCGGTAGGTGTACCTGGCCTGGCCGCCGTCCTCCTCCACGATCCACAACGCCGTCCGGTCCGGACGGCGCCCGGCGACCTCGTCGAAGTAGTCCAGCGCCCAGTTGAACCGGTCCGACCGGGGCCAGGTGAACTCCCGGTGCGCCCTCTCCTGGTCCTCGCGCAGGTCCAGGAGCAGGTCCCTGGCGGCGCGGAACCCGGCCGCGCCCTCGGCTGCCGTCTCTCTCGACATGTGGCGACCTCCGGTTCGTGGACAGGGCGCCGACCGCACTGTCCGCCGGTCCCGCCCGGGTGGGGCGGTGCAACGGGTGTGCCCCGCTGGTCCTACCCGGGATGCGCCGCCGTGACGCTTGGGGCCCGCCGTCCGGACGTGCCCTTGACCTCGGGGGACGGTTCGGGCGCCCGGACCGGGGCGGTGGCCGCATACGGCCCCGCGCGGCGGGCCCCGCTGGCTCTAGGATGTGTGGACATGGAGGAACTTCGCGGACACCACGGAACCTGGCGGATCGACGACGAGACGATCCGTATCCGCTTCGACTCCGGTCGCAAGGTGCCCACCCTGTTCCGGTCGCTGGGGAGCTGCGCGGTTCCGCTGGCCGCCGTCCGCGAGGTCGACTTCGACCGGGGCACCCGCAAGCACGGGTGGCGGATGCGGCTCCGGCTGGTGGAGGACACCGACCCCTACGCGCTCCTGGGCGTCCCCGGCCGGGACGCGCTCACCCCGCTGCTGATCACCGGTCCGCACGACGGAGAGCTGCTCGCCGAGTACTACTCCGAGCAGATCGCCTCCTCGGCCCGTTTCGCCCGTGAGACCAGCACCGGGGAGATCGATCCGCGCGAGGTCTCCCTGGGCCTGGTGGGCCGCGTCCCCCTCCAGGTGCGCACCGCCGAGGGCACGGCCTCCTTCGACGGCACCCGCGTGCGCCTCCAGTGGGACAACTGGCTGGCCAGCACGGCCAAGCAGAAGGAGAAGTCCCGCGACTACCAGCTCTCCGAGATCGAGTCCGTGCACTGGTACCCGCCGGTCGACGTCACCGAGGGCTACCTGCGCATCGTGCTGCGCGGGGTGACCATCCCCGAGGCCACGGCGCTGGACCACGACTTCTTCACGCTGGCCTCGCACGGGTCCAAGGGCAGCGAGGAGACCCTGCTGATGGCCGCCACCGTCAACGCCCACGCCGCGGCGGCCGAGGAGCCCCGGCAGGAGCGCGCCGCGCTCGGCGCGGCGGACGGGGACGGCAGCGAGGCGATCTTCGCCAAGATCCGCGAGCTCGGGCGGCTGCACGCCGAGGGCCTGCTCACCGACGACGAGTTCAGCGCCAAGAAGGCCCAGCTGCTCGACCGCCTCTGACCGCGTCCCGCCTCTGGCGGCGTCCCGCGTGTGTTCGCGCCCGGTGGACGCCCGGGACGCCGTACCCTCTCCTCGTCGTTCTCCGTCAGGCGTCCGCCGGACACCTCCGTCCGCGGCGCCCGACTCCGCCGGGGTCCCCGGGGAGGCACCACGTCCACGAACACGTCCACGAAAGGCCTCACGCTTTGCGTACCTTGTACCCGCCCATCGAGCCGTACGACTCGGGGATGCTCGACGTCGGCGACGGACACCGCGTCTACTGGGAGCTGTGCGGCAACCCCGCGGGCAAGCCCGTGGTGTTCCTGCACGGCGGTCCCGGCGGCGGATGCGTGCCCGACCACCGCAGGCTCTTCGACCCGGAGCGGTACCGGATCCTGCTGTTCGACCAGCGCAACTGCGGCCGCTCCACACCGCACGCCAGCCAGATGGACACCGACCTGTCCACCAACACCACCTGGACGCTGGTGCGGGACATGGAGCGGCTGCGCGAGATGATCGGCGCGGAGTCCTGGCAGGTCTTCGGCGGGTCCTGGGGCAGCTGCCTGGCGCTGGCCTACGCCCAGCGCCACCCCGACCGCGTCAGCGAGCTGGTCGTGCGCGGCATCTTCACCCTGCGCGAGAGCGAGCTGCGCTGGTTCTACCAGGAGGGTGCCTCCCAGCTCTTCCCGGACCTGTGGGAGTCCTACCTGGAGCCCATCCCCGAGGAGGAGCGCGGCGACCTCATCGCCGCCTACGCGCGCCGCCTGAACTCGCCCGACCGGGAGGAGCGCCTGGCCGCCGCGCGCTCGTGGAGCGTGTGGGAGGGGTCCACGGTGACCCTGCTGCCCAACCACGAACTGCGCGAGCACCACGCGGACGAGGACTACGCGCTGGCCTTCGCGCGGATCGAGAACCACTACTTCGTCAACCGCGGGTTCCTGGAGCCCGACCAGCTCATCGACGGCGCGGAGGCGATCCGGCACATCCCCGGCGTGATCGTGCAGGGCCGCTACGACGTGTGCACCCCGGCCCGCACCGCCTACGACCTGCACAAGGCCTGGCCGGAGGCGGACTTCCACATCGTGGACGACGCCGGGCACGCGTTCAGTGAGCCGGGCATCCTGGACCTCCTGATCGAGGCGACCGACCGCTTCGCGAAGTAGGCGGTCCGGTCCCGGGACGGGGGACCGCCCCGGGTCCGCGGGCGGGACGCGGGGGGTGGAGCCCCCGCCCCCCGCGTGCCCCGACCGGTCCGGCCGGGGTGCGGACGCGGCGGGGGCCGGGCGAGGCGTTCAGCGGGAGCGGGGCGGCGGGGACGTGCGCCCGCCGCCCTCCCCAGTAGCCGCGCTCAGGAGCAGCCCATCCCGGCCTGGCCGCCGATCTCGGACAGGCCCAGTTCGTCCAGCCGCTGGAGGCCCCGGTGGCGGGACGCGGCCCCGACCGGCCGACCTGCCTCGGTGGTCCCGCCTGTCCCGGTCGGCACTCCCGCTCCGCCTGCCCCGCTGAACCCGGGGGCACGGGGGTCCTGTCCGGTTCCGGTAGGGGGCGGCCTCCGCCGCCGACCCACGGCTCTCGGGATTCCCGGTGGTCTCGTCCCCCCTCACCCGTGTGCCCTTTCCCAGACGGCACCGGACGGCCCGGTGCGGTCGGCAGTGGGACAGCGTGTGCGCACCGGCGGTTCACACGACATCCGTTCTACGGACGAAAGAGAAGTTGCGGACATGCGCCGGTGCGCCGGTACAAGCCCGCGCGAGCCCGTACAGCACGCACGTCCCGGCTAGAGTCGGGGGTCACACCCCTTCCGCGCGAGGAGTCCGGCGACGATGCGAGTCGAGGTCGACTACGACCAGTGCGAGAGCAACGCCCTGTGCATGGCCGCCGCACCGGAGGTCTTCGAGGTCCGCGACGACGACTTCCTCTACCTGCTCACCGATGAACCCGCCGCCGGGTCGCACGAACGCGTCCGCCGGGCCGAGCGCCTGTGCCCCAAGAGGGCCATCACCGTGCGGGAGTGACCCCCGCCGCCGCCAGCGCCTCGTCCCACGTCGTCGGCTTCTCCAGCAGACCCCGGTAGCGCATGGTCCTGGGCGTGGAGCGCAGCCCCATCACACCGGTGAGCATTCCGCCCCGGCCGAGGAAGGCCACGAACTTTCGGTCCTCCGGGGAGCCGTGCACGAAGGTGACCTGATCGGCGGGCGCGCCCTGTCCCAGCAGCTGGACCTTCATCTTGTATTGGTCGGACCAGAAGTAGGGCACCGGAGTGAAGGGCGTGCGCCCGCTTTCGCCCGCCAGCAGGTTGTGCGCCGCGGCCTCGCCCTGCTCGCCCGCGTTGGTCCAGTGCTCCAGGCGGATCCGCCCGCCGTAGCGCGGGTGCGGCCAGTTCGCCAGGTCGCCGACCGCGTACACGTTCGGCACCGAGGCCGCGGAGTACTCGTCGCACGCCACCGAGCCGTCGGCCAGCAGCTCCACCCCGGACCCGCGCAGCCACTCGGTGTTCAGGTGCACGCCGATCCCCGCGACCACGAGGGAGGCCTCCACCGCCGAGCCGTCGGCGAGCCGGACCCGCTCCACCCGGTCCCGGCCCTCGAAACCGGCCACGCCCACGCCCAGGCGCACGTCGACGCCGTTCTCCCGGTGCAGCTCCGTGAGGACCTCGCCGATCCGCGGATCCACGACCCGGGTCAGCGGTGTGGGCGCCGCCTCCACCAGGGTCACGTCCATGCCCGCCGCGCGGGCGCTGGCCGCCACCTCGGCGCCGACGAAACCGGCCCCGACCACCACCAGCCGGCCGCCGGAGTCGAACTCCGACCGCACCGCCTCGGCGTCGTCCAGGGTGCGCAGCACGTACACGCCCGCCAGGTCGGTGGCGGGACGGCGCGCACGCGCGCCCGTGGCGATCACCAGGCCGTCGTAGCGCACTGTCGAGGCGGCGCCG
The DNA here is from genome assembly GCF_028993595.1 of Nocardiopsis camelliae. GTDB lineage: Bacteria > Actinomycetota > Actinomycetes > Streptosporangiales > Streptosporangiaceae > Nocardiopsis > Nocardiopsis dassonvillei. The sequence goes on from NZ_CP118614.1 coordinate 1,333,759, forward strand.
CCCGGCCCGGACACGCTCACCTCACGGGCGGCGGTGTCCAGCCCCACGGCCCGGCTGCCCGGACGGAAGTCCAGGTCCAGCGCGTCCACGGCCTCGTCCTCGCGCAGGCGCAGCGCCCGGTGGCCCACCAGCCAGCCCGGGCCGCCGCCCGCGGGCTCCATGCCCACCCCGGTCAGGACCTCCTTGGACAGCGGAGGCCGCGAGTAGGGCCGGTGCGCCTCCTCGCCCAGGAGCGTCAGCCGCCCCTCGTACCCGCGTTCGCGCAGCGCCTCGGCCGTGTGCAGCCCGGCCATCCCCGCGCCGACGACGACGATGTCGTTGAGGGTGTCCCGCACGGTGGTGTCCCTTCCGGTGGTGGTTCCCCGAGGACGGGGTTCGTCAGAGTGGGCGGACCTCGCCGACGGGGGCGCCACCTCCGAGGACGTCCACGCGCAACCGGTCCTGGACGGGGGAGACGTCCACACCGAGGGTCCGCAGCGCGTCGAGTGCGACCAGCGTACGCGCCCGCTCCTCGGCGTCCCCGTCGCTGATCTTGACGGCGACGGTCTCGCCGGTGGCGGCGCTGAGCACGAGCACCCCGTCGGCGCCGACCTTGGCCACCAGGCCGGGCATCCGCCTCATGAGGTCGGTGTCGGTCCGGTCGCTGCCCGCCACGTACAGCGGGTGGGCGCTCATCGCCTCGACCACGGCCCGTTCCGGTCCGCCCTCGGGGGCGGTGCGCATGCGCCACAGGCCGCGGGCCAGACCGGTCAGGGAGACCGCCATCTGGGGCGCCCCGCAGCCGTCCACGGCGGTGTGCGCGACCGGCTCCTCGCACAGCTCCTCGATGGTCTCGCGGACCAGGACCTGGAAGGGGTGTTCGGCTTCCAGGTAGTCCCCGGTGCTCCACCCCCGGGCGACGCAGGCGGCGAGCATGCCCGCGTGCTTGCCGGAGCAGTTCATCAGCACGCGCTCGGGCTCGCGTCCGGCGCGCACGAACGCGGCGCGCGCGTCCTTGCCGCCGGGGGCGGCCGGGGGGCAGCCCAGGGCGTCGGCGGTGAGCCCGGCCGCGGCCAGGATGCGCTCGGTCTCGGCGGTGTGCGCCTCCTCACCGGAGTGGCTGCCCGCGGCGATGGCCAGCGAGGGCCCCTCCAGGCGCGCGCCCGCCCGCAGCATCGCCAGCGCCTGGAAGGGCTTGGCGGAGGAGCGCGGGAACATGGGCTGGTGCACGGGGCCGCGCGCGTAGGCGATCCGGCCGTCCGCGGCCAGTCCGACGACCGCGCCGTAGTGGACGCTCTCCAGCATTCCGGACCGGACGACCTGTGCCAGGGGGACGTACTCGGGCAGCGGGCTCTGGGGCATGCGGGCTTCTCCTCGCCGTTGAGGTCGGGGCAGGGTGCGCGTGGAGTGTCCGCCTGTGGGTGGACACGAATGAGAACGTTACATAACTCCCCTTTCTTCCGGTCGCCCCGCGGTCGCGGAACCGGCGCGGCCGGAGCCGCCCCGCAGCCCGGGGGGACCGGCCGGAGCGGTCGGCCGCCCCGCCGCCGGGAACGGCCCACCACGTGCACGGGGTCCGCTGTCGGACGCGGGGAGTAAGGTCGTTGCCGGTACGCGGCGAGGCGGGACAGCCGTTCGGCACGAGGGACGAAGGAGTGGGGCACACGATGGGAACGCTGCGGATGGGCGCGCTGACCCGGCGCAGGGTCGGCATGCGGGCGGCGGACCTGGAGTACGCGGTGCTCGACATGGAGACCACCGGCCTCGAACCGCGCGAGGGCGCGCGCATCGTGGAGATCGCCGTGGTGCGCGTGCGCGGCGACGGCAAGTTCGTGGAGGAGTTCAGCACCCTGGTCGACCCGCGCGGGCCGGTGGGCGGCCGGGAGTTCCACGGCATCGGCGAGGGCGACACCGTGGGCGCCCCGACCGCGGCCCAGGTGGTGCCCAGACTCACCGAACTGCTCTCCGGGGCGGTCGTGGTCGGCCACAACCTCGACTTCGAACAGCGCTTCCTCGCCTCGGAGCTGGTGCCCGCCGGGCTGCCCACGGGCCAGGCCGGGCTGTGCACGCTGCGCGCGCTGCGCTCACAGGTGGAGCTGGAGCGGTACTCGCTGCCCAAGGCCTCCCACCGGCTCAGCGGCGACTGGCCGACCGGACAGCACACCGCGCTGGGCGACGCCCGTGCCTGCGCCAAGCTGCTCGCGGAGATGCTCGCCAACGCCCCCGGCGAACTGCGTTACGGCGGTCCCGCGCCCGAGCGGCTCGCGGTGCCGGACCCGGTCCCCGGCCCGGGCGGCGCGGCGGGGTCCGTCCGCTGGAAGCCGCGCACGGCGTCGGTGCCCGGCGGGCTGCCTCCGCTGAGCCCCTGGCGGGCGCGGTGGCGGCCCCACGAGCTCGACCCGCTGCTGTGCGGCGGGGCCTTCGGCGCCACGGACCGCGCCATCGCTGAGATGGCCGCGCACCGCGACACCCGTTTCCGCGAGCGGCTGGCCGCGGCCGCCGCGGTGACGGGCGGACTCGCGGCCACCGCCGCGGGCGGCCTGCTGCTGCGCATGGCCGGCGGCGCGAGCACGCGCGTCCCCGGTCATCCGGCCGGACGCGGCGACGGCTCCCCGGCGCGGCTGCTCGGCCGGATCGGCCGGTCCGCGTTCGGGGACCGGCCGGGGTTCACAGACCGGAGAGCGTGAGGAAGAACGCCACGATCAGCGCGCTTCCGCCGAGGGTGGTGAGCAGCGCCTTGCCCGGTTCGGTGAGCCGGGCCGACACCAGTCTCACGCGGGGGCGCACCATCTCCGGGCTCCGCGCGGCGGCCACGGAGCCGCCGCGGCCGGGGCGGGGCGACGGGATCCGCCCGGGGACGTAGCTGGGGACCTTGTCGAACATGGCGACCGCCACCAGGACGGCGCCGAGGAGGATCAGCACGAGGGACACGTCGGAGAGGGCCTCACACTCGGTCGAAGGGGCGACCGCCCGAGGGGCGGTCGGGGCCACCGATTCTGACCGATGTCGCCGTACCGTTGCGACTTGATATCGCCTAGCCAACGTTGTGGCGCAGGTTATGGGCCAGCCCTTATGGCTACGTGTTCACGAGTCGCCACTCCGGGTGTTCCTCGCGGCGGTTTGCGGAAGAACGGTGTCCACGGTTTCGGTCGCCACACCGAGGGCGCGGAGCACGAACCGTGTGACCAGGGCGTGGGTCTCGTCGAGGTCGATCTCCCCGCTGACGAGGGGCAGGCGCTGGGAGCCGACCATCGACAGGGCCAGCCGGGAGACGGGCTCGGCGGGCAGGGGGTCGAACTCGCCCGCGGCGGTGCCCTCCTCCAGGATCTCGGTCAGCAGGCGCTGCATGGGCGCCACGTGGGCGGCGAGCGCCTGGTAGGCGTCCGGGCCGAGACTGGCCCCGAGTTCGGCGGCGGGCGGGTGCGGATGCGCCATGATGCCCTCCAACTGGAGGCGGACGAACGCCGAGAGCCGCCGCGCCGCCGAGACGCCCGAGGGGAGTTCGCGCCGGTACCGCTCCACGAACGCGCTGTTGACCTGCTCGGTGAAGGCCAGGAGCAGCGCGGGCTTGTCGGGGAAGTAGTTGTACAGGGCGGTACGGGTGATCCCCGCGGAGTTGGCCACGTCGGTCATGGAGATGCGGTCGATCCCCTGGGTCCGGATCAGCTCGTCGACGGCGTCCATGATGCGATCCCGTGTGCGGGCACGGTGGGCGGCGATGGTCGGCGCCGTGATCTTGGGCATCCTCCTATGGTGTCACGCCCGGGGACGGTCCGGGGTGGTGTCCGGTGACCGTGCGCGACGGCGGTGACGGGGCGGCCTGAGGGGCGGAGCGGGCCCGGGTGCGCTCAGACCGGCGCCTGCGGGCCACCGGCTCCGCCCGCGCGGGCGTCATTCCCGGGGCGCCGTCAGCGTACGGGTCAGGAAGTCCCGGACGTGGTCGGCGGTGCCGTCCAGGTGGCTCTCCAGGAGGAAGTGGCCGCCTCCGGGGAACAGGCGGATCTCGGCGTCCGGCAGGTCGCGGGCGAAGGCCCGCGCGCCGTCGGGGCCGAAGATGCGGTCCTCCGCCCCCCACACGGCCAGGAGCGGGACGCGGCTCTCCCGGAAGTAGGCGTGCACCTGCGGGTAGAGGGGCGGGTTGGTGGCGTAGTCGCGGAAGAGGGCGAGCTGGACGAGGTCGTTGCCGGGGCGGCTGATGTCGCGGTGGTCGGCCGTCCAGGTGTCGGGGTCGACCAGTTCGGGGCGGTCCACCCCGTGCAGGTACTGCCAGCGGATCGCGTCGAGGCCGAGGGCGCCGCGGACCGCCGGTTCCGTCGCGGGCCCCGGGTCCTTCGCGTAGGCCCACACGGGCGCCCAGAACTCTGGGACGAAGCCTTCCTCGTAGGCGTTGCCGTTCTGGGTGACCACCGCGGTGACCGCGTCCGGGTCGCGCAGCGCGAGCCGCCACCCGATGGGCGCGCCGTAGTCCTGCACGTACACGGCGTACCCGGTGACGCCGAGCCCGGCCAGGAGCGCCTCCGTGACGTCGGTGAGCGCGTCGAACGTGTACGCGAACGCGTCGGCGGGCGGCGCGTCGGAGCGGCCGAAGCCGAGGTGGTCGGGGGCGATGACGCGGAACCGGTCGGCCAGCCGCGGGATCAGTCGGCGGAACATGCGCGAGCTGGTGGGGAACCCGTGCAGGAGCACCAGGACGGGCGCGTGGCGGGGCCCCGCCTCCCGGTAGAAGACGCGGTGTCCGCGGACGGTGGCGTACTGGTGGCGGATCTCCGTCATGACTAACCCTCCAAGGCAACTTTGATGGTTATCGCTGTCCCCAGTGGAGCGGATGCGGGGTAACCTGTCAAGTCGATGAAGAAGGTTAGTCCGGGAGGCGGGCCGACATGATCGACGAGGAAGCGCTGCTCGAAGCGCTGAACAGCACTCCGGTGGTGGACGGACGGCAGCGGGACCTGTGGGCCGATGACGCCGTGCCGCGGCGGTGGGCGCGCGAGCACGGCGGTTCCGACGACGCGTCGGCGATCGGCTGGCTGCGGGCGGCGAGGGACGCGCTCCAGGCCGCCACGCGCGGCCCCGTGCCCGAGGCGCGGATACGGCGGATGCTCGACGGGGTCTCCCGCGTCCCCGACGTCGACGGGTCGGACCTGCGGTGGCCCCTCCAGGCGCCGCCCGAGCGGATGCTCGCGGTGGAACTGGTGCTCGCCTGGTATGACGTCCAGGAGCGCAGGCCCGGGCGGCTGCGCCCCTGCGGCAACGACGAGTGCCGCCTCTTCCTCCTCGACCGCAGCCGCGCCAACACCGCCCGCTGGTGCTCGATGAGGACCTGCGGCAACCGCCTGAAGGCCCGCCGCCACCAGGAGCGCGCCCGCCGGACCCCGGAGGCCTGACGGGCGCGCGGCCGGGGCTCAGGCGGCGTCGGCGTCCGCTCCGGCCCCCGGCGCGTACATCCGGCCCAGGTCGGCGAACACCTCGGTGTTGAGCTGGTAGGCCAGCCGGGTCTCGGCCACCAGGCGGGCGGCCGCTGCCTCGCCCAGGTCCAGGGAGTCGAGCCGCTCCCGGTAACCGGTGCGGAAGCGGGGCAGGCTGCCCAGCGCGTCGAAGACGTAGAAGGAGACGCCGGCCGCGTCGGTCAGGCCGTAGGTGCTGGCGGCCGTGCGGCGGATGAACTGCCCGCCGGACACGTCGCCCATGTAGCGGGTGTAGTGGTGCGCGACGAACCCCTCCGGGTGGTCGGCCATCTGCTCGATGCGCGCCGCGTAGGTGCGGGTGGCCGGGGTGGGGGCGATCCTGTCGCGCCAGTCGGCGCCGAGCAGGTGCTCCAGGTCGCGGACCAGCGCGGGGACCCGCTCCAGTTCCGGGTAGTGGAACCTCCCGGCGACGGGGTCCCCCGCCAGGCGCCGGCCGGTCTCCTCCAGCGCGACGTAGGCGAAGTAGTGCTGGGCGACCATGCCGGTGTACCCGTCCAGGGAGAGCGTGCCGTCCATGAGGGCCCGGGTGAACCCGTGGTCCTCGGCGGCCTGGTGGTCGCTCCAGGTCGCCGCGCGCAGGCGTTCGGAGAACGTCTGGGGGGTGTCGGGGGCGGTCGTCGCGGGAACCTCGGCCGTTGCGCTCATCGGTGCTCTTCCGCCTTCCGTCCGGCACGTTTATGACATCATGTCATTTAGACGGAGGCCGCTGTCAAGGGGGATATGACACCCTGTCATGAAAATCTGTCGGCGCGCCGGTGGCCGCCGCACCCCTCTCCTTTGGCGGGTCCGCCGCCCCGGCCCTTGTCCCCGGGGCCGTCTTCCCGCTCCCGGATGAGCCTCCCGCAGGGGCGCCGACCTCTCCGGAGAGGTCTCGGGTACGCTCGAAGAAATCCAGCGCGTGTCCCCCGTCACACCCTGCATGTGCTCGTGCATGGGCATATGCCCGTTCCGTCCGCACGTCGGAGCGGAGCGTCAGCGGGTTCCCCACCGCGGGCCAACAGGCCCTCACACAGGGAGAACAGGACTGTGATCCCGGTCTCCGGCGTCGGATGTGTCTCGTCACGGCCGCTGGTCAACAGGTCACCGGGGCGATTATCGTTTGGGTGTCGTGCGGTCCGGACCGCAGGGAGAACCCGGGGCGCTCCCCGGGGATCACACGGCGCGACACGGCACCCACGAACCGGCAGACCAAGGGCGATGAGTGGATACCAGGAGAACAGGGCACGATCCCGTGACGGTGATCGGCGGGGAGGCGGCACGGGCCGTCTCCGCCGACGGCGCTGCCTCGCACGACGGGGCCTTCCTGGGCGACGACACCGTCCCGAACGAGCGGGTGGAGGCTGCTGTCGAACCGGTTGACGTCCTACTCATAGAAGACGACCCCGGGGACGCCTTCCTCGCCGAGGAGCTGCTCGACGAGACGGCCCTGCCCACGCACATCACCTGGGTCCCCACACTCGCCGAGGCGCGCCGGCACCTGGAGGACTTCCGGGGCTGCGTGCTGCTCGACCTCAACCTCCCCGACGCCCACGGGCTGGACCTGCTCCGCGAGGTCCTGGAGGGCGCGCCCGCGGCCGCCGTCGTCGTCCTCACCGGACTCGACGACGAGCACGAGGGCGTCGCCGCCGTGGCCGCGGGCGCCCAGGACTACCTCGTCAAGGGCCAGGTCGACGGCTCCCTGCTCGGTCGCAGCCTGCGCTACTCCCTGGAGCGCCGCCGCGCCGACGAGAACGCCCGCCAGCTGCGCGAGGCCCGCATGAGCGCCCGCGAGAACATGCGCCTCGAACGCGGACTCCTGCCCCAGGTCCTGCTCCAGCGCTCGCCCCTGGAACACCTGGCCTACTACCGCCCCGGCCGCAAGCGCGCCCTGGTCGGCGGGGACTTCTACGACGCGGTCGAGAAGGACGGCACGACCCACGTCATCATCGGCGACGTCAGCGGGCACGGCCCCGACGAGGCCGCGCTCGGAGTCAGCCTGCGCATCGCCTGGCGCGCCCTCATCATGGGCGGCGTCGACGAGGACAAGGTGCTGACCAACCTGGAGGACATCCTGGTCACCGAGCGGGCCCAGGAGGAGATGTACGCCACCCTGTGCATGGCCAGCCTGGACACCGGCGACGACCGGGTCAGGCTCCGCGTCCTGGGCCACCCGCCGCCCATGGTCCTGCGCGACGGCGCCGTCGAGGAGACCCGCGTCACCCCGCAGCCGCCCCTGGGGGTCTTCCCCGTCGAACAGACCGACACCGACACGGTGGTGCTCCCCACAGGGGCGACCATGCTCTTCTACACCGACGGCCTCGTGGACGCCTACGACGGCGCCCCGCCCGCCCGCCTGGAGGTCGCGGGCCTGCGCCGGATGGTCTCCGGCGTGCTGGAACGGGGCACCTCCCTGGCCGGGCTGCCCGAAAGCCTGGTGGACGAGGCCGAGCGCAGCAACGGCGGACCGCTCCAGGACGACGTGGCGATGCTGCTCATCACACACGGAGAACCCGAGTGAGACCCGTGACCGGAGAGGGGACGGCCATGGAGACCGAGGAATCCGGGCCCGCCCCGGACACCGGCGTGCACGGCGGGGCCTCGACCGGCGGCACGCACTTCGTCAACGGCACCAACCGCGAGGGGAAGCGCTCGCCCCACCAGTCGTGGAGCCTGCGGCGGCGCGTCACGAGCCTGCTGGCCGTGGTCGCCGTCGTCCTGGTCGTGGCGGTGTCCGTCATCACCCTGGCGGCGTTCCAGGCCCGCGAGTCCCTGGCGCTCCAGGTCGACTCCCTGACGCCCGCCGTGAGCGCGGTCGAGCAGACGCACTCGGCCTACCTCACCCAGGACCACGCCCTGCGCGGCTACATCCTCACCCAGGACCGCGAGTTCCTCCAGCCCTACGTCGAGAGCCAGCTGACGCTGACGGAGAACCAGGCCGTCCTGGCCCAGCTGGCCGAGGACAACCCCGAGGTGGCCACCAACGTCGACGACCTGCTCACCGCGGGCCGGGTGTGGACCGAGGAGTTCGCCGAGCCCGCCCTGGAGCAGGTCAGCAGCGGCCAGGAGGTCACCCAGGAGGAGCTGCGGCGCGGCCGGGTCCTCTTCCTGGAGCTCAGCCGGATCAGCGACGCCACCACCAGCCAGTTGGAGGCGGAGATCAAGGAGGCCCGCGAGGGCCTGACCCTGGCCACCCAGCAGGTCGTGGCCCTGCTGGTCCTGGTCGGTCTGGTCGTGGTGTTCCTGTCCGTGTTCCTGTGGGTGATGCTCCAGCAGTGGGTCCTGCGCCCCCTGGAGGAACTCGCCGGGCACATGCGCCAGGTGTCGGAGGGCTACTACGCCCACCGGATCTCCCTGCACGGCCCGCCGGAGATCGTCCGGCTCGGCCGGGACGTGGACGCCATGCGCGAGCGCATCGTGCAGGACCTGGACGAGGTCGCCTCCGCGCGGCGCAAGCTCCAGGAGCAGTCCGTCCTCATGGAGAACCAGACCGAGGAGCTGCGCCGCTCCAACCTGGAGCTGGAGCAGTTCGCCTACGTCGCCTCCCACGACCTCCAGGAGCCGCTGCGCAAGGTGGCGAGCTTCTGCCAGCTGCTCCAGCGGCGCTACCACGGGCAGCTGGACGAGCGCGCCGACTCCTACATCGACTTCGCGGTCGAGGGCGCCAAGCGCATGCAGACCCTCATCAACGACCTGCTGGCCTTCTCCCGGGTCGGCCGGGTCAGGAACTTCGCGCCGGTCGCCCTCGACGACGCGCTGGACGACGCCCTGAGCAGCCTGTCCACCCGCCTGGAGGAGGCCGACGCCGAGGTCACCCGGGACCCGATGCCGACCGTGCAGGGGGACCGAACCCTGCTCACCCAGGTGTTCTTCAACCTCGTGGGCAACGCCGTGAAGTTCCGCGGCGAGGAGGACCCCCGGGTCCACATCAGCGTCGAACGGCGCGGTGACGAGTGGGTGTTCTGCTGCTCCGACAACGGGATCGGAATCGAACCGCAGTACGCGGAGCGCATCTTCGTGATCTTCCAGCGGTTGCATACCAGGGACAAGTACACGGGGACCGGCATCGGCCTGGCGATGTGCAAGAAGATCGTGGAGTTCCACGGGGGTCGGATCTGGCTGGAAACCGGCTCCCAGGGTTCCGGGGAAACCGAAACCTCAGGTGACCGGGACTCTGGTCGGACCGGAACGCGCATATGCTGGTCCTTGCCCGCCGACCCCGCGGAGGACGAGGACCCGGCCCCCGAGAGGGGAACCGCCGAGCCCCTCGCCGCCGATAGCGGGGAGGAGGGCACCGAGGACGCCGAGACCACCCCCGAGGACTCGGCTCCGACGGCCGCACGACAGCCCACGGGTACGGACAACCCTGGGGAGGACGGCGCCGAACCGGACGACAGGCCCGGCGGCGCCCGCTCCGCCCAGCCCGACACCGGTGGCGGTACGGTTCCCCCCGGTCACGGGGCGGGACCCTGAGCAGGGGTCTGGAAGCTTGAGCGAGGTCATGTTGGTGCATCCCATCGAGGTGCTGCTGGTCGAGGACGACCCCGGCGACGTCCTGATGACCAGGGAGGCGTTCGAGGAACACAAGCTGGGCAACCGCCTGCACGTGGTCTCCGACGGTGTCGAGGCGCTGCGCTTTCTGCGCCGCGAGGAGGAGTTCGCCGACGCGCCCCGCCCCCACCTGATCCTGCTCGACCTCAACCTGCCCCGCAAGGACGGCAGGGAGGTGCTGGAGGAGGTCAAGAACGACGAGGACCTCGCGCACATCCCCGTCGTGGTGCTCACCACCTCCGAGGCGGAGGAGGACGTGCTGCGCAGCTACCGCCTGCACGCCAACGCCTACGTCCCCAAGCCGGTGGACTTCGACCAGTTCATACGGGTGGTCCGGCAGATCGACGACTTCTTCGTCAGCGTGGTGCGCCTGCCCAAGGGGTAGGCGGCGCGCCCGCTCCACGCGGTGAGTGCGTCGCAGGGACCGCTCGCGGGGTTTTCCACAGCCGCGCGCGGGGGCTACCGCGGCGCGCCCGCGCGCGGTTCCATGGATACAGGGGGGCCGCCCACCCCTCCCGCTTCGCGCTGCCCCGCGTGACGCCCCGCCCCGCCCGGCGAACGCGCGGGAGCCGCAACACGTGGCCGCAACGGTTTTTCGTTACGGTAAGGGCATGAGCTTGCCGGAACCGCGTGACCCCGCTGGTCCCTACCGCGTCAGTGTGGTGTGCCTGGGCAACATCTGCCGCTCGCCCATGGCGGAGAAGATCCTCGCCGCCGACCTCGAACGCGCCGGGATGAGCGATCTCGTGGCGGTGGACAGCTTCGGCACGGGCGACTGGCACGTGGGCGGCGGCATGGACCCGCGCGCGGCCTCCACCCTGCGCGTGCACGGCTACCTCACCAGCCACACCGCCCGCCAGTTCGCCCACGACGTCCTCGCCGACCGGGACCTCGTCCTCGCCATGGACCTGGACAACGTCGACGAGATCCGGCGCGTCGTCGACGAGTACGGTGAGGAGTACGGGTTCGACATGTCGCGGGTCCGCCTCTTCCGCTCCTTCGCGCCCGGCACCGGCCCCAACCCGGAGGTCCCCGACCCCTACTACGGCGGCGACGACGGGTTCACCGCCGTACTCAACATGGTGGAGTCCGCGGCCAAGGGCCTCACCGGAGAACTCGTCACCCGGTTGAGGCGGTAGCGCGGGTGAGGGGGGAGCGGATCGTGCGGGACTTCGGAGGCGACGGCGGCGACGGGCCCGGGGAGGGCCGCCGCAGGGACCCGGTCGACGGAACCATGGCCGAACGCCTCACCGTCCTGCTCGACCGCGACGTCAGGCGGGCCGCCCGCGCGGGCAGCAGCCACGACTGGGACATCTACTACGCCGAACTCACCGACGGCACCCGCCTGTTCGTCAAGTCCCTGGTGCGCGGAGCCCCGCCCAGCGGGGTGCTGACCGCCGAGGCGCGCGGCCTGGACTGGCTGGGCCGGACCTTCGGCTCACCCGCCGTCGACGTCGTGGCCTGGGACGACCGCATCCTCGTCCTGCCGTGGATCGAGGAGCGCGAACCCACCGTCCAGGCCGCCGAACGCCTCGGCCGCCAACTCGCCGGGATGCACCTGACCGGCGCCGACCGCTTCGGCGCCGCCTGGCCCGGCTACATCGGCCCCCTGACGATGGACAACACCCCCTCCCGGGACTGGCCGCGCTTCTACGCCGAGCAGCGGCTGCGCCCCTACCTGCGCCAGGCCCTGGACCAGGGCTCCCTCACCCCGTCCGACGGCCGGGTGGTCGAGAAGGTGGTCGACGCCGTCGCCGACCTCGCCGGAGAGCCCGAGGAGCCCGCGCGCGTCCACGGCGACCTGTGGAGCGGCAACGTCCTCTGGCGGGCGCAGGACGCGGTGGTCATCGACCCGGCCGCGCACGGCGGGCACCGCGAGGCCGACCTGGCCATGCTGGCCCTGTTCGGCCTGCCCCACCTGGAACGGGTCCGCGACGCTTACAACGAGGTGGCGCCGCTGGCCTCCGGGTGGCGGTCACGGGTCGCCCTGCACCAGCTGCACCCGCTGCTGGTCCACGTGTGCCTGTTCGGCGCCGCCTACCGCACCACGACCCTGGAGGCCGCGCGCACCGCCCTGCGCGGCGGCTGACGGCGCTGGTCCCTCCGGGCGGTGACTGGCCGTGCCGGTCGTCTCGGTCCCGGGTGGCCTGGCCGTGCCGGTCGGCCTGGACAGTGGTTGACCGTGCAGACCGTCCGGTGCCGCCGGAACCGGGGAGTCGCTGACCCCTCCGGCGGGGCCGCTGGGGGACGCGCACTATGCTCACCACTTGCCCGGCGGATCGCTGAACCCTCCTGCAACTGAGCCCCCACACATCCCGGGTGGCGCAGCGGAGGAACCTAGGGAGCGCTTCTCGTGACTTCACCCTCCGACATGGACGTGATCGTCTTCGACGTTCTCGGAACCATGGTCGACGAGCCCGGCGGTATCGGGCGCGGCATCCGAACACTGCTCCCGGACATCGACGACGCGAGGACGCGCGAGCTCGTCGAGGTGTGGAACAGGCATGTCGACGAGCAGCAGCAGGAGATCCTCGCGGGCCGCCGCCCCTACGCCAACAGCACGGTGCTCGACCTCGAAGCGGCCACACGCGTCGCGGCCGGGGCCGACATCGACGACGAGGACGCGATCCGCTCGCTGGCGGCCTCCGCACGGCGGTTGGCGCCGTGGCCGGACTCCGCCTCCGCGCTGGACCGGATCGCCTCGTACTTCCCGGTGGTCGGCCTGTCGAACGCCAGTCACCCGGCGCTCACACGCATCAGCGCGCACGCCGGGCTCCGCTGGCACCAGGTGCTCTCCGCCGAGGAGGCGCACAGCTACAAACCCCATCCCGACGTGTACCGGCTCGCGATCGCGAACGCGGACTGCCCGCCCGACCGCCTGCTCATGGTCGCCGCCCATGCCTGGGACCTCCGGGGCGCGCAGGCCCTGGGCATGAAGACCGCCTACGTCCAACGTCCCGTCGGGGATCCCCCGCTCGCGACGGACCGCTTCGACCTGGTCGTGAAGAGCCTCGACGAGCTGGCCATAAGCCTCAACGCGATCTGACGACCCGAGAACGCCGCCCCTGGATCCAACGCCGCCCCTGGATCCAAGGGTGTGGATTCCGGAGCCTGAGTTCTTGAATCGGAGGTCGAGGACCTGGAATCCGAAGCCTGGGATCGAGGGTCTGGGCTCCGGGTTCTGGGATCTCGAACCCGGAACCCAAGGGTCTGGGCTCCGGCGCCCGAAGCTCCGAACCGAGAGTCGAGTGTCCGGTCTCCCAAGCCTGGTGTCCCAAACCTGGATTCGAGGCTGTAGAAGCCGAAGCCTGGAACCTCGGACGGAGAGCCCGGAGAGCCCTGGAGAGCGGAGCCAGTGACCCGCGTCCGGCGGCCTGGCCCGGTCCTGTTCGGCCAGGTAGACCCGGTCGGGCAGTTCCCGGAAATTCCCTCGCTCCCGCTCGCCTCACCCGGTACGGTCTCGGAGTGCTGCCGCCGCGGAGTCCACGAGACCCGCGCCTGGCCACCCCGTCAGTTCCCACGAGGAGAGCAGGTTTCGTTCATGGCATGTCGTATCAGTGAGCTCGTGCTCTCCTGCCGCGACCCCGAGGTGCTGGCGCGGTTCTGGTGCGAGGTCCTGGACTTCGTCGTGCTCGACCGCGAGGAGGGCTGCATCGAGATCGGGCCGCGCGAGGGGTTCGGCGGCCTGCAGCCGACGATCATCCTCAGCCGCACCGAGGAGCCGGAGAGGGCGAAGCCCCGGCTGCACATCGACGTCAACGCCACCGACCGCGACCAGGACGCCGAACTCGAACGCCTTCTCGCCGCCGGGGCCGTGTTCGCTGACATCGGTCAGAGCGGGGAGGAGCCCTGGCACGTCCTCGCCGACCCCGAGGGCAACGAGTTCTGCCTGCTCAGGGCCCGCCTCGACCGGCTCTGACGGCCTCCGTGGGCACCGGCGGCCAGTCCGTCCCGTGGTCACGACCGGTAACGGCGCCCACTGCGCCTACCGCGCCCGCTGTGTCCACCGCGCGCACTGTGTCCACTGAGTCCACTGGGCCCACCGCGCATCGGCCGGGCCGGGCCGGGCCGCCGGAGGCTCGCCCTCCTGACGCCTACCGCCGAGGTCATCGGGGAGAGCGCCCGGCGGTCGCCGTGTGCGCCGGACACGGGCGGCGGCACGCGGTGCGCCCTCACCCGGCGGTGAGCTCCAGAACGGCCTTGCCCCGCAGGCGGCGTTCGAGGAGGGCGGCCACGGCCTCGTCGGCCCGGTCCCACGAACCCCGCCAGGAGATCCCCGGATCGAGGTCCCCGGAGGCGACCCGACCGGCCAGCCAACCCAGGTCCCCGGCCGGAGCCACGCCGTCCTGGAGGTGGAAAGTGGTGATGGAGCGGCCGTGCCGCCCGTCGTCCACGAGGAACGCGTCGAGTGGGAAGTGCTCGGGCCGCCCGGTCACGTGTCCGACGGCCACCAGGGTTCCCCCGGTGTCCAGCCTGTCGAAGGCCGCGACCAGCTGGGGGCCTCCGACACAGTCCACGACCCCGTCGAACAGGTAGTCGGGTTCCCCGGGTTCCGACACCACCTCGTGGGCGCCCAGGCCGCGCAGCTCGGCGCCGTCGGTCCGGAGTTGGCCGGTGCAGGCGGTCACGTGCGCGCCGCCCATGCGGGCGAGTTGGACCGCGTACCGTCCCACGCCACCGGTGGCCCCGGTGACCAGGACCCTTCTGCCGAGGAGGAACCCCACTTCGCGCAGGGCGCGCAGAGCACTGGTGGCCGCCACCGGGACGGTGCTGAGGGCTCCGTGGTCCGCGCCCTCCGGGGCGGCCCCCAGGAAGGCCGTGTCGACGGCGCGCAGTTCGGCCCAGCCCCCCGCCATACCCAGGGTGACCACCGCGGTTCCGACGGCGGGGCCGGATCCGTCGGCGGCGGGGCGTTCCACGAATCCCGCGGCGTCCCACCCCGGCACGGTCCCGTCGGGCAGGCGGGAGACGGTGTCCACCTCGCCGAAGTTGAGCGAAGCGGCCGTGACGCGGACCAGTGCCTGGTGCGGGGCCGCAACCGGTTCGGGGGCCTCTCCGAGGCGCAGGTGGCGGGGTGCGGTGGGGTCGACGACCAGGGCGCGCATGTCCGGGCTCCTTCACGGGACGGGGTGGACGGGATCAGAATATGGCACTCAGGGGCGTTAGGCGTCAAGAGGCCAAAGCGCCCAAGGGGCTAAAGTAACCAAGGAGCTATGGGCGTCGAGTGGCGGTCCGTCTCGGTACACTGCGGCCATGGCCAGCATCCGTCCCAACGCCCCCTCCTCCGAGGAGTCCCTGCGCGAGCGCAAGAAGCGCCGCACCCGCCGGTCCCTGGTCGACACCGCGCTGGAGCGTTTCACCCGGGCGGGGTACGACCAGGTCACGCTCGACGAGGTCTGCGCGGCGGCGGAGGTCTCCAAGCGCACCTTCTTCCGCTACTTCGCGAGCAAGGAGGAACTGGCCGCGGCTCCGTTGCAGGACCTGTGGGAGGAGTTCCTGCGGGTGCTGGAGGAGAGGGGACCCGACGGCCGTCCCCTGGTGGAGACGGCCCGCGACGCGATCCTCGAAGCCGCGGAACACGTGGCCGACCCGGAGTGGACGCACGCTGCCCGGCTCAGCCTCGGCCTGGCCGGGAACACCCCGGCGATCAGCGCCCACAACCTCCAGTTCTGCGAGCGCACCACGGTCCGGGCCCTGGCCGTGCTGGGGGTCGGCGACCACGGCGACCCGCGCTCGCGGCTCGCCCTGGACATGGCCGCCTCCGCGGCCCGGCACGCGCTGGAAGGCTGGGCCGCCGCGCCGGGGACCCCCACGGTCCCCGACCTGCTCGCCCGGTACCGCCGGGCCTTCGACGCACTGCCCGGCGGCCTCACGGTGTCCGCCCCCGAGCGCTGACGGCGCCCGGATACCGCGAGGCGACGGCACGTGCCGCCCGTCACCAGCGGGCTGGGGCGCCACACTCTAGATTGGTGGCATGGCTGACGCATCCGAGGCACAGAGCACACCCGAACACGACGGCCCCGAACTGCACGTCGCCCTCATCGGTTACGGCAAGGGCGGCGAGGTCTTCCACGCGCCGCTGATCGACGCGGTTCCGGGACTGCGCCTGTCCGCGGTGGTCACGGGCAACCCGGACCGCCGCCGGGCCGCCGAGGCGCGCTACCCCGGCGTCACCGTGTACCCGAACGTCGCCGAACTGTGGGCCGACGCCGAGCGTTACGAGATCGCGGTCGTCACCACGCCCAACGACACCCACGCCCCGCTCGCCCAGGCCGCCCTGGAGGCGGGCCTGGCGGTGGTGGTGGACAAGCCCTTCGCGCTCACCGCCCTCCAGGCCAGGGAGCTCGCCGACCTCGCGGACAAGCTGGGCCGGGTGCTCACCGTGTACCAGAACCGCCGCTGGGACGCCGACTTCCTCACCCTGTGGGGCCTCATCGAGGAGGGGAGTCTGGGCCGCGTGCACCGGTTCGAGTCGCGGTTCGAGCGCTGGCGTCCCCAGGCCAAGGGCACCTGGCGCGAGAGCGGCGGGGTCGAGGCCGGGGCCGGACTGCTCTACGACCTGGGCCCGCACCTGATCGACCAGGCGGTCAACCTGTTCGGCCCCGTCTCCTCCGTCTACGCCGAGATCGACGCCCGGCGCGAGGGCGTCAACGCCGACGACGACGTCTTCCTGGCCCTCGACCACGCCCGGGGCACGCGTTCCCACCTGTGGATGAGCGCGCTCACCGCCCAGGGCGGGCCGCGCTTCCGGGTGCTGGGGGACGAGGGGGCCTTCACCAGCCACGGCATGGACGGCCAAGAGGCCCGGCTGACGGCGGGGGAGCGGGCCGACGCCGCCGACTGGGGCGTGGTCCCCGAGGTGGACTGGGGCGTGCTCGGGGTGGACGGCCACACCCGGCCGGTGCCCAGCGCGCGCGGCGCCTACCCGGAGTTCTACGCCGGGGTGCGCGACGCGGTCGGCGAGGGCGAGCCCCTGCCGGTGGATCCGCACGAGGTGATCCACGGACTGGAGGTCATCGAGGCGGCCCGGCGCAGCGCCCGGACGCGGTCGGTGGTCGACGTCTGATTCCCGACTCTCCGGGGAGGCCCGGGGCGCCTCCGTGCTCGGGCCTCCTGGCGTTCTGGGAGGCCCGAGCGCTCCCCGGACCGCCCGCATGGGCCTATGTTGGAAGGACTCACCCCAGTTCGCCCCGGGGTTTCGCCGAACGCCGAAGGAGACGCGCCGTGGCCCAGGTCCTCGTGGTCGCCGACGAACTCACCGGTGCCAACGCCACCGGTGCCCGGTTCGCCCGTACCGGGATGCGTGTGGCCACGGTGACTCCCGAGCATGTGAGCCGGGTCGTGGGGGACTACGACGTGGTCGTGGCCAACCTGGACAGTCGCCATGTCCCTCCCGAGCACGCCGCCGACCTGGTCACGGACGTGGTCGAGGCCGTGTGGCCGGTGGGGCTGGTGGTCAAGCGGACCGACTCCACGCTGCGCGGTAACATCGGTGCCGAGCTGGAGGCCACCTACGACGCCGTGCGCGAGCGCGTGCCCGCCGGAACGCGGGTGCGGGTGCTGTTCGTTCCGGCCTTCCCGAGTTCGGGGCGCATCACCGAGGACGGGCTGCAGTTTCTCAACGGGTTGCCGCTGGAGCGCACCGAGCTGGCCGAGGACCCGCTGTGCCCGATGACCACCAGTTCCGTCGCCGACATCCTCGCCGCCCAGACCGACCTTCCGGTGCGCCACGTGCCCGTGCGGCAGGTGACCCAGACGATGCTCACCGCCGAACTGCTCGCCGGTGACGAGCCCGTGGTCGTGTGCGATGCGAGCACCGAGCAGCACCTGACCGACATCGCCGAGGCAGCGGCCGCCGCGCACCACGACACGGGGATCGTGTGGCTGGCGGCCGATCCCGGGCCCACGGGGGCGCTGCTGGCCTACGCGCTGCGGTTGAGAGGCCAGGCGGGTTCGCGCGGGCCGCTGCTGGGGGTGGTGGGCAGCACCACCGAGCTGACCCGGCGGCAGCTGGCCACCGTCGCGCGCACGGGCGCGGTGCGGTTCGTGGACCTGGACGCGGTGGAGTTCAGCGTGGGGGAGCGCGCGGACGAGGTCGCCGAGCGGACCGCGCGGGAGCTGTCCGAGCAGTTGACCTCGTCGGGTTTTCCGGAACTGTGCGTGCTGCGGGTGGTGACGCCCTCCGACAGGGTGCGCGAGCTGCCCGCCCAGGTCCGCGCGGAACTGCCCGGCCGGATCGCGCGGCTGGTGTCGGACGTGGTCAACGAGGTCGCGGACACCACGGGGGCGCACGCGCTGCCCAGCGGGCTGTACCTGACCGGCGGGGACCTGGTGGCGAGTCTGCTGGACGAGCTGGACGTGCACGCGTTCGACGTGGGGGGCGAGATCGTTCCGCTGACGGTGCACGGGCACCTGAGCGGGGGGCCGCTGGACGGAACGCCGGTGGTGGCCAAGGGAGGTCTGGTCGGGGACGACATCACCCTGGTCGAGTGCCTGACGAAGCTCCGCCGGGCGGTGCAGACCCGGTTGCACCAGGTGCACTCGGAGGTGTCGGAGCACGTGGTGCCGACGCTGCTGCGCGACACGGTCTGACTCGGTCCGTTTCCCAGCACACGGCGGCGGGGTCCTGGTGACGGAAGTGGTGGAAGGCCGTCACCAGGGTCCCGCGCTGTCGCCTGCGGTGCTTCTGGGGTGTTCCTGCCAGGGATTTCCGCCGAGGTGAGTGGCTGAAGAGCTGGTGGGGGCGGGAGAGGCGGACGCGGGGATGGTCCCGACCCCAGCGGGGCCGCCTGATGGTACACACCGTGCTCCCTTCGGAACCGGACCCGAAACCGCCACCTCGGGAACGTGAATGAGCCATGCGGACCCGCTATGAGGACGACCAGCCTGCCGATCCCTGAAAGAACGCCCGTTCCTGCCTTCGAATTCATGCGACTGCTACTCCATCCGGCCATCGCTTCAATGGCGGTGGGAATCCCGCCCATGTCGGCCTCTTCTCCCTCCGACCGAGCGTGCTTCGACGGGATGCGACCGGTTTCCGTGCGCCCCAGCAGTACTCCCGATGCGGAAAATACGCATGTATATCTTTATCTCGACTTGATGAGGTCGTCAGCTAGCCTGCCGAAGGCGGTCTTGGCACGAAGCGATCGGCGCAGATTCGATTCAGGGGACCTCGATCGCTGTCCTGTGAATTACCGGGAAGCGGGGCACGGAGGGCTCTCACTGTTCGATGGCGCATTTCTCTCGGTTGCACCGCCGCTGTCATTTCGTATAGCAGCAGAGTGAGGTTTTATGAAGTCGTGGCGCTCTCTTGCCGCCGCCGGTTTCGTGGCAGGCGCTGCCGCGATCGTCCTTCCGCTGACCGCGGGAACCGCGTCCGCCGCGGAGGACGATTGGAACGTAGTCGGCGGCGCGCCCGGAACGATGGACGAATGCGTCGCCGAGGCCAAGGAGTACCTGGCTGAGCCGTACGTGGACTACACCGAGTGGAAGTGCGAGACCAGTGACGGCTCCTGGACGCTCTTCGCGCGCTAGCCGCGCCGGTCCGTGAGCGGCCGCTCTCTCGTGAAAGCCTCTGCTGCGATACGCCCTCGCGGCAGAGGCTTCTCATTTCCTCCAGTATTTCCCGGGCACTCGCGCGGGGAGTGCCGCCGGTGTGGATCGTGGAGGCGTCCTCGCTGAACGTCACGCCGCGGATGCGCTGGCCGGAGTCCTCGACCGCGCAGTGGCCGCGGACCGGGGCGGCCAGCTCGGCGGGCGTGCAGCCAGGGTGTGTCGCACCCCGGTGGAACGCGGCCTGGTCACCCGGCCCTCCAGCACCGAGGGTGGAGAGCGTTCCCGAGACGCACACACCCCTTCGGAAGTGAGCCATGAGCACCGAGTTCTTCGACGAGGACCTGCTGGGGACCATCGCCGCCGAGCCGCACCGCCCGCTGCTGTTCGTCAACGCCGCCGTGTACACGTTCGACCCGCTGATCGGCGGCCTGACCGGCGCAGACCTTCTCCTGGACGGGAAGGAGATCGCCGGGGTCGGCACCGGCCTGCACACGGCCGCCGAGGACGACGGCGCGGTCGTCGTGGACTGCACGGGGCTGACCGTCGTCCCGGGCGTGGTCGAGAACGACACCGTCGCCGGACTGCGCAGGCGCCCCTCCGACCGGGTCGGCACGCTGGCCCCCGGAAACCCGGCGACCTTCGTCGTGATCGCGGGGCACCACCCCGGGGCCACCGCGTTGGAGCAGGTGATCTGGCGTCCTGAACGGGCCGCCGCGGTCGTCATCGACGGCGAGTTCGCCCTGTTCAACGGCCGACGCCTGGTCGAGCCGCGGACCGGGCGGTTCCCCGGACCGGCGCGGACACCGGCGGACAGTCCGTACCTGGGGATGTGGATCGACGAGACGGGCTTCATCCACCAGGAACTGACCGTCGACGGCCGCTACGACGAGACGCGCGGCGGACGCCCCCACGCCTACCAGGGGTCGTTCTGGATCGAGGGGGACCGCATCGTCTACCGCGACGACCTGGGCTTCTGGGCCTACGGCCGTTTCACCGACGATGTACTCCACCACGCGGGCTACGTCTTCCGCCGCCGGTGAGCGCGCCCGCCGGACACGGGCCTCCCCCCCCGCAGGGCAGCGGGGAGAGGCCGTGTACCGCCCACCGGCGGGGCCGTCGCCGCGACGGCCCCGGCCTCAGTCGTCGATCGCCTGGTAGAGCGTGGTCCAGAAGTCGTGGATCAGCCGCGCCGAGTCCGGGACGGACATCCCGACCTGGGTGAGCACGATTCCGGTGAGCCGGTTCTCCGGGTCGGCGTAGGCCGAGGTACC
This sequence comes from Nocardiopsis camelliae, assembly GCF_028993595.1. GTDB lineage: Bacteria > Actinomycetota > Actinomycetes > Streptosporangiales > Streptosporangiaceae > Nocardiopsis > Nocardiopsis dassonvillei. Next base: position 1,354,556 of record NZ_CP118614.1, read on the forward strand.
GGCTCCGCCGTCCCAGCCGAACTGGCCGACCGGCGCGTAGTCACCGCGGTAGGTCCGCACCGCCATCCCGAAACCCCAGCCGCCGTGCTGTCCCTGGCCGAACGACACGTGGACGTTCTCGGTGGCCATGGCGTTCCGGGCGGCCTGCTGATCGGGTGTGAGGCGGTTGGTGGTCATCAGCTGGACGGCGGGCCGGGACAGGATCCGCTCGCTTCCGTGCATCCCCTGGTTCAGCAGCATCCGGAAGTAGGCGTGGTAGTCGTCCACGGTGGAGACCAGCCCGCCGCCACCGCCCTGGAACGCCGGAGGCCGGCTGTGCCTTCCCCCCTCAGCCGGGTCCCACACGTGGAACTCCCCGGTCCGCGGGTCGGGGGCGTACAGGGGCGGCAGCCTGTCCATCCCGTCGGCGGGCACGTGGAAACCGGTGTCCCTCATGCCCAGGGGCTCGAAGACGCGTTCGCGCAGGAACGCCTCGAACGACTGCCCGGTGACCCTGGAGACGAGCACGCCGAGCAGGTCGTTGCTGATGTGGTACTGCCACTGCTCGCCGGGCTGGTGCATCAGCGGAAGCGTGCCCAGGCGGCGCATCCACTCGTCCGGCTCGGGCATCGGCTCCGGCAGGTCGGGCGTGAGCCCCTGCCCGAAGACGGCGTTCATGATCGGGGTGCCCAGCGCGCTCCGGTCGATGCCGAGCCCGAACGTGGAGGTCAGCACGTCCCGTACGGTGATCGGCCGCCGCGCCGGCACGGTGTCGTCCAGCGGGCCGTCGATCCGCCTCAGCACCTGTCGGTCGGAGAGTTCGGGCAGCCACCGCTCCACCAGGTCGTCCAGCCGCAGCCTGCACTCGTCGAGCAGGACCATCGCCGCCGCCATCGAGACCGGCTTGGACGTCGAGGCCATCCGGAAGATCGTGTCCCGGCGCATCGGCGCGCCGCCGTCGTGGCGCATCGTCCCGAGCGCTTCGACGTGCGTCTCACCGCCCCGGCTGACCAGGGTGACGAGTCCGGGAATCCTCCCGCTCTCGACGTGGCGTGCCAGCACGTCGCGCATTCTGTGCAGTCCCGCCCTGGAGAAGCGGCCGTTGTCGTTTTCCATCGTGGATCTCCGTGAGTCGTCAGGTGGTCGGGGGACACGGCTGTTCAGAGGCTGCGGGCGGTGATGTCGCCGTAGGAGGTGGTGGCGTGGATGTCGAGGGTGGTGGCTCCGTCGTTCTTGAGGGCGTTGTGGATGCGGCCGTAGGGGGTGCCCGCGTTCAGGGCGGCGGAGGTGCCGGGGGCGGCGCTGACGGTGATGTCGCCGGATTCGGTGCGCAGTTCGACGGTGCCGTGGGTGGCCCGGGTGATGTCGATGTCGCCCTTGTGGACGCTGATCCGGGCGGGGCCGTTCAGGTGGCCGATGGTGATGTCGCCGTCCAGGACGGTGAGGTGGGCGTTGGTGGTCTCGGCGAGCTTGACGGAACCCTGGGCGGCTTCGACGGTGACGTTTCCGAGGCGGCCGACGCCGCGCAGTTCGGCGCTGGCGGCCTTGGTCTGGAGGTGGGAGCCGGTGGGCAGCTGGATGGTGATCTCGATGGAGCCGGAGGGGCCGGAGGCCCGGTTCTCGGGGGTGGGGGCCTGGATGTGCAGGATGCCGTCGTCGTAGGTGACGGTGGTGTGCTGGGCGGCCCTGACGTCGCGGTTCTTGGCGGGGTCGGCGGGTTGGATCTGGACGGTGGTGTCGGTGCGGTCAGCGGCGATGAGCTGGATGCGTGCGGCGGGGATGCCCAGGACGGTGGTGATGGGGGCGGGGGTGGGGAGGGTGTGCATCGTGTTTCTCCTTCTCCTGCAGCGGCGCTGGCGCGGCCCGCTGTTTCTGATGTTGGAAAAGCTACGTTGCATTCATAGTTGTGGCAACAGCGAAGCTGCGAGCAATCCCCGTATTTACAGGTAATAGCTGGGAAATCGTTGCAATGGTTCTAGATCTAATGCAACAGGCTGTGCCCCGAGCGTTGCAATGGATGGAAAGTGAACGCTAGGGTGGGCGCACCCAAGCACCCTGAAGGAGACCGCGATGCCCGGAGGCAGGCTCACCCAGTCCGAACGCCAACAGATCGAGCTGGGGTTGACCCGGGGCCTGGCCTACGCGCGGATCGCCAAGGACCTGGACCGCCCGACCTCGACCGTCACGCGCGAGGTGGCACGCAACGGCGGCCCCACGGGCTACCGCGCAGACCTGGCCCACCGCGCCACCCAGCACCGCACCCGCCGCCGCACCAAGGCCGCGACCCGTGCGGCACAGGCGCCCCCGCAGGCCTACGGACGCGACGCCGAGGCCGTGCGCGAGTACGAGGAGGCGTTCGCCGCCGTCTTCATGCAGTCGGGCCTGCCCAAGATGACGTCCCGGGTCCTGGTCTCCCTCTACACCACCGACACGGGCAGCCTCACCGCGGCCGAACTCGTCCAGCGCCTCCAGGTCAGCCCGGCCTCGGTCTCCAAGGCCATCACGTTCCTGGAGGGCCAGGGCCTGGTGCGCCGCGAACGCGACGAACGCCGCCGCGAGCGCTACGTCGTCGACGACGACGTCTGGTACCAGTCGATGCTGGCCAACGCCCGGGCCGAGGCCCACCTCGTCGAAGCCGCACGTCAGGGCGTCCAGGTGCTGGGGCCCGGGACCCCGGCCGCCGTGCGCCTGGAGAACATCGCCCGCTTCGTCGACTTCGTCCGCGAGAGCATCATCCGCGCCTCGGAGCAGGCCCGCGAGGTTCTGCACACCAAACCCGAGACCGTCCTGAACGCCACCGACGAGCCGTCCCCGGAACCCCGGTAGGCAGCCGCTTCGGCGGTCACGCCACGGGCGGCCACCTCCCCGGTCCGCCGCCCGGGAACACGCGATGAGCCCGGCGCACACGGGGACGCGGGTCCCGGGCCGCCCCGGTCCGCGCGGCCCGGCGTGCGTGTTCCCGCGCCTTCGGGGTCTTCGCACGCCAACGCCCCCGGCGGGGAAGCCGGGGGCGCGTGGGTGCGGAGCCGGGGTCAGGCGGCCCGTGTCCGCGGCTCCAGGTGCTCGGCGGCGAGCCCGTCCACCGCCTCGGCCAGGGCCTTCGGGTACTCCAGCGGTCCCATGTGGCCGGCGCCGGGGATCTCCCGCACCTCCCGGCAGTCCTTCAGCAGCGACGCGATGTGGTGCGCGTGCCAGGGCGGGGTCAGCTTGTCGTCGGTCCCCACCATCACCACCGCGGGCACCGAGATCTGCCGGGCGGTCTCCTCCGCCTCCAACGTGCAGATCACCCGTCCCCACGCGCCCCGGGACACACCACCGCACGCGTGGACCATCCTCATGCACAGCCGCACCATGCGCGGATCGGCCCTCCTGCCCATCACCATGGACTTCAGGACCGCCGTGGTGAGGGCGTTGCGCGGACCCAGCGGTACCGGGGCCCTGAGGAAGAGCTGCGCCCCCAGCGCGCCCAGCGGGCCGGGCAGCGGGATCGCGGTCGACCGCATCGGCAGTTCCCTGCACCCGGTGTTGGTGAGCAGCACCGCGGCGGCCCTCTCCCGGAACACCGTGTGCGCACCGGCCGACATGATGGTCATCCCGCCCATGCTGTGCCCGGCCACCACGGCCTTCCCGCCCTCGGGCACGGTCGCCTCCAGGACCGCGCACAGGTCCTCGGCCAGCTTCCGCGCGCCGTACCCCGCCCTGGTCAGCGGCGCCCGGGTGCGCCCGTGGCCGCGCTGGTCGTAGAGCACCACCCGCAGGGACGGGTCCAGTTCGCGCACCACCGGCCCCCACGAGGCGAGCGAGGTCGCCCAGCAGTGCGCGAGGACCACGGTCGGCCCGTCCTCCGGGCCGCGCACCTCGACGTGCAGCAGTGTGCCGTCGTCGGAGCGCGCCTGGAGTTCTCGGACCTGACCCACGTGTCGGGTTGCCATCGGGGATACCTCTCGCTTCGGGGGAAGGCCGCGCCGGAGCCGGAAGGGGCCGCTCCGGGTCGGCGCGGGCCCGGGGCGTGTGCGGACGCGTTCAGTCGTCGGACGCGTCGATGTCCACGTGGGGCACGGCGAAGGGCGGTGAACCGGCCCCGTTGACCGGATGGCCGCCCCACAGGTTGGGTTCGTCCAGAACCCCGGTGCCCTCGAAACCGTCGGGGGTGCGCACCACGACCGTACGCACGCCCTCGCGGAAGGCCTCGGTCACCTCCGGGCTGGGGGACAGCCGCCCCCGCCAACGGTAGTCACCGGTGAGGGGGGAGAAGTGGCCCGCCAGGTGGGCCTGGACCCGCACGGCGACGCCCTCGTCCGCCGCGACCCCGGCGTCTGCGGCACCTGCCGCACCCTTCGCGCCGGACGACGGCCCCGACGGCTCCGCCCGCCGCGCGCCGCCGGTCACGGGCAGCACGACCGTCACCGTGCCCCGGTACTCCTCCTCCCCGTCACCGAACCCGCTCATACCGCTTCCCTTCCGGAGCCGCTTCGGCGCGCACCGCGTGCCGCCGGGCGCCGCCGCGGGAGCGGTCCACCCGCAGGTCGTAGTTGTGGGGGTCGAACCAGCGCGTGCGCAGCGCGAACTCCCAGGTGAAGGTCGGCCACAGCGTGGTGTTGCGACCCTGGTCGTTGAGGTACCAGCTGTCGCAGCCGCCGGTCACCCAGACCGTGCCCTCCATGGCCCTGGCGACCATCTCGTTGTAGTCGTGCTGGGCCTTCGGGCGCACGTCCATGCGGTCCAGACCGTTGCGGCACAGGTACTTCAGCGCCTGCATCGTGTACCGGATCTGGGCCTCGATCATGAACAGCTGCGAGGTGTGCCCCAGTCCGGTGTTGGGCCCCGCCAGCACGAAGGCGTTGGGGAACCCGGCCACGGTGGTGCCGCGGAAGGCCTGCACGTCCGTGCCCCAGTGGTCGGAGAGCGAGCGCCCCTCGGCGTCGAAGATCCGCCGCGCCACGGGCGGGTCGCTCACGTGGAACCCGGTGCCGAGGATGATCGTGTCCACCTCGTGCTCGGTCTCGCGGCCCGAGGCGTCGCGGGTGACCACGGCGCGGGGGCGCACCTCCGCGATGCCGTCGGTGACCACGTCCACGTTGGGCCGGGCCAGCGCCGGATAGTAGTCGTTGGACATCAGGATGCGCTTGCAGCCCGCCCGGAAGTCCGGCGTGAGCTTGGCCCGCAGCCCGGGGTCCTTCACGCTGCGGCGGATGTTGGCCCGGCCCAGCCCCTCCACGACCGAGAGCAGTCTGGGGTTCTTGGCGAAACCGAGGATGTAGGTCTCCCGGCCCCAGTAGATGCTCTTGCGGGCGATCTGCTGGGTGAGCGGCACGTTGCGGTACAGCCAGCGCTCCAGCCGGGTGATGTCGCGGTCGTGCCGGAACATCACCCACGGGGCCGTGCGCTGGAACAGCGTCAGCCTCCCGGCCTGGGGCTGGATCCTGGGCACGAACTGGATCGCGGACGCCCCGGTGCCGATCACCGCGATCCTGCGGCCGGTGAGGTCGTGGTCGTGGTCCCAGTCCGCCGAGTGGAACATCGTCCCCTCGAAGGTGTCCAGGCCCTTGATGTCGGGATAGGAGGGGTCCGCGAGCGGTCCCGCCGCGCTGACGAGGAACTGGGCGGTGACGGTCCCCCGGCTGGTCTCGATCCGCCACCGGTTGCCCTCGGGCTCCCAGTGCGCGGACCTCATGTCGTGGTCGGTGCGGACGTGCTCCCGCACCCCGTACTCCCCGGCGACCCGCTCCATGTAGTCGTGGATCTCGGGTTGGGGGGAGAAGCTGCGGCTCCAGTGCGGGTTGGGCGCGAAGGAGAACGAGTACAGGTGGGAGGGGACGTCGCAGGCGGCGCCCGGGTAGGAGTTGTCGCGCCAGGTGCCGCCGACCCCGCCGGCGCGTTCCAGAACCACGAAGTCCTTCAGACCGGCCTGCTTGAGGCGGACGGCCATCCCGATCCCGGCGAAGCCGGAGCCGATGACGGCCACCCGGAAGTGGGGTGGTGCTTCGGTCACGTCTTGGTCCCTTCGTGCGGACCGGCCCGGACGTGTCGCCGTCCGGATCGGCGGGTGTGTCCCCCGGGGGCGCGGCGCGTTTCGCCCCCGGGGGAGTTGCCACCCCGTGAGGCGCGGCGTGTTCCGCCTCCGGGGAGAGGGCTCCCGGGGACGTGGCGCGTTTCGCCCCCGGGAGGCGGGTCCACCGCCGGAGGACGCGGCGCGTCTCGTCCTCCGGCGATGGGGTCTGGGGCCCGCAGGCCGCGGTGCTTCCGGACCGGAGTCCGCGGCCTGCGGGTTCGGGGGCGGACGGGGAGCGGGCCCGTTCCCCCCGAGGGGACCCGGCTGCGGGGCGCCGACAGGAGAGGCGTCCGGAGCCGGGGAGGGGTCAGCCGAGCAGTCCGGCCCTCTTCCAGAAGTAGCGGCCCAGGCCGGTGATGGCGCCGGCGGTGTCCAGGGTGCTCACGACCTTGCGGGCGGCCCAGGTCTTGGTACCGATCCAGTGGGGGTTGTTCCGGGCGACCCGGGAGGCCTCGCGGGGGTCGAGTCCGACCTGCGCGTACACCTTGGGGTTGATCAGCCGGGTGGCCGAGTAGTAGGTGACCAGGCCGAGGATGATCCGGCTGTAGGCCCGGTTGAGCGGGCCGCGCGTGGCCCAGTCGCGCTGGAACTCCTCGCGGGCGTAGCGCATGTGCCGCGCCTCCTCCACCACGTGGATGCGCGAGACCGAGCGCACCAGCGGCAGGATCTGCTCGTCGGGCACCGCCTCGCGCTGGAGCTGGTCGAGGACCTCCTCGACGAACAGCGCCCCGGCGAAGATCAGCGGGCCGTGCGCGATGGTCTTGAAGAGGTTGCCGAGGTGGAAGGCGACGGGGTCGAGCTTGTGCGTCCGCCAGCCGAGCTTGCCCACCATCTTGGCGAACATCACGGTGTGGCGGCACTCGTCGGCGATCTCGGTGTAGGCGTACTGGACGTGGTTGGTGCTGGGGTCGTGGTGGTAGGCGTGGCGGACCAGCATCTGCATGAGGATGGTCTCGAACCAGATGCCGATGGTGGCGACGCTGGCGATCTCCAGCCGGGAGAGCTCCTTGCGCTGCTCCTCGGTGAGCCGGTCCCACAGGTAGGTGCCGTACAGCGACAGGCGCTCGGGGCGGATCGCCCACATGTCCTCGTCCACGGGGGCGTCCCAGTCGATCTCGACGAGCGGGTCGAAGGAGGCCTTGGCCGAGCCGCGCAGCAGGCGCTTGGCGATGTCCTCGCGGTCGGTGATCTTGGGCTTCGCGGTGATCTCAGCGGTCATCTGTTTGTTCCTCCTCAGGACGCGTCCGGCCGGACCAGGGGGTTGGCGTGCCGCGAGTGGAGTCCCCGGGCGATCTCCGCCTCCCCGAAGGCGCCGTCCGACAGGAGCAGGCCCACCTGGAGCGACACGATCTGTTCGGTGGTGCCGGGGAAGTGCCGGAACAGGTGGAGCCCGGCGGTGCCGAGCGCGGTGGAGGCGGTGTCGCGGCGGGCGTACCTGGCCCCGGCCGCGCGGACCACCGCCATGACGGTGTCGCGTTCGCTCTCGGCGGGGACGAGGCCGTCGAGGGCCACCCCGGTGGCCCGGGAGCTGTTGTGGATCGGGGTGTCGACGTAGCCGGGGTGGACGGTGGTGACGCCGATGTGCGAGCCGTACTCGGCGCGCAGGCAGTCGGCGTAGGCGGTCAGCGCCCTCTTGGAGACCGTGTAGGCCCCGGCGAAGGGCAGCGACAGGTTGGCCAGGAGCGAGGCGGTGATGAGGACGCGTCCCCTGCTGCGCAGCAGCGCGGGCATCGCGGCCGCGGTGACCCGCCAGGTGCCCAGCAGGTTGACCTCCAGCGCCTGGTGGACGTGGACGTCCGGGGCCCGGCCGATGTCCACGGCCGGTCCGACGCCCGCGTAGTGGATCAGCAGGTCCAGGCGGCCGTCGAGCCGGTCCAGGGCCTCGGCGACTCCCTCGCGCACCTGCGCGTCGTCGGTGATGTCGCAGCCGACGACTCCGGGGGCGGGCTTGCGGTCGATGCCGACCACGTTCACGCCGAGGCGGCGGAGGACGGCCGCCGTGGCACTGCCGAAAGCGCCGGAGGCACCGGTGACGAGGGCGTTCTGACCGGGCAGTCGTCGCAGGTGACGCGGCAGGGGGGTCCTCATGTGATCTCCTCCACAGTTCCTGCCGGAACGTTACAACGGGCATTGTCACAATGCAATGGGGTGGAACGGGAAATTTACTGACGAGTAAGGTTCGCGGTTGTCTCTAGGCTGGACCCATGGCCGAATACCGCATTGACGAACTCGCCCGGCTCGCCGACACGACGGTGCGCAACGTCCGGGTGTACCAGGACCGTGGCCTGCTCGCGCCTCCCCGCAGGGAGGGCCGCGTGGGCATCTACTCCGAGGCGCACCTGGCGCGTCTGCGGCTCATCGGCCAACTGCTCCGGCGCGGCTACACCTTCGCCAACATCGGCGAGATGTTCCGGGTGTGGGAGCGCGGAGGGGACCTCTCCGACATCCTGGGCTTCGAGTCGGCCATAGGTGACGCCTGGAGCGACGAGATCCCCGGCTACCTGACCATGGGCGACCTGCGCGAACTCTTCGGCCACGGCGTCACGCCCCGCACGGTGAAGCGCTCCCTGGACCTGGGCGTGCTCGAACGCGACGGGCTGCGCTTCCGGGTGCCCAGCCCGCGGCTGCTGCACGCCGGGGTCGAGCTGGTGAAGCTGGGCATGACCGTGGACTCGGTGCTCGACATAGCGGAGAACCTGCGCGACAAGGTCGGCCACGTCGCCGAGCACATGGTCCGCCTGGTCGCCGACCACATCATCGCCGAGTACGCGCCCGGCACGGTGGTCCGCAGTGAGGAGACCGCCGAGATGGCCGAGCTGATCCGCCGGGTGCGCCCGCTCGCGCAGCAGGCCGTGGACGCGGTGCTGGCGCAGGCGATGGCGGAGAACCTCACCAACGTCATGGGGGAGCACTTCGCCCTGGCGATGGAGTACCTGGACAAGGACGGTGCGGACAAGGAAGGCGTGGGCGGGCAGCGCGGCGGTGCGCGCGAGGGCCTGACGGGGTCCGCCTGAAGGCCTTCGGTCCGCTTGTCGGCCCTCGCGCCCCGCGGACGCCGGGTGCGTGCGCGGCTCCAGCGCGCGAGCGCGTTCGGGGATCGGCTACCCGTTCGGGCACCGCGGCGGCGTGCGGGCGGCCCGGGGCGGACCGGGAAGGGGTCCGCCCCGGGACGCGTGCGGGAATCCGCCTACCCCGCCCGCCCGCGGGTTCAGGCGGGGGTGATCCCCTCGACGATCCGCAGGACCTCCTCGGGGTCGCCCTCGGCGGTCAGGTCCCCGCTCGCCTCCACTTCCTCCCAGTAGACGTCGTCCACGTAGGAGAGCCAGACGATCACGCCGGGCTCGGGGCAGAAGACCGCGGTCGAGCCGTTGTAGTGGCCGTCGCCGTCGGGGAGTTCGCGGGCGGGCGAGTCGGGGAACTCCTCCTCGAGCGCGGAACCGAGGAGTTCGTAGTAGGCGTCGGCGTCGGTGAGGTCGTCGCGCCGCATGACGGAGACGTACAGGGCGGAGACGGCGACGGCCTCGCGTTCGGCCATCACCCTGTCGTTGTCGTCGACCAGGTGGTCCACCTGGACGGTGTCGGCCAGCCACGAGCGCTCGACCTCGTGCAGGTCGGGGACGACGTGGCCCTGCGCGGCGGCCAGGGCGGTGCGGTCCAGGTCGTAGGGGGTGCCCCCGACGTCGTCGGGCAGGTAACCGACCTCGTAGCCGTTGAGGTCGCCCTCGGCGGGGAAGTACCCCTGGGCCTCCAGGAAGGGCGCGGCCTCCTCCAGGGACAGGTCCTCGGAGGGCGCCTGCCCGTCGGCCCCCAGGGGAGGGAGAGCGTCCTGCTCGGTCGCCTCGGTCTGTACGGTCCCGGGTTCGGGTGCGCAGGCGGTGACCGCGGCGAGGGCGCCGAGCGCGAGCATGTGCGGTTTGTTCGTCACGACCCCATCTTCGGCGCGCGCGGCCGCGCGCGCATGAGTACGGCGGCCGGTCCGCACTGAGGGAGTGGCTTCTTGTGCGGAGCCGCACGTCCTGCTAAGGCGTGTCCGGTGGACCTCTGGTCCCGGATCCGTGGCTCCCCGTCCGGCTACGCGCACGGACCGGCCGGCCCACCCGACGAGATCCACCGAACACGCCCTGGAGCGGCTCCCCGGTGCCGCCAGGGCGTCCACCTCCCTGTGGGCGACCGGCCCCGGGACACCGTCCTCACGTTCGTGCGTCGTCCCCAGCGGTCCCGGTCGTCTCGCCGACGGTCACCGCGCCCTCCGAGGGCGGTTCCGGCTCCCTCACCGCGCCCTCCGGAGGCGACCCCGAGTCCACCACCGTGAGCGGGAGCGGGACGGTGAACCGCAGTTCGGCGAAGGCCCCGGCCGGGACCGCCGGGGACGCCGGGATCACCGGCCCGACCCTCCGGTACCGCTCGCCCTGCTCCGGCCGGGGGTCCTCCTCGCCCCGGTTGGGCCACATCGACATCGCGCGCTCGGCCTGCGCGGTGATGGTCAGCGACGGGTTCACCCCCAGGTTCGCGGTGACCGCCGAGCCGTCCACCACGTGGACGCCCGGGTGGCCGTACAACCGGTGGTAGGGGTCGATGACGCCGGTCTCCGCGCTGTCGCCGATCGGGCAGCCGCCCAGGAAGTGCGCGGTCATCGGCACGTTGAACACGTCGCCCACCGTGCCCCCGGGAAAGCCGTCGATGCGCTCGGCCAGCCGGGTGGCCGCGTCCTGCCCGGCCGGGATCCACGTCGGGTTCGGCTCGCCGTGGCCCTGCCGGGAGGTCAGCCTCCTCCCGCCCAGCGGCCCCCGCCGCACCGACGTCGTCAGCGAGTTGTCCAGCGACTGCATCACCAGGCCGATGATGGTCCGCTCCGACCAGCGGCGGGCGGAGAGGCTGCGGGCGAACACCACGGGGTGACGCGCCGCCAGGCCCAGGAACCGCAGCCAGCGCGGGATCCGCCCGCCGCCGGGCACCTGCATCGCGGTGAGCAGCGCCATCGCGTTGGAACCCTTGCCGTAGCGGACCGGTTCGATGTGGGTGTTCTCGTCCGGGTGGATCGAGGACGTGATGGCCACGCCCCGGGTCAGGTCCTCCTGCGGCCGGACCCTGCGGGTCATCGCGCCGACGAGCGCCTCGGAGTTGGTGCGGGTGAGCGTGCCCAGCCTCGCCGACAGGCGGGGCAGCGCGCCCGAGTCGCGCATGCGGTGCAGCAGGGTCTGGGTGTTGTAGGTCCCGGCGGCCACGACCACCTGGCGGGCGGTGAACGTGCGGGCGTTCGACCGCCGCCGGGGCGCGTCGGTCCTGACGGTGTCGGCGGCGAAGCCCCCGCCCGGCAGTTCGCGCAGCCGCTCGACGGTGGTCAGCGGGTGCACCTCTGCGCCGTCGCGTTCGGCGAAGTACAGGTAGTTCTCGGTCAGGGCGTTCTTGGCGCCGTGGCGGCATCCGGTCATGCACTCCCCGCACTCCGTGCAGGCCCGCCGGTCGGGGCCCGCGCCGCCGAAGTAGGGGTCGCCCACGGACGCGCCGGGCTCGGCCCGGGCGCCGTCGCCGTCCTGTCCGTCGCCGAAGCACACGCCCACCGGGGTGAGGCGGAAGGTGTGCCCCACGCCCATGTCCTCGGCGACCGCCTTCATGTGCACGTCGGAGGGGGTGACGGTGGGGTTGGTGCGCACGCCGAGCATGCGGCGGGCCTGGTCGTAGAACGGCGCCAGCTCCGACTTCCAGTCGGTGATGTGCCGCCACTGCGGATCCTCGAAGAACGGGTCCAGCGGGTGGTACAGCGTGTTGGCGTAGTTGAGGGAACCGCCGCCGACGCCGGCGCCCGCCAGGATCACCACGTCGCGCAGCAGGTGGATGCGCTGGATGCCGTACATGCCGAGCCCGGGCGCCCACAGGAAGTTGCGGACGTCCCAGGACGAGGAGGGCAGCGTCTGGGGCGTGAAGCGGCGTCCGGCCTCCAGGACGCCGACGCGGTAGCCCTTCTCGGTGAGGCGCAGGGCGCTCACCGAACCGCCGAACCCCGAGCCCACGACCAGGACGTCGTAGTCGAAGCGGTCGGCGCGGTCACCGGACGCGGACCCGGCCCTGGTTTCGGTCGGGGTTTCGGCGGCGGCTTGGGGGGTGGGGGCGGAGGAGCTGGTGGTGGCGGTGGGGTCTGTGCTGCGCTCTGGGGGCACGGTGGGTCTCTCTCCAGGTCAGTCGCGGTCTCCCGTAGTGCGCCGGATACGGGCCCGCAACATTGAATGCGCCATCTAGAAATGTGACAACAACTATTGTAATGTTCGTCACTACCGCCGAGTAGGGTGTGTGCCATGTAACACACGTGGCGTGCCTCGGCGCAAGTTCGGCTCCCCCTCGCCGCTCACGGGCGGCGGAACACTGGAGGTACTCATGCCCAAGGCTTCCGGCGAGGCGTCCGAGGCGCCTGAGGACGCGCCTGAGCAGCACGAAGCCGGTGGCGGAACGCGCTGGCGCAGGTTCGCCCTCGTGGCCGTTCCCGGGCTCGCGGCCGCCGCGGTCCTCGGAGGCATGACCACCCAGGGCCTGCTCGCCGCCTCCTTCGCGGTGTCCGGTGACAGTTTCAAGATGTCCGCCGACCAGCTCGTCGGCACCGGCTTCACCCAGTACGGCGACGCCGCCACCTCCGTCGACGGCTCCTCCCGCCCGGTCGGCCTGTCCTCGGTCGGTTCCGCCGAGCTGACCAACCTGTGCATGTCCTCCCTGTGGGACCTGCCCGTCGGCCAGGCCACCCTCGTCATCACCGCGGGCGAGTCCACTCCGGTCGAGGGCACCGACCTCGTCCTGGACATCGAGCAGCTCCAGGGCGACGCCGAGTTCGGCTCCATCGAGATCGGCCGCGACGCCAGCACGCTGGACAGGGCCGAGGGCGGCCAGGGACCGGCGGGCGGTTTCGGCCTCCAGTCCCAGAACATCACCGTCTCCGACATGCGGTTGACCACATGGGCGGTCACCTCCGGATCCCTGAAGCTGTCCGGTCTGAGCCTGGCCGTGCGGCCCGGCGAACACGAGTGCTTCTGATCCCATGGCCCACGCACTGACCCTGCTCCGCGGGGGCCGGGCCCGCCTGCGCGACTGGCGGCGCGGACGCCCGTTCTGGGGCGGGCTCCTCCTCGTCATCGCCGGAGTCGAGCTGCTGGTCGCGCCGGCCGCGCAGAGCCTGATCCTGCCCATCGACCTGATCGCCTACACCGGTGTCGCCGGTGTGTCGGGCCCGCTCATCGCGGTGCTGCTGATCACCCTGGGAGCGCTGAGCTGGTTCCAGCCCGCGCAGCACCTCTTCTTCGGGGTGGTCGGGCTCATGCTCGGCCTGGTGTCCTTCGTGACCTCCAACTTCGGCGGCTTCGTCATCGGGATGCTGCTCGGCATCGTCGGCGGTTCCCTCGTCTTCGCGTGGGCGCCCCGCGTGGACCGTCGCCGAAGGCGCGGTCGGGGACGCCGCCGGTCCGCGGACGCCGACGCCGCCGGTCCCGCGACACCCGACACGGGCGTTCCCGGGGCAGCCGACCCCCGCGGCCCCGAAGCGACCGACGAGGCCGGTGGGCGCGCGGTCGGGGAGGAAGCTCCGGCCGCCGTACCAGCCGTCCCCGCCGAGACCGCGCCCGGATCGGGCGTTCCCGGGCCCCTGCCCGGCAGGGACACCGGTCCCGTGACACCCGGCGGGGCCGTCAGCGACCCCCCGCCTCCGCCCCGGCCGCTGGCCGCGCTCGCCCTGCCCCTGGCACTGGCCGTGACCCTGGCCAGCGCCGCCGCGCCCGCCGACTGGCCCTGGGACTGGTTCCTGCCCCCGGGCGACGAGGAGGAACAGTCCTCGCCCCCGCCTTCCCCCTCGGACGAGCCCTCGGCGAGTCCCACCGACCGGCCCGCCCAGCCGGGCACCGGGCCCGGCGCGGACGAGGGGGGCGGTGCGGACGAACGGCCCGAGGACGAGGAGACCGGGGAAGAGGCCCCCGGGGAGGAGCCGGAGGAGGACGAGCCGGACCGGGAGGCGAACCCGGACGAGTGCGAGATGGGCACCGGTGAGTCCGCCCTGGCCGGGGCCGAGGAAGAGTTCCTGGACGCCGTCCGCGCCTGCCAGGCGGCCCGGGACGAGGGCGGGCTGCCCGAGGTTCCGGTGGAGGAGGCCTACGACTGCTCCAGCGGCTCGGTCCGCACCTCCGGCCTGACCGCCGACCGGCTGACGATGAGCGGCGCCCGCTACGACGGCGTGGTGGAGTGCCCCACCCTCGACGGGCCCCGCAGGTACATCCGGCTGACCATGAGCCGGGCCGACTTCGTCAACGCCGAACTGTGGTTCGAGGACGCCGGAACCCGGATGAGCCTGGGCCTGCCCACCATGGTCATGGACGGGTCCGTCCAGATGCACATCACCCGCATGCACGTGCGCATCCTCGGGATCCCGCTCACCTTCACACCGGACTTCCCGCCCCCGCTGCTGCTGCCGTACATGGTCGTCACCGACGTGGACGTGGACGACCCGCTGGCCAGCACCGACGTCATGAACATCCCCGACCTCAACGGCCGCTACGGCGGCGCCTGACCGCGCCGCCGCACACGGGGGCGGGGGCGCCGTCTGCGCGCCGCCCCCGCCCCCGCGCCGTCACAGACCGGAGCCGATCAGACGGCTGGCCCTGCCCACGTGCGACACGTACAGCGCGTCACGGGCCCGGGTGCAGGCCACGAACAGCAGCGTCCGCTCCTGCTGGAAGGCGTGCTCCAGCGCCACCTGGTCGCCGTCGGCGGCCTCGATGGCGGCCTTGGGCGGCAGCAGGTGGTCGCTGACGCCGACCAGCGCCACGCACCGGAACTCCTGGCCCTTGAGCCGGTGCATCGTCCCCACGCGCACCGCCTCGGCGGCGCCGCTGTCCTCCAACTGGGCGGTGGGGACGCCCCTGGCCTCCAGCTCCTTGGCGATGCCGCGCACGACCCACTGGTTGCGCCCGGCCACCGCGATCTCCGCCGGGTTGACCCCGGCCTCCAGCCACACCCGCACCCAGTCGCCCAGCGCGGTGAGCTCCTCGGCGCGGTCCTCGCAGCCGCGCACCACCGGCGCCGGACCGCGCAGCAGCGAGCGGTACCCGGCCAGGGTGTCGGCGTTGTCGTCCATGCCCAGGGCCGGGCGGCGGTCCAGGATCGGCATGCTCCAGTCCAGGATCTCCTGGGTCACCCGGTAGCTCACCCGCAGCCGCTGACCGCGCCCGCGCACGTTGATGCCGAGCGAGGCCAGCGACACCCGGTTGTCGGACACCCGCTGGTGCGGGTCGCCGACGATGAACAGGTCGTCCGGCCCCTCCGGGACGGCGGCGCGCAGCATCCGCCACTGCGTCGGGTGCAGGTCCTGGGCCTCGTCGACCACGGCGTGCCGGAACAGCGGCTCGCGGCGGCCCAGGATCCGCGCTGCCTCGGCGGCCAGCTGGGGGTAGGACCACATCCCCTCCACCCTCATGGCGCCGACGTAGCGCCGCACGGTCTCCCACACCTGGCGGCGGTGCTCCGGAGCCAGGTGCTGCACCCGCCCGCTGCGCTCGCAGCGGATGTAGTCGGGCAGCAGCTCCAGGCCCTTGGCGAGGATGACCTGCTCCCACTCGTCCACCAGGAAGCGGCCGGAGAAGGGCAGGCCGTCGGCCACCGCCACCGCGCGCCAGCGCCGGGCCAGCTCGTCCTTGCCGACCATGCGGGGCGCCACGCTGGTGTGGGTCTGCACGACCGAACGCGCGAGGCTGTCGATGGTGGCCACGCGCACGCGGGCGCGCACGCCGGGATCGGGCAGGAGCTGGTCCAGCCGCTCGGCCAGGGACTGCGCCAGCGCCCGGTTGTAGGTGGTCAGGAGCACCGACTCGCGGGTGTCCTCGGGGCGGGCGGCGGCGGCGCGCTCGGCCAGGTAGGCGGCGCGGTGCAGCGCGATCACGGTCTTGCCGGTCCCCGGTCCGCCGGTGACCTGCGTGGACCCGTTGTAGTGCGCCTCGGTGATCCGGTGCTGGTCGGGGTGCAGGGTCAGCTGCCACTGGTCGAAGGGTGCCCTCAGGGCCCCGGCCAGCTCGGGCGGGCCGCTGGGCGTGGGGTCGGCCTCGGCGGGGACGATCCCGGTCGGCGCCTCGGGTCGCAGGTCGCGCGCGAAGCGCAGGGCCTCGTCGCGCGGGCGCACGGTGACCAGGCGGTAGCGGGTGCCGTCGGCGAGGCCGCCGTCGCCGGTCCGGCCGCGGCCCGAGGCGTCGGGGACGACGACGCCGGACCAGTCGGGGGCGATGCTGACGACCCGGACGCCCGGGTCGGCGGCGCCCGCGACGGACTCCAGGTCGGGCTCGTCGCCGACCTGGCAGGCGCGCATCACGGCCAGGGTGTTGAGCTGGACGTCGGGCGTGAGGCGGGTGAAGTCGCTGAGAAACGTCGGGGCGATCGCGAGGGCGGACACGTCGTGGTTTCCTCCGGTCTTCGACCAAGGTGGTGTCTGTGGTGCTCGGGGAGGTCGGATCGGATGGTCTGGCCTGGGAGAACGGCCTGTGCGGCCGCGGCTCCCAAAGGAAGGATGCTCGCCGCGGAATTCCGGCAAACGCCGCTCCCGGTGCGTTTCCCGCCGGGTTCGGAAGATGTCGAGGCTCTCGCGTTCTGCCTGCTCAGATGCGTGTTTGCGGAGGTGTGTTCGACGCAGGGACGAAGGTTTTCCGGGGCGGCCGGGAGGGGTTCCCGTGACCTGCGGTTCTCCGTTCGGATGCTGTGTCCGCAACCGGATTTATGTACCTGACCGAAACCCTCTCGACGGCGGGGGCGGGCACCGGAAGAGTGCCTGTTCCGCGTGGGGTCTGCGGGGAGTATGAGGGTGCACCGATCGCGCACGGAGGGCAGGGCCGAAAACCGGCGGGGCGTGGAGAGGGGTGCCGGGCCCGTACGGCGGGCCGCTCGGCGGGGGAACGGTTCACGGTGTGGCCGGTTGCGGACACGCGCTGTGCAGACGCGCGCCGACGCGAGATCGTGTACCGGGGGGAGGCAGGAACCACGTGTGGTTCAGGACTCTGCCGGGGTCCGTCCTACCCCGGCAGAGTCCTCAACCACCCTAGAGAAGCGGTACCCAGTCCCCGACCTCCCCAAAGCGCGCCGGGCCGCCAACCTGCGGTGGAAGGGGACGCGGGCGCCGGACAGGGGCCCGCGGCCAGTTCCCGCCCGCCGGAGCGGCCGGACCGCGGCGGCGCCGGTTCCGCACCGCGCTCCTTTCCACCCATGCCCTACCTCTCCTTCGCGAGAGTGCCATCGGCTTCAGCCGGTGGGTGAATCGCCCGTCACGAAACGTCACACCCCGCGCTAGGGTCGGCCCGGACCAGTCCAGGGGGGTGACACATGAAGCGCGAACGCGGTCACAAAGCCCGCCTCTACCCCGCCAAGGACCAACTCCGTGAGTTGGAGATCCAGGGCCACGCCGCCCGCGCCCTGTGGAACCTCCTGCACGCGTGGTGGACGATGTCTTCGGAGAACCGGCGGGTGTCCCTGGCCGACGCAGACGCCGCGATTCGTCAGGCCCGCAAAGACCTGCCCTGGTTGGCTGCCCTTCCCGGGCAGGCGGCGCAGCAGGTGCTGAAGGCCTACTTCCGGGCGTGGCAGAACTGCTGGGCGGGCCGGACCGGGCCGCCCGTCTTCAAGTCCCGGTTGCGTGCACGGATGTGCGTGGACGTTCCCCAGGGGCGGGACCTGGCCATCGAGCGCCTCACCCGCACGTGGGGGAGCGTGAGGATCCCCAAGATCGGTGTGGTCCGCTTCCGATGGACCAAGGATCTACCCGTGGGCAAACACGCCGACGCCGCCCACCGCATCACCGGCGCCCGGTTGGTGCGGGAGGCCAACGGCTGGCACGTGGTGCTGCGCCTGCGCACCGAGGTCAAGGAACCGGCACCCCATGTCGGCCCGGGGGTGGGGATCGACCGGGGTGTCGCCAAGCCGCTCGCCCTGTCCGACGGCACGTTCCGCGAGCACGAGCCGTGGCTGTCTGGAGGCGAAACCGAGCGTCTGCGCCGGTTGGAGTGCACAGCCGCCCGTCAACGGCGGCAGCGCACACCTGGACAGCCGTCTTCGCACCGGTTGCGGCGCACCTATGACCAGATCGCCCGGGTGCGCGCGAAAGCCAAGCGCCGCGCCCTGGACTGGCAGCACAAGGTCACGCACGCCTTGGCACAGGAGTTCGGTGTGGTGGGGGTGGAGGACCTGCACATCGCAGGGATGGTCCGCTCAGCTCGGGGGACGGTGGAGGCCCCGGGCACCAACGTGGCACGAAAATCCGGGTTGAACCGGGCCATCGCCGGACAGGCGTGGGGACGCACGGTCACGTTGTTGGAGTACAAGCTCGCCGACCGGGGCGGTTACCTGGTGCGGGTGCCCGCCCCCTACACCTCGCGGCGCTGCTCGCGGTGCCGGGTCATCACCGAGGGCGGCCGCGAGTCGCGGGACCGGTTCGTGTGCAAGGCACCGGGGTGCGGGTATGTCGCGCACGCCGACACCAACGCCGCACGCAATATCGAGCACGCGGTCAGGCAGCAAGCGCCCCAGGACATTGTGGGTGCCAGGACGTGGAGCCCTCGCCGCCAGGCGGGCTGTGAAGCGTAGACCACCAGCGGCGGATATGGTCTGTTAGCTGGATTCTCCCGCTTTCAAGCGGGAGAGGATGTCAACGTGGTGGTGACAAAAGGAGCGGGAAAGGACCGGGCGAGCGACAGTGGCCTCCAATGACATGAGTCGGATGCGCGTCTCCGACGCGGAGAGGGACCAAGTGGCGGAGGTCCTGCGGGAGGCGGCGGCGCAGGGGCGCATCACCCTCGACGAACTCGACGAACGGCTCAACGCCGTCTACGCGGCCAAGACCTACGCCGACCTGGAACCGGTCACCGCCGACCTGCCGACGGGCGCCGAGACGCTGCCGGGCACCGTCGCGCGGCCGGTGGAGGGCCTCCTCCCGGAGCGCCGCGACGGAGGCGACGCCCTCGTCATCCGCTCCCAGAGCAGCACCGTCGTCCGCAAGGGCGTGTGGAAGGTGCCGCACCGCGTCGAGGTGTACAACAAGTACGGCTCCACCCGGCTCGACTTCCGCGAGGCCTCCCTGGCCACCTCCGTCGTCGAGGTCCACGTCGACGCCTCCTGGGGTTCGGGCGACGTGATCCTGCCCGAGGGCGCCACCGCCGACGTGGAGGCGGACGCCTCCTGGTTCGGCACGCTGCGCAACAGCGTCGACTCCCTCCGCCGCGCGTCCGCACCGCACTTCGTCATCACCGGTTCCTGCCAGGGCGGCTCCCTGACGATCCGGTACAAGCGGCCCTTCTCCTGGGGCGCTCTGGCGGGTCTGGGGAGCTGAGACAGGGTTCTCGCGCGGCCGCGGCAGGCCTCCGCGAACGGGAGTCCGGCCCCGGCCGCGGGCGGTTCCGTGCGGAGCCGGTTCCGGTCCTCCCGGGGGAGGCGGGCCCGGCACGGACGTTCCGACGCGTCCCGGTTTCACGCGTGTCGCGCGGGTCCGTACGCCTTCGTCCGGATACCCGCACTCCGCCGGTGCGCCATGATGGGTGCGACGCGCGCCCCCGCGCACGCGCGGGGCGGAGGCGGCCACCGCCCCGGGAGCGCCCGGGCGGGCCGCGGCACCGCGCGGACGGGTGGCGGACGCGCGCCGGACGACGGGAAAGGGCGGCAGGGTGGGCTTGTGGATCGCGGCGGTCGGAGCGGGCGCGTGCGCCCTGGCACTGGGCCCCTACGCCTGGACCTTCCTGGGCAGCGCCGGACGCCGCGGGGAGGTCGACACCGTCCCGCACCGGCCCGTGGCCGTGGTCCTGGGAGCCGCCGCCTGGAACGACGGACCCTCGCCGCTGCTCGCCCGCCGCCTGGACCTGGCCGTGCGCCTGTACGAGAACGGCCGGGTGGAGCGGATCATCGTCTCCGGAGACAACCGCGAGGTGTCGCGCCGCGAGACCGACACCATGACCGCGTACCTGGTCGGACAGGGCGTGCCCGCCGACCGGATCGACGCCGACCGCCACGGCTACCGCACCTGGGACACCTGCGTGCGGGTGCGCGACCTCTTCGGGGTCCGTGAGGCGACCATGGTCACCCAGGCCTTCCACCTGCCCCGCACGGTCGCCCTCGCCCGGGCCGCGGGGATCGACGCCGTCGGGGTGGGCGACTCCAGCATGGGCGCCCGCCGCCGCTCCACCGTGATCGGCTACGCCCGTGAGGTGGCCGCCGCGGTCAAGGCCCTGCGCGACGCCGTGCTGCGCCCGGCGCCCGCCCGGAGCGAGCTGTAACGCGACCCGGCCAGACGCGCCGACCGTCGCGCCGCCCGGGCGTCCACAGGCGCGAACCGCCTCTGGCGCCGCCACGCGGCGCGGACCTAACGTGGTGACAGGGGGTCCCCGGGCTCCTCCGCCTCGTGCTGCCCGCCCCCGGCCCCGGGCTTCGGCGCCGCCGCACCGCCCCGCTCGTCCACAGGTGGATTCGCGCGTACCGGCTCAGGCGGGATAATCGGCACCATGAACGCGACCACCGACCCACACGACGGCGCGGAGAACGTGGACTGGGCGACCCTGGCCCCCGAGGGCGGCGCTCGCATCCCCGAGCTCCTCGGCCAGCTCGCCGGGAGCGACAGCGCGCTCTCCGAACTCCACGACATCATCCACTTCCCCGCGCCCGGACACCTCGCCGCACCCAGGGCGGTCGACTTCCTGGTCGACCTCGCCTGCGCCGAGTCCACCCCGGCCACCGACCGATGGCGTCCCCTGAGCCTGCTCCTGGAGCTGGTGGCCGGGCACGCCGAGGACCGCTTCCCCGAGGCCCTCGACCTGGACCAGTGGCGCGACGAGGTGGCCTGGGCTGCCTCCAACGACGCCGAGAAGGTCCGCCAGCAGTACCGCGACTGGGCCGAGGAGGCCCCGGACGAGCAGCACCACCACCGCATGCGCAACCGGCTCGCCGTGATGGAGCAGCCCGACGGCGCCGCGATCCTCCGGGCCGAGCTGGACACCTACGAGGCCGTCCGCGCCCGCGTCCCCGACCTGGTCTCCCTGCTCCACGGCGGCGCCAACCGCGGCGGCATGGACCGCGCGGGGGAGTGGGTGAGCTACCTCCTGGCCTTCCTGCCCGACGACGCCGAGCGCATCACCGCCGAGGTCACCGGAGCCTCCCAGGTCCTGCTCGCCAAGGACCTGCGCCCCGCCCCGCAGGCGCCCACGAGCCTGCGCGACGTGATGAACACGCTGGACAGCGGCGGCGACCCGCTCCCCGCGGAACTGTTCGCCCTCGGCCTGCTGGCCAGCCCGACCGACATCGACCTCACGCTCGGACTCACCCACCAGATGGCGGGCGGGAACCTGTACAACTCCTTCGCCGCATCGGTGGCGATGCTGCTCATCCACGGCGAGAACACCCCGCGCGAGGCGCTGCGCCGCATCGGCCGCGGCGGCGGCGCCTCCATGGGCTACCAGGGCCTGTTCAACGAGTCCTGGCCGCACTGCGGCGGGCACTCCCCGCAGGTCCTGGGCTTCCTGGCGCTGGGCCGCGCGGGCGACCGCGCCCGCCGCCTGCGCCTGGACATCCTGCCCGGCCTGATCAAGGGCGAGGAGGACTCGCGTGCCCTCGTGACGGGCGTCGGCCTGGAACTGGTGCTCGGCCCCCGCAGCAAGGACCGCACCGCCGAGGAGCACGCCGAGGCCGACTACGACGAGGAGACCCTCAAGGTCCTCTGGACGATCGCCGAACTGCCCGCCTCCGCCTGGGAGGACGAGGAGTTCACGCGGACCCTGAGCGCCTGGGCGCTGCCGGACGACGCCGAGGACTTCTGCGCGCTCGTGGGTGTGGAACCCGAACCGGAGCCGGAGCAGGCCGCGGCCCCGCAGCCGCAGCAGCCCGCCGCCCCCCAGCCCGGCGGGCTGCTGGGGCGCCTCTTCGGCGGAGGACGGTAGGGCGCGCCCGGTCCACCGGCGCGGCGTAACTCCCGGCGCCGGTGGACCGACCGGGTCGCGATCGCCCGCCGCGGCCCCGGGCCGCCGTGTACGGCTCCGGGGCCGGGCGGTCTCAGCCGCCCGCCGCCCCCGGTTCGCGCTCCAGCGCCAGGGCCTCGTCCACTCCGGTCTCGTACTCGCCCAGGAACGTCGGGTCGGGCCGCAGCACCACCGAGCCCAGCGCCGCCACCGCAGCCGGGACCTCCCGGAACCATCCGTACACGGTGGCGAAGGTGCGCTCCTCCAGGCTGGAGTCGGCCACGCCCACCGCGTCGATGCCCGCCGAACGGCACAGCCGCACGGCGCGGGGCAGGTGGAAGTCCTGGGTGACCACGGTGGCCTCCCGCACCCCGAACACCTCGTGGGCCCGCACGCACGAGTCCCAGGTGGAGAACCCGGCGTAGTCGCCCACGATGTGCTCTCCCGGGACACCGGCGTCCACCAGGTAGGCGCGCATGGTGTCGGTCTCGTTGTAGTGCTCGACGCTGTTGTCACCGGTCACCAGGACGACGTCGACCCTCCCGGCGAAGTAGAGGTCGGCGGCGGTGTCCAGGCGCCGGGCCAGCAGCAGGCTGGGCCGCCCGTCGGGGCGCACACCGGCGCCCAGCACCAGCGCCACCGGGCGTTCCGGCACGGCGGAGGCGGTGTGGCGGTGGTCGGAGGTGGAGGAGAGCACCCACAGGAACGGCACGCAGCCCGCCACCATAGCGAACACGGCCAGCACGGCGAGGCGCCCCAGCCACGGCCGGCGTCCGCGGCGGCCGCCGCGACCAGCGGAGGCCCCGGCGCTCTCGGCGCCGGATACGACGTCGGCGGTGTCGGCACCGGAGCCGCCGGAAGCTGGGGAGGGTCGGTCGCGGAGAACACCGGTGTCGTCGTCGGACGGGGGAATCTGGGGCGTGGCGGGATCTGGGATCGTCACGCTTGGGAAGACGCCCGGCCCCGCTCCGGAGTTCCGGCGCGGCGCAAGTTCCGGTACGGCACAGCGGACTCGACCGGTCCGGTTCGGGCCCGCGAACCGTCTGTCCGCACGGCCCCCTCCGGGGCTAGAGTCGCCGCATGTCCTTCCAGCCACAGCACGAAGACCTGCCCGCGCGGCTCCGGCGCCTGGCCGACCTCAGGCCGATGAACATGCGCGAAGGCTCCGGCATGCACGAGTACGACGGCAAGGTCGCCGACCTGTCGCCCGAAGGGGTCCGGGAGGCCCTGGCCGGACTCGGCGGCGAACCCCTCGAAGACGCGCACGACGAGGCCCACCTGGCCGCCTTCGAGAACGCCCTGCGCTACGAGCTGGGCGAACTCCAGCTGCACCGCGCCAACCCCCTTTACCACGTCAACGAACTCGACCTGTCGGGCTACGACCGCGCGTACGCGCCCCGGGCCGAGCGCGACGCCGCCCGCATCGCCCACCTGGCCGAGTGGCCGCGCGTGGTCGACAACGCGATCGCGGCCCTGGACCGCCTGCCCGCCCCCCTCGCGGAGTCCCTCCTCGGCGCCGTCCGGGGGGTGGCCGACGGCCTCCCCGACGACGTGCCCGCCGACGTGCGCGACGCGGCCCTGGCCGCGCACGCGCGCCTGCTCGCCCACGTCGAGGAGGCGGTGCGGGAGGGCCCCCGAAGCGCCGGGCTCGGCGCCGAGCCGCTCGCCCGCCTCATGGGCAGCGGTGAGGCCGTCGAGGTCGACCTCGCGGACCTGGCCGCCCGCGCCGACGCCGAACGCGACCGCCTGCGCGGGCGCCTGGCCGAGGCAGTCGGGCGCCTCGCACCCGGCCGCGACACGATGGAGTTCGTCCGCGAGCTCACCCGCCAGCACCCCGACACCGACGGAGTGCTGGACGCCGCACGCCGCTGGACGGAGCTGGCGGTGGCGTTCACCGCCGAACGCGGCCTGGCGCCCCACAACGACGGCGAGTGCCGCGTGGACGTCTCCCCGCCCTCCCAGCGCTGGGCCACCGCGATGATGGCGTGGTCGGGCCCGTGGGAGGCCGACACGCCCTCCTTCTACTTCATCACCCCGCCCGACGCCTCCTGGACCGCGGAGGAGGCCGACGAGTGGCTGGAGATGTTCAGCCACACCACCCTGCCAGCCGTCAGCGTGCACGAGGTGGCTCCCGGCCACTTCTCCCACGGCCGTGCGCTGCGTCAGGCGCCCGGGCCGGTGCGCCGCGCCCTGCACTCGATGACCTTCGCCGAGGGCTGGGCGCACTACGTGGAGGAGGTGTGCGTGGACGAGGGCTTCGGCGCCTACGCCGCCGAACGCCTGGGCGACCCCGCCTGGACCGCGGACCACTACGAGACCGGGGTGTGGGTGGAGGCGCTCATCCGCGTCACCCGCCTGTCCGTGGCGATCGGCATGCACAGCGGCACCATGTCCGTGGAGGAGGCGGCCGCCCGCTTCGCCCGGGACACGCCGCTCCAGGGGCCCGCGGCCCTGGCCGAGGCGCGCCGCGCCACCTTCGACCCCACCTACGGCCGCTACACCTGGGGCAAGCTGGAGATCCTGCGGCTGAGGGAGCGGGCGCGCGAGCGCTGGGGCGACGGGTTCACCCTGGAGCGCTTCCACCGGGCCCTGCTGGACCTGGGCTCCCCGCCGATCGGTCTGATCGGCACCGCCGTCGAACGAGGCTGAGCCGGGCGGGGCCGTCCACAGCCGCGGACCGGGGCTGGCGGGGCGGGCGGCGGAGGGGGAGACTCGGATACGGGGGGACCAGCCCCTCCCACGGCGGCGCGCGGCGCTCCCGGAACCGAGCCTACGCCGCCCGCCCGGCCCCGGGCCAGAGGGACTTTCGGCCTGTGGAAGACCCGCCCGGCCCCGGGCCAGAGGGGCTTTCGGCCTGTGGAAGACCCGCGCGTGGTCAAGTCCGCGCGGATCCCGGCCCGGACGGGCGCGACCTCCGGTGCGCGGGCAGCGCGAAGCGGGGGAGGCCGGGGACCCCCCGTATCCAACGTAGGCCGGACGGGACGGACACCGCCAGAGGAACCTTCGGCCTGTGGACAACCCGCGCGGGCCCACCCCGCGCGGGGCCTCAACCCGCGCGGGACAGCGGCCGTCCCGACCGCCCCGCCGCCTACTCCGGGGCGGTCTGGCCCGGCAGGCCCAGCCCGGCCAGCGCGACGCGGACCCGGCCCCGCGCCTCACCCAGGGCCCGGGCCGCCGCGTCCGCGTCCACGTCGGCCAGCAGCGACACCAGCGCGACGCGGGTGTCGCCCTCCGCCGCGTTCAGCGCCCGCGCGCACACCCGCTCGTCCAGCCCGGTGGCCTGCGTCAGGATGGTCACCACTCGGCCGCGCAGCTTGCCGTTGGTGGCGTCCACCCCCACCATCAGGTTCGAGTACGTCCGCCCCATCCGCACCATCACCGCGGTGGAGAACGCGTTCAGCGCCAGCTTCTGCGCCGTGCCCGCCTTCATCCGGGTGGACCCGGCGATCACCTCCGCGCCGGTGGCCATGCCCACGTGCACGTCCGCCTCCCGCGCCAACGGCGCCTGCGGGTTCGCGCTGATCAGCACCGTCGCGGCCGAGCGCTCCCGGGCCGCCTCCAGCGCCCCGCCCACGTAGGGGGTGCGCCCGCTGGCGGCCAGGCCCACGGCCAGCGATCCCGGCGTGATCGCGGCGGCGTCGGTCCGGCCCGACTCCCAGTCGTCCTCGATCCCCTCCACGGCCCGCGCCAGGGCCTCCCCGCCGCCCGCGTGGTGTGCCACCACCCACGAGGCGGGCACGCCGTAGGTCGGCGGCAGCTCGGCCGCGTCCTGGGCGGCGATCCGCCCCGAGGTGCCCGCGCCGAAGTAGTGGATGGCCGCCCCGCTCTCCAGGGCGGCCACCCCCAGCTCCACGGCCCGCGCCAGTTCCGGCAGGACCGCGCCCACCGCGCCGGGGACCGTGACGTCCTCGGCGTTGATCTGTCGCAGCACGTCCAGCGCCGGGAGCAGGTCGATGTCGTGGGTACCGGAGTTGCGGGACTCCGTCGGCGCGCGCACGATCACGGCCGCACCGCCCCCGTTCCCGTCGGAGGGCAGCGGGGCGCCGGCCTCCCGAGGGGCGTCCCCGCCTTCCGGCCGGGTTCCGCGCCCGTCGTCGTGCACAGCGCTCTCCTGTTCGGTCCGCACCGGTGCCGTTCCTTTCCCTCGTTCGACCGTCCCGCCTCCGCCGCCGGTCGGAGCCGGGCGGCGGGAGCGGGACGCGTACGGTCAGCCGTGGTTGTCGTCCGTGCTCCCGCCGCCGGGGGCCTCGCCCCTGCGGCGCCTGCGGTCGTCGTTGATCCGCAGCCCCCGCACCGCCTCGAAGGTCGTCTCCAGCGCGGTGCGGCTGTCGGTGTAGCGGCTCTGCGCCAGACCCACGAACAGGCAGTCCACCACGGTCAGCTGCGCGAGCCTGCTCGCGGTGGCCCCCGAGCGGAACGTGGTCTCGCGGGCCGCGGTGGTCAGCACGTGGTCGGCGAACCCGATCGGCGAGCGGGGGAAGTTGGTGACGGCCACGGTCCGGGCGCCGCGCCGCCCCGCCTCCGTGAGCGCCTGCACCGTGTCTATGGTCGTCCCGCTGTGGGAGATGCCGATCGCCACGTCGCGCTCGTCCAGCAGGGCCGCGCTGGTGAGCATCACGTGCGCGTCCGACCACGCGAACGAGGTGAGCCCGATCCGGTGCAGCTTCTGCTGGAGGTCGGCGCCGACGAACGCGCTCGCGCCCACCCCGTACACGTCGATGCGCCGCGCGCCCGCCATCGTGTCGATGACCGTGCGCAGCACCTCCACGTC
Source organism: Nocardiopsis camelliae (assembly GCF_028993595.1). Taxonomy (GTDB): domain Bacteria; phylum Actinomycetota; class Actinomycetes; order Streptosporangiales; family Streptosporangiaceae; genus Nocardiopsis; species Nocardiopsis dassonvillei. The sequence goes on from NZ_CP118614.1 coordinate 1,381,296, forward strand.
CAGGGCGGCGCCGGTCTCCTCCACCGCGCGCGCGTCGGTGTAGGCGATCTTCTGCACCACCGTGACGAGGGTGTCGTCGGGGTTGATGTCGCTGGACAGCTCCGGGGCCGCCCCGCGGGCGCCACGCGCCTGACCGGCCTCGGTGGCCAGGGCGAGGCGCAGTTCCCGGTAGCCGCTGAAGTCGATGGTGCGGCAGAACCGGATCACGGTGGCCTCGGACGTGGCGCAGACCTTGGCGAGCTGGGTGATGGAGGAGGCGGCGGCCCGCTCGGGGTCGTCGACGACGTGCTGCGCGACCCGCCGCTCCGCGGGTGCCAGGGAGGGCAGGAGCGACCGGATGCGCAGGACCGTCGTGGGGACGGGAGGCGCGGAGACGTGTCCGGTCTCCGCCCGTCCGCCCGCAGGCTTCGGAATTTCCGCCATGGAGGAAAGTTTCTTTCGGTCGTGGTGAAGAGTCAACGAGGAGATGGGAAAAAGCGGGAGAATCCAGGATTCCAAGGGACGGCCGCAGCGGCAAGTGGGGGGTGCGTGATTGCGATATCCCAGCTCAGGCGGCACCCTGGAACCAGGGGGCGCCGGGGTTCACCCGCTCGCACGCGCGCTCCGCGAGGGGGAGGGTGCTGTGTCGCTGAGCGACCCGGCGAGGCGGTGGCACGACACGGCCGGGCAGGCCCGGCAGGGCGTGTCCGCGCACACCGCCGGCGGGCTACGCGTCGGACTGCTCGGGCAGTTCGGCGTCGAGATGGACGGGGCCCCGCTGCGCCTGCGCGGGGACAAGCGCCGCGCCCTGCTGGCCACGCTCCTGCTCAACACCGGGCGCACCGTCCCCACCGCGCACCTCATCGAACGTGTCTGGGGGAGCCCGGCCTCCCCGTCCGCGCGCAGCGCCCTCCAGGTCCACGTGACCCGCGTGCGCGCCGTCCTGGACCAGCACTGCGGCACCCCGCTCATCGGGGGCGGCGACGGCGGCTACCGGGTCGACCTCACCGAGGACCAGTGCGACCTGCTGCGCTTTCGCTCCCTGGTCCGCCGCGCCGACGGGGGCGCCGAACCCTCCGACCGCGCCGACCTGCTCATCAGCGCCCTGGGCCTGTGGCGGGGCCCCGTCCTGGCCGACATCGTCAGCCCCGTCCTGCACGAGCGCGACGTCCCGCCCCTTAACGAGGAACTCCTGCGGACCGCCGAGGAGGGGTTCGGCGCCGCCCTGGCCCGGGGCGACCACGAGCGGGTGGCCGACCAGATCGGCCCCATCGCCACCGACCACCCCGAGCGCGAGCCCCTCATCCGGGTCCAGATGACCGCCCTCTACCGCTGCGGGCGCCCCAGCGAGGCCCTGCGCGTGTACGCCCGCACCCGCGACGCGCTGGCCGAGCACCTGGGCACGGACCCGGGCCGCGAACTCCAGGAGACCTTCCAAGGAATCCTGCGCGGCGACCTCGACCGCGCCCCGGGCACCAGTGTCCCGCACCAGCGCGCCTCCGTTGAGCAGGGCGCCGGGGCCCGGCCCTCCGCTCCCACGGCCGGGGCCCGCCCCGGACCGGACACCGAACCGGCCGCCGTACCCCGTTGCGAATCCGGTCCGGCCACCGGACCCGGCGGTGAGCCGGGCGCCCCTGCGGGGGCGGAGGAACGCGACGGCCGCGGCGAAGGTCCGGTCCACGCGCCCGCCCCGGTCTCGGCCGCCCTCGCCCCGGCCGAACTGCCCGCCGCGCCCTCCGTGCTGCTGGGGCGCGACGAGGCCCTGGCCGAACTGGACCGGCTGGTGGACCCCTCCAGCACCGCTCCCGGCAGCGCGCTGGTGCGCGGACCCGCGGGCGCGGGAGCCAGCGCCCTCGCCCTGAGCTGGGCCCGCGCGGCCGCACCGCACTTCCCCGACGGGCAGCTCTACGTCGACCTCCGCGGCGGCGACGGCAGCCCGCGCGACCCGGCCGAGGTGCTGCGCCGCCTGGTGCGCTCCCTGTCCACCGGCACCCGCGGCACCGAGGCCATGGACGCCGACGAGGCCGCCGCTCGGGTCCGCACACTGCTGGCGCACCGGCGGGTCCTGCTGGTCCTGGACAACGCGGCCTCCGCACGCCAGGTGCGCCCCCTGCTCCCCGGCGGCACCGGATGCGCGGCGCTCGTCACCAGCCGCTACTGGCTGACCGACCTGCTGGTGCGCGACGGCCTGCGCGCCCTGCCAGTGGGGCCGCTCCCCCCGGACGCGGCGGTGGACCTGCTGCGCCCGCGGGAGGGGCGGGACCGGTGCGCCGAATCGGTGCTGCGCCGCCTCGCCCACGTCCTGGGACACCTGCCCCTGCCGCTGCGCATGGCGGCGGTCTGGCTCGACGACACCCGCCCGGGCCGGTCCGCCGCGGAGCTGGTGCGCCTTCTGGAGGGGGCGGACCCGGCACGCGGGAGCACGCCCACGGCCCGGATGGCCGCCGTGCTGCGTGCCGGGCCCCGGGAGGGGCGACACGGCCGCGGGGAAGTACCGGCCGAGCCCCGCCCTCCCGAGACCAGTGTCGACCGGCGATCTTACGTTCGGCTTTCACCCGGGTGAGAAGTGACCGCCAACGGGGGACGCGGAGTACGCGCCGCGTCGCCCTGCGCGGTCGCCGCAGGTGCGCGGCGGGAGAGGACCAAGAGCGCGTCGCGAAAAGGATTAGATATACCCACGGGGGTCCTCACCACTCCCATGAGTCGCTAGGGTCAACCCCATGACACAGAACAACGATCCCAACATGGACCCGGCGGGAACCACGCAGCACTTCCGCCGCTTCGTCGACGAGAACCCGAGCACCGAGGAGCCCGCGCGCCGCCCGGTCATGCCGATCGTGCTGGCCGTCGTCGGCGCGGTCCTGCTCATCGCCGTGATCGTCGCGCTGTTCCTGGCCTTCGCCTAGGCGCTCCGAGGCAGGGGACCGAGGGGAGGACCGCCACTCCCGCCGGTCCGCAACCGGTTCGCGGCCCTCCTGCGGTCCTGCTAGAGTTAACGACGTCGCCAGGGAGGCCCGCAGGGCCGGTACCATGGCATGACAGGCGCCATTAGCTCAGTTGGTCAGAGCAGCTGACTCTTAATCAGCGGGTCCGGGGTTCGAGTCCCTGATGGCGCACAGACAACGGCCCCGGGTCGAAGGCAAAGCCTTCCGCCCGGGGCCTTCGTGTTGCCCGCCCGCGCCGCCGCCGGGAAGGCGGCCGCCCCGGTGTTGTGCCCCACATCGTGCGGTTCGCGGCGCGGGGCGCTCCATCGGTCGGGTAGAGTTGTCCATGTCGCCGCGGCCGCGAGGCAGGGCGGTGAACAACAGGCGTCATTAGCTCAGTTGGTCAGAGCAGCTGACTCTTAATCAGCGGGTCCGGGGTTCGAGTCCCTGATGACGCACCCGAGGCGAGGGCCCCGGCCGGAAACGGCCGGGGCCCTCGCTTTTTCCGTGGGGGCGCCCTGTACGGGAACACCGTGCGGTAACACCCCGTCGCGCTCTCACGCCGTTCGCCCGCCCCCGAAGCGATCACTCCCCGCGCTCCGCCGGAAGCCCTCCGCCGCCCTTTCCGGAACCCGCTCCCGGAACCCGCGTGCGCGGGCCGCCCTCCGCGGCCGCTCGGACGAGGACGTGGCTCCGGAAAACGTCATAGGTCTGTGATGTGCTGCTTCGCGTTTGCGGCATCCCACAGGGGTGAAGCGAGGGAGGGGCCGTGGAGGCGCACCGTGACGATCCGCTGCCATTCCGTCGTTTTCGCAAATAAGTTTGACATAAACCCCCAGGTAGTGAATTGTTACCTTCTCGCCGCCTCTTTCAGGCCGGCGAACCCCATGCATAACTTTCGGAGTATCCCCATGTCGAATTTCTCCCCCCTCCTGCGTACCGTGGGTGTCTCGGCGCTCGCCGCGGGCAGCGTGTTCGCCCTCAGCGGCTGCGGTGCCCTCATGTCCTTCATGGGTGCCGGCAACGTGATGGAGCTCAACGTCGGTGACTGCTTCGTTGAGGAGGAGATGAACACCGCGCTCGCCAGCGAGGACGTCAGCAACGTCCCGCTGGTGGACTGCGCCGAGGAGCACGACTCGGAGTTCTTCTTCTCCTACGAGATGACCGACGCCGAGTACCCCGGCGACGAGGCGACCATGGCCCAGGCCGAGGAGGTCTGCCTCGGTGAGAACTTCACCGACTTCGTCGGCGTTCCCGCCACCGAGTCGGAGCTCTACGTCGGCTACCTCCACCCCAGCCAGCAGACCTGGGACTCGTACAACGACCGCGAGATCATCTGCTACGTGAACACCTTCGGTGAGATGGTCACCGGCACCCTCGCCGGCGCCAACCGCTGAGCCTCCCCCGGACGGCGCAGGCCCTGTCCCGCCTCCGCCTCCCCGGCCGCACGAGCGGCCTCCCCTTCCTCCCCCACCCACCTGCGCCAGTCCGCGGCACGCGGTGCCCAGAGCGCAACAGAACCTGATCCATCCGGACCCGGGACGAAACCTTCTCCGGGTCCCGGGCATCTGTACAGGTGTCGCCGATTCCGTCCCCCGTCGGCATCAGTACCGAACGATCCAGTGGAGTCCCCATGCTGTCCGAAACGCGCCGTCCCCTGTTCGGCCGTGTCGTCCTGGGAACCCTGGCCGTCGGCGCCACCCTGGCGGCCACGGCCTGCGGTTCGCTTCCCCTGCTGCCCCCCGCCCTCCAGGACGGCGGGGAGACCGTCGCCCCCGAGCCCACGGACGCCGCGGCACCGACCGTGCCCGAGGAGCCCACCGAGACCAGTGAGCCCGCCTCCCCCGTAACCGTCGACGTGTTCTCCCTGGAGGTGGGGGACTGCTTCATCGAGTCCGAGGTGGAGACCGCGCTGTTCAGTGAGGGGGTCAGCGAGGTCCCGCTGGTGGACTGCTCCCAGGAGCACGACTCGGAGTTCTTCTACTCCCACCAGCTGACCGACGCCTCCTACCCCGGCGACTCGGCCGTCCAGACCGAGGCCGACGAGGTCTGCAAGGGCGAGAACTTCACCGACTTCATCGGTGTCGACTACCTCGACTCGGAGATCTACTCCTACTACCTCACCCCGACCCAGCAGAGCTGGGACCAGGCCAACGATCGCGAGATCATCTGCTACGCGACCACCGCCAACATCGGTGAGACGGTCACCGGCACCCTCGAGGACGCCAACCGCTGAGCCGCGGGGACCGCGGGGCCCTGTCCCCACCCCGCTTCCCCTCCCGTCGTCCGCGTGGGCGGACGACCCTCGTCGCACGAAGCCCCCGAGAGTCCGATTCATCCGACCATGGGATGAAAAGCGTGGCCGCGGTGAGAACGGCCCGCACCGCCCCTCGCAGGATGGCGCGGGCCGCCGTCGTCTCCGGGGTCAGATGCCCAGGCCGCTCGGGCCGGTCCGGTCGCGCAGCGCCGCGAGGTCCTCGGCCTCCACCTGGACCGCCCCGTCGACCTCCGCCGGGGGCAGGCCCTGGCAGGTGAGGTCCTCGGGCTGGGCCCCGTCCACCAGATAGGCGTCCACCGCCTCGGCCACGCAGTCCAGGCCGCCGGGGAGGTAGAAGCCGTGCCCGCCGTCACCGGCGACGGTGATCAGGGAGCTGTCCAGGCGGTCGGCCATGGCCGGGCCGCCCTCGTAGGCCGTGTTGGCGTCGAACTCGCCGGCGATGACCAGTGCCTCGGGGTAGCCGTCCCGCTCCAGCTCGACCGGCGGCTCGGGCCGGTCGAGGCCGTTGAAGGTGCACGGTTGGGGAACCGCCCAGTAGGCGCCGCTGCCGTAGGGGTGCTCCTCCCGGTACTCCCGGGCGTCCGCGTGGTAGGTGCTGACCCTTTCCGGCCACTCGGCCTCGCACAGCACCGCCGTCTGCAGGTCCAGGGTGGCTGTACCGTACTCCTCCTCTGCCAGGGTGCTCGCCTGGGCGGCGAGGGGCTGGGGCAGGGGCTGGTCGTGCACGATGTACCCCAGGTACTCCGAGACCACGTCCCACTGGTCCTGGAAACGCGAGTTCATGCCCACGTCCATGTGGAACAGGTGGCTGTCGTAGAGCACGCCGGGTGCGACCTCGATCGGTTCCTCCCGCAGCCGCTCGGCGGTCGCCTCGAAGGTCGCGTAGACCTCCTCCCGGGTCGAACCGAAGCCGAAGACGTCGTCGTACCCCGCCACCCACGCCGTGTAGCGTTCCATGTTCTCGCTGTAGGCGGGCGCCTGCATCATGAAGACGTCACGCCAGATGCCGTCGGGGTGCACCGACGAGTCCAGCACGCTGCGGTCCAGCCGCTCGGGGAACAGGCTCCCGTAGACCGCGCCCAGGTAGGTGCCGTAGGAGTAGCCCAGGTAGTTGGTCTTCTCCTCGCCCAGGGCAGCCCGGATGACGTCCATGTCACGGGCGGTGTTGGCGGTGGTCATGTGCGGGCGCAGGTCGCCCTCGGCCTGTTCGCAGGCGCGCTGGTAGCGGATCGCCGAACGGGTGGCCTCGGAGATCTCCCCGTCCGTCGGACTCGGGTAGACGGGCGGGGGCTCCGTGCCGCAGTCCAGCCTGGGCGAGGATCCGCCACTGCCGCGGGGGTCCATGCCGATGACGTCGTACACCTCGGCGACCCGCAGGCCCCCGACGAGTCCGGTGCCCGTCTGCGGGTCCAGCGGCAGGGGCAAGCTGCGCCCGTGCCCGCCCGGCCCTCCGGGGTTGGTGAGCAGGATGCCGCGCCGCTGTCCGGGGTCGGTGGCGCGGGCCCGGCTGACGGCCACCGTGACGCGCTCGCCCCCGGGGTCGGAGTAGTCGAGCGGGACCACGACGTCGGCGCACTCCAGTCCCTGGAGCACCTCCTCGGTACAGGGGGCCCAGGCCAGTTCCTGGTCGTGGAACCCGGCGAGCGCGGTGTCGTCGGCGGGGGAGTCCAGGGGATCGGCAGCGGCGGGGGAGGCCGCCGCGAGGGATGCGGCCAGGGCCGTCACGAGGACGGTCGAGGCCAGTGTGGTCGCGCGTGTTCTGCGCACGGGGGTTGCCTCCGCGTTCTCGGCCCGTTCGGGGAAACGGGGTCGTGTGCTTCGGAGACGTAACCGTACGAACCGCCCGTGTGATGACAACACCCACAAATGTCATGAGTGTGCTCATGTGGCCGGGTTCGGCCAATCGGCGCGACAACCATATGTGGCGGTTTATCGATTTTTGTTCGTTTTGTGATGTCGATCGTGTCGCTCGGAAGACGCCGTTTGGTCACGAAGGTGGTCTGGACCACACGGATCGGGTTACCGTGAACCCTCTATTAGGAAACTTTCCTAATAGAAACGGAGTCCCTGCGCCCCACGAAGGAGCCCCGTGGCCACCGAAAACGCGGCCTCCCCACCCCCGCGGCCCGCCGGAAGCGGCGCGTCGGCCCGCACCGACGCGCCCGCGCACCTACTGACGCGGATCTGGCGCCACTACGCCGCCGTCAAGGTCCGCAAGGCCGTCGTCGTGGTGTTCGTCGTCGCCAACGTGACCTTCTTCCTCGGCCGCGCCATGCCCGGCGACCCGATCGACGTGATGGCCGGACGCCTCACGCAGGGCGGCATGTCGATGGAGGAGGCCCGGGTCATCGCCATGAACTCGCTGGCCTACGACCCCGACGCCCCCCTGTACCAGCAGTGGTGGGACTTCCTGGTCGGCCTGGTCACCTTCGACCTGGGCATGACCATCAACCGGCCGGGCCAGAGCGTCATGGAGGCCATCGGCGCCTACCTGCCCTGGACCCTGTTCAGCATCGGCGTCGGCACGGTCATCGCCGTCGTCCTCGGCCTGGCCCTGGGCATGGTGATGGCCTACTGGCGCAACCGCTTCCTGGACCACGTGCTCAGCGTCCTCGCCTCGGTCCTGGGCGCGGTCCCCAACTACCTCATCGCGATGGCCCTGGTCTTCGGCGGAGGCATGTACCTGGGGTGGTTCGACCCCATCGACCTGCGCGGCACGATCAGCCCCGGTGTCCAGGCGGGGTTCAACGCGGAGTTCATCGGCGACGCCCTGTACCACGCGGCCCTGCCGATCGTCACCTACGTGCTCGCCATCATCGGCACCTGGATGCTCATCATGAAGGCCTCCACCACGGAGGTGCTCGGCGAGGACTACGTGACCGTGGCACGCGCCCGGGGGCTGCGCGACCAGCGCATCGCCGTCTCCTACGTCGGGCGCAACGCGGTCCTGCCGCTGGTCGCCCAGATCGCCATCTCCTTCGGCACCCTCGTCGGCGGCGCGATCTTCGTCGAACAGGTCCTGGTCTACAAGGGCGTCGGCGGCCTGCTCCTGGACGCCGTCAACTACCGCGACTACCCGCTCCTACAGGGGCTGCTCATCATCATCACGTCCTGCGTGGTGGTCGCCAACCTCGTCGCCGACCTCCTCTACAGCCGCCTCGACCCGCGCATCCGAACGTAGGAGCCCACCGGAAATGGCCGTCACCACCACCGCAGCCCCCGGGGTCTGGGGAACGATCTGGCAGGGCCTGACCCGCAGCACCAGCGGGTTCGTCGGCCTCTGCCTGGTCCTGAGCGTCCTGCTTTTCTCCTTCGTCGGACCGCTGCTCATCGACCACCACAACCCCACGGACGTCACCGCGATCTGGGGACCGATCACCGCCGAGCACTGGCTCGGCACCAACCACCAGGGCAAGGACACCTTCACCCAGCTCGTGCTGGGCGGACGCGAACCCATCTGGGTCGGCTTCGTCGCCGCCGTGATCACCGTGGCCATCGCGGTCGTCCTCGGCGGCGTCGCCGGGTACGTGCGCGGACGGATCGACCACTTCCTGCTCCAGCTCACCGACATCACGATGACCATCCCGTTCATCGTGCTGATGCTGGTCATCGCGTCGTTCTTCCGCACCTCCTCGCCGCTGGTGGTCTCCTTCATCATCGGCCTGGTCACCTGGCCCTACCTCATGCGCTCCATCCGCGCCCAGGTGCTCACCCTCAGGGAACGCGAGTTCGTCGAGGCCGCCCGGCTCCAGGACCTGGGCACCGCGCGCATCCTCTTCGTCGAGGTGCTGCCCAACATGGCGGGCTACATCTTCATCAACTTCATCATCGCCGTCACCAACGCGATCTACGCCGTGGTCGGCATGTACCTGCTCGGCCTGCTGCCCAGCACCGCCGACAACTGGGGCCTGATGATCCAGCAGGCCTGGAACAACAACGCCTTCCTGCTGCCCCAGGCAGCGCCCTTCCTCATCGCCCCGATGGTGATGATCATGCTCTTCCAGATCGGGCTGGTCACCATGACCCGGTCCCTGGAGCAGGCCCTCAATCCACGACTCCGGGACAGGTGAGCCATGACCGACCGCACCGCCGCCCCGCCGTCCGCCGAGGGCCCCCTCCTGTCGGTGAGGGGGGTGGACGTGGGCTACCGCACCGGCCGAAGGAAACAGGTCACCGCGGTACACGACGTCTCCTTCGACCTCCACCCCGGCCAGTCCATGGCCCTGGTGGGGGAGTCCGGCTGCGGCAAGACCACCCTGGGCCTGGGCCTGCTCCGGCTGCTCCCGCGCACCGGCGTCCTCTCCGCGGGCGAGGTCCTCTTCCGCCGCAAGGACGGCCGCCTCGTCGACGTGCGCACCCTCGCCCGCGAGGACCTGCGCCGTTTCCGCTGGAACGAGGCGGCCATGGTCTTCCAGGGCGCCATGAACGCCTTCAACCCCGTGCTGCGGGTGCGCGACCACTTCCTCGACACCTTCCGCGCCCACGACCGGGGCCGCCGCAAGCGCGCCGAGGTCCTCGAACGCTCCGCCGAGCTGCTGCGCATGGTCCGGCTCGACCCCGCCCGGGTGCTGGACAGCTTCCCCCACGAGCTCTCCGGCGGCATGCGCCAGCGCACCCTCATCGCGCTCGCCCTGGCCCTGGAACCGCAGCTGCTCATCCTGGACGAGCCCACCACCGCCCTGGACATCCTCACCCAGCGCTCCATCGTCGAGCGCCTCGCGGAACTGCGCGAGGAACTGCGCTTCGCGATGGTCTTCATCACCCACGACCTGGGCCTGGCCGCCGAACTCGCCGACCGCGTCGGCACCATGTACGCCGGACGGCTGATCGAGACCGGCACCACCCGCGACATCTTCCACCGAGCCCGGCACCCCTACACCTCGGCGCTGATCAACTCGGTGCCCCCGGTCACCGGCGACCTCAGGGTTCCCGAATCGCTGCCCGGAGGCCCGCCCAGCCTCTCCGCGCTGCCCCCCGGCTGCTCCTTCGCGCCGCGCTGCAAGCACGCCGTCGAGCGGTGCGCGTCCACCCGGCCCGTGCTCGACGTGCTCACGCACCGCCCCGACGGATTGAGCCACGCCGCCGCCTGCCTGCGTTCGAACGAACTCTCCACCGAGGGGGCCACCCTTGACTGACCGGACCGTTTCAGCGGACCCGCGGCCCGAGCCCGGCGCCGCACCCGTCGGCGACGGCGGGGAGGCCCCGCCGGTGCTCAGCCTGCGCGGCGCGCACCAGGTCTTCCCCACCCCGCGCGGCGACGTGCCCGCCGTCGCGGGGGTCGACCTGGACGTGCGCCCCGGACGGGTGCTGTGCCTGGTGGGGGAGTCCGGCTGCGGCAAGACCACCAGCGCCCGCATGGCCGCGGGCCTGGCCGACCCGGTCCGGGGCTCCGTGCTCTTCCGGGGCAGGGACGTCGCGGAGATGGACCGGCGCGAACGGAGCCGCTTCCGCCGCTCGGTCCAGTTCATCCACCAGGACCCCTACGCCTCGCTCAACCCCGTGCGCACCGTCTACTCGACCGTCTCCGCGGGGCTGCGCCGCCACGGGCTGGTCAAGGACAGGCACGAGGCCCGCCGGGCCACCGCCGAACTCCTGCGGCGGGTCGACCTCACCCCGGCCGAGGAGTACCTCGACAAGTACCCGCACCAGATGTCCGGCGGCCAGCGCCAGCGCGTGGCCGTGGCCCGCGCCCTGGCGATGGACCCCGAGGTGATCATCGCCGACGAGTCCACCTCGATGCTCGACGTGTCCATCCGGGTCAGCCTGCTCAACACCCTCGGCGCGCTGCGCGACGACCTCGGCGTGGGCTTCCTGTTCATCACGCACGACTTGGCCGTGGCCAAGTACTTCGCCTGGGAGGGCGAGATCGCCGTGATGTACCTGGGCAGGATCGTCGAGCACGGCCCCACCCCGCGCGTGGTCAACGATCCCCGCCACCCCTACACCAAGGCGCTCATCGACGCCGTCTGCGAACCGGACCCCGACCTGGCGCACGGCCGGGAACGGATCAGGCTGCGCAGCTCCGAGATCCCCGACCTGACGGACCTGCCGTCCGGGTGCGACTTCCACCCGCGCTGCCCCCTCTACGAGGAGGGCGGCTGCGACACCGTCCGGCCGCCGCTGGCCCCCGCGCACGACCGGCTGCTCGCCTGCCACGTCGTCGGCCGGGGGTGAGGCCGTGCTCGCCGTCGTCGGCCGCTTCGGACTCCTCGCCGGAGCCTTCCTCGCCCTGACCAGCGCACTCATGCTTCTCCTCACACCCCCCGGCACAGCCGAGTTCGTCATCAGCGCCCTCACCGTCGTGATCGGCCTGGTCGTGCTCTCCCTCGGTCTGCTCGCCGTCCTACTCGAAAGGAAGCGCCAATGACCCCTCCCACCCCCCGCCCCCTGATGCGGGACCTGAGCCGCAGGCGCCTGCTCCGGACGATCGGCTTCGGCGCGGCGGGCGTCGCCGGCGCCGGCGTGCTGTCCTCCTGCGCGGGCGGCGACAACGCCGAGGGCGGCGCCGCGCGGTTCACGGGCGTCTTCGACTTCGACCTGGCGGCCCAGACGCGCAACGTCGCCGTGGAGGACGGCGCGCTGCTGATGAACTCCGTGTACGCCGACCTCTTCCTGCCCGCGGGCGCGTTCTACAACTGGGAGACCCACGAGTGGGACTACCTGCTCCTGGAGAACAGCGCCTGGGAGGGCGACGACCTCGTCGTCACCCTGCGCCCGGGCCTGAAGTGGAGCGACGGCACCGACCTGACCGCCGAGGACCTGCACCAGAACTACGCCATCCGGATCCTGGAGGCACCCGCCTGGTCGGTGGGCTTCCCGCAGATCACCGAACTGGAGCGGCTCGACGACCTCAGCGTCCGCGCGCGCTTCGACAACCCCTTCCCCGGCATCGAACTCCAGGTCGTCAAGCACCGGATCTTCTCCAAGTCGACCTACGGCGACTTCGGGGAGCGCGCGATCGCGATGGTGGCCGACGGAGTGCGCCAGGGCGACGACGAGCACACCGGGTTCAACGCCGAGTTCATCGAGTTCAACCCCGAGGAGATCGTCACCAGCGGCCCCTACACCTTCGACCGGGCGCAGATGTCCGACGCGCGGATCACCCTGGTGCGCGAGAGCACCGGCTACCAGGGCGAGGAGGTGAACTTCGAGGAGGTGGTCGTCCACAAGGGCGACAACCGCCAGGCCTCCCTGCTCATCCAGCAGGGCGAGGTCGACTACTCGACCCTGGCCACCTCAGCCGCGGACCAGCAGGCGTTCCGCGGTGTCGAGGGGTTCCGGTGGATCGAGCACCCCGGCTACGACGGCTGCGGGCTGATGTTCAACTACGCGGCCAAGCCCGAACTCAAGGACGTGCGGGTGCGCAAGGCGCTCAAGCACCTGCTCGACAGCGACCAGATCGGCCAGGTGGCGCGGGGCGAGGCCTACGACGGGGTGCGGTACTACTCCGGGCTGGTCGACCTCCAGACCGAGCAGATCTTCACCCCCGAGGAGCTCGCGGAGTTCGCCAGCTACGACCACGACCCGGACCGGGCCACCGAACTGCTGGAGGAGGCGGGCTGGACCAAGGAGAACGGGGTCTGGCACACCGCCGAGGGACAGGAGGCCAGCTACGAGATCATCGGCGTCGCGGGCTGGGGCGACTTCGAGCTGACCGCCACCCAGGTGGAGGAGGCCTGGAACGCCTTCGGGATCAAGACGACCGCGCGCAACGTGCCCGCGGACAACCCCTGGGGCATCTGGGCCGCAGGTGACTTCGAGGTGGCCGTGCGCCACTGGGGCAACCCGGAGATCCCGCAGTACTGGGGCGCCTTCCAGATGAACTTCCTGGTGGAGAACGCCCGCACCGGTGAGACCCCGGGACAGGACTTCGACCTGAAGGTGGACAGCCCCAGCCAGGGCGAGGTGGATCTGGAGGCGCTGGTCGAGGTCGCCAAGACCGCGCAGACCGAGGAGGAGCAGACCGAGGCCCTCAAGACGATGGCGATCGTCTTCAACGAGCTGCTGCCGCGCATCCCGATCTGGACCTACAAGTACCTGGCCCCGGCCCTGGAGGGCGCGCGGGTGGAGTCCTTCCCCGAGGACCACCCCGCCGCTCAGAACCAGATCTACCGGGACAACCACATCATCCTGTCGCTGATGCAGGGCGGCCTGGAGGCGGCCGGGTAGGGGCGGCGGGTCCGGGGGACCGGGCCGAACCCGGGGGCGGGGCCGCGCGGCCCCGCCCCTTCTGTGCCTACTCTCTCTTTTGTGCCGGAATCATGACTCTTGATGTGCATTCGCGTCAGGGGGAGGTAGTCTCCTGTACGTCGGGTGGACGGTGTCCGAACACCGCCCGTTTCCGGCGCCAACGCCTTCGGAAGGACCGCCCCGACCTCCTCCCCGAAGGTGCGGAAAACGTTTCCGCGCTCCGCGTTCCCCCGGTCGTGCCCCGCTCCGGCGCCGGACGACCCGCGAGGCGCGTCACCCCTCGTCCGGAGCCGTTCCCGGAGTAATTCCGTGAACGGCGCGCGAGCGGGGGAAGAGGAATCGACAGGAGAGCCATGACCCCCGCTCCCCGTGGACCCGCGCACCCGGCCCGTCCGTGCGCCGGGGCCCCGCGCCCCCGTGCCGCAGCGGTGTCCCGCGGCGGCGGGTCGGCGCGGCCCCCGTGCGACGGGGATTCCCGACGGTGCGGCCCGAGGGTCGGCCCGGCCCGGCGGCCGTTCGCGGAGCCGCGCGTCCGCGCTGTTCAGGGCGGGTGCGCGTGGTTCCGGATCACGGGTCCGCCGGTGCGGCGGACCGGTTACTGACACCTGTCCGGAAACAGACACGTGTCCATAAATCTCACAAAAACATCTGGGGCCACACCGGCTCCTGGGCGGCGTTTGTGCACGTCAGAGGTGTTGTTCCGGGTGCTTTTGTGATCCTTCCATGATTCGTCTGCCAAGGCTGTCGACCTTTGTTAGTCTGGCGAACCGAACGACGGTTCTCGGTGGAAGTACAGGAATTGTGCGGGGCATGGATACTTGTCTCCGGATGGGGTGTCGCACCCGTCTGGTCCCCGCTCGGGCGGGGGCGCCCCGGCCGAGGCCTTCTTCCGGCGCACGGGGCACCCGGCTGTCACGGGGGTTCCGAGCGGGACCCCGGGGCGGCCACCTCCCCGGGCAGGGCGGTGGAGCGGCGCCGCCGCCGATCCAGCCCCACCGACGCGAGGAGACGAGATTGTGGCAGAGGCGCCGTCGCCGCGAGACAGCCCCGCCCCGTACCCGCGCGGGGGCGGGTCGATGACGTCAGCGGAGGACGGGCAAGGAGCCAGGCGGGAGGGACGGTTCCGACGGGCCATCTCCCGTATGGTCAGAGCCCAGGAACCCCCCTCACCGGAGACCCAGCAAGGAAATCCCGTGCATCATCCCGTGCATCCGCACTCGCAGAATTCCGGCCGCACGTCGGACCGGGACGGCGTCCAGCCCACGGGCGGGACCGCTCCCGAGTCGGGCGCGACGGAGCGCGGCGACGCCGCGCCCCCCGCGACCGGCCCCTTCTCCGGCTCCGCCGAGAACGGGTACCGGCCCTCCTCCAGGACCAGCGTCCCCAACCCGTACACCACCCGGCGGGTGAACGTCGACGACGTGGACACCGGGGCCTCCCCGGTCAACCAGTGGCGCGGCGTGGGCCTGGACGAGCCCGAGCCGCGCACCCCACCCATCACGGCCACCACGGACACCATGACTGACACCTCCTCACCGACAGAGCGCGCGGAGCGGCCCCAGGCCCCCGCCGCGCAGACGCAGGCGGCCCCCGCGGACACCACGCCGCAGCCGGCCCCGCGGCCCGAGCAGGCGGCGCGGCAGCGGGCCGAGGCCCCGCACGGGCGGTCGCGGCTCCCCGAGGAGCAGGGCCACTCGCCCCGGCCCGAGCAGGCGGACGCCCACCGACAGGACCCGCCGCAGGCCGACGACCACCGTCGCCCCGAGCCGCCGCAGGCCGCCGCGCCCCAGGCCGACGACCACCGCCAGCCGGAGCAGCCCCGGTCCGCCGCACCGCAGGCCGTCCCGCCCGCCGAGGGCCGCCAGCAGCCCGCCCAGGCGTGGGCCGGGCCCGCGCCCCAGCCCTACCAGGTGCCGGGGGAGCGCCCCGCGCCCCCGCAGGTACAGGGCCAGCACGGATACGCCCAGCAGCCGGTCCCCGGTCCGGTCGGCCACGACCCCTACGCGCCCCCCGCGCCCTACCAGGCGGCCCCCGGCGCGCAGTACGGCCCTTACCACCCGGCCGGACAGGAGCACCACCACCCCTACCCGCCGCACCCGCAGCCCGCCCCGGCGCCCTACCCCGCCGCGCCGCCGCAGCACGGCGGCTACGCGCCCCAGCCGCAGGGCCAGCACCCCTACCCCGCGCAGCCCGCGCACTACCCGGCGCAGTACCCGCCCCAGCCGCTGGTCACCTACCAGAGCGCCTACCCGGCGCCCTTCCAGCCCCCTGGCTACGTCATGCACGGCCAGCCGATGTTCTACCCGGGCCAGTACAACCCCTACGGCCAGCCGGTCCAGCACATCATCGTGCTCACCGCCGGACAGCAGCCGCAGGTGATCAGCGCCGAGTCGGCCGGCACGTTCTTCGCCGAACAGGCCGAGCCCCGGACCGACTCCGCCGAGCGCGAGGGCCGGGCCCTGACGCGCGCGGGCTCCGACACCGACGCGGCCAAGGAGCAGCCGGAGCGGGAACAGGAGCGCGAGGCCCCGGCCGAGGCCGCCGCAGAGCCCGCCGAAGCGGCCCCCGAGGCCCCGGCCGGGACGCTGACCGAGCGCAGAGCCGCCCTCATGGACGCGATCGCCCCCGCCGCGGCCGCCCCCGCGTCCTCCGACGACGGCAACAGCCTCCTCAACGAGGCCCTCGCGGGTCTGGCCATGCGCGACCTGTCGCTCGTGGACGCCCTGCTGGAGATGGTCGAGGAGCTGGAGACCGACGCCCAGGACCCCGACCTGCTCGACAAGCTCTTCCAGATCGACAACTTCGCGACCCGTATGCGGCGCAACGGGGAAAACTTCTTGGTGCTCACCGGGCATGACGGCGGCGAGTCCGACGCCCACGACGAGATCGTCCCCCTCCTCGACGTGGCCCGCGCCGCCACCTCCGAGATCAAGGACTACCCCCGCGTCCGGATGGGCAAGATCCCGCAGACCTCCATCACCGGTATGGCGGCCGACGACATCAGCCACCTGCTCGCCGAACTGCTGGACAACGCCACCGCCAACTCGCCCGAGCACTCCCAGGTCGTCATCAGTGCCCAGGAGATGGTCGACGGGCGCCTCATGATCGTCGTCGAGGACGAGGGCGTGGGCATCCCCGAGGGACAGCTCGCCGAACTCAACGACCGTCTCGCGGGCGAACCCGTCCTGGACGCCGACGTGCCCCGCCACATGGGTCTGTACGTCGCCAGCCGGATCGCCAAGAAGCACGGGCTGGAGGCCAGGCTCGAACCCCGATCCTTCCGCGGGGTGAGCGCCTACGCGATCATCCCCAAGGAGCTGCTGCGCGTGGCCACGCCGCGAACCCCCGGACAGGCCCGCACCTCGACCGTCCCGACCAGCGCACCGCCGGCCAAGCCCGCCCCGGCCGCCAAGCCGGTCACGCCCGCCCCGGCTCCCGCCCGCCCCGCCGCCAACGGCACGGGCAAGTCCTCCGCGGCGAGCGGTTCGTCGGTGACCTCCGCCGGGCTGCCCCGGCGCAGCGCCACCCCGCACGGGTCGCCCCTGCGGATGATGCCCCGCCCCGGACAGAAGCCGGACACCCCGCCCCAGACCCGCGAGGACACCCCGCCCAGGCTCACCGGCGACGCCCGGGCCGAGCAGATCCGCGACGAGCTCGGCGACTTCTTCGACGGCGAGCGAGAGGCCCGCGAGGGCGGCGACGAGCCCGAGGACGACAAGAAGTGACGGCTCCCGACCCCGTCCAGGGCGCCCCTCCCGGCGTGCCCACGCAGACACCACAGCAGCGAACACGACCCTCGGCCCAGGCAGGTAAGGCACAGCGATGACTGAATCCGTGAACGACAGTGTTGAGAACTTCTCCTGGCTCATCGACCGCTTCGTCCGCGACGTGCGCGGTGTCGAGCACGCCGTCGTCGTCTCCTCCGACGGCCTGGTCCTGACGCACTCCAGCGACTTCCCCGAGGAGCACGCCGAGCAGCTCGCGGCCATCGCCAGCGGTCTGCACAGCCTCGCCGTCGGCGGTGCCAACCTCTTCCAGAGGGGCGAGTGCGAACAGCTGCTGGTCCGCTTCAACCACGGCCACCTGTTCATCATGGCGATCAGCGACGGCTCCTGCATGGCGGTGCTCACCGCCCCGGGCACCGAGCTCAAGATCGTCGGCTTCCAGATGACCAAGCTCGTGGAGAACGTCGCCCACGTGCTCACGCCGCAGCTGCGCTCGCAGCTGCGCGAGGTCATCCAGAACTGACGACGGTGCCCGTTCGGGAGGAGAGGTTGCCTCGGCTATGAGCTTCCGCAGGCGAAGGAGTAACCGTGTCCGTCCGTTCACCTTCACGGGTGGGCGGACACGGTCGCGGCATCCGCTGATGGTGCAGACCCTGGTCTCGACGTCCGAGCCCGGGCAGGAACCTCCTGGCACCCTGATGCCGGAGTCGATCAGTATCTACAAGCTGTGCCGGGAGACCCGGTCGCTGGCCGAGGTCTCGGCCGAGTTGAACATCCCCCTGGGCGTCACCCAGGTTCTGGTCAGTGACCTGGCCGAACAGGACCTGGTGTACATCCACCCGACCATCACCGGCAGCAGTCCATCGGAAAACCAGGTTCTGGAGAGGGCTCTTCGTGGTCTCGAACGACTTTTCCAGTGACAAGAGGTCGAATCGCAAGAAGATGTCGAGCAAGATCGTCATCGCCGGGGGCTTCGGCGCCGGCAAGACGACCTTGGTGCGCTCGGTGTCGGAGATTCCCCCTGTCACGACCGAGGCGATCATGACCGAGGCCAGCATCGGTCATGACGACACCTCGATCACACCCGACAAGACGACCACCACCGTCGCGATGGACTTCGGTCGCATCACCGTCGACGACGAACTGGTCATGTACATGTTCGGCACACCGGGCCAGGCGCGTTTCTGGTTCATGTGGGACGATCTGGTCCGCGGCGCGGTGGGCGCCGTCGTCGTGGTCGACTGCCGGAGGCTCGCGGACTCCTTCGACGCGGTCGACTACTTCGAGACGAACAAACGCATCCCCTACATCGTGGCGCTGAACAAGTTCGAGGGCCGCCTCGACTACACCTCCGAGCAGGTCCGCGAGGCGCTGGAGGTCAGTCCTGAGGTACCCATCATCGACTTCGACGCCCGGAACCGGTTGTCCGGGGGTGAGGTGCTCAAGACGCTGCTGCGGTACGCGTTGGAGCACAACCGCGCCAGCGAGCCCGTCGCCTGACGGACGGGGAGACCCCGGTCTTCCCACCGCCCCGCAGATTCCCCAGGAAAGTTAGCGACAATGCGCAAGATCCTTATCGTCGGCGCGGGCCACGCCGGCCTGCACCTGGCCCATGGGCTCCTCACCCATGGATACGACGTCACGGTGATCACGGGGCAGTCCTCGATGGAGATCCGGACGGGCAGGCCGTCGATCTCGCAGTTCACGTTCCCCACCGCCCTGGAGCACGAGCGAGACTTCAACCTCGATCTCTGGAGCGCCCTGTCGCCGCAGATCAGGGAGCAGACGGTGCACCTGTACCCGGGCGGGGGCAGCCTCATGTCCTTCACCGGCAGGACGGGTGAGAACAACGACTACGCCGTCTCCATCGACAGGCGTGTGAAGATGGCCGACTGGCTGGAGTACTTCGAGGACCGCGGCGGCAAGGTCGTCATCCACGGTGTCACGGTCACCGACCTCGACTACTTCTCGCGGATGTTCGACCTGATCATCGTGGCGGTCGGCCACGGCGAGCTCGGCCAGCTCTTCGACTACGACGAGAGCAGGTTCTCAGGGGCCAGGCCGCGTGCGATCGCCCAGGCGCACGTCTACGACGTCTGGCCGGCCGAGGGCCAGGACGAGAACATCAGCTGGGCCGCGTCCGCTGCGGAGGCGGGCAACATCATCCTCCTGCCGATCCTCGGCCAGGACGGCCCCTGCCACTCGCTCGTCATGGTGGACAAGCGCGGCGGTCCCATGGACACCTGGCCCGACCGTCCCGGTCCCGAGGAGCAGCTGCGCCGGATGAAGGACCTCCTCCGCCGGTACGCTCCCGAGTACTTCGAGCGGGCCAAGGACGCGGTCCTGATCGACGGCAGGAACAGCACTCTGGTGGAGGACCTGACCCCCCAGGTGCGCAACCCCGTGGGGGTCCTCCCGTCCGGCGGACGCGTTCTCGGGATGGCGGACGTCATCGTGACCATGGACCCCTACGTGGGACAGAGCTGGAACAACTCCACACGGTGCGCGGAGGCCTACCTGGAGGCCATCATCGAACGCGGTGACCAGCCCTTCGACGAGGGATTTCTGGTCGGCGCCTTCGACCGTTTCTGGGAATTCGGTCTCTACAACCAGCAATGGTCCGAGATGTGCTCCACCTGGTGGGACCAGGGGGACATGTCCCCGCAGATGGTGGAGCTGCTGTCCGCCGCTGTGAAGTACCGTGAGATCTCCGACCGCTGGATCCAGGGGTGGGACTACTCGCCGGACTACGGTAAGTGGCTGCTGGATCCGCAGTTGGCCACAGAGTACGTGGCTGAGGTGCGCGCACGTCACGGCGGCTGACGTGCGCGTACCCCAGCGGCCTGAGCCCGGTGTCCGGCGGACACCGGGCTCAGCTGCTTTCTGTGGGAGGTGTCACCCGGCCACGCTCTGGACCGGAATTCAAGAAAGCAATGTCCGAAAACAAAGATTCCGTTGTCACCGGCTGTGAACTGTGGGTACTATCCTTCGGGTTGATGTCCGAAAGCGTGGCATGGTGAGTGGTGGGTCATTTGTTTCTTGAGGGCGAACTGTCCGTATGTGGAATGATTTGTTAGTGTCGGGCGAAGCCCTCTGCTGATGATGAGAACTGCGATGACCTCTGGTAGTACCCTTCCTCTCCTCCGGACCTGACAGAAACCTCCGCTTCCCCGCGGTCGCACGGGGACGCGGACCGCTAATCGACCATTCCTGGCCTGTACGAACACACAGCAGTGGCCCGTGCATTTGCACCGGAAGATCTCCGGTGGGCGGATTTCCGGCACACCGCGCGCGGAGCAAGGGGGCCGGTGGTGTGAGATCGGAGACGACGATGGTGACGGGTGCGTGGACGACTCCTGGGGCCGACGAACCGATCGCGGTGGTCGGGCTCTCCCTCCGGCTCCCCGGAGCGTCGACTCCGGAGGCCTTCTGGCGGCTGCTGTGCGAGGGTAGGGAGGCGATCTCCGCCCCTCCCGAGCGGCTCGGCGTCGCCTCCGCCGCGCGCGACCCCTACTGGGGCGGGTACCTCGACCGGGCCGAGGACTTCGACGCCGGGTTCTTCGGGGTCTCGCCGCGCGAGGCGCTGGCCATGGACCCCCAGCAGCGGCTCATGCTGGAGCTGAGCTGGGAGGCCGTGGAACGCGCACGCATGGCGCCGGACTCCCTGCGGGGCACCGACACCGGTGTGTTCACCGGCGCCGTCGCCGCCGACTACGGCCTCCTGCAACAGCGTGCCGTGCGCGGCGGCGCCACCCACCACACGCTCACGGGCACCCAGCGCGGCATGATCGCCAACCGTGTCTCCTACGCGCTCGGACTGTCCGGGCCCAGCCTGACCGTGGACAGCGGACAGTCGTCGTCCCTCGTCAGCGTGCACGCGGCCATGGAGAGCCTGCGCCGGGGCGAGTGCGGTACGGCACTGGCCGGCGGAGTCAACCTCATCCTCGTCCCCGAGAGCACCGAGAGCGTCGCCCGGTTCGGCGGGCTCTCCCCGGACGCGCACTGCTACACCTTCGACGCGCGCGCCAACGGCTACGTGCGCGGCGAGGGCGGCGCCGTGGTCGTGCTCAAACCCCTGGGCCGGGCCCTGGCCGACGGCGACCGCGTCCACGCGGTCCTGCGCGGCGGTGCCGTGAACAACTCCGGCCGCACCCCCTACCTCGCCCGGCCCGACGCCGCGGGCCAGGAGAGGGTCCTGCGTGCTGCCCACCGCAGGGCGGGGGTCGACCCGGCGCGGATCGGCTACGTGGAACTGCACGGCACGGGTACCCCGGCGGGGGATCCGGTCGAGGCCGCCGCGCTCGGCGCGGTGTTCTCCGACGGACGCGAGGAGCCGCTGCGTGTGGGGTCGGCCAAGACCAACGTCGGCCACCTGGAGGGCGCCGCCGGAATCGTCGGCCTGGTCAAGACGGTGCTCAGCCTCTCCCACGGACAGCTCCCGCCCACACGCAACTTCACCCGGCCCCACCCCGGCATCGACCTGGAGGCGCTGCGGCTGAGCCCGCAGTTGCGGCGCGAGCCGTGGCCCGCGGACGCTCCGCTGGCGGGCGTCTCCTCCTTCGGCATGGGCGGGACCAACTGCCACCTGGTGCTCGGTCCGCCCCCGCCGGTCCACACGGACCGGCCCGGAGCGGCGACGGGGGAAGGGGGCATCGACCCCGTCCCGTGGATCCTGACGGCCCGGTCCGAGGAGGCCCTGCGCGCCCAGGCCTCCTCCCTGCACTTCTTCGTGTCGTCCCGGCCGGGCCTGCGGGTGCAGGACGTGGGCCTGTCGCTGGCCACCACCCGCACCGTGTTCGAGCACCGCGCGGTCGTCTTCGCCTCGGGCGGTGACGGCGCGCGGGAGCTGGAGTCGGTCGCGCCCCCGTCCGCTCCCGCCGACGAGGCGCAGGAGCGGCCCGTCCTGGTCTTCCCCGGCCAGGGCGGCCAGTGGGAGGGGATGGCCCGGGACCTCCTCGACGGTGACGGCCTTCTGGCCCAGGTGTTCACCCGGCGCCTGCTGGAGTGCGAGCGGGCCCTCGCGCCCCACGTGGACTGGTCGCTGATCCAGGTACTGCGCGGCGAACCCGGAGCTCCGGCCTACACCGGCTCGGGAGCGCGCGTGGACGTCGTCCAGCCGGTGCTGTGGGCGGTCATGGTCTCCCTTGCCAAGGTGTGGTCGGCGCTGGGCGTGGAGCCGGCGGCGGTCATCGGGCACTCCCAGGGGGAGATCGCCGCGGCGTGTGTGGCGGGAGCCCTGTCGCTGGAGGACGCCGCCAAGGTCGTGGCCCTGCGCAGCCGTGCCCTGACCTCGCTCGCCGGAAGCGGCGGCATGGCCTCGCTGGGACTGTCCCCCGAACGGGCCGGGGAGCTCGTCGCGGCTGAGGAGGACCTCCACCTGGCCGCGGTCAACGGCCCCGAGTCGGTCGTGGTCTCCGGAAGCCCCGAAGCGGTGCGCCGGGCCGTCGAGCTCTGCGTCGACCGCGGTGTCCACAGCGCCCTGGTCGACGTGGACTACGCCTCCCACTCCTCTCACGTGGAGCACATCCGCGAGGAGCTGCTCGCGTGCCTGGAGGGGGTCGAACCGCGCTCCGCCCGGGTGCCGTTCTTCTCCACCGTGACCGGGGGGTCCCTGGAGGGGGCGGAGGCGCGGACGGACGCGTCGTACTGGTACGGGAACCTGCGCGGTACCGTCCGCTTCGCCGACGCGGTGAACGCGGCCGTGGAGTCCGGCCACACCACCTTCGTCGAGGTGGGACCGCACCCGGTGCTCTCCTTCGGCGTCGAGCGGACGCTGGACGCCCGCGGGGCGCGGGGCAGGGTGCTGCCCACCCTGCGCCGGGGGGCCGGCGACCAGGCGCAACTGCTGACCGCGGCGGCGCAGGCGTTCACCGCCGGGGTCGGCGTCGACTGGGCGGCCCTGTTCGCGGGGACCGGCGCGAGCCGTGTCGACCTGCCGACCTACCCGTTCCAGCGCCAGCGGTACTGGCCGCACACCCACGCCCCGGTGCCCGTCGAAGGGCCGCCGGCCGACGAACCCGACGCGTCCCCCGCCGCGCCCCGCGGCGACGCACGGAGCACCCGCGCGCTGGTGCGCGGGCACACCGCCCGGGTGCTCGGGCGGGCGTCCCTGACGGCCTCGGACGAGCGCCGCGCCTTCCGCGACCTGGGCTTCGACTCGATGATGCTGCTCCAGCTCGGACGGGCGCTGTCCCGGGAGACGGGGGTCCCGCTGGAGGAGACCGTCCTGTTCGAACTGCCCACCCCCTCCGCGCTCGCGGAGTTCCTGGTCGGGGAGGCTGGGGAGGAGGTGCCCGGGGCCGCCGGGCCGCCCTCCGCCCCGCCCGAGACCGTTCCCCCCGCGCCCGCGGCGGCCCCCGCCGTCACGGCGCCGGTCCCCGACGACGACCCGATCGCCATCACCGCGATGGCCTGCCGCCTGCCGGGCGGGGTGCGTTCCCCCGAGCAGTTGTGGCGACTCGTCGACGACGGTGTGGACGCCATCGGGGACTTCCCCGACAACCGCGGCTGGGACCTGGAGAACCTGTACGACCCCGAGCCCGGAACACCCGGGCGCACCTACGCGCGCTCGGGCGGATTCCTGTACGACGCCGACCTGTTCGACGCCGGCTTCTTCGGGATCAGCCCCCGCGAGGCCGACGCCATGGACCCCCAGCAGCGACTGCTGTTGGAGACCTCCTGGGAGGCGATCCGGCGTGCCGGGATGAGCACGGACGACCTGCGCGGACGACAGGTCGGCGTGTTCGTCGGCGCCATGCCCACCGACTACGGGCCGCGCCTGGCCGATCCGAGCACGGGCGACGACGGGGGGTACCGGCTCACCGGCAGCACCCTGAGCGTGGCCTCGGGCCGTATCGCCTACGTCCTCGGCCTGCGCGGTCCGGCGCTGACCATCGACACCGCCTGCTCGTCCTCGCTCGTGGCCCTGCACCAGGCGGCCGAGGCGGTCCGCAGGGGCGAGTGCGAGATGGCCCTCGCCGGGGGAGCCACCGTCATGGCCACCCCCGGCATGTTCCTGGAGTTCTCCGCCCAGCGCGGACTGTCGCCGGAGGGCCGCTGCCGGGCCTTCGGGGCCGAGGCCGACGGCACCGCCTGGGCCGAGGGCGCGGGCGTGCTCCTGCTGGAGCGCGCCTCCCGCGCCCGCCGCGCGGGGCGCCCGGTCCTGGCGCTGGTCAGGGGCAGCGCGGTCAACTCCGACGGGGCCAGCAACGGGCTGACCGCGCCCAACCCCGACGCCCAGGAGCGGGTGATCCGTCAGGCCCTGGCCTCGGCCGGGGTGGAGCCCGGCGAGATCGACGCCGTCGAGGCGCACGGCACGGGCACCCGGCTGGGCGACCCGATCGAGGCCAAGGCGCTGATCTCGGTGTACGGCCGGGCCCGCGAGGGCTCCGCGGAGGATCTGCGGCTGGGCTCGCTCAAGTCCAACATCGGCCACGCCCAGGCCGCCGCCGGCGTTGCCGGGGTGATCAAGACGGTGGAGGCGCTGCGGTACGGGCGGCTGCCCCGGACACTCCACGCCGACGTGCCCACGGACAAGGTCGACTGGGACGGCAGCGGCGTGCGGGTGCTCACCGAACCGGAACCGTGGCCGGACACCGGGCGCCCGCGCCGGGCCGCGGTGTCCTCCTTTGGTATCAGCGGCACCAACGCGCACGTGGTGCTGGAGGGCGTGGCCGACGAGGGCGCCGCGGTCATCGTCCCCGACGACCCCTTCCACCGCGAACGCCACTGGGTGGACGCCTCCGTCCGGGCCGGGGCCGGACCCGAACCGCACGGGGCCGCGGAGCCGCTGCTCGACGAGGGGCTGGCGCTGGTCGACGGGCGCACCGTGTTCACGGGACGCATCGACACCGACAGCCAGCCCTGGGTGCGCGACCACGGCCTTCTCGGCCGGATCGTCGTGCCCGGCACGGCGCTGGTGGACCTGGCCGCGTACGCGGCCGACCGGGTCGGCGCCGCCACCGTGGCCGACCTGGTCCTGGAGGCTCCGCTGGTGCTGACGCACGGCGAGGGGGCCACGCTCCAGGTCACCGTGGGCGCCCGCGACGACCGGGGGCGGCGCGAGGTGCACGTCCACGCCCGCTCCGCGCGGGCCGCGTCGGACGCGCCCTGGACCCGCTACGCCTCCGGTGCCCTGACGGACGAGCCGGAGCCCGGTACCGGACCCGCCGACGCGGACGGCTCCCTTCCGGCGGACCTGCCCTGGCCCCCGGCCGACGCCGATCCGGTGACCGTTCGACCCGACTACACCCGTCTGGCCCGGCGCGGCTACGCCTACGGTCCGCTCTTCCAGGGGCTGAGGAGCGTGTGGCGGTGCGGGGACGACATCCTGGCCGAGGTCGAACCGCCCGACACGCCGTACACCGGCGGCCCCTTCCACGGTCCCCATCCGGCTCTGGCGGACGCCGCCCTGCACGCGATCCTGCTGTACGGCGGTAGCGGCGGGGACGCCCTGACGGTCCCCTTCGCCTGGTCGGGGGTACGGCTGCGCGCCCTCGGCGGGGAGGCCGCGCGCGGACGCCTGCGCGTGCGCGCCACCGAACTGGGCGCCGACCGCTACCGCGTGCGCGTCTTCGACGAGGCCGGGAACACGGTCGTGGCCGTGGACGAGCTGGCCATGCGCGTGCTGGACGGGGACGCCCTCCCCGAACGCGACCCGTCCGAGGTGTCGGCCCTGCACGAGCTGGTGTGGGAGAAGGCCGCCGCACCCGGCTCCACGCCCTCCGTCCCCACCGGGCTGCCCGGTTTGGACGCCGTCGACCGGGACGGCGCGGTGCCGCCGGTGGTCTACACCGAGCTGCCCGCCGCGGCGGTCTACGCCGAGGGCGACACATCGGTGCCCGAGTCCGTCCGCCAGGGGCTGGACGCGGTCCTGGAGACCGTCCGGACCTGGCTCACCGACCCGCGCACCGAGCACTCCCGCCTGGTGGTGGTGACCTGGCGCGCGGTGGCCACGGGCCCCGGCACGCGGATCAGCGGGTTCGCCGCGGCGCCTGTGTGGGGTCTGCTGCGGGCCGCCCAGAGGGAGCACCCCGGGCGTCTGGTGCTCGTGGACTCCGACGGGTCGGAGGACTCCCACCGCGTCCTGCCCGGAGCCGTCGAGCTCGGTGAACCGCAGATGGCCCTGCGCGCGGGCGCGGTCCTGGTGCCCCGGCTGGCCAGGGCCGAAGGCGACCGCTGGTTGACGCCCCCCGGCGCGCTGTGGCGTCTGGGCAGCAACCGTCCCGGTTCGCTGGAGAACCTGGAGCTGCTGCCGGCGCCGGAGGCCGGGGAGGAGCTCGGCCCGCACGAGGTGCGCGTCGCCGTCCGGGCCGCCGGCGTCAACTTCAAGGACGTGGTGGTGGCCCTCGGCATGGTCGAGGGGGACAGGGGCGTGGGCCTGGAGGGCTCCGGGACCGTCCTGGAGACGGGCGCCGAGGTGACGGGCCTGAACCCGGGCGACCGCGTGGCGGGCGTGTTCGACGGGGCGTTCGGCCCGATCGCGGTCGCCGACGCCCGCAGGCTCGCCCGGATCCCCGACGGGTGGTCCTTCGAAGAGGCCGCGGCCGTGCCGGTCGCCTTCCTGACGGCCTACTACGCCCTGGTGGACCTGGCGGCGGTACGCCCGGGGGAGAGCGTCCTGGTGCACGCCGCCGCGGGAGGCGTGGGAACGGCGGCCGTCCAGCTCGCACGGCACATGGGGGCGCGCGTGTTCGGTACGGCGAGCCCCCGCAAGTGGGCCGGCCTGGCCGGGTACGGGCTCGACGAGGAGAGGCTGTCCTCCTCCCGCGACCTGGAGTTCGAAGCACGGCTGCGCGCCGCCAACGGCGGGCGCGGCATGGACGTGGTCCTCAACTCGCTCAGCGGGAAGTTCGTGGACGCCTCCCTGCGGCTCCTGCGTTCCCCGGGCGACGGCGGGGGGCCGGGCGGCAGGCTCGTGGAGATGGGGCTGACCGACGTCCGCGACGTGCGCGACGTCGCCGCGGGCTTCCCCGGACGCGGCTACGACGCGTTCAAGCTGACGGACGTGGCCCCGGAGCGGATCGGCCAGATGCTCGGGCGGGTCCTGGAGCTGTTCTCCAGCGGCACGCTCGAACCCCTTCCGGTCACCGTCCACGACCTCCGCGACGCCAAGGACGCCCTCCGCGGCCTCCAGCGGGGGGAGACCGTCGGCAAACTCGTCCTGACCGTTCCGGCGCCCTTCCCGCAGGACCGCACCACGCTGGTCACCGGCGGCACCGGCACCCTGGGGCACCGGGTGGCACGCCACCTGGTCACCGGTTACGGGGTGCGCGACCTGCTGCTCGTCAGCCGCAGCGGCCCCGAGGCGCGGGGCCAGGAGGCGCGCACGGCCGAACTGGAGGCACTCGGGGCCCGGGTGAGCGTGGCCGCCTGCGACACCGCGGACAGGAAGGACCTGGAGCGGGTCCTGGACGGGCTCCCGGCGGACCGCCCGCTCGGCGCGGTGGTGCACACC
Organism: Nocardiopsis camelliae; assembly: GCF_028993595.1. Lineage (GTDB taxonomy): Bacteria > Actinomycetota > Actinomycetes > Streptosporangiales > Streptosporangiaceae > Nocardiopsis > Nocardiopsis dassonvillei. Next base: position 1,408,848 of record NZ_CP118614.1, read on the forward strand.
GCCGGCGTCCTCGACGACGCCACCGTCACCTCGCTCACCGGTGAACAGGTCGACAGGGTGCTGCGCCCCAAGGTCGACGCCGCGTGGAACCTGCACGAGCTGACCGCGGAGGCCGATCTGGGCGCGTTCGTGCTGTTCTCGTCGGTGGCCGGAACCCTGGGCACCGCCGGGCAGGCCAACTACGCCGCGGCCAACGTCTTCTGCGACGTACTGGCCCACCACCGCCGGGAGCACGGCCTGCCCGCCACCTCCCTGGCGTGGGGCCTGTGGGCCGGGGCCAGCGGGATGACGGGCCACCTGGACAGGACCGACCTCGGTGTCCTGGGCCGGACGGGGCTGCTCCCGATGCCCGAGGACGAGGCCCTGCGGCACCTGGACACCGCCCTGCTGCGGAACATGGTCCACGGCGTCCCCGCCCTGTTCGACTCCGCCGCCGGCACCGGTACCGGCGTGCTCCGGGGCCTGGGCGGGCCGTCCCCGGAGGGCGCGCGCGCACCCCGGGGCGAAAGGGGGGCCAAGGACGCCGCCGAGCGGTTCTCCGCGCTGTCCGGGCCCGAGCGCGAGCGCGCGCTGCTCACCGAGGTCCGCACGCACACCGCCGTGGTCCTCGGCCACGGCCCCGACACCAGGACCTCGCGGGTGGGCGCCGACCGGCCCTTCACCGACCTGGGGCTGGACTCGCTCACGGGTGTGGAGCTGCGCAACCGGCTCAGCGCCTCGACAGGTGTGCGGATCCCGGCCACCGCGGTCTTCGACCACCCCACCCCGCGCGCCCTGGCCGCGTTCCTCCTACTGCTGCTGTTCCCCGAGTCCCCGGACCGGGACGCGGCCGCGGCCGTGGAGGACGGCTCCGGGTCCGGCGACGGAGCCGGGAACCCGGACACCGGCATCGACACCATGGAGGTGGACGAACTCGTCACCCTCGCACTCCGGGGACAACACGGTCCCCACCACGCTGGACAGGAGACGGCAGTTGACCACTGACGACGCACGCCTGGTCGCGGCGCTCCGTGCCGCGATGAAGGAGAACGCGCGGCTGCGCGAGGAACTGGACCGCTCGACCCGGCCCGAACCGATCGCCATCGTCGGGATGGGGTGCCGCTTCCCCGGGGGAGCCGACACCCCCGAGGGGCTGTGGGACATCGTCTCGCGGGGGCGCGACGCGGTGCGCCCCTTCCCCGCCGACCGCGGGTGGGACCTGGAGGAGCTCCTCGTCGGGCGGTCGGGGGAGCCGCGTTCGTCGACCGGTCAGGGCGGGTTCCTCGACCGCCCGGCCGCCTTCGACGCCGAGTTCTTCGGGGTCTCCCCGCGTGAGGCGGTGGCGACCGATCCGCAGCAGCGGCTCCTGCTGGAGACCGCCTGGGAGGCGGTCGAACGGGCCGGGATCGACCCGGAGTCGCTGGCCGGCTCCGAGACCGGCGTGTTCGTGGGCACCATGGCCCAGGAGTACGGGCCCCGGCTGCTGGACGCCTCCTCCGACGGTTTCGCGCTCACCGGCTCCTCGCCCAGCGTCGCCTCCGGACGGGTGTCCTACACCCTGGGCCTGACCGGCCCCGCGGTCACCGTGGACACGGCGTGCTCGTCCTCGCTGGTGGCCCTGCACCAGGCGGTCCGTAGCCTGCGCGGCGGGGAGAGCTCGCTGGCCCTGGCCGGGGGCAGCTGCGTCATGGCCTCCCCCGGACTGTTCACCGAGTTCTCCAGGCAGGGGGGCCTGGCCCCCGACGGACGATGCAAGGCCTTCTCCGCGGACGCCGACGGCACCGGCTGGGCCGAGGGCGTGGGCATGATCCTGCTGGAGCGGCTCTCCGACGCCCGGCGCAACGGGCACACGGTCCTGGCTGTCGTGCGCGGCAGCGCCGTCAACCAGGACGGGGTCTCGAACGGGATCATGGCCCCGAACGGACCGTCACAGCAGCGCGTCATCGCACGGGCCCTGGAGGAGGCGGGCCTCACCCCGGGCGACATAGACATGGTGGAGGCGCACGGCACCGGCACCAGGCTGGGCGACCCGATCGAGGCGCAGGCGCTCATCGCCGCCTACGGCCGGGGCCGCACCGAGGACCGCCCCCTCTGGCTGGGTTCACTCAAGTCCAACATCGGCCACGCGCAGTCGGCCGCCGGAGTCGGGGGCGTGATCAAGTCCGTCATGGCGCTGCGCCACAGCGTCCTGCCCCGGACCCTGCACGCGGACGAGCCCTCTCCGCTGGTGGAGTGGGACGGGAGCGGTGTCCGGCTGCTGACCGAGGCCAGGCCCTGGCCCGAGACCGGCAGGCCGCGGCGCGTCGGGGTCTCGTCGTTCGGGATGAGCGGTACCAACGCCCACCTGATCCTCGAACAGGCCCCCGATGAAGCCGGGCCGCAACCGCGCCCGGCGGGAGCCGCGGGCCCCGTCCCGTGGGTGCTGTCCGCGCGCACCGAGGCGGCGCTGCGCCAGCAGGCGGCCCGGCTCGCCGGCCTGCTGCGCCTGTCCCCCGAGGCCGCGTCCGAGGACGTGGGCTGGTCGCTGGCCACCGCCCGGTCCGGGTTCCCCCAGCGGGCGGTCCTCCTGGCCGGCGACCGGGCCGAGGCGCTGGAGGCGCTGGACGCCTTCGCCGACGTGAGGCCGGCACCGGGCGTGATCCGCGGCCGCTCCGTGGCCGAGCCCCGCACCGCGTTCGTCTTCCCCGGGCAGGGGGCCCTCGACGCGGAGCTGGACCTGGGCGCCCTCATCGACGCGCAACCGCGGTTCGCCGAGGCCGTCCACGAGTGCGAGAAGGCGCTCTCGCCCTACCTGGACTGGTCGGTGACGGCGGCGCTGCGCGGCGGCCCCGGCGCCCCCGACACCGGTCGTCCCGACGTCGCCCAGCCGCTGCTGTTCACGGTCATGGTCTCGCTCGCCCGGCTGTGGCGGTCCCACGGCGTCGAGCCGTCCGCCGTGGTCGGCCACTCGCAGGGGGAGATCGCCGCCGCGCACGTCGCGGGCGTCCTGACCCTTGAGGACGCCGCCGCGGTGGTGGCCCTCCGGAGCAGGCTCGTCCTGCCCCTGGTGGGGAGCGGCGGAATGCTGGCGCTGCAGCTGCGTCCCGGACAGGAGCTCCCCTCGCTGGAGCGCTGGGGCGGCAGGCTGGACGTGGCCGCCCACAACGGACCGAGCGCGGTCGTGGTCGCCGGGGACGGCGGCGCGCTCGGGGAGCTCTCTGAGTGGTGCGCCGCGGAGGGGGTCCTCGCCTTCCCCGTCGCGGCGGACTTCGCCGCGCACTCCCGGCAGGTCGACGCCCTGCGGGCGGAGCTCCTGACCGCACTCGCCGGGATCCGGCCGGGGCAGGGGGAGCTCCCGCTGTACTCCACGGTGCACGGTGCCCGGATCGACGGCACCGCCATGGACGCCGAGTACTGGTACCGCAACATCCGCCAGACCGTGCGGTTCGAGGAGGCCGTACGCGCCATGGCGGAGGACGAGTTCACCACGTTCGTCGAGATGGGCCCGCGGCCGGTCCTGACCATCGGCGTCCAGCAGACACTGGAGTCCGCCGGTGCGAACGGCGGCGAGACCGCCGTCCTCGGTGCGTTCCACGGCAGGGCCAGCGGCCCCCGGGAGTTCCTGGCGGCCCTCTCCGAGGTGTGGGTGTGCGGCACCGTCCCGGACTGGTCGGTGGTGTTCTCGGAGTACAACCCGCGTGTGGTCGAGCTGCCCACGTACCCGTTCCAGCACCGGGACTACTGGCTGGACCCCGCACCCCGCTCCGCCGCGGCCCCGCCGGACGACCGCGCGGAGCAGGTGCCCCCGGACACCGGGGCCGCCCCGCGCGGGAGCCTGTCCGCGCTGTCGGATCTGTCCGAGCGCGAGCGCGAGGACGCCGTGGTGGCGTTGGTCCGTGAACACGTGGCGGCGGTGCTCGGCTTCACCTCGCCGGAGCAGGTGGACGTCCGGCGCGGCTTCCTGGACGCGGGCGGCACCTCCCTGGGAGCGGTGCGCCTGCGCAACGCCCTGAACGCGGCGACGGGCCTGGAACTACCCGTGACCGCGGCCTTCGACCACCCCACACCGCTGGCCCTCGCCCGGCACCTGCTCTCCCTGCTGCTCTCCTCCGGCGACGGCGGCACCGCCGACCCGGCCACCGCGCTGGACCGGCTCCGGACGGCGGTGCGGGCCACGGAGCTGCGCAGCGCCGAACGCGAGGCCGTGGCGGCGGGACTCCGCGATCTGCTGTACACGCTCACCGAAGGCCGGGGGGCGACGACGGACGGTACCGAGGAACTGGAAGGTGCGAAGGATGACGAGCTCATCGAGCTCATCGGCAAGGAATTCGGAATCTCCTAGCCGCCGTACGCTCCCGCATCCGAGGTTGGTCTCCCATGACGCATGAGGACAAGTTCCAGACACTGGCCCGCCGGCTCGCGCTCGATCTGCGCCATGCCCGCGGCCGTATCGACGAGATCGAGGAACGGCGGCACGAGCCGATCGCCGTGGTCGGCATCGGCTGCCGCTACCCGGGTGAGGTGGGCTCCCCCGACGACCTGTGGGAGCTCGTCGAGCAGGGCGCGGAGGGCCTCACCGACTTCCCCACCGACCGGGGCTGGGAACTGGACACGCTGTTCGACAGCGATCCCGCCACCCCCGGGACGAGTTACCTGCGCAGGGGCGGCTTCCTGCACGGGGCCGCCGGGTTCGACGCCGGGTTCTTCGGGATCGGCCCCCGTGAGGCCACCGCCATGGACCCGCAGCAGAGAGTCGCGCTGGAGACCTCCTGGGAGGCCGTCGAACACGCGCGCATCGACCCCACGACCCTGCGCGGCACCTCCACCGGGGTGTTCCTGGGCATGGTCGGCCAGTCCTACGGCCCGTCCATCCGGCAGGCGGGGGAGGAACTGGAGGGCTACCTGCTGACCGGGGGCATGTCGGCCGTCGCGGCCGGCCGGGTGTCCTACACCCTGGGCCTGGAGGGCCCCGCGCTGACCCTGGACACCGCCTGCTCCTCCTCGCTGGTCGCGCTCCACCTGGCCGTCCGCTCCCTGAGGGAGGGCGAGTGCGACCTCGCCCTGGCCGGAGGCGTCAGCGTGTACACCAACACCGGCCCCTGGGTCGCCTTCAGCCGCCAGCGCGGACTCGCCCCCGACGGCCGCTGCAAGGCCTTCTCCTCCAGCGCCGACGGCACGAGCTGGTCCGAGGGGGCGGGCATGCTCCTCCTGGAGAGGCTCAGCACGGCCCGGAGCAACGGTCGCCGTGTGCTGGGGGTGCTGCGCGGCAGCGCCGTGAACCAGGACGGTGCCAGCAGCGGGCTGTCGGTGCCCAACGGAACGGCCCAGCAGCGCGTGATCCGGGAGGCCCTGGCCGACGCACGGCTCGCTCCCGGAGAGGTCGACCTGGTGGAGGCGCACGGAACGGGAACGACGCTGGGCGACCCCATCGAGGCCAACGCGCTGCTGTCCACCTACGGACGGGACCGCCCCGCCGACCGGCCCGTCGGCGTGGGGTCGTTGAAGTCCAACATCGGCCACGCCGGGGCGGCGGCGGGTGTGGGCGGCGTGATCAAGGCGATCATGGCGATGCGGCACGGCGTCCTGCCCCGCACCCTGCACGTGGACGAGCCCAGCGCCCACGTGGACTGGGGGTCCGGGGCGCTGGCGCTGCTGACCGAGGCCGCGCCGTGGCCGCGGACCGGCCGTCCGCGCCGCGCGGCCGTGTCCTCGTTCGGCGTGAGCGGGACCAACGCCCACGTGGTCCTCGAAGAGGCCCCGGAGGACTCCGAGCCCGGACCCGCGACCGGGAGCGGCCCGGCCCCCCTGGAGACGGACACGGTCCCGTGGCTGGTCAGCGCCCGGTCGGAGGCGGCGCTGCGCGCCCAGGCCGCCCGCCTGCACGACCACCTCGCGATGCGTCCCGGACTCGACCCCGCCGACGTCGGATGGTCCCTGGCCGCCACCCGCTCGGAGTTCGAGCACAGGGCGGTGGTGACGGCGCGGGACCGGGAGGGCCTCCTCCGGGGCCTGGACGCCATCGGCAGGGCCGCCCCGGACGACGGCGTCCACCGGGGCACCGCCGCCCGGGAGCGCGCCGTGTTCGTCTTCCCCGGCCAGGGCTCCCAGTGGAAGGGCATGGCCGTCGACCTGATGGCCGCCTCCCCCGTCTTCGCCCGGACGATGGCCGACTGCGAGCGTGCGCTGTCCCCGTTCGTGGACTGGTCGCTCGCGGCCGTGCTCGGACAGGAGGAGGGAGCCGCGGCCCTGGACCGCGACGACGTCGCGCAACCGGCGCTGTGGGCGGTGATGGTCTCGCTCGCCGCGCTGTGGCGGTCCCTCGGCGTCGAGCCCTCCGCCGTGGTCGGCCACTCCCAGGGGGAGATCGCGGCGGCGTGCGTGGCCGGGGCGCTCTCGCTCGACGACGCGGCCAGGGTCGTGGCGCTGCGGAGCCGGGCGGTCCTGGAACTCGCCGGCACCGGGGCGATGGCCTCGATCGCACTCGGCGCCGAGGAGTTGGGCGAGCGCGTGGCCGAGTTCGGCGGCCGGGTACACGTCGCCGTCGTCAACGGCCCCGCCTCCACCGTCGTCGCGGGAGAGCCGGAGGCGGTGCGGAGCCTGGTGAAGGAGTACGAGACCCGGGGCGTGCACGCACGTCTCGTCCCGGTCGAGTACGCCTCCCACACACCGCACGTGGAGCGGCTCCGGGACAGGGTCCTCACCGCCCTGGCCGGTGTCGTCCCCCGGCGGCCGGACGTCCCGGTCTACTCCTCCCTGACGGGCGGCCCCCTCGGCGACACACCCATGGACGCCGACTACTGGTACCGGGGCCTGCGCCATCAGGTCCGCTTCGAGGAGACCGTCGGCGCGCTGCTCCGCGACGGACACGGCACGTTCCTGGAGGTGTCCCCGCACCCGGTGCTCGGCACGGCCGTCCAGGAGACCTGCCAGGAGGCGGGCGCCGACGGCGCCGTGGCCCTGGGCACCCTGCGCCGCGACGAGGGAGGGCCCGAGCGCTTCCTCGCCTCGCTCGCGCAGGCGCACGCGCACGGCGTCGCGGTGGACTGGTCCCGGCTGTTCGGCGGACGCCGGAAGGTGGACCTGCCGACCTACGCCTTCCAGCACCGCCACCACTGGGCCGTCGACGGGGCCGAGGGCGCGGACGTCACCCGTGCGGGCCTCAACGGGGCCGACCACCCCATGCTCGGCGCCGCGGTCTCCCTCGCGTCCGGCGACGAGTACCTGTTCACGGGCCGGATCGGCCTGGAAAGCCACCCCTGGCTGGCCGACCACGTCGTGCTGGACATGGTCCTGGTTCCCGGGACCGCCTTCCTCGAACTCGCCCTGCACGTCGGCGAACGCGTCGGGTGCCCGCGCGTGGAGGAACTGGTCCTGCACACCCCGCTGCGGCTCCCGACCCGAGGGGGCGTACAGCTCCAGCTCAGGGTCGGCCCGCCGGACGCCAACGGCGCCAGACCGCTCACCGTGCACTCCCGACCCGGAGGCGGCGACGACGGCCCCTGGACCCAGCACGCGAGCGGCCAGGTCACCCGGCCCCGGCCGGAGCACGGGGCGCCGAAGCAGGACGCGTCCTGGCCGCCGAAGGGCGCCGTCCCGGTGCCGGTGGACGACTTCTACCCCCGCATCGCCGAGATGGGCAACGCCTTCGGGCCGGTCTTCAGCAGCATGCGTGCGGTGTGGCGGGACGGGGACGACCTGTACGCGGAGGTCCGGCTGCCGGAGGGCGCGCGGGCCGACGCCGCCCGGTTCGGCGTGCACCCGGCGCTGATGGACTCCTCGCAGCACCCCCTCGCGCTTCCGCACACCTCCGCCCCCGCCGGCGGCCCGAGCCTCGCCGAGGCGGCCGGCCTCCCCTTCGCCTGGTCCGACGTCACCCTCCACGCCACCGGGGCCGCACACGTCAGGGTCCGCCTGTCCCAGACGGAACAGGACTCGGTCTCCCTGGAGCTCACCGACCCCTCGGGCCGACCCGTCGCCTCCGTCGGCTCCCTGGTCATACGTCCCATCAGCCCCCAGCAGCTGGCGGCGGCCACCCGCGGGGGAGGGGACGACCTGTTCCGCGTCACGTGGTCCGAACCCACCGGCGCGCCCGCGTCCGCCGACGGCCCCCGGCCCCTCGCGATCGTGGGGCCCGACCCCCTGGGCGTCGCGGACGTCCTCGCGGCGGCGGGCCACCCGGTCCGGTCCCACCGGGACGCCGACGCGCTCCACGCGGCCCTGGCGGCCGGGGACCCCGTTCCGTCCGCCGTGGTCGTGCCGTGCGCGGCCACCGATCCCGAGGACACCGCCGAGGCCGCCTACACCGCCACCTACCGGGCGCTGGACCGGCTCCAGGGCTGGCTGCTCGACGAACGCTGCGAGGACCTCCCCCTGGTCCTGCTCACGCGGGGCGCCGTCAGCGCGGCGGAGGGCGACCACGTCCCGGACCTGGACCACGCGCCCCTGTGGGGGCTGGCCCGCACCGTGCAGATGGAGTTCCCCGGCAGGTGCTCCATCGTCGACGTGGACGACACGGGGTCCGCGCCGACGGCCCTGGCGGCGGTACTGGACGGAGGGGAACCCCAGGCCGCCGTCCGCGGCGGCACGGTACTCGTCCCGAGGCTGGACCGCGCCGCGCCGCGGGAGGGGCGGTCGCCGGACCTGGGATCGGACGGGACCGTGCTCGTCACCGGCGCCAACGGAACGGTCGGCAGCGTGATCGTCCGCCACCTGGCCGCCGAGTGCGGAGCACGACACCTGCTCCTGGTCAGCCGCAGCGGACGGGAGGGCACCAGCCCCGAACTCCAGGCCGACCTGGCCGGACTCGGGGCCACCCTGTCCTTCGCCGCCTGCGACACCGCCGACCGCGACGCCCTGCGCGAGGTCATCGCCTCGGTCCCCGAGGACCGGCCGCTGAGGTCGGTCGTCCACATCGCCGGCACCGTCGGCGGAGCCGTCTTCACCGCGCTCACCAGGGAACACGTCGACCACGTGATGCGGCCCAAGGTCGACGCCTCCTTGAACCTGCACGAGCTGACGCGCGACTTGGACCTGCGGGAGTTCGTCCTGTTCTCCTCGGCGGCCAGCACGCTGGGCAACCCCGGCCAGGCCAACTACGCCGCGGCCAACGTCTACCTCGACGCCCTGGCGCACCGGCGCCGCGCCCAGGGCCTGCCCGCCACCACCATCGGATGGGGCATGTGGGCCGAGCGCAGCCAGCTCACTGTGCGGTTGGACGACACCGACCTGCACAGGTACGCGCGGATGGGCATGAGCGAACAGATCGCCACCGAGCGGGGGAAGGCGCTCTTCGAGGAGGCCCTGGCCTCGGACGCGGCCCACCTCCTGGCGGTGCCGCTGGACGTCGCGGGGATGTCCCAGCGGAGCATGAGGGGCGCCGACGTCCCGACGATGCTGCGCGCGCTGGTGCGCCGGCCGCGCCGCAGGGCGGCGGGGCTGACGGCCGACTCCGGGGACCTGCGCCGCCGTCTGGCCGGGGCGGACACCGAACAGCGCGGACAGCTGGTCCTGGACCTCGTACGGGAGGCCACGGCCGAGGTGCTCGGGCACTCCGCCCCGCAGGACGTGCCGGTCGACCGGGACTTCCTGGAGATCGGCTTCGACTCGCTCACCGCGGTCGAGCTCCGCAACCAGCTCCGCTCCCTGACCGGACTGCGCCTTCCCGCCGGGCTGGCGTTCAAGTACCCCACGCCCACGGCCGTGGCGGGTTTCCTCCTGGAGAGTCTGCCCGCCCCGGACCAGTCGGCCCCTCGGCCGCGCGAGGCGGCGGGGGCTCCCGAGGCGGACGGGCGGGGGACGCCGGACAGCCTGGTCGCGCTCTTCGAGGAGTTCTGCCGCCAGGGCAGGACCGCGGAGGGCATGCGGCTGCTGGACACGGCGGGGCTGGTGCGTCCCGCCTTCTCCGAGGCGGAGGGCTACGTCAGCGCCCGCGGCCCGGTCGTGCTGTCGAGCAAGGAGGCCGACTCCTCCGTCCTGGTGTGCCTGCCGTCCATCGTCCTGGCCTCCGGACCCCAGGAGTTCGCCAGGTTCGCCGGCGGCGTACGCGGTCTGCGGGAGGTCAAGGTCGTCCCCCACCCGGGTTTCCGGGACGGGGAGCCGCTCCCGGACACGCTGGCGGCGGCCCTGTCGGCGCAGGCCGACGCCGTCGCCCGCTGCGCCGACGGGCGCCCCTTCGTCCTCGTCTCCCGTTCCTCCGGGGGACCGGTCGCGCACGCCGTGGCCGCACTCCTGGAGGAGCGCGGTGTGCGCCCGGCGGCCCTGGCGCTGCTGGACCCGCCGCACCCGGACGACGAGGCGGTCCTGCCGACCACGGAGGCCCAGATGCTCCAGCGCGGCGGCGCCCTGGGCATCGTCGACAGCGCCCGCCTCACCGCGATGGGACGTTACATGCGGCTGTTCGCCGACGTAGGCCTCGGGGCCGTCGCGGCGCCCTCGGTGGTCCTGCGGCCGGAGGACCCCATCACCGACCGGGACGGAGCCCCCATCCCCCCGTTCAGCTGGGCGCCCCCGCACGAGCGGATCACCGTTCCCGGCGACCACTTCACGATGTTGGAGGACCACGCCGACATCGTCGCCCGGGTGCTGCACGACTGGTTGTCGGAGCGCGGTCTGTGAACGGACCTCCCCGCACCCGCGTACCGTCTCCCCCGGCGGTACCCCGTACAGAAGACAGGAGGCCCTGATGCCCACGCAGGAGGCACCGCCGAGCCCGGGCGGGCACCGGATCACGGTGATCGGAGCCGGCACCATGGGCGCCGGGATCACCTCCCTCGCGCTCGGCCACGGCGTGCCCGTGACGCTGGTCGACGTCGACCCGGCCGCCCTCGACGGGGCGCGCGACAGGATCGCGTACCACGGGCGCGTCGCCCAGCTGATGGGGGCCGCACCGGAGGGGGTGCGCCCCGGCGCGCTCGACACCACCACCTCACTGGACTCCGCGGCCGAGGCCACGGTCGTCATCGAGGCCGTCACCGAGGACGAGGACACCAAGGCCGCTCTCCTCACGGAGGTGGGCGCCAGGACCAAGCCGGGCACGGTCCTGATCACCAACACCTCGTCCATCCCCGTGGACCACCTCGCCGGACACCACCCCCGCCCCGACGAGGTGGTGGGCACCCACTTCATGAACCCGCCCTACCTGATCCGCACGGTGGAGGTCATCAGGGGACCGCGGACCTCGCGGCACACGCTGGACGCCCTCGACGGCCTGCTGCGCACGCTGCGCCGGGAGTCCGTCACCGTGTCCGACGCGCCGGGGTTCGTCACCAGCCGCCTGCTGCACCCGATGATCAACGACGCCGCCCGGGTGGTCCAGGAGGGCACCGCCAGCGCGGAGGACGTCGACGCGCTCATGGTCGGCTGCCTCGGCCACCGGACGGGGCCGCTGCGGACCGCGGACATGATCGGCCTGGACAACCTCGTCGACTCCCTGTGGGTCCTGCACGAACGCACCGGCGACGAGCGCTGCCGCCCCTGCGACCTCCTCCTGGAGAAGGTCGGGGCGGGAGACCACGGCCGTAAGAGCGGCCGCGGTTTCTTCACCTACGAACGGACGGAGCAACTGTCATGACCACGCCCGCACAGACACCCCGGAGCCACGGGGAGATCGAGGCCGACCTCATCACCTTCCTGGAGGGCCGGACCCGGGCGTCGTGGGACGAGGACGTCGACCTGTTCGCCACCGGCGGCCTGTCGTCGATGTTCGCCATGGAACTCGTCGTGCACCTGGAGCAGGCCCACGGGGTCTCCATCCGCGGCGGCGACCTGAAACTCGACAACTTCCGCACGGTCCGGACCATGGCCGCCCTGGTCCGGCGCCTGAAGGCCGACGAGGACACCGATGGCTGACGACGTGACGGCCCTCGCGGCACGGGTCAGCGAGGTCGTCGGGGACCGTGCCGACGCGTGGGACCGCTCCGGGGAGCTGCCCGGACCGGTGCTGCGCGAACTCGCCTCCGGCGGTCTGCTGTGCCCGCAGGTCCCCTCCCGGTACGGCGGCCTGGGGCTGGACAGCCGTGAGGGCGGGGAGCTCACCGCGCACGTGGGCAGCCTGTGCAGCTCCGTGCGCAGCGTCATGACCTCGCAGCAGATGGTGGCGGGCAGCATCGAGCGGCTCGGGAACGAGGACCAGCGCGACCGCTACCTGCCGCTCCTGACGGGCGGGCGGATCGCTGCGGCCGCCTTCAGCGAGCCCGGCGCGGGCAGCGACCTCTCGGCCATGGCGACCACCATCCGGGCCGAGGGGGACACGGTGGTGGTCGACGGGCGCAAGTCGTGGATCACCACGTCCGCCTACGCCGACATGCTCCTGGTGTTCGGCCGGTTCGGGGACGCGGCGGCCGCGGTCGTCGTTCCCGCCGACGCCCCCGGCGTCACCGTCGAGAGGATCTCCGACCCCCTGGGCTGCCGGGCCGCCGGGCACGCCGACATCACCTTCGACGGTGTGCGAGTGTCGGCCGACGCCGTGCTCGGCGGCGGCGGGCTCCCCCTGCCGTTCCTGGTCACGGCCGCCCTGGCGCACGGCCGCATGTCGGTGGCCTGGGGGTGCGTGGGCATCCTGCGCGCCTGCCTGTCCGAGGCGGCCCGGCACGCCCGTACCCGCGAACAGTTCGGCGTCCCGATCGCCCGGCACCAGCTGGTCGCGCGCCACCTGGCCGAGATCTACACCGCCGAACAGATCGCCACCCGCGCGTGCGAGCACGCCAGCGGCCGCTGGGAGGCCGGTTCGCCGGACATGGTCACCGCCACCGTGCTGGCCAAGCACGTCAGCGCCACCCACGCCGTCTCCGGCGCGAGTGCGGCGCTGCAGGTCCTGGCGTCCGCGGGGGCCCGCGACGGCCACACCGTGGCGCGCGCCCACCGGGACGCCCGGATGATGGAGATCATCGAGGGCAGCAGCGAGATGTGCACACTCCTCCTGGCCGACCACGCCCTTGCCACCGCCGACTGAACCATTCCCGAAGCGAAGAGGAGGAGCAACGGTGAGCACAGACACGCAGAGCCGCGATCCGGCGCTGGTGAAGTGCCTGGTGTGGGACCTCGACAACACGTTGTGGCGGGGGACCATCCTGGAGGGGGACGAACCGGTCCTGGCCGAGGAGCTCCGCGACGTGGTGGTCGAGCTGGACTCCCGCGGCATCCTCCAGGCGGTCGCGAGCAAGAACGACCACGACATGGCCTGGGCCTGGCTGGAGAAGCTGGGAGTGGCCGAGTACCTCGTGCTGCCCCGCATCGGCTGGGGCCCCAAGTCGCAGTCGGTACGGGCCATCGCGGACCGGCTGAACTTCGCCCACGGGGCGGTCGCCTTCGTCGACGACCAGCCCGCCGAACGCGCCGAGGTCGAGTTCTCCCTCCCCGAGGTCCGCTGCTACACGGCGGAGCAGGCCGCGTCCCTGCCGGAGCTGCCGGAGTTCAGCCCGCCCGTGGTCACCGTGGACGCGCGGCGCAGGCGCACGATGTACCAGGCGGGGTTCGCGCGCGAGGAGGCGCGGACGGACTTCACCGGCCCCGACGAGGAGTTCCTGCGCTCCCTGGACCTGGTGATGGGCATCGGAAGGGCCGGTGAGGAGGACCTGTCCCGGGTCGAGGAACTGACCGTGCGCACCAGCCAGATGAACGCCACCGGCGTGCACTACTCCGACGCCGCCCTGCGCGGGCTGCTGTCGGATTCCGGGCACGAGGTGCTGGTCGTCACCCTCACGGACCGCTTCGGCCCCCACGGGGCCGTCGGAGTGGTGCTCCTGGAGAGGCACCCGGAGGTGTGGCACCTGAAACTGCTGGCGACCTCCTGCCGGGTGGTCTCCTTCGGTGCGGGCGCCGCGATCCTGAACTGGCTGGTCGACCAGGCCGCGCGCGGGGGGAGGCACCTCGTCGCGGACTTTCGGCCCACGGATCGCAACCGGATGATGGAGATCGCCTACCGGTTCGCCGGATTCACCGACGACCCCTGCCCGTGCTCCGGGGCGGTGGCCGGGGCCGCCGAGGAGGGCGTCCAGAGGCTGCACCTGGCGGCCGAGCGCCGCGAACCCCCCGCCACGCTCAGGATCGAGGCCGCGGACCTGGGGTGAGGACCCGCCGGGTGGAGGCCACCCGGCGGCGCCCTCCCTACCGTTTGCGGACCAGGGTGATCCCGTCGGCCATGGGCATGAGGGACAGGTCCACCCTCTCGTCGCGGTGCAGGGCCGCGTTCAGCTCACGGATCGCCTCCGTGTCCGGGTCCCGCGCCTCCCCGTCGGCCACGCGGCCGGAGAAGAGGGTGTTGTCCACGACGATGAGCCCGCCGGTGCGCACCAGCGGGAACGACCGCTCGTAGTAGACCGGGTAGTTCTTCTTGTCGGCGTCGATGAAAACCATGTCGAAACTGCCCGGGCCCTGTTTCCCGGCCAAATCCGAGAGCGTTTCCGCGGCGTCCCCCACGCGCAGTTCGATGCGGTCTTCGACCCCGGCGCGTTTCCAGTGGGGGGCGCCTATTTCCGCCCAGCGGTCCGTGATGTCACAGGTGGTGACCTTTCCCCCCGGGGGGAGCGCGCGAGCCATGCACAGGGTGCTGTAGCCGGTGTAGGTGCCGATCTCCAGCACCGAACGGGCGCCGACCAGCCGGACGAGGAGGGCCAGCAGCTGTCCCTCCTCCGCCATAACCTGAAGCGACTCCCCTCCGGGAAGTCCGGACGTTTCCTGGCGCAGTTCGGACAGGACGTCGTCCTCGCGCAGGGAGGCGCCGCGCACGTAGTCCATAAGGGCGGGGGTCATTTCGGTCTGATGAGCCATGCGGTGGATACTAGACGGAGTGACCAGGCGGGACAAAGCATGGGGAATGGTGGTTTATCCGCTCCGCGTGGAAACGGAGCCGCCCGGGACCGGCCCCACCGGGACGCCGTCCAGCGTGCGGCGGCGGGACGCACGCCCCGGAACAGAACGGGCCCGCCGCGCGTTGGCCGGTACGTGCCCGCGGCGCCCCTTCGCCCGTCCGCGACCGCGCGCCCACCGCGCGGACCCGGCGGCGAAAACCGGTTGCCGTCCCTCCTACCCTTGACTACTGATGAGCACCACCACGCCCGCGCCCGCCGCGGACACGCTGCGCTCCCGGCTGCGCGACCTCATGCCCTCGGACCGCCACCGGCTCCGTCGGCGTATCGACGGCCTGGCCAAGATCGGCGACGAGCGCCGCCGCGCCTCCGTCGCCGCCCAGATCTCCGGGGACGTCGACGAGGCGCTCCTGCGCGTGAACCTGCGCCGCGAGTCCGTGCCCGAGCTGAGCTACCCCGAGTCCCTGCCGGTCAGCTCCCGGCGCGACGACATCGCCGAGGCCATCCGCGACCACCAGGTCGTCATCGTCGCCGGTGAGACCGGCTCGGGCAAGACCACCCAGCTGCCCAAGATCTGCCTGGAGCTGGGGCGCGGCGTCATGGGCACCATCGGTCACACCCAGCCCCGGCGGCTGGCCGCCCGCACCGTCGCCGAGCGCATCGCCGAGGAGATCGGCACCCCGCTGGGCGAGACGGTCGGCTACAAGGTCCGCTTCACCGACTCCTCCAGCGACAGCACCCTGGTCAAGCTGATGACCGACGGCATCCTGCTCGCCGAGATCCAGCACGACCGCATGCTGCGCCAGTACGACACGCTCATCATCGACGAGGCCCACGAGCGCAGCCTCAACGTCGACTTCCTGCTGGGCTACCTCAAGCAGCTGCTGCCCCGGCGCCCCGACCTGAAGGTCGTCATCACCTCGGCCACCATCGACCCCGAGCGCTTCTCCCGCCACTTCGACGACGCCCCCATCGTCGAGGTCTCCGGGCGCACCTACCCGGTCGAGGTCCGCTACCGGCCCATCTCCGAGGAGATCCTCGACCCCGAGGAGAAGAATCCCGGCGGGGGCACCGACCGCGACCAGACCCAGGCCATCCTGGACGCCGTGGACGAGCTCGGCCGCGAGGCCCCCGGCGACGTGCTGGTCTTCCTCAGCGGCGAGCGCGAGATCCGCGACACCGCCGAGGCCCTGGAGAAGAAGAGGCTCCCGGGCACCGAGGTCCTGCCGCTCTACGCGCGCCTGTCCACGAACGAGCAGAGACGCGTGTGGTCCTCGCACAGCGGACGGCGCATCGTCCTGGCCACCAACGTCGCCGAGACCTCCCTGACCGTCCCCGGCATCAAGTACGTCATCGACCCCGGCACCGCGCGCATCTCCCGGTACTCCCACCGCACCAAGGTGCAGCGCCTGCCCATCGAGGCGGTCTCCCAGGCCTCCGCCAACCAGCGCAAGGGCCGCTGCGGCCGCGTCTCGGAGGGCATCTGCATCCGGCTGTACTCGGAGGAGGACTTCCTCTCCCGCCCCGAGTACACCGACCCCGAGATCCTGCGCACCAACCTGGCCTCGGTCATCCTCCAGATGGCCGCCCTGGGGCTGGGCGACGTCGCGGCCTTCCCGTTCGTGGACGGCCCCGACCACCGCCAGATCAAGGACGGCGTCAACCTCCTCAACGAACTGGGCGCCCTGCACCCCGACGAGTCCGGAGGCAGGCGCAGGCTCACCCCGACGGGCCGCCGCCTGGCCCAGCTGCCCATCGACCCCCGCCTGGGCCGGATGGTCCTGGAGGCCGAGGAGCGCGACGTCCTGGGCGAGGTCCTGGTCATCACCGCGGCCCTGTCCATCCAGGACCCGCGCGAGCGGCCCACGGACAAGCAGCAGCAGGCCCAGCAGGCGCACGCCAGGTTCACCGACAAGGAGTCGGACTTCCTGGCCTACCTCAACCTGTGGAACCACCTGCGCGAGAAGCAGCGGGAGCTGTCGGGTAACCAGTTCCGCAGGTTGTGCCGCGAGGAGTACCTCAACTACCTGCGCGTACGCGAGTGGCAGGACATCCACGGCCAGCTCAGGCAGGTCCTGCGCTCCATGGGCGTGGAGGTGCCGCACCCGCGCGAGGAGGCCGCCGACCCCCGCGGCGTGCACATGTCCCTGCTGGCCGGACTCCTGTCGCACGTGGGCCTCAAGGACCCCGAGAAGCACGAGTACCTGGGGGGACGGGGCGCCCGCTTCGCCGTCTTCCCCGGTTCGGCGCTGTTCAAGAAGCAGCCCCGCTACGTGATGGTCGCCGAGCTGGTGGAGACCTCCAAGCTCTGGGGCCGCATGGTGGCCCGGATCGAACCCGAGTGGGCCGAGGAGCTGGCCGGGGACATCGTCAAGCGCAGCTACAGCGAGCCGCACTGGGAGCGCAAGCGCGGCGCCGTGATGGCCTTCGAGCGCGTCACCCTCTACGGCGTGCCCATCGTCGTGCAGCGCAAGGTCTCCTACGGGCGGATCGACCCCGAGCTGTCCCGGGAGCTGTTCATCCGCCGCGCCCTGGTCGAGGGCGACTGGGAGACCCGCCACCACTTCTTCCACGACAACCGCAAGCTCCTGGACGAGGTGGAGGACCTCGAACACCGCGTCCGGCGCCGCGACATCGTCGTGGACGACGAGACGCTGTTCCAGTTCTACGACGCCCGCCTGCCGGACTCGGTGGTCTCGGCCGCGCACTTCGACTCCTGGTGGAAGAAGGCCCGCCGCACCGAGCCCGAGCTGCTGGACTTCACCCGCGACGAGCTCATCAACGAGGGCGCGGGGGCGATCAGCGAGGACGACTACCCGGACGTGTGGCGCCAGGGCGAGTTCACCTTCCCGCTCAGCTACCAGTTCGAGCCGGGCAGCGACTCCGACGGCGTCACCGCGCGCGTCCCGGTGAAGTTCCTCAACCAGGTGGAGGACACCGGGTTCGACTGGCAGATCCCCGGACTGCGCGACGAACTGGTGACCGCGCTCATCCGGTCGCTGCCCAAGCCGCTGCGCCGCAACTTCGTCCCCGTCCCGGACAACGCCGCCCGCGCCCTGGCCGGGCTGGTCCCCTACGAGGGGCCGCTCACCGCGGCGCTGGCCGCCGAGCTGACCCGGATGGCGGGGGAGCGGATCGCCCCCGGCGACTTCCAGCTGGACCGGGTGCCCGACCACCTGCGCATCACCTTCCGGGCCGTGGACGACCGGGGCCGGACCCTGGCCGAGTCCAAGGACCTGGAGAAGCTGCGCGCCAAGCTCAAACCGCGCCTGCGCGAGGCGATCTCCGCCGAGGCCAAGGGCGTGGAGAAGAAGGGTCTGACCTCCTGGGACTTCGGCCCGCTGGAGCAGACCCTGGAGCGCAAGGCGCTGGGGCCCAAGGTCAAGGGCTACCCGGCGCTGGTGGACGAGGGCGACAGCGTCGCGATCCGCATCTTCGACACCCGACCCGAGCAGCGCGCCGCGATGTGGGCGGGCACCCGCCGGCTGCTGCTGCTCACCGTGCCGTCCGTGGCGAACGTGGTGAGCAAGGGACTCAACAACCCCGACAAGCTGGCCCTGGCCGACAACCCGCACGGTTCGATCCGCAGGATGCTCGACGACGCCGAGGCGGCCGCCGTCGACCACCTGCTCGCCCGCGAGGGCGGACCGGTGTGGAACGGCGAGGACTTCGCCGGGCTCGCCGACCGGGTGCGCGCCGACCTCGGCGACACCCTGGCCGAGATCCTGGACAAGTCCGCGCGCGTCCTGGTGCTGTGGCGCAAGGTGTCCAAGAAGGTCAAGGGGACCACCTCGCTGGCCGTGCTGCCCTCGCTCAACGACGTGCAGGGCCAGCTCGGCGACCTGGTGGGCGAGGGGTTCGTGACCCGCACCGGCCCGGCCCGCCTGGACGACCTGCACCGCTACCTGCGCGGGGTGGAGTACCGGCTGGACAAGCTGCCGGAGAACCCGCGCCGCGACCAGGTGAACATGTCCAAGGTGGAGCAGATGCGCCAGGCCGTGGCCAAGCTGCGCGGGGGCCTGCCGCCCGGCCGCGCGGCCGACCCGGACGTGGCGGAGCTGCGCTGGATGCTGGAGGAGTACCGGGTGAGCCTGTTCGCGCAGGAACTGCGCACGGCCTACCCGGTCTCGGACAAGCGCATCCTCAAGGCGGTCGAGGCCGTCAAGGCCGCCGACCGGAAGTAGGAGGGGTCGCGCCCGCCGGGGCGCCGCCAGGGCCGAGCTCCGGCGGCGCCGTCAAACCGTTCTCACCACGGTGCGGTGCTCGCGTACCGCTGAAGCCAGTTCCCTGATCGGCCGGGCGGGCTCGCTGAGGGACTCCACCACGGCGTCGAAGCATGGGTTGGGGACCGTCACGGTCTGCCCGCGTTCCACGGGCTTCCCGATGGCTCCGAGGACGGCTCGGTGGTACGAACACTCATCGGTCATAGACATCACCTCGGGCACCGACTTTGACGACAACCACGGTGATCTGACCGTCATCGACGGTATAGACCACCCGGTAGTCGCCGACACGGATGCGGTAGCCGTCCCTGGCCTTGAGCTTCTTGCAGCTGTCTGGGCGCGGATCGTCAGCAAGGTCCGCTACGGCTTCGACGATGCGCTTACGCACCGATCCGTCGAGCTTGCGCAGTTCCTTGCGGGGCCGAGGCCTTGATCTCGATCGCGTAGCGGCTCACGCGTAGTCCTCGACCCGGAAGGGCACGGTCCCTTCATCGGTGCGGGCATTGATCACCGCGCTGTCAGCGGTGTCCGCCAACTCTTCCAGATACGCGGCGCTCACCAGGACCAGTCCGCGGTCGGCCAACGCCTCGGCCAACTCAGCCGCCGTCTGGCCCGGGTCGACCGGTTCAGCTGTCATTCGCTTCTCCTCGGGGCGCCCGACCGCCCGGCCACGAACGGTCGCGGACCGTGCGCTTGCACGCGGTCCATGAACTCAGGTCCTGACAAGCCTAGCCTCGGGTGCGGAGGGAAGGAGAGTTCGACAATCCGAGCCGGTACCAGGGCACCAGGGCCAAGGCGGAACAGGCACGCCGGGCGATAGCATGCCGCTGGTGGTGTAGACCACCTTCGGTACATGTGCGATGAGAACGGGGTTCCCGGTGGGCGAATCGGCGGACAGCTCGGTGGACGGCAAGCGGCTCCTGCTGGTGGGCACCTACACCCCCGACTCCGACCCGCCCGGGGAGGGCGAGGGGATCTACCGCGTCTGGTTCGACCCCATGACCGGCGAGATGACCGACGGCGGCACCGCCGCCCGCACGCCGGGCCCCTCCTTCCTCGCCTTCCGCGAGGACCCGCCCACGGTGTACGCGGTCAACGAGCGCGAGAAGGGCGCCGTCACCGCCTTCCGGATCGACGGCGGCGCCGGGCTCACCGAACTGGGCCAGGCCCCGACCGGCGGCGGATCGCCCTGCCACGTGCTCGCGCGCGGCTCCGAACTGGCGGTGACCAACTACGCCAACGGAGTGGCCACGCTGTACGCCCTGGCCGGGGACGGCTCCCCCGACGAGACGGTCGCGGAACTCGCGCACTCCGGAAGCGGCCCGGTCACCGACCGCCAGGAGGGGCCGCACGCGCACAGCGCCGCCGCCCCCGACGACCGTCACCTGCTGGTGGCCGACCTGGGCACCGACGAGCTGCGCGTCCTGCGCGGCGGCGCGGAGGTCGGCGCCGTCGCCCTGCCGCCGGGCACCGGGCCCCGGCACACGGCCGTCCTCGGCGAGTACCTCTACGTGGCGGGCGAGCTGGACTCGCGCGTGCACGTCCTGCGCTGGAACCCGGGCACCGGCACCGCCGAGCACCTGGGCTCCGTCGAGGCCACCGGTGAGGAGGCCGCGGGCGCGAACTTCCCCGCCGAGATCCTCACCAACGGCGACCACGTCTACGTCTCCAACCGGGGCGCGGACACGATCGCCACCTTCGCCGTCCGCGACGGCGGCGCCCGCCTGGAGCACGTCGCCGACACCCCGGCCGGAGGGCCGTGGCCGCGCAACTTCACCGTTGTTCGCGGACACCGCGACGAGCCAGACCACCTGGTCGTGGCCGCCCAGAACGGCGACTCGCTGGCCGCACTGCTCCTGGACCCCGACACGGGCGTCCCCGCCGACACCGGCCACCGGCTGCGCCTGCCCGTCCCCGTGTGCGTGCTCCCGGTCCCGATCACCCGCATCCGCCGCGCCGGGGGAACCCGGGACTGACACGGCGTCCCCCAGACGCGCGCGGCGCTCCGCCCGCCCCTGAGCGTCGACCGTGGCCCGGAAACGAACGGTTCCCGGGCCACAGCCGTCACCGCCTACCGTCCACCGCCTTCCGCCGGGCGCCGCGTTCGGCCAGTTCCGGGAGGCCCGCGGCCCGGGCTTCGGCGGCAGCCCCGGGACGAGTCCGGACCGTGAGCCGCAGGGGACCACCGGCCGTGGTCGGACGGGCGCCCCGGACGGACCGGCCCCGTACCCGCCGATGGGGAACCGCTGACGTTTCCTCCTCGCCCCCGTCGTGCCTTCCCACTTCCAGGTCATGGCATAGTCACAATGTGTGCATGATTGCTAACGCACAGCACGCACGCCGGTCGGCCGCCAGGGGAGCGGGCCGGACCTTCCTGGTCACGGCCGCCACCCTGGCCCTGGCCGCGGGCACCATGTCGGCTGCGCCGGGGTTCCGGGGCTGGTGGGCCCCGGCCCCCGCCGCCGCGGCGGTCACGGTCAACCCCGTCGCCCCCGCACTCGGCTTCAACGCCATCTCCGAGGGCGACACCTACCTGGCCGGAACCGAGTCCGAGGGCCCGATCGCGGTCGGCGGCGACCTGTCCTTCGGCCGCGACTACCGGGTGCGCATCCACAACGACGGCACCTTCACCGCCCCGGGGGAGGACAACCCCGTGGCGCTGCTGGTCCAGGGCGAGGTGGACTTCGACGACAGCGACCCGCAGGGCGTGCTCAGCATCCCCACGGGCGCCTACGTCAAGATCGGCGACCTCGACGACGCCGACGTCTTCACCACCGACCTCAACAACGCCTCGGCCAACACCCGGATCGTCCCCCAGGGCGCCGGTTACGAGGGCTATCCGCGGGTCCAGCTCAGCACCATGCAGCCCGCCGACTCGGTGGGGCCGGCACCTGACCTGATCGACTTCGAGGAGGCCTTCTCCGCCTTCCGCTCCTACTCGTCCGGGTTCGCGCTCTGCTCCACCACGGCCACGCTGACCACTCCCAACGGCGACCCGATCGACCCGGACGCCATCCCCGAGGGGGCGGACCTGCACGTCAGCCTCACTCCCGGAGAGCAGAACGTCCTCAACATCACCGCCGAGGAACTGAACTCGCTCGCCCAGCTGACCTTCGACGACCCGCCCAGCCAGGACACCCCGCTGATCATCAACGTCGACACCTCGGGCGTCGGCGGCGACTTCACGTGGGAGGGCCCCACCGGCGCCGGGTTGAGCTCCTCCACGGCCCCCTACACCCTGTGGAACTTCTCCGACGCCCGGACGGTCACCATCCCCGTGGGCACCGACAGCATCGAGGGCACCGTCTACGCCCCGAACGCCGCGGTCAACCACTACTCCTCGGCCAACATCGAGGGAACGGTGGTCGCCCGCGAGTTCACCCAGGACCTGGGCGGCCCGCGTGAGAGCCAGCGCGACACGCGTGTCATCCGGTCCTTCGAACTGCACTACCACCCGTTCGACGCCGAGCTGACCACGTGTGACGCGGACGAGCCGACGGACCCGGATGAGCCGACGGACCCGGATGAGCCGACCGATCCGGACGAGCCCACCGACCCCGACGAGCCGACCGACCCGGATGAGCCCACGGATCCGGATGAGCCGACGGACCCGGATGAGCCGACCGATCCGGATGAGCCGACCGATCCGGACGAGACGGACGACCCGGATGAGCCCACGGATCCGGACGAGCCCGGCCGTCCGGACGAGACCGACGACCCCGACGACCCGGCCCCGGGCTACCGGTAGGGGGCACCGGGCGACCGGGGGCACCGGTCGCCCGGGCTCGACCCCTCCGGGGAGGCCGCGCGGGGCGGGGGGAGCCCAGCCCTGTGACACGCGTCTCAGGCGACCCCCTACAAGGCCGGGGCCCGCAGAACTGTGCGCCCCGGCCTTCGTCCTGGTCACCGCCATAACGGACAATGGGCAAAGATCCGCCTCCACGACCTCCCGAGGGAAACGCCCATGCCCACGACCAGGACCGGCATCCGTCACAGGGGCCTGACCGCCCGCGACCTCGCGCTCATCGCCGTGTTCGCCGGGCTCATCGCCGCCCTCAGCGTCACGGTCGCCATCCCGCTGCCGTTCTCGCCGGTGCCCATCACCCTCCAGACCCTGGGCATCATGCTCGCCCCCAGCCTCCTGGGCTGGAAGCGCGGCCCCCTCGCCGTGGCGGCCTTCATCGTGCTCGGCCTGGCCGGACTCCCGCTCTTCGCGGGCGGCATGGGCGGCGTCGGGGTCCTGGCCCGGCCCTCGGCCGGGTTCATCGTCAGCTGGGTCCTCGCCGCGCTGGTCATCGGCCTGCTCACCGACCTCATGGTCCGCGGCACCCGGGGGCGCTACCGGTTCTGGGCGGGACTGGGGATCAACGTCGTCGGCGGCATCCTCGTTATCTACGCCGTCGGCGTCCCCTGGATGGCCGTCGTCATGGGCGACGGGGTCCTGGCCGCCGCCTACTCCATGGTGGCCTTCCTGCCGGGCGACCTGGTCAAGGCCGTGGTCACCGCGCTCATCGCCAGCGCCGTCTACCGCGCCTACCCGATCCCGCCCGCGGGCCGCCCCGTCCTGGAGACCGCCACCGCCCGCGGGGAATCCTGATGCTGCGCCTGGAGGGCGTCTCCCACTCCTACGACGACCGCGCCGTGCTGCGCGACGTCACCCTCGACCTCGCCGAACACCGCATCGGCGTGATCGGGGCGAACGGATCGGGCAAGTCCACGCTCGCCCGCACCCTCAACGGCCTCGTCGTCCCCGACGAGGGCCGTGTCACGCTGGGGGAGTGGGACACCCGTCGCCACGCCAAGCGGATCCGGCGCCGGGTCGGCTTCGTCTTCTCCGACGCCGCCAACCAGATCATCATGCCCACCGTGGCCGAGGACGTGGAGATCGGCCTGCGCTCCCTGAAGCTGGGCCGCGAGGAGACCGCCCGCCGGGTGGAATCGGCCCTGGTCCGCTACGGCCTCGACGGCCACCGCGACCACCCCGGCCACCTGCTCTCGGGAGGGCAGAAGCAGCTCCTGGCCCTGGCCTCGGTACTGGTCACCGAGCCCGAGGTGCTGGTCTGCGACGAGCCCACCACCCTGCTCGACCTGCGCAACACCCGCACGGTGCACCGGACCCTGGACGGTCTGGAGCAGCAGGTCGTCCTGTTCACCCACGACCTCGACCTGCTCGACGGCTTCGACCGGGTGCTGGTCATGGACGCGGGGCGGGTGGTCTTCGACGGCGTTCCCGGCGACGCCGTGCGCCACTACACCAAACTCATGGACGAGCGGTGAGCACGGTCGGCCTCTACGTCCCCGGCACCGGGTTCCTGTACCGGATCCCGGCCGGGGCCAAGCTCCTCGCGCTGCTGCTGGCCGGTGTCGGCCTCGTCGTCTGGGCGGACCCCCGGGTCGCCGTCGGCGCCCTGGCCGCCGCGCTCGCGCTGTACCCGCTGGCCGGTCTCCCGCTGGGGCGGGCCTGGTCCGCACTGCGCGCGCTGTCGCCGTTCCTGCTGGCCATCGGCCTGTTCCAGGTCCTGTTCGCGGACTGGCAGACGGCCCTGCGCCTGTGCGCGCAGCTGGCCGCGCTCGTCCTGTTCGCCAACCTCGTCACGCTCACCACCCGCGTGCGCGCGATGCTCGACCTCTTCGAGCGCATGGCCCGCCCGCTCAGGCACGTCGGCGCCAACCCCGACCGGATCGCCCTCGTCCTGGCGCTCACCGTCCGCTCCATCCCGATGGCTGCCTCCGCCTGGCAGGCCGCACGCGAGGCCTACCGCGCGCGGGGGCTGTCCGGCCGTCCCCACCTGCTCGTGGTCCCGGTCATTGTCCAGCTCCTGCGGATGGCCGACGCGACGGGGGAGGCCCTGGTGGCCCGCGGTATCGACGAGGACACCCGCGGCTGAGGATTCGCCCGCCGGGACGGACGAAAAGAGGGAACCGGGTACCGATTCGGTATCGAGATGTTCGTATTCGCGACATTTCACTGGATAATGTCGGTAACCCAGCCCATCCGCGTGTCAGCGAACCGGTGATACCGTGCCCCGGCATTCCCCCGCCGACACCCGAGCCCGGTCCGTCGCCGTCGTGGCGGCCGTCCTCGCGGTGATCCTGGCCTTCACCCTGCCCGGCGCCACCTCGGCCTCAGGGGCCGCGCCGCCCCGCCCGGACCCCGCGCTGTTCCGCTCCCTGGTCTCCGAGGACGCGTTCCCCCTGGTGCCCTTCGCGCCCGTCGGCGCGCCCGCCACCGGAGGGCAGGGGCTCACCCCCGCCCAGCGCGAGGAACTCACCGCGCGCGTCGGGGCGATCGGGGAGGAGCACCCGGCCGACTTCGCGGTCGCCGTGCAGGACCTGCGCACCGGGGCCACCTTCAGCCACGGCGCCAACCGGCGGTTCCCCACCGCGAGCGTGGCCAAGCTGACCATCCTCACCATGCTGCTGCTGCGTGCCGAGGAGGAGGGCCGCGACCTCACCGGGGCCGAGCGCTCGCAGGTCTCGGCCATGATCCGCCACAGCGACAACGAGGTCACCGACGGCCTGTACTCGCGGATCGGGTTCACCGACGGCTTCGTCGAGGGCACCGAGACCCTGGGTTTCACCAACACCGTCCCCCACCCCGGCGGCAGGTGGGGCGCCACCATGACCACCGCCGCCGACCAGGTGCGGCTGCTGCGGGCCCTGTACTGCGACGGGAGCCCGCTGGCGGAGGAGGACCGGGCCTACGCGCGCGGGCTGATGGAGTCCGTCGCCGCCGAGCAGTCCTGGGGGGTCTCGGCCAGCGCCGGCCCCGACGACACCGTCGGCCTCAAGAACGGGTGGACCCCGCGCGAGGCCAACGGCGGCCTGTGGAACGTCAACAGCGTCGGCTACGTGGCCGGACCCGGCCGCGAGTACCTGATCGCGGTCCTGACCGACGGCAGCCCCGACTACACCACCGGCGTCGCCCTGGTGGAGGAACTGGCGACCACGGTCACGGCGGCGATGGAGGAGGCCCGCGCCGCCGGGGACCCGGACGGGTGACCGTCCCGGCCCCCGGCCCGCGCACACGCGCGCCCCGCCCGGAGGGTTCCGGACGGGGCGCACGGGGGTCGCGCGGCCGACTAGTCCAGCGGCCCGCCGGCGACGTAGAGGACCTGGCCCGACACGAACCCGGCCTCCTCGCCGGTGAGGAAGGCGACGGCGTTGGCGATGTCCTCGGGCACGCCCACCCGGCGCACCGGGATCTCGGCCTCCTTGAAGGCCTTCATGTCCTCGTACTCGACGCCGATGCGCTCCGCGGTCGCCCTGGTCATGGCGGTCTCGATGAAGCCGGGCGCGACCGCGTTGCAGGTCACGCCGAACTTGCCCAGCTCGATCGCCAGGGTCTTGGTGAACCCCTGGAGCCCGGCCTTGGCCGCCGAGT
Organism: Nocardiopsis camelliae; assembly: GCF_028993595.1. Taxonomy (GTDB): domain Bacteria; phylum Actinomycetota; class Actinomycetes; order Streptosporangiales; family Streptosporangiaceae; genus Nocardiopsis; species Nocardiopsis dassonvillei. Next base: position 1,435,217 of record NZ_CP118614.1, read on the forward strand.
AGTTGGCCTGGCCCCGGTTGCCCAGCGCGGAGGAGCTGGACAGGTTGACGATCCGGCCCCAGCCGCCCGAGGTCATGTGGGCCTGGGCGGCCCTGCTCATCAGGAACGAGCCCCGCAGGTGCACGTTCATCACGGTGTCCCAGTCCTCCACGGACATCTTGAACAGCAGGTTGTCGCGCAGGACACCCGCGTTGTTCACCAGGATCGCGGGCGGCCCCAGGCGCTCGGCCACGGTGTCGACGGCGGCGGTCACCTGGTCTGGGTCGGACACGTCGCAGCCCACGGCCAGGGCGGTGCCGCCCGCGGCGGTGACGCGGTCGACGACCTCCTGGGCGTCGGACTCCCTCAGGTCCAGCACGGCGACGGAGCGGCCCTCGCGCGCCAGGCGCTCAGCGACTGCGGCACCGATCCCACGGGCCGCACCGGTCACGACGGCCACACGGGGCGTTGGTGACATGGGATTACCTCCAAGAGTTCGCGTGGTGGGCGCGAGGAGATCCTATCCACATGCCAACCGGTCGGTAGGTGGACGGGGTGTGTCCGGGGCCGGACCGCCCGCGGGCGGGCGGATTCGCGACTACCCGCTTCACGGGTCGGCCGAAGTCGTCTCCGCGTTTGCCTGCACAACGTCGGGGCTTGGCCTACGATTGCCTGCAAGACGAAGATGCACGTGCATTCGAGTCGTGCAGCGGCACGCGCCCGACCTGCACGCCGACACGGCCCGCCCCGGCCGTGTCACCGACGCCCACACAGCGGTGCGTCAGGGAGGAGTGGAAGGCATGGAGTGCGCTGAGGCGGTGGCCGACCCGGCCGGTGGCTGGTGGCTCAGGGTCCTGACGCACGGTTCCCGCCGCTGGAACACCCCCGTCTGCGGGGACCGGCACGACGCCGTCACGTGGAGCTTCGAGCCGCGCCCCCACTCGGTGGGGGCAGCGCGCGAGATTTCCGAGGCGCTTCTCCACGAATGGGAGATGCACTACTTGTCCAGCGATGTCGCGGTGGTCGTTTCGGAATTGGTCACCAATGCGCTCCGGCACGGCGGCCCTCTGCCCTTGACAGGGCAGAGCGAGGGCGGTATTCAGCTCTCGCTCATGCGCAGCGGCAGTGAATTCATCTGTGCGGTTCGTGACGGTGGAGACCGGCTGCCGGAGAGAAGGGAAACCGATCTCGACCTGGAGGGCGGTCGGGGGCTTGCCTTGGTGAGTGCTTTCGCGCGAGAGTGGGGTGTGATTCCCACGCCGCCCGGTGGAAAGTTCGTTTGGGCGCAATTCGTGTGAGTCCCGGGGTTCCCGCCGGGGGCCGCGCCGGATCACTCCCGGCGGCGGGGCCCTCCCCGGAGGTGCCGGGGATCCGCCAGCGAGGCGAAGGCACCACTGCTCTATCGTTCTATCGTGTACCTGTAGTGTCTTGTCCGCACGGCAAAGGTGTCCCTTCGCACGGATACCCTTGTGCGAGGAATGAGGGAGAGGCGGCGAACGTGGATATCGCTCGATTGCGCCAGGGGAGCGGCCCCACTGTGCGCCGCATGCTGATCGGGCACGAGCTGCGCCAGCTTCGCGAAGCGCGTGGTATCAGCCGAGAGGATGCCGGGAACAAGATTCGGGCATCGGCGTCGAAGATCAGCCGTATGGAACTCGGCCGGGTCGGTTTCAAGCTGCGCGATATCGAGGACCTCCTCAAGATGTACGGGGTCTCCGACCGCAAGAGGATCAGGGAAATCCTCGAAGTCGCGCGCGAATCCAACAAGCCCGGTTGGTGGAAGGAGTACGGGGAGTCACTGCACAAGTGGTTCATCCGCTACGTCGGCTTCGAGGAGGCCGCCGACCACATCCGCATCTACGAGTCCCAGTTCGTTCCGGGGCTGCTCCAGACCGAGGAGTACGCGCGGGCGGTCATCTCCGGCGGCGTGGAGACCGACGAGGTCACCGAGCAGCGCGTCGACGCCAGACTCAAGAGACAGCGGCGCCTGCGCACCGACACGAGCATGCGCATGTGGGTGATCCTCGACGAGGCGGCGGTCCGCAGACCCATCGGCGGTCCGGAGGCCGGGCGCGAGATCATGCGCGGCCAGCTGGAGTGGCTCATCCAGCTCAGCAAGGAGTACGACAACATCACGCTCCAGATCGTCCCCTTCGCGGTGGGCGCGCACGCGGCCGAGGCGGGGTCGTTCACGCTCCTGCGCTACTCGGAGTTCGAGCTCGCGGACATGGTCTACCTGGAGCAGCTCACCGACGGCGAGATCATCGACCGCAGGCCGGTGGTGGAGGCCTACACCAAGGCCATGACCCGGCTCAGCGTCGCCGCGGCCACGCCGGACGAGACGCTGGAACTGCTGGAGCAGATGTTGGAGGACCTGGACAAGGAAACCGGCTGACCAGCGGCGTGGGACGGGAGGAGGGGACCCCGAACACGCTCCCAGGGATACGAGAGGCTCGCCGAGGCGGGCCTTTCCGGGTTTCGGGGCACGTGCGCGCACACGGACGGCCCCGCGGTCGCGGAGCGGCCGGGGCACGGCGATCGGGGCGGTGCCCGAGGAAGGGGTCACCGCCGAGCGGTAACCCCTCCTGTGTGCGTCGGGGCAGAACGCGTCCGACGGGACGAGAGGCCCTAGCTGAGCAGGTTGTCGAAGTCCCCGTCCTTGGCGCCCAGGATGAGGCAGTCGATCTCCTCCTGGGTGTAGACCAGCGCCGGTCCGGACGGGAACCGCGAATTGCGTACGGCGATGGAGCCGTCGCCGAGGCGGGCCATCTCGACGCAGGCACCCTGCGAGTTGCTGCGCCGGGCCTTCTGCCAGGCCGCCTCGGTGAGCTGGGTCGCGGGGATGCCGTTGTGTGCGGTCATGCTGCTCCTTTTTTCGTCGAGGGGAACGTCCGTGCTAATGCACCGCCACATGCACGTGCATCAGCACCGACACGTTCACAAGCATAGCGTGACCCCCGCCACCTGTCCGGAGGTTTGGTGGTATGTAAGCGCCATGTAACCCATGGCCTGCCCGTGTGTTGCGCCCACGTGTCCCGGGGGTGTTTCGGCCGGGAGGCAAAGGCGGTTAGGACACGCGGCTCCCCCTGACAGGGGGAACAGGGGATCGAGAACACGCGGTCGTTCCGGGCCGTGGGGGCGCGGGTGCGCGGGAGGCGCGGACCCCCGCCCGGCGGGAGGGCGGCACGGGAAGGGAGCGGACACGCGTCGGCCCCGTCGGCCGGGGCGGGGGCCCGGGTCGACGGGGCCGGTGCGGTGGGACGGGGCGGGGATCAGGAGCAGGACAGCGCGGTGGTCAGCGCCTCCAGGTTGCCCCGCATGATCGACGGGTAGTCGTCGCCGGGGGAGTCCTCGGTGACGCCCTCCAGCGGGTCGAGCACCTCCACCTGGGCGCCGGTCTCGGCGGCGATGGTCTCGGCGGTCGCCGCGGGCATCAGCGGCTCGGTGAAGATCGTCTCGATGCCGCGCTCGTTGACGACGTCGGTGATGGCCGCGATCTGCGAGGGGGAGGGCTCGGTCTCGGGGTCCACCCCGCTGACCCCGATCTGCTCCAGGCCGTAGGCCTCGGTCAGGTAGGTGAAGGCGGTGTGCCCCACGACCACCTCGTCGTGCTCGCAGGAGGACAGCCCCTCCTCGTACTCCTGGCCGATCGCCTCCAGTTCGGCGGTCACGGCCTCCACGCCCTGGGCGTAGCCGTCGGCGCCCTCGGGGTTGACCTCGGCCATCCGGTCGCCGAGCGCCTGGGCGGTCTGGGCCATCAGGTCCACGTCCAGCCAGAAGTGGGGGTCGTACTCGCCGTGGTCGTGCCCCTCCTCGGCGGCGGTCTCCTCCTCCGCGTGCGCCTCGTCCTCGGCGTGGTCGTGGCCCTCCTCGCCGTGGCCGTGCTCCTCCTCGCCGTGGCCGTGCCCCTCTTCGGCGTGCCCGTCGCCTTCGGCGTGGTCGTGGCCGCCCTCTCCCGCCGGGTGCAGCTCCACGACGTCGGCGACGTTGAACGCGCTCTCGGCGGCCTCCTGCGTGATCGCCTCGTCCACGGCGGGCTGGAGGCCCTCCACGTAGAAGGCGATGTCGGACTCGCTGACCTCGGCGACCTGCCGGCCCGTCAGCTCCAGGTCGTGGGGCTCGGTGCCGGGCTCGGTGAGCTGGACGACCGCCACCCGGTCGCCGCCGATCTGTTCGGCCAGCCACTCCAGGGGGTAGACGCCGGTGACCACGGTCAGGTCCGCGTCGGCGGGTGAGACACCCGAGTCGTCCGCCCCCTCACCGCCGCTTCCGCAGGCGGTGATCGTCAGAAGTGTCGCGGCGCCGAGGGCGGCGGCCCGCACGGTTGTCCCAGTTCGCATGGGTCAATTGTCGGAAGAATGAAAACGGTTGTCAATTTGTCTGTTCGGAACGGACCGCTCACGCACCCCCGGAACCGCCGTCCGCGGGCACGGGGAGCGGGCGGCCGGACGCGGAACCCGGGGCGCCGCGCGGCGCCCCGGAGTCCTTCCCGCCGGACCGGTCTCCACCGCGCCCCGACGGTCGCGGCCGCCCGCCGCCGTGCGGCCCGCGGCTCAGGTGGACTCGGAGAAGCGCTCCACGTCGTCGGTGCGCCCCGCGACCACGATCACGTCGCCCTTGTTCAGCACCGTCTCCTGGGTGGCGTAGGTGAACTCCTCACCCATCCGCTTCACCGACACCACCGTGATCCCGTAGTGCTGGCGCACCCGGGTCTCGCGCAGCGTCTTGCCGATGAGCTCCTTGGGCGCCTTGGTCTTGCCCAGCGAGAAGCCCTCCTCCAGCTCCACGTAGTCGAGCATCCTGCCCGACAGCAGGTGCGCCACCCGCTCACCCATGTCGTGCTCGGGCAGCACCACGTGGGTGGCCCCGACCTGTTCCAGGATGCGGCCGTGGCGGCGGCTCGTCGCCTTCGCCCAGATGTTGGACACCCCCATGTCCACCAGCAGGGAGGTGGCCAGGATGCTCTCCTCCAGGTGGGTGCCGATGGCCACCACCGCGCTGCGGAACTGGCCCGCGCCCACCTGGCGCAGCGCCTCCTCGTCGGTGGCGTCGGCGATCACCGTGTGCGTGAGCGCGTCGGCGAAGGACTGCACCAGCCGCGGGCTGGAGTCCACGCCCAGCACCTCCCACCCCCGGCTGACCAGCTCCAGGCCGAGCGAACTGCCGAACCGGCCCAGGCCGATGACCAGGACCCGCTTGTCGGTGAGTCTCCTGTGCTGCTGCACGGTGTCCCTTCCTTCCCTCGGAGTGCTCTCAGCCGATGATCGGCCGCGCCTCGGCGAGATCGTAGCGCCGGCGGTGGTCGCGGAAGGCCAGCGCCGTCACGAAGGTGATGGGGCCGATCCGGCCCGCCACCATCAGCAGGGCCAGCAGGAACTGGGCCCACGGCGCCAGTTCCGCGGTGATGCCCGTGGACAGGCCGACCACGCCGACGGCCGAGACCACCTCGAACATCACCGGGAGCAGTTCGAACGGGGTGGTGCGCACCAGCAGGACGGTGGTGAAGGCCACGACCGTCGCGGACAGGAACACCAGGCTCAGCGACTGCCGGATCACCTCGGGCGACAGCTGGCGTCCGTAGACGTGCACCTTGTCGTTGCCGCGGACCTCTGCCGCCACCACCAGGAAGATCACCGCCAGGGTGGCCACCTTGATGCCCCCGGCCGTTCCGGCGCTGCCGTTGCCGACGAACATCAGCATGATCGTCACCAGCAGCGTGGCGTCCTCCATCTCCCCGGTGTCCACGGAGTTGAGGCCGCCGCTGCGCGGCATCACGCCGTGGAAGAAGCCGTCGACCAGCCGGGACCACCAGTGCATCTGCCCGAGGGTCTGGGGGTTGTGCCACTCCATCAGGGTGACCAGCAGTGCCCCGCCCACGAAGAGGATCGAGGTGGTGGTGACGGTGAGCTTGGTGTGCAGGCTCCACAGGCGCGGGGTGCGCAGTTCGCGCCGCAGTTCCAGCAGGACGGGGAAGCCGATGCCGCCCAGGATCACCGCCAGGGCGATCGGCACCAGGATGAACGCGTCGCCGGAGAACCGCATCATGCTGTCCCCGTACAGGGAGAGCCCGGCGTTGTTGAAGGCCGAGACCGAGTGGAAGAAGCCCGAGTAGGCGGCCTCCCCGAGCGTCATGTCGTAGCCCAGCCACAACCTCGGGGTGATCAGCAGGAACGTCAGTCCCTGACAGATGAGGAAGATCAGGGCCACCCGGCTGACCAGGCCGCGTACGTCTCCCACCCACATGCTCCGGGTCTCGGTCTGCACGGTCAGCTGCATGCGCAGTCCGAACCGGCGGATCATCGCGGTGCCCAGCAGGGAGGCCAGGGTCATGATGCCCATGCCGCCCACCTGCATGAGCGCCAGGACCACCCCCTGGCCGAAGGTGTTGAGGTCGTTGCCGATGCTGACCACGCTCAGCCCGCACACCGAGAGCGCCGAGGTCGCGGTGAAGAAGGCCTCGACGAAGCCCAGGCCCCTGTCGTCGGGCGTGGTCAGCGGGGTCATCAGCAGCGCCGTGCCCATCAGGTCCACGACCACGTAGGCCATGAGGAACACGCGCGCGGGCTGGCGCCACGTGCTGGCCTCGCGGGTGGTGCTCAGTTCCCGGCGCAGTTTGTACGACAGCCTCGCCGCCCTGAGCGGCAGGAGCGAGCCGCGCAGCCTGAGCAGGGAGCGCAGCCCCGCTCTCAGCCGGTTCTCGCTCATCGCTGACCGCGGGTCGGGAAGGGTGCCACGGTGTCTCCTTAGACGTTCCTGGGCGCGGGGAAGTGTGCCGGAGGGTTGCGATCGTGGCACGCCGACGGCCCGTCCAGCATCGTAACCGCGCGGAGGGCGTGCCGGTGGCGCCCGCGGCGGTCCCCACCAGCGGGGACGCGGCCCTGGGAACGGGCCAGCGGCGGCGCCCCGGCGCGGCCGGCCCGGCCCGGCCGGGGCGCCGCACCAGGTCAGGCGTGGCGGGCGCCCTCGTGGTCGGCGTGGCCGGGCGGCTCCAGCTGCAGTGTGGAGTGCTCGACGTCGAAGTGACCGGTCAGGCACTCGTGGAGTTCGTCCAGCATGCGGCCGCTGTCGCGCAGGTGCTCCTCGGCGACCACCACGTGCGCCGACATCACGGGCACCCCGGAGGTGATGGTCCAGGCGTGCAGGTCGTGGACGTCCAGGACGGCGGGGTGTCCGAGCAGGTGGTCGCGGACCTCGCTCAGGTCCATGCCCTGCGGTGTGGCCTCCAGGAGGATGTGCACGGCCTCGCGCAGGAGGGACCACGCGCGGGGCACGATGATCGCCGCGATGCCCAGTGAGACGAGGGTGTCCACCCGGTCCCACCCGGTCAGCCAGACGACGACGCCGCCCGCGATCACCCCGACCGAGGCCAGGGCGTCGCTCAGGACCTCCAGGTAGGCGCCCTTGACGTTGAGGCTCGCGCGGGCGCCCGAGCGCAGGACGAGCAGCGCGCCGATGTTCATGACCAGGCCGAAGGCGGCCACGGCGATCATGCCCGGCCCGGACACGTCGGCGGGCGCGCGGAGCCGTTCGACCGCCTCCACCACGATGAACCCGCACAGGACGAACAGCACCAGCGCGTTGACGGCGGCGGCGAGGATCTCCGCGCGCTGGTAGCCGAAGGTGCGCCTGCTGGTGGCGGGCCGGGCGGCGATCCACACGGCCACCAGGGCCAGGGCCACGCCGAAGGAGTCGGTGACGGTGTGCCCGGCGTCGGCGAGCAGGGCCAGGCTGTCGCTGAGCGCGGCGCCGACCACCTGGACCGCGGCGACGGCGAGCATCATCCCCAGGACCACCGCCAGCCGTCTGCTGTTGGCGGCCCCGGCGGTGACGCCGTGCCCGTGCCCGTGGTCGTGTCCCAGGCCCATCAGCCCTCCCGTTCCGACGTCCTCTCCCGGGGCCGCCGTCCGCGGCGCCCATGGTTCAGCCTCCACTGTTTATACAGCCTGTGCTGTCTATACAGCAAGCCGTGTACAATGGTTTTCATGTTGACCTCCGAGCAGCGCCTGTCCGCCATCCAGCGGCTCGGCCGCGCCCTGTCCGACCCCACCCGCTGCCGCCTCCTGCTGGCGCTCCTCGACGGTCCCCACTACCCCGCCCAACTCGCCGACCAACTGGGGCTCACTCGCCAGAACGTCTCCAACCACCTCGCCTGCCTGCGCGACTGCGGCCTGGTGAGCACCTCCGCGCGCGGGCGCCAGGTCAGCTACGCGCTCGTGGACGACTCCCTGGCCCACGCCCTGGAGGACCTCCTGCGCGTGGTGTGGGGGACCGCGCAGCCGCACGAGGCTCCCGGCGAGCCCCGGTCCGCCTGAGCGCCGCCCCGGGCGCACGGCTCCCCGCCGCCGCAGGTCCGGGTGTCCGGCTTCCCGCCGCGCCCGTCCCGTCACCCCCGGTGTCCCCGTGTTCCGCGTGTCCGGGGCCGTTTTCCGGTTGGCCGGAAGTTGCCACCGTGATGTCCGTTACAGGGCGCGCCCTTCTCGCGGGCGCGGGAAGCCGCATTTCATCCCATCCGGCTCCGACTTACGGATGAGGACACCTACTTTGGTCAGAAACCGACCCTGCCAGAAGGCTGACGCATCCCTGAGACTTCCCTGAATCGCGCGGGGGGAGCCCCAAGTCCCGATATAACGCGACGTATGGTGAGTAGTGCGCCCGGCAGGTGCACGAGGCCCGGGAGAGGCGGCAGACACGGCCGCCCCGCACCCGGCAGCCGGACACCGGCACCCCTGTCACCACACCTTCGATCCCGGTCCCAGAACCGGCGGACGACCGTGTGCTGCCCCGGCGCGTACACGCGCTCGACGACCCACACATCACGGCCCGCCCCGTGTCCGCAGTGAACTAGGAGCGAGAACCTCTCATGTCCAGATCGGCCGCAAGGGCCCGCGCCGCGGGTCTCCCCCGGACGGGGACCGCTGCCACCAGCGTGGAAGGGACCCAGGTATGAACCGCGCCGCGGTCATGTCGCTCGGCAACCGGGCACTGGTCCTGCTCATCACCCTGGCAGTCCTCTTCTTCGGAGTCCTCGCAGCGGCGTCGGCCAAACGCGAGCTCTTCCCCGACATGTCCCTGCCGATGGTGATGGTCTCCGGCACCTACCAGGGGGCCGCCCCCCGGGTGGTGGAGAGCCAGGTCACCGAGCCGCTGGAACAGGCCGTCCAGAGCGTCCCGGGCGTCACCACGGTCACCTCGACCTCCAGCACCGGCTCCTCCCAGGTCACGGTCGAGTTCGACTACGGCCAGAACCAGGACGACCTCGTCCGCCAGACCCAGATCGCCGTCGACCAGGTCGCGGGCATGCTCCCCGAGGGCGTCGACACCAGCGTCATGTCCTTCAGCACGGACATGATGCCGGTCGTGATGCTCGCGGCGGGCGCCGCCGACGGCGACGACCAGGCCATGGTCGACCCGCTGGAGACCCACCTCATCCCCGAGCTGGAGTCCGTCGAGGGCGTGCGCTCGGCGACGCTCACCGGCGCGGTGGAGTCCGACGTGGTCGTCACGCCGGACGAGGACGAACTAGCCGAGAACGGCCTGTCCCCGCAGAGCCTCGTGGACGCCCTGCAGTCCAGCGGCCTGCTCCAGCCGGGCGGGGACGTCGAGTCCGACGGCCGCAGCCTGAGCGTGACCACCGGTGACCAGTTCACCTCGATCGAGCAGGTCGAGGAGGTCTGGCTCCAGCCCGCCGCCGCGGGCGCGGACATGTCCGCCGCGGCGCCCGGCGCGCCCCCGGCCGCCCCGGCCGAGCCGGTCCGGCTCTCCGAGGTCGCCGACGTCGAACTCGTCCAGGACGAGGCCGCCAGCCTGGCGCGCGTCAACGGCGACCCGAGCATCGGCGTCATGGTCATGAAGACCCCAGACGGCAACACCGTCGAGGTCTCCGAGGGAGTCCAGGCGGTCCTGGACGAGCAGGCCGACGTCCTGGGCGAGGACATCGACATCAGCGTGGTCTTCGACCAGGCCCCCTACATCAACGAGTCCATCGTCGCGATGCTCGAAGAGGGCGGCATGGGCCTGCTGGCCGCCGTGATCGTCATCCTGGTCTTCCTGTTCTCGATCCGCTCCACCCTGGTGATCGCGGTGTCGATCCCGGTCTCGGTGCTGATCGGGTTCCTGGGCATGCAGGCGTTCGACTTCTCGCTGAACATGCTCACCCTCGCCGCCATCACCATCTCCATCGGACGCGTGGTGGACGACTCCATCGTGGTCCTGGAGAACATCCGCAGGCACCTGGACTACGGCAAGGAGCGGATGGCCGCGGTCAAGCAGGGCGTGCGCGAGGTCGCCGCCGCCGTGGTCTCCTCCACGCTCGCGACCATCGCCGTGTTCCTGCCGCTGGCCTTCGTCGGCGGCCAGGTCGGCGAGATCTTCCTGCCGTTCGCGGTCACCGCCAGCCTGGCCCTGGCCGCCTCCCTGGTCGTCTCCATCACCCTCATCCCGGTGCTGTGCTACTGGTTCATGAGCCCCAGGGACATCGGGGACGCCACCCAGGAGGAGATCGAGCGCGAGGAGTACGAGCGGGAGATGCGCGGCCCGCTCCAGCGCGCCTACCTGCCGGTCATCCGCTGGATCACCACCAAGCGCAGGACCGCCACGATCATTACGCTCCTCGCCAGCGTCGTCATCTTCGGCGGCACGGTCGTCATGGCCAACGGCATCGAGACCGACTGGATGGGCCAGTCCGAGGAGAACACCTACCAGGTCGTCCAGGAGCTGCCCCCGGGCACGTCCCTGGAGGTCGCCGACGAGGAGGCGGCCAAGGTCGAGGACCTCCTCGCCGGTTACGCCTGGGTGGAGTCCTACCAGACCAACGTCGGCGGCGGCGGTATGGCCGCCATGATGGGCGGCGGCGGTGCGGCCCAGGTGGACTACAGCATCACCGCCGACCCCGACACCGACCAGGCCCGCAACCGCGAGGTGCTGCGCACGGCCCTGGAGGACCTGGACACCGAGTACGAGCCGCGCCTGAGCGCCATGGCCGCCATGGGCGGTTCGGGCATCGAGGTGCGGGTCAGCGCCGACGACCAGGACACCCTGGCCGAGGCGGCCGGGATGGTCGAGGAGGAGCTGCGCGGCATCGACGGCGCCGACGACGTCGCCAACAGCATCTCCGAGTCCCAGCCCGCGCTGGAGGTCCGCGTCGACGGCGAGGAGGCCGCCGAGCGGGGCATGACCGAGGCCATGATCGGCCAGCAGGTCACCGCCGCCTTCAACGGGCAGAACGTCGGAACCGTCACCCTCGACGACACGCGCCGCGACATGGTGGTCCGCGTCGACGAGGCGCCCCGGACCGTGGCCGAGCTGGAGGACCTGCCCGTCACGGGGTCGACCGGCCAGGCGGTCCCGCTGTCCGACGTCGCCGAGGTGACCGAGGTGCAGCAGCCGCCGGAGCTCACCCGCATCGACGGCATCACCAGCGCCACCGTGTCGGCGAGCGCCACCGGTTCCGACCTGGGCGCGGTGAGCGCCGAGATCACGCAGGCCCTGGACACCATGGACCTGCCCGAGGGCGCCACCGCGACCCTGGGCGGCGTCAGCCAGGACCAGAGCGAGGGCTTCGCGCAGCTGATGCTGGCGATGGTCGCCGCGATCGTCATCTGCTACCTGATCATGGTGGCGACCTTCAAGAGCCTGCTCCAGCCGCTGATGCTGCTGATCTCGGTGCCGTTCGCGATCACCGGTTCGCTGGCGCTGCTGCTGGTCACCGGCACCCCGCTGGGTGTGGCGGGCATGGTCGGCATGCTGATGCTCATCGGCGTGGTGATCACCAACGCCATCGTCCTGATGGACCTGATCAACCAGAACCAGAACAACGGGATGCCGCTCAGGGAGGCGATCGTGGAGGGTGCCCGGCACCGTCTGCGTCCCATCCTCATGACGGCGCTCGCGACCGTCGCGGCGCTGACCCCGATGGCCCTGGGCATCACCGGCGGCGGGGCGTTCATCTCCGCGCCGCTGGCGATCGTGGTGATCGGCGGTCTGCTGTCCTCCACCGTGCTCACGCTGATCCTGGTCCCCGTCCTCTACCAGCTGGTGGAGTGGGGCAGGCAGCGCGGCGCGGCCCGCAGGCAGGCGCGCCGCGAGCTGCGCAGGGAGCGCAAGGCCGCGGCCGCCGGGGCCGAGCGCACCAAGGAGCCGGTCGGCTGATCCCAGGCCGTTCCCGGTTCGGGGGCGTCCCGCGCACTGCGCGGGGCGCCCCTCGCCGTTGCCCGGGCGGTCGGCTTCGCGCCTGCGGGGCGTCGACCGGCCGCAATGATGCGAACATGAGTTCGAACGGGAAAAATTCGACAAAAGTGTTTTATGGAACGACTTGGCGGTAGTGGGCTGGTATCCGCGCCCGGCCCGCCGGGCGGGAAGGGCGCGGTCGCCGTGCCCCGTGGGCCTGCGGGGCTGGAGACGCGGAGTGCAGCGTCCGCCTTCGCGTACGCAGAGTGATCGCACGGGGATCGAAAGATATTTGTCGTGCGACAACTTTTTTCGCCCCGTCGCTTTTGAAGGCGTTTCTGAGGGAACGTACTCCTCGCACGGCGACCGTCCCCCGCCCGACCAGAGCTCCCGACACCGCGTCAGGAGAGAGGGCCGAGCCGCAGGTGCTGACAGGCGACACAAGCACAGAAGGACAGAGCACCGGGGGTCCTCTCTTGTCCGAGAACAGCGCCCAAAAGTCCCAAGCCGCCGCAGACCGCACGACCGTCATCCCCAGGCCCCGCAGGCCGATGCCCGGAGAGGACGCCACGGCGGAGGAACTGCTGTCCGTACTCGGAGGGCTGGGGGAGGGCGACCCGCGGGCCAACGGACTGCGTGAGCGGGTCATGGCCCTCTACCAGCCCCTGATCAACAAGATCGCGCGCCGCTACGGGGGGCGCGGCGAGCCGCTGGATGACCTGAAGCAGACCGCGATGGTGGGGTTGGCCAAGGCCGTGCACGGCTACGACCCGGACCGCGGCAAGCCCTTCATCTCCTACCTGCTGCCCACGGTGACCGGGGAGATCAAGCGGCACTTCCGCGACCACACCTGGGCGGTGCGGGTGCCGCGCCGCCACCAGGAGAACCGGGTGAAACTGCGCCGGGTCACGAGCGAGTTCCAGCAGGAGCACGCGCGCACGCCCACGATCGCGGAGCTGGCCCACGAGATGGGGCTGCCCGAGGCCGAGGTCAGCGAGCTGGCGCAGGTCTCGGAGTCCTACCGGTCGCTGTCGCTGGACGCGCCCGACTCCTCCGACGCCGAGGGGCAGGAGGGCACGCGTCTGGAGGACCACCTGGGCTGTGAGGACGCGGCGCTGGACCGGGTGGTGGAGCGCGAGTCGCTCAAGCCCGCGCTGGCGCGGCTGCCCGCGCGGGAGCGGGAGATCCTGCGGTTGCGGTTCTTCGGGGACCACACCCAGTCCGAGATCGCGGACCGGTTGGGCTACTCGCAGATGCACGTGTCGCGGTTGCTGTCGGGGGTGCTGGAACAGCTGCGCGAGGAGGTCGGCGGGCACGCGCCCGGCCGCTCCTGAGACCTTCCGGAGGGGGCCGCGGGGGCCCTCCTCCGGACAGGCGGGAGAGGAGCCTCCCTGGCCGGCGCTCCGCGGGGCGTGCGGGACCGGACCTCGCTCCGGTACCTGTGTCGGGCGCGGCGCCCTCAGCGGCGGACGCCCCGGTACCTCATGCGGGTGCGCAGCGGCAGCGCCGAGACGTAGCGGCCCAGGCGGTCGGCGTAGTCATCGGTGGTGATCTGCGCATGAGCGCTCCTGGCTGTCTCACGGGTGTCCTTGTCACCGCTGACCAGCAAGGGGAACAGCAGATCACCGCGGCGCAGCGCCGATGCCGCGTCCTCGCGGACGCCGCTGTCGGAGTGGGACAGCAGTCTGTGGAGCATGCGCATCGCCCGCTCCGGACTGCGGGTGTCGGCGCCCAACGGCGGCAGCATGTCCAGGGCCGCCCGGAGGACGTCGGTCGGCGGGCGGAGCCCGATCAGCCCCCGGACGGCCTGGAGGCCGTCGGGGCGGGCCGAGACCAGATCCGCCAGCCGCGCGTCCAACTCTCCGCCGAACACCCCCGGCGAGCGAAGAGCCAGCCCGATCACCGACGCCAGAAGCGGAGGCGTGAGAACGCGGGTGGCGAGGTCGGGATACGTGTCAGGTTCGGCCCGCTGGCCCCGCTCCATCTGCTCCAGGGCGTCGACGGCCCGCCAGCCGACGGACCTCTCCCCGTCGACCGCCAGGAGGAGCAGGACCTCGGTCCAGGCCGGGTCGGGATCGTGGCCGTCGGCTCGCCACACACGGACCACGCCCTCGATCGCGGCCCACCGCACCTCGTGGAACGGTCCTGGGCGGCTTCGAGGAAGACCGACACCGGGACGTTGCCGTGTCTGGCCAGGAGCCTCATCAGGTTGGCGCGCCCTTGCGGGCTGTGCTCGGTGCGCCAGCGCTCTTGGGCGCGTTCGGACGAAACGCCGTGGACCGTGATCGTGTCGATGAGGTCATCGACCATCGCCCCGTTGGGCAGCATGCGGGCCAGGGCGTCCAGCAGGGGCCCCACCGCCCGGTCGTCAGGCGTCTGACGCAGAGCGGCGGCGGCGTAGGGGACGCAGGCGTCGTCGTCCAGCGCGGCGATGAGCACGGCGGCAGCGAGTTCGTCGCTGATCCGGGCCAGAGCCTGGACCAGCCCCTGGCGCAGATCGAGGGACTCGCGGTCATACCTCGCGCGGTCGGGGACACCGTGGTGGTCATGGGGGTGGTGCGAGGACGCGAGCAGCGCCTGCAACCGATCGATGAGCGCGGGGACGACGCGCGGGCCTCTGCGCCGGAGTTCGGCGATCGCCATGTCCCGGTGGCTGGGCTGGCTTCCGTGGGTCCGCCACAGCTCCAGGTGTTCGATCAGGCTGTCGACATCCTCGGTCATGTCGTCAGTACACCACGGGGCGTTGGGCCCTTCCACGGGGTGTGGAGGCCGGTGATTCCCTGTAGCGCTTCGCGGAGTCGAAGACGGGTCCTCAAGGTCTGGGGGTTCCGCCGTCACCCCGGTATCACGGGGTCGCGAAACGACCGGAAACAAGAGGGGCCAGCCGGAACCACCGACGGGCCCCGCCTGGGGCGTTACCCGCAGTTCGGGTGGGCTTTCAACCCCGCAAACCCCCACAGTCGGGGCGTTCGGGCCCTTGGCGCTGCGTCACCGGAGCGGCGATTTGTGCTATCCGCGCACTCCAGGCAGGCTGCGTCCCATGGATGAAACGAACAAGAGCCTCGACGACCTGGTCCGCGACGAGCTGGGCGAGGAACCGTCGCAGGAGGCCAAGGACTACGCGCGCGAACTCTACGAGCGCTACCGACTGCCCGCGCCCGGCCAGGACGGCGGTGCGGCGGCGCCCCCGAGGGCCGGCGCCGAGGAGTAGGCGCGCTCTCCCGGACGCGGCGGCGTACCGGCGCGGCCCCGAGCAGTCCGTGCTCCGGGGCTCCGCTCCGCTTCGCTCCGTGTCCGGGGGAGTGGGCCCGCCCACGGGGCGGGCGGCGACCCGTGTACCGGGTCAGTCGGAGAGGACGGCCTCGTCTGCGTCCTCCGCCGGGGTGTCGCACCCGCGGTCCCACACGAGCTCGAACCAGACCTTGCGACCCATCCCGTCACCGCGGGGCTCGGTGCCCCACTTGCTGGAGAGCGCCTCGACCAGATCCAGGCCCCGACCGTGCTCGGTGGTGTCGTAGGGGTCCCGGTGCTGGGGCTCGGGCGCCTCGGCCACGTTGCCCAGGTCCCGCACCTCCACCCGGGCCCACCCGGGTGCCAGGTGGACACAGACCTCGAACTTGCCGGTGGCCCGGCCCGAGGCGCTGTGCGTGATGGCGTTGGTGGCCAGCTCGCTGGTGAGCAGCGTCGCCGTGGTCAGCTCCGGTGAGGCGACCAGCTGCCGGGCGACGAACCTCCTCGCGTAGGCGATCTGGCTCGGCAGGCCGGGGAAGCGCCGCCGCGCCGGTCTGGAGGCGGTCTCTGTGCTGTACGGGGTGCGCTCTTCCATGGAACTCGCCGGACGTTGAAAGGGACGGGACGAAGACAGCGGGACCTGGAGTGCGTCCGGCTGCGAGGAGGCGGCCCCGCAGGTGGGGTCGTGTGTGTGGAGCACGACGGGGGGACTGTGGGGTGCTGCGGTGTCACACATTGGGTTCACTCCCCGAGGACGTGTGTTCGCGGCGGGCATGGCAACGGAAGTGCCGGGCCCTCGAAGGCGTCCGTGCCCGTGTAACGGGTCACGGCGCGGTGTGGCCGCACGGGCCCGGGCCCCCTGGGACAGGGAGGGGTGCGTCGGTGTGCCACGCGTCACGCGCAAGGGCGGCGACAGGAGGGAGGAGGGAAGCCGCGAGACTTCCTCCGAGGCGGTGGTGGGTCCTGGGAGCGGGCCGGGGTGGTGGGTCATGTCGGGTGGCGGATGTGCCCTACGACACTGAAGGGCGTATTCGCGCTTAGCATACGCTCCGTGCCTCCCCGGAAACCCAGCTGACCTGGCTTGGCCAGGATAACCCCGGCTGAGCTGGAAAAAGGGGCTGTTCGGTCGGATCGCGGGGGTGGCCGGGCGCGGATATGGGCCGTGTTTCGGAACTGGTGGGGCCTGTGAGTATGGATAACGATTAGGTCAAGCTCTGCGAAATTCTGTGCCTCCCACGGTCTTGCGCGCTTGTGTCCGACCGGCCAGGGTGTGGACATGCCCTCCCGCGCGCCCCTGCCCCCCGGTCTCGGCGTCGAGATCGACCGCGCGGCGCGCCTGGCCGACGAGGGGCACGTCCTCGTCGGCGGTAGCCCGCCGCGGGCGGTGCGCCTCACCCCGGAGCGGGTCAGCGCGCTGATCCGCTGGTTGAGCCGGGCGGTGCCGCGGAACGCGGAGGAGGGCCTGTTCGCCCGCGACCTCATCGGGGCGGGCCTCGCCCACCCCCGTCCTCTACCCCTCGCGCCGGGGGACACGGTAGAGGTGGCCGTCGTCGGACGGGCCGACTCCGCCGCGCTGCACGCCACCCTGGACCACCTCGACGAGCACCGCCACGGGACCCGGACCGTGGTCGTCGGGGCCACCGGGCCCGAAGCCCGTGCGGCCCGCGGCCGGGGCGCCCGCGTCGTCCCCGGTCCGGCCGGGGGAGCCGGGGACCGGGCGGCGGCGCTGCGCGCGTGCTCCGCCGAGTTCGTGGCCCTGGTCGAGGCGGGCACCCGCCCCGGCCCCGGGTGGCTGGAGACCGCGCTCGGCCACTTCGCCGACCCGGACGTGGCGGCCGTGGTGCCCCGGGTCCTGACCGACCGCTCCGCCTGCCTGGGCCACACGCGGATGACCGTGGCCGCCGTCGCCGCCCGCGGGACTGGCGCGGACCGGGGCGCCGACCCCGCCCCCGTCCTGCCCTGGGGGCACGCCCTGCCCTGGCAGGAGCGCCCGGGACCGGCCAACGGGCACACCGACCCGCTGCGCCCGGTCCCCGTCCTGCTGCTGCGCCGCCGCGCCGCCGACCTCGACCCCGGCCTCGGCGCCGCCGCCGGGCTCGACCTGCTGTGGCGGCTCGCCGAACAGGGCTGGTCGGTGCGGTACGAGCCCCGCTCCAGGGTGTGGGCACCGCCGACCACCGACCTGGGCGCGTACCTGCGCGCCTGCTTCACCTCCGGGGCGGTCGCCGGTCCCCTGGCCCGCCGACGCGGCGCATGCGCGGCCGGACCCGCGCTGTCCTGGCCGGGCGCGGCAGGGCTCGCCCTGCTGTTCGCGGGACGGCCCGCTGCGGCCCTGGCCGCCGGTGCGCTGGGCGGCGCGGCGGTGACGGGCGCCCTCGTGGCCGGGGCGGGCACCCCGCTGCCCGAGGCGGTGCGGTTGGCCGGGCTGGACCTCGCGCACACCGTGCGCACGGGCACGCGCGCGGTCCGTACGGCCTGGTGGCCGCTGGCCGCGGCGGTGGTGGGCGCCGCGGTGCTCCGGCGGCGCGGTCGCGTGATCCCGGGCGTGCCCGGTCCGACCGCCACGGACCCGCTCGCGGGCCGGGACCGGTCGCCGCGGCGAGGCGGTGCCGCAGGACGCGCGGGCCGCGCAGCCCTGGCCGCGGGAGCGGCCCTGGTCGTGCCGCACCTGGCGTCCTGGCACCGGGGCAGGGGCGCCGCTCTGACCGGTCCGGTGACCTGGACGGCCCTGGGGATGGCTGGCGACGCGGCGCGTTCCCTGGGCACCTGGTGGGGGATCGCGCGGTCGGGTTCGCCCGCGCCCCTGGTGCCACGGCTCGTGCCCCCGGCCGCGACCGGCACGGCCGCGCCGGAGCGCTCCGGCCGCACGCGCGGCGCGCGGGGACCCGAGGAAGGCTCAACAGCGGCCGTGAGCCGGGCTTAACCCCTCCGGGGCGTGCGGGGCAGACCCTTCCGTGCGGACCACGGGTGTTCTCCGAGTACTTCCGCGCCTTTCGTGAAACCGTCCTGTGGTGGCACCCGACCCGGGGGAGGGAGGTTTCGACCATGCTGAGTTAGATTACCGTTGAGAGACATTTTTGTGGTCGTATGTCCGAATGTGGGGCCGCCGGAGGCGCGCCCACGGAGGGCATGGAGTGTGTTTTCCCAGCTCACGCCAGTTGTCGGTTACTGTGCAGAGTTATTTCATTGCAGAACGTGCGAAACTTGACAAATTGACTGCAATCGGGTGCTCAAATGGGCACTGTTGTCTTTTCTTGATGCAGTGTTTACCGTCGAGTGTCTAGCTCATCGCAGACTCTTGACATTCCGGTCACGGATCGTGAACCGGGCGCAAGCGTGTTTCGGCAGTCACCGGGAGCGACCCCCGCCGGTGGTCGCGGGATCGCGAAGGCTTAACGATGCCATCCACCGATGGCATCGTTCTCGCGCTTCGGACCCCCGGCCGCAGGCGTCCCCGGTGACGACCGCGCACAACAGGACGAGTGCCGGGCTCGGCCGTGAGGTTCGGAGATAGTTTTGGGCAAGTTCCTGGCCAGGCGGCTGCTGAACTACGTCGTGCTGATCTTTCTCGCGACGAGTTTCGCCTACCTGCTCGCCGCGACGAACCTCTATCCGCGCGGCTACTTCGAGCAGATGCAGCCGCCGCCGACGCCGGAGGCGGTCAACGCCCAACTGGACGCGCTCAACCTCAACGACCAGGCGCCGCTCGCCGAGCGCTACGTCACCTGGCTCGGCGGGGTTGTCCAGGGCGACTTCGGCAAGACCATCCAGGGCGGCGACGTCACCGACCAGATGTGGATGAAGGCGGGCGTGACCCTGCGCCTGATCACGGTCGCCACCATCCTCGGCAGCGTGATCGGCATCGCGGTGGGCGCCTACGCCGCCGTGCGCCAGTACCGGCGCTTCGACAAGGCGGCCACAGCGGCCTCCTTCTTCGTGCTGTCGGTGCCCACGGTGGTCATCGCGATCGTCGTCCAGGTGCTCGCCGTCACGATCAACGACGGCCTCGGCTTCCAGCTGTTGCGTTACTCCGGCGAGTACGCGGCGGGCTTCGACGGAACGTGGTGGGAACTGCTGCTCAACCGCGTCCACCACGCGATCCTGCCCACGATCGTGCTGGCCGTCGCGCTCTTCGCCTCGTTCGCGCGCTACCAGCGCAACATGATGCTGGACGTGCTCAACGCCGACTTCGTCCGCACCGCCATGGCCAAGGGGCTCACGCGCCGAAAGGCCCTGTTCAAACACGCCCTGCGCACCGCGCTGATCCCCACCATCACCTACTTCACCTTCACGTTCGGCGCCCTCGTGTCGGGGGCCACGTTCACCGAGAAGATCTACGGCTGGCACGGCATGGGCGCGTGGCTGATCGACTCCATCTTCCGCCAGGACGTCCACGTGGTCGCAGCCGTCTCCTGGTTCATGGCGATCACGATCATGGCGGCGTCCTTCCTCTCGGACATCCTCTACGCCTGGCTGGACCCGAGAGTGCGGGTGTGACCGTGTCCCCCGCCACCGCCCGCAACGTTCCACCGCGCAGCACCGCGCCAGTTCGGCTGGAGACCACGCCATGAGCACCATCGAGAAGAGCACGGGACCGGGCAGGGCGCCGACCGTGCCTCCGGCGCCCAACCGGCTCAAGGACGTCATACGCCAGCTCATGGGCACCCGGCGGGTCATCGTCGGTGTCGTCATGCTCGCGCTGCTGGCTCTCCTCGCCTTCGTCGGCCCGCTCGTCAGCGGTTGGGAAGTGGGCGAGCGCGACTACGCAGCCCTGCTGGAAGCCCCCTCGGGCGAACACTGGATGGGCACCAACCGGACCGGCCAGGACGTTTTCACCCAGGCCACCGCCGGCCTGCAGAAGTCACTGCTCATCGGGCTGCTGGTCGCGGCGGCCTCCACGGGTGTGGCCGCTCTCGTCGGCGCGTTCGCCGGTTACTTCGGCGGTGTGACCGACCGCGCCCTGATGTGGATCGCCGACCTGGCCCTGGTCCTGCCCAACTTCGTCATCCTGGCCATCCTGTCCACGCACTTCGTCGGCCAGGGCGGCTGGTTCGTGCTGGTCATCCTGCTGGCGGCGTTCAGCTGGATGGTCACCTCCAAGATGGTCCGTGGCCTGAGCATCTCCCTGCGCGAACGCGAGTACATCCACGCGGCCCGGTTCATGGGTGTGCCCTCACACAGAATCATCCTGCGCCACATCCTGCCCAACATGTCGTCCCTGCTCATCGCGGACGCCACGATCATGGTCAGCACCGCCATCATCGGCGAGACCGCCCTGAGCTACTTCGGGCTGGGAGTGCAGTCGCCCGACATCAGCCTCGGCATGGTCATCGCCGAAGGGTCGTCGTTCGCCACCACCGCCCCGTGGATGTTCGCGTTTCCCACGGTCCTGCTGGTGCTGATGGTGCTCGCCGTCAACATGATCGGGGACGGGCTGCGCGACGCCCTCGACCCGCAGTCCAAGTCACGCCGGTCCTAGGGGGCACAACACCATGAGCACTGACACCGTCGCGACCACCGGTGCCGACAGCGGAGCGCCCCTCGGCGACGCCCCGGTCCTGGAGGTCACCGACCTCACCGTCACCTTCGGCGGGCTCAACGGCAACCCCGACGTGCGCGCCGTGCGCGGGGTCAGCTACTCCGTCCGCCGCGGCGAGGTGCTGGGCATCGTGGGCGAGTCCGGCTCCGGCAAGTCCGTCTCCTCGATGGCCGCCATGGGGCTGCTGCCCGAACACGCCCGGATCACCGGCTCCGTGCGCCTGCACGGCGAGGAGATCCTGGGCCTGGACGACCGCGCCATGGCCCGCAAGCGCGGCAAGGTCATCTCCATGGTCTTCCAGGACCCGCTGTCCGGGCTCACCCCCGTGTACACGGTCGGCGACCAGCTCGCCGAGGCCGTCCTGATCCACGACCCCTCCACACCCAAGGCCAGGGCCCGCGCCCGCGCGCTGGAGCTGCTCGAACTGGTCGGCATCCCCAACGCCGAACAGCGCTACCGCTCCTTCCCGCACGAGTTCTCCGGCGGCATGCGCCAGCGCGTCATGATCGCCATGGCCATGGCCAACAACCCCGACGTCATCATCTGCGACGAGCCCACCACGGCCCTGGACGTCACCATCCAGGCGCAGATCCTCGACCTGCTGCGCACCGCCCGCGAGGAGACCGGCGCGGCCATCGTGATGATCACCCACGACCTCGGCGTCGTCGCCGGGTTCGTCGACCGGGTCCTGGTGATGTACGCGGGCCGTCCGGTGGAGACCGGCAGAGTCGACGACATCTACTACCGCAGCAGGATGCCCTACACCATGGGCCTGCTCGGCGCCGTCCCCCGCATGGACCTGGAGAACCAGGGCGCCCTCGTCCCCATCAAGGGCACCCCGCCGTCGCTGTCGGACCTGCCGCCCGGATGCACCTTCGCGCCCCGCTGCCCCCTGGCCCGGCCCGAGTGCGACGCGGCCGAGCCCGAACTCCTCACGATCGGCGCCCAGCCCCCGGGTGAGGAGATCCGTGCGGGTGGGGCCGCGGCGCTGCCCGACGCCGCGGAGGCCGACGCCGACGCCCAGCGGGTGGCGTGCGTGCGCTCCGGGGAGATCACCAGCCGGGGGTGGACCGCCCAGGACATCTACCCGGTGCCGGAGATCCCCGACTCCCCGGCCGCCGCGGTGGACCGCGCGGACCGGGCCGAGATGCTGCGGGTCCGGGACCTGGTCAAGCACCACCCGCTCACCAAGGGCGCGGTGTTCAAGCGCCGGGTGGGCTCGGTCTACGCGGTCGACGGCATCGACTTCGACATCCGCGAGGGGGAGACCCTCGCCCTGGTCGGCGAGTCCGGCTGCGGCAAGTCCTCCACCCTCATGGAGATCATGGACCTGGCCGAGCCGCAGTGCGGCTCCATCTCCGTCATGGGCCGCGACGTCGCCACCCTGGGCCGGGCCGACCGGTTCGCGCTGCGCCGCGACATGCAGATCGTCTTCCAGGACCCGATGAGCTCGCTCGACCCGCGCATGACGGCGTTCGACATCGTCGCCGAGCCCCTGCGCACCCACGGCAGGAGCGTGGACGAGGTCACCCGCCGGGTGTACGAGCTGATCGACCTGGTGGGCCTGAACACCGAGCACGTCACCCGCTTCCCCGCCGAGTTCTCCGGCGGCCAGCGCCAGCGCATCGGCATCGCCCGGGCCCTGGCACTGGAGCCCAGGCTGCTGGTGCTGGACGAGCCGGTCTCGGCCCTGGACGTGTCCATCCAGGCGGGCGTGGTCAACCTCCTCCAGGAGCTCCAGGCCCGCCTGGGCCTGTCCTACCTGTTCGTGGCCCACGACCTGTCCGTGGTCCGGCACATCGCCGACCGCGTCGCGGTCATGTACCTGGGCCGGATCGTGGAGATCGGCGACACCCGCTCGGTCTACTCCCGACCCTCCCACCCCTACACCCAGGCGCTGCTGTCCGCCATCCCGATCCCCGACCCGGAGAAGGAGCGCGCGCGCACGCACATCGTCCTGGACGGCGACCTGCCCAGCCCCGCCGACCCGCCCTCGGGGTGCCGGTTCCGGACCAGGTGCCAGAAGTTCGCCCTGCTCCCCGAGACCGACCGGGAGCAGTGCAGGACCGTCGAGCCCCGGATCCTCGCCGTGAACGAGGGTGACCAGGCGGCAGCCTGCCACTTCGCGGAGCGCTAGGAGGTCGTCCGACCCCGACGACCGGCTCGTCACGGCCAGCGCCGTCCCGCGCGCTGGCTGCATCACCCCAGAGAGGAAATCCCCATGCGAATCGGGAAGGTGCGCTACCTCGCCCCGGCCGTGGCACTGGTTCTCGTGGCCAGCGCCTGCGGCGGAGGCGGAGACGATCAGGAAGACGCCCAGGAGCAGGTGGCCTCCCTCGCCGCCGAGGACCTGAACCCCGCGCCCCGCGAGGACCTGCGGGAGGGCGGCAGCTTCGTGTGGGCCATCAGCGCCTATGACCAGCAGCACAACATGTGGCACACCCAGGGCAACATGGCCAACGTGCGCCGCGTGACCGCCGCGGTGCTGCCCAACCCGACCCGGTACGACGCCGAGGGAACACCCTCTCCCAACGAGGACTTCGTCCTCGATTTCGGGGTCAGCGATGACGGTCTCGAAGTCTTCTACGAGCTCAACCCCGATGCGGTGTGGTCCGACGGTGAACCCGTCACCTCCGGGGACTACGAGGCCCAGGTCAAGACCGTCAGCGGTTCGCGCGAGGGCGACTGGCAGCTCGGCGGCACCGACGGGTACGACCAGATCACCGAGTTCGTCCCCGGAGACGACGCGTACTCCTTCACCCTGAGGTTCGACGAGCCCTTCGCCGAGTGGCCGTCCCTGTTCTCCCCGCTGTACCCCAAGGAGTACATGGAGGACGAGGAGCTCTTCAAGGAGGGCTACGTCAAGGACTACCCCGTCACCGCGGGGCCCTTCGGGAACGTGGAGTTCGACGACGTCACCGAGCGCATCACGATCACGAGGAACGAGGACTGGTGGGGCACCGAGCCGCTGCTGGACGAGATCGTCTTCGACGCCATGGGCACCGACGCCATGGCGGGTGCTTTCAACAACGGTGAGATCGACGGCTTCTACCTCGGTTACGACGCGGCCGGTTACGAGCTGCTCAGAGACCGCGAAGGCACCTACTTCACGCGGGCTGTCAACCACGCCTACCGGTTCGCCTCGCTCAACGGCGCAAGCCCGAACCTGGAGGACGTTCGCGTCCGCCACGCGATCTCCCTGGGCCTGGACACCAGCGCTCTCGCGGAGATCGCCCTGGGCGCGGTCGACTGGCCGATCACCGGTGAGACCAACCGCCTGCTCCGGTCCAGCCAGCACGGCTACCAGGACAACAGCGAGGGGTACGGGGAGTACGACCCCGAGCGTGCGGGGGAGCTGCTCGACGAGGCGGGGTGGACCCTGGAGGAGGGCGCCGAGTTCCGTACGAACGCCGAGGGCGAGACGCTGTCCCTGGACTGGGTGGCCTCGGACGACATGGCCATCGCCCAGGACGAGGCTGAGATCGGCCGCGACATGCTCGCTGAGATCGGCATCGAGGTCAAGGTCCAGCAGGTGCCGAACAACGCCCTGTTCTCCGAGTACGTCATCCCCGGCAACTACGAGGTCGCCACGTACGTTCTCGCCGGTTCCAACCCCTACGCGGGTGACGCCCAGGAGAACTACGGCATGCCGGACGAGGACGGGGAATGGGGCAACAACCTCGCCCGTACCTCGACCGAGGAGATCGACCGGAAGTTCGACGAGATGCGTGCCGAGACCGATCCGGACCGCTACGCCGAACTCGCCAACGAGATCGACCGCCTCCTGTGGGAGGAGGTCGCGACCATCCCCTTCTTCGAGCGTCCCGGTCTCTACGTCATGAACGAGGACCTGCACAACTGGGGAGAGTTCGGCCTGGCCTCCGACTACGTCTACGAGGACATCGGCTGGGCTGCTGAGTAGCCCAGTGACGTCACCGCCCGCCGCCTGAGCGGACGCGCCGGGGCGCCGGTCCCCGCACGGGGACCGGCGCCCTTCGCCGTGTAACGCCCAAGACCGACGCGCTTCCCGCGCGGCCCGGCGCCGTGCGTGCGCCGTTCGCCGTTCCCCGTGCGGTGTGGTCCGGGGCCGTGCGCGCCGTTCGCCCTCCCCCGCGTCCCGTCCGGCCCGGCGCCGACACGGCCGCGCGGCCCCCGTGCGGTGTGTCATCCCCCACACACGGCCCGTGCGCTGCTCCGGAACGGGGGCTGGGGTTGGGGCCGCGGACCCGGCTGTGGCAAGGTCTAGGCATCGTTTCCGGCCCGCCCCGCCCGTCTGCCGGGCGGGCGGACGCTCGGGAACACCGGGGCCGTCCGCCGGGAGGCCCGCGCTCCCCCGTGGCCGTGCTGTACCGCCACGGGTCCACGTCTCCTCCTGGCAGCGCCCCAGCCCCCCCACACCCCCTGTCCCGCTGCGTTGGAAAGCCCTTGATGAGACCTCACCCGATCGCCGCCGCGGCCGCGGCGGCGCTGCTGTGCGCTGCCCTCACCTCGTGTTCCCAGGAACCGGAAGCGGAGGAGACCTCGACGCAGCCGCAGACCGGTGCCGCAGCCGAACCGGACGCGGAGGCCGACGAGTCCGGTTCCCCGGCGGAACAGACCCCGGACGAGACTCCGTCGCAGACGCCGGAGGGGGAGCGGGGCGGGCCGGTCGGCTGGGCGGGCGAGCCGCTGGAGCGCGACGGCGAGGAGCACTCGGGCGCGGTCGGCGGGGCGGAGGGGGAGACCGTCACGGCCTCCGACGCCGGGGAGCTGGCCGACCACCTGGCGGCCGAGGAGCCGCTCACCGTCGAGGTCACCGGATCGATCGACCTGGACGGGACGGTGGAGGTCGGCTCGGACAAGACCCTTGTGGGCGTCGAGGGCGGCGCCGAGCTCACCGGCGGGCGCCTGGTGGTCGACGGGGCCAGCAACGTCATCCTGTCCAACCTGCGGGTGGAGGCCGACGGGACCGCGGTGTCCGTGCGCGGCGGAGCCCACCACGTGTGGGTGGACGGCTCCACCTTCTCCGGCGGCGGTGACGACCCCCTCGTCTCGGTGACCGGCGGCGCCGACCACGTCACCCTGTCCTGGAACCACTTCGCCGACGCCGAGTCGGCGCTCGCCGTGGGCGGCGGGGAGGAGGAGCCGGGCGCGCTGCGGGTCACCGTGCACCACAACTACTTCGACGGGACGGCGGGGCGCCACCCCAGGGCGCGGTTCGCCGAGCACGTGCACGTGTACAACAACTACTTCCGGGCCAACGAGGAGTACGGGGTGGAGTCGGTGGACGACTCCAACGTCCTGGTGGAGGGCAACTACTTCGAGGGCACCCGGCTCTCGGTGGCCACCCCGGAGGAGGAGCCCGGCAACGTGGTCACCCGTGACAACCTGCTCGTGGACTCCGCGCAGCCCGACCTGCTCGGCGAGGTCGCCGATCCACCCTACGCCTACGAGATGGACGACACCGTCCGTGTCCCCGACGTGGTCTCGGCGGAGGCCGGGGTCAGCTGAACGAGTGGTACTCGTAGCTCTCCCCGACACCGCTCTCGGTGCGGTAGTCCAGCCTGCGGGGGTACCCCTGTTCGTCGATCCACAGCTCGAACCCGGCGTCCCCGACGGCGGTGAGGGTGTTGCTTCCGCTCTCGGGGTCGTAGCCGCCCAGCATCGCCGTGAACGTGCCCGTGTAGTGGTAGGCGCTGTGCGTGCTGCGCAGCTCCGGCCACTCCAGGCTCACCTCCTCCCGTCCCTCCAGCTCGAGGTCGGTGGAGGTGGCGAGCACCTCGCGCAGCTTGGCCGACCCGTACGTGTGCGAGCACAGGTACCGGTCGGCTGAGCTGGGCGGGTCCAGCAGTTCCAGGCCCCGGTCGGCGGTCATCATGAGCTGGCCGCCGCCCACGTCGTAGCGGTACACGCTCAACCCGTCCGTACTGGAGAAGTAGTGGTCGAACTCCGGTTCGGCCCCGGCGTCGTACATGGCCTGCCCGCGGCCCGAGGTGATCGGGTCGGCGGCGGCCGTGGGACGGGGAGCGGGCGGCTCGGGGAGGGCGTCGGCCGATCCGGCGCCGGGGTCCGGCGCGTCCCGCGGGTCGGTCTCCCCGTCGTGCACGGTGAAGGTGAGGTGGAAGGCCGAGGAGTCCTCCACGAGTTCGACGGCGGCCTCCAGGTAGGCCTCGGCGTCCTCGGGATCGGCCGCGGTACGGGCGGACCCGCTCCGCGGCGGACGGGACTCCGGGCCCTCCGCGACGTCCAGCGGGGGCAGGGGGTCGCCCACGACGAGCCGGGCCACAGCCCATCCGCTGGCGACCACGGCCAGGCAGACCAGCACCATGAGGAGGGAGACGAACCAGTTGGGCCGCCCTCCCGGGGAGGAGGGCTGCTCGTCGGGGTCGGAGGGGTGCGGCATCGACGGAATCGACACGGCCTGGGCCTCGTTTCTGCGGATCTTCGCGCGACCGCCGGGGGACACGGGACGCGGGGGGTTTGCTGATCGTTCTCGTCCGGCACCGGAGTGTGACGGGTGCTACGACGCGGTGACGCAGTGTTCCGTTCGATGGTCCCACGCATGTGATCGCTTCCGACATCGACGAAAGTGAGCACCCAGTCGCGGTGCGGTGACTCCAGGAACGGTGCGAGGAAGTCGAAGGTACGGGTCCGCGACAGCCGTCGCAGGGTCTCCTGGGCGGCGTGCTCCCACAGCAGCCGGACCGCGCTCCGGGCCGCGGCGGAGGCGGCGAAGGTCGGACTGCGGAAGAGTTCGTGCAGATCCCGGCCCTCCAACCGCAGGACGGTGGCCTCCAGCACCCGCGCGTCCAGCAGGCCCAGGAGGGACAGTGCGCAGTCCGTGCGGGCCACCGGGTCGGGGAGGGCTCCGGCCCGCGCGCAGCGCAGGACCGCCTCGGCGGCAGCGGCGGGATCCAGCCTCCAGTCCCCGTCCGGCGCGGGTTCGTGGCCGATTGTGGCCGTGCCGTCACCGGTCCCGTCCGAGGGGTGGGAGGGCGCGTCGCCCAGCGCACGGTGCACGGCTCCCCGCAGCTCCGCGGGGAGCCGTTGCAGCGCCCCGTGCGCGGCGGCCACCACGACCAGGGACAGCACGACCAGCAGCAGTGCGGCGTACTCCAGCAGGGTGTTGCCCCGGTCCACGTGTCCACCTCCTGTCGTTGTCCTGTCGCGTCGTGCCCGCCCACGACCTAGGGCCGCCGGGGGGCGAAGAGCTGGGGCGGCTCCCTCTCGTAGGCGCGCACGCGGCCGCGGATGAGCTCCAGGTGCTCGGGAGGGCACGACCAGCCCTGGCGGGTGAGCGAGTGCAGGATGCGGCGCAGCAGCCGTCCCGGCCGCAGTTGGAGGTCGTACACGCCCGCCGAGACCACCTCCCAGCCCTGCGTCCGCATCGCCGCGTACCGGACCCGGTCGCTCGCCCTGGCCACCGTCGAGGAGTGGAACTCCAGGCTGTCGTACTCCAGCGCCACCCGTTGGTCGGGCCAGCCGAGGTCGGCGTGGAACACGCCCTCGTCGGTGGGGACCGGGCACTGCGGGACGGGAGGAGGCAGGAGCGCCTCCAGGACCAGCACACGCGTCCACGACTCGGCGGGCGACCGGCTCAGCGCGGAGGAGTAGCGCAGAGCGGTGCGCAGCTGCCTCAGCTGCCGCTGGGAGCGGGCCCGCTGGGCGACGCGGAGCAGGTCCCCCTTGGTGACCAGCCCCCGGGAGAGGAAGGCGTCGAGGCGGGCCGTGGCCACGAAGACCGAGGGCGCGCGGGCGGCGACGTCTACGGCCGCGCGCACCGCCGTGGTGACGCGCACGCCCTCCACCACGTCGCGGTCCGCGGCGGGCACGTGCTCCCGGTGGGTGACCACCGGCATGCCGCTGGTGCGTACGCCCCGGGGGACCGCCACGTGCGGGCGGGTGCGTGTGGCGCGGGTGCCCGCCGGGTGCAGGTCCACGCCCCACACGTAGGAGGCGGTCACGTCGCAGACCACCGCGTCGGGGGAGATCGGGCCGACGATCGGCGCGAGCGTGCGCAGCAGGAGGGAACGGTCGGGAAGGGCGTGCTCACGGACTGTCATACCCTCCAGGTTCGAGGGCTCGCGCCGTCCCGGCAAGGCCCTTCCGCCGCCTGTGGACAACCCCCCGGACCCCCGCGCGGGGCGCGGTCACCGCATGGGACCGACGCCCGCCGCCAGGTGGATGTGGTCGATGTGGTTCTGGGTGTTGCTGCCCCTGTCGCCCATGGAGCGGCTCACGGTCGACCAGGGGCCCACCGGGTCCGGGTTCCCACCGGTCGCGTTCCAGATGCGCTGCTCGTAGATGATGCCCTTGACCCCGAGCTGGTGGGAGTTCTGGATCACCCAGTCGATCACCGTGATGGCGGTGGCGTGCATCTGCGGGGTGGGCACCCCGCCCAGTTCCGCCATCATGTAGTCCACCGCCTCGCCGCTGTGGTGGTCGCTGCCCGGCTCGCTGCGCCTACCGCCCGCGGAGAGGTAGAAGCCCGGGAACTGCTGCTGGAGGCGCTCGTGCGCCGCGCACATGATGGGGTGCAGAGACCCCAGCGAGGCGCAGTCCACGCTGGGTCCGCCCCCTCCGACGAAGTCGGGGTTGAAGCTGTAGCGGCCCTCCTGGTCGACCAGGTGCACGTCGATCAGCCGTTTGGCGGAGGCGAGGTCGTTGACGGTGCCGCCGTCGCAGAGCAGTTCTCCCCCGTCGCGGCCGCACTGGTGGGGGATGCGGACGATGGCGATGGCCGAGGCGTTGCCGACGACTGTGTTGGTCTCCTCCTCGCTGCCGTCGCAGACCACGTCGTTCCAGTGCCGGGACCCGTCCTCCTCCAGTTCGCGCTGGCACACGGCGCCGCGCACCTCCACCCGCACGATGTTCCCGCTGCGTCCCATGACGTTGTCGCTGGCGCGGATGTCGGTGAGGACCGCCCCGTTGCTCCGCGCGTACTCCTCGGCGCGCGCCTCGGCGGCCTCCTCGTCGAACCAGGGCATGGGGTAGGCGCCGTCCACGATGTCCTGCGCGGCCCGGTCCTGTAGGGCGCCCACCGCCGCCAGCGCGGCGGCGTCGGCCGCGGTCTGGGTCTGCGAACGCTGGTCGTTGGCGGCGCCCACCCGTACGAACAGCAGGGTGAGCGAGAGCAGGGCCAGGGTGAGCCCGAACAGGAGCAGGACGTTGGCCTGTCCGTCGTCGCCTCCGCCCGGCGCGCGCCGCGGGGACGCAGGGGCGGTGTGGGGGAGGATCCGTCGCAGTCCCATGCCTTTTCCATCAGGGGAGGGGGTGCTCCCGGGAGGAGGGGAGCGCGGGAGGGGAAGGTCCGGAGAGCGTCGCGCGTGGTGAGCACGCGAACACGCCCGGACAACGTCCCGACCAGCGCAGCTTATCCGGGCATGTCGGGAAGCGGTAGGGCCTGTGGACGACCGCGTCCGCCTGTGGGGGCGGTGCGAAAGGTGTTCGGCCTGTTGGGAGGCGACGTGGCGGTGCGGCGGACGTGGGCCCGCGCGTGCCGGGCCACGGAGCCGTACGACTTCGTAGGAATTGTCCGGCGGGTTTCTGGCGAGTGTGGGGCCCATGACGGGTTCCGCACAGGGAGGATGGACCCTGTCCGACGCGTGCCGAGTCGTGGTGCGTGGTCGGATTCGCACCCATTCCACCGCAGAAGAAGCGAAGGCGAGGACATGAGCGCCCGTAAAGCGATGACCCCCGTCGAACAGGACGAGCTCCTCCGCAGGATCGGGACGGACCTGCTCCGGGCGGCCCCCGACGACTGGGTCAAGCTCCGGCTCGTGTACTCCGGACTGGGCGCCTGCGAGACGGCTTTCTTCGAGGTGATGTTCGAGGGAGGCCGCAGCAGCGGCTGGGTCCCGCCGCTGTCCACCCTGGAACGGCTGCGGGAGATCCGCGCGGGGATGTACGCCGAGAGGACGGGCACCTGGTACACGGCCTACTACGAGATCGACCGGCCCGCGAGCTACCGCGTCCGCTACGACTACGAGAACGAGCCGCACTTCGACGAACCGCGGGACGACGCCAGCTACCTGCTCGACCTGGAGCACTTCCCCCGCGACGACGAGCACGTCCCCGCCTGGCTGCGGGACCGGCTGGAGGGCGACCGTGTGCCCGAGACCCAGGACGGCGGATCCCCCTGGAGCCTGCTCATCGCCTCGCGTCCCGAGCCGCGGACGCGGATGTCCCCGGGGGACATGACCCCCGAGGAGATGATGGACACCGTCCAGGAGATCGTGGACCACACCCTGGACGCGGTCCACGGCCCCTGGACGGAGGTCGTCGTGAACTACCGGGGCCTGTTCGGGGTCTCCTCGTCACGGGTGAGTGTGCGCAGACCCGACGGCGGCACGGAGTGGGACCTGCTCCTCCCCGAGGTCGGACGGCTGCTGGACCGGTTGCGCACCGGCATGTACCAGCCGGGCAAGGGCACGTGGTTCACCGCCCGGTTCACGGTGCAGGAGTCGCGGGAGATCGGGGCGCACTTCGACCACGACGCCCCGCCCGAGTTCGACGTCGAACCCGACCCCCGCAACTTCCACCAGGACATCCAGCACTTCCCCCGCGGCGCTGACCACCTGCCCGACTGGCTGCTGGACCGGCTCAGCCTGGCCCAGCGCATGATCCGCACCGGGCAGGCCTGAGGGCTGGCCCCGGTCAGGGCATCCGTCGCCGGACGGCCTCCCACACGTGGACGTCGGCGGCGGTGACCTGGAGGTCACCGGACCCCAGGGGCGTCACGGTCACCGAGCGCACGTACGGGCCGTGGCTCCAGCGGCGCGAGGTGCTGTCCGGGACCGCGGTGGCGCCCAGACGCCCCAGAGCCCCCGGCGGCCCCGCCAGCAGCCGCAGCCGCCACGTGGCCCGGACCGCGCCGGGCCCGTCGTACCCCGTCCCCGTCAGCAGCGGCAGGGAGGCCACCAGACGGCCGCCGGAGGCGGAGCCGCCCTCGGCGCGCAGCGGGAAGCGCCGACCCACGTCGGTGCCGCGCACCACCTCCACGGCGTACTCCGCGCCCTCCGGGAGCGGAGAGGCCAGGCGCACCTCGAAACGCAGGCGGCCCGCGCGGCGCCCCGCCGGGCTCGCCCGCACGACGTCCACCTCCAGGGTGGGCGCCAGCGGCGACGTCACGAGCCCCAGCCGGTCGTTGACCGTGTAGTAGGGGCGCACCCGCGTGCCTCCCCCCTCGCCCCACTCCACCTTCTGGTCCGGGTACCGGATGATCTTCTGGTAGCCCGCCACACCGGACAGGTGACGTCCCACGGTGCACTCGGTCCCGTCGGAGAGCACCAGACGCAGCTCCCACTTCTCCGATTCGCCGTACCGGCCGTGCACCACGACCTCGGGGTCCACCACCGCCGTGAAACGGCCGTCACCGGCCACCGGCGCGGAGAACTCCCGCATGGCCCCGGGAGACGTGCGCAGCCGCACCGCCAGGCGCGCGTGTGCGTCCGGGGCGTCGCGGCCCAGCACCCGGCCCTGCACGGTGATCAGCCCGTCGGCCGACTCCACGTGCTCCACCTCGGCGTGGTGCGCCGAGCGCCGCACGTGCAGCACCAGACGGCCCTTCGCCGAACGGGACGGCAGCACCAGGGACAGGCGCCCGACCCGTTCGGGGGCCAACGGGAACCCGTGCTGGCGGATCTCCACGTCGTGGACGGGGGTCTCCCGGTCGCCGTCGAGCCGCAGCACCTCCCACGTGCGCGCGGCCAGCCGACCGCGCACGGCGTCCACGACCACGCCGCCGCCGTCCGGCTCCAGTTCCACCCGTTTGCCCTCCAGGGTCAGTACCACCCGGTCGGGCGGGTCGGTGAACGACAGCACCGCGGCCCCGTCCCCGTCCACGCGCACCCGGCAGGCGGCGGCCGGTTCGGGGCGCGGCGCGGGCACCGACACCGGCGGCGGAGGCGTTGCGTGACCGGAGAGGTCGGAGAACAGCTCCTCGTGCATCAGCATGACGTTGGCCGGGTCGAAGCGCTCGGAGCCGGTCAGCGCGGCGGACGACATCCGCCGGCGCAGCTCGTCGTCGGCCATCAGCCGGGCCAGCCCCTCGGCGATCCCCGGGGCGGACCGGTTGGGCACCAGCAGCCCGTCCTCGCGGTCGCGGATGATCGACGCCGGGCCGTGCGGGCAGTCGGTGCTCACCACCGGCAGACCCGAGCGCATGGCCTCCACGATCGTCATCCCGAACGGCTCCTCGCTGGAGGTCACCGCCGCGAACGAGCCCTGGGCCCAGGCCTCCTCCACTCGCGGGTGCGCACCCATCAGCCACACGCGGTCCTGGAGCCCGAGCGAGTTGACCAGTCGGACCAGCGCCGAACGCCGGTTGCCGCGCCCGTAGATCCGCAGCGTCCACTCGGGGAACTCCTCGCTGACCATGGAGAAGGCCTGCACCAGGAGGTCGTGCCGCTTGCTGGGGGCCAGCCGCCCGGCGGACACGATGGTGCGGCTGTTGTGCCCGTTGGCGGTGAACGCGGGCGCGGGCACCGAGTTCGGGATGGACAGCACGCGCACCCGCGGCAACGGCATCCGCTCCCGGTACGTGCGCGCGTCCGCCTCGGTCACCGTCACGAAGGCGTCCAGGTGGGGGTAGGCCTCCTCCATCACCCGGCGCAGCGGCTCGGAGTGCTGGTCGTAGGTCAGGTGCTCCTGGCCGACCTTGACCACCCGGCTCGGGGCGGCCCGGGCGATCACCACGTTCAGCCCCGGCCGGGTGCCCACCACCACGTCGGCGTCGGTGGTGGCCAGGTACTCCTCCAGCCGGTCGTCGGTCAGGCGGCTGTGTGTGGGACCGCGCGCGTCCTCAGGCGGGAAGAGCAACGGCGGTACACCGGCCCGTTCCGATCCCTCGTACAGCGGGCGGCCGTCGGTCCCCGTGCCCTGGTCGCCGTCGTACCCGCGGACGTCCACGAGCGGACGCAGGCGCACCTGCGCGGGTACGGGCAGAACGGGCTCGGCGCGGTGCCGGAACACCGAGACGATCTCGACCTCGTGCCGGGCGGACAGCGCCGCCGCCTGGTTGGCGACGGTGCGCACGGTTCCGCCGATGCCGTACATGTCGTTGATCAGATAGGCGATCTTCACCGAACCCCCGTGTGGTCAGTGCCGACCCGTGCCCCCACGAGACGGCGGCGATGCACGTCTTCCACACCAGAGCCCCCGCGGGGGCGGCGTGGGAACGTCCAGGGTACGAACGCTCCGCAGAGAGAAATGCCCCTTATGTCTGATAAGACCCTGGTATTTACTAATTTCTGTGGGTGTTTTGCGGAACCTTAACAAGCCGCGAAGAAGCCGCACCCGGCCCTGTGAGCGGCGCGCGTGTAAGGAGGCGCGGGCGCGGGTCGGCGGGGGAAGGCGGGTTGGGAAGGGGCGGACGGCACCCTCAGTAGGTGCCGGTGTCCTCCCAGTAGGCCCAGGCGGCGCAGGGCGAACCGTAGGCGTCGCCGATGTGGCCGATCCCCCAGGAGATCTGCGTGGACGGGCTCTCCCGGAAACCCTCGGGCATGGAGCCGTGCCTGGCCGGGTTGAACCCGGAGATGCCGTGGTCACCGGTCTCGGTGTTGACGAACGTGTGGTCCCAGTGGGAGACGACGCTCCACAGGTTGCTCAGGCACTCCCACTCGTTCTCGGTCCAGCCGCGGTCCGCGGCCATGCCCATCGCGAGCGCCTCGTTCTCCAGGGCGTTGGAGTTGCCCTGACCCCACTCGTAATCCTCGGGTTCCTCCGGCCGGTCGGCGTCCACCCAGGTCTCGTCGCCGCAGCCGGGGCCCTCGACCAGGCACACCATCTGCCGGACGCCGCTGTTGAAGGTCTGGCTGAGTTCGAGCTGGTAGACCGCGACCATGATCGCCGCGGCCAGCACGGTGACCGCCGCCAGCTCGACGAACGCCGCGCCCCGGTCGCCCCCGGTCCTCCGGGCGGGACGCAACCGTTGCAGGAACCGGCCGCCCCGGTGCCGCCTCGGCGGCCCGTTGCGCTCACCGGACCGCCCGGGCGGCCCGGTGGGAGAGGGCCGTCGGGTGTCCCCGAGCTCGGGGCGGTGGGGAGTGGGCAACGCCGCCTCCTAGGCGATCTGGCTGGCGGTGGACTTCAGGAGATGGGGATGTCCTCGATGGGATCGAAACCGGGGATCTCCACGGAGATGGTCTCCAGGTCGCTCGGAACCGAGTACATGGACCAGTAGCTGACGGTCTCTCCCGGCAGTGCCGTCTCCTGGAGCTGCACCGAATACTCCCCCGAGCACAGGCAGTAGTTCTCGCTGTCCATGACCGGGTGGAACCTGGTCCCGGTCTCGGGGTCGAACGCCGTGATCCCGGCGAAGTTCGGCCCTGAGTACATGTAGGAGTACTGGTTGAACCAGGACAGCACCACACGTTCGTTTCCGGGGTTCCGGATGCTCCAGGTGACGGACAGGAGGGTTCCGCTCTCGTTCCTGCTCACCTCGTTGACCTCGGCTTGCAGTTGACCAGACAGCTCATCCGTTCCGCTTGCGCTGCCGAGTACCTCCAGGTCGCCGCTCTGCGGCGCCGACGCGGCAGTACCTGTTCCCGCGGATGTGACGAACAGGATCGATGCGACTGCGACAGCGAGTGTGGATGACCGGTGAATCTTGTTCATGGCGCTCGCTTATTTCTCGAATGTGACACTGACTCGCCGGTTGCGCTCGCGTCCTTCTTCGGTGTCGTTGTCAGCTATTGGATCGCTGGCTCCGTGGCCCTCGACGTCGAAGGTCACCCCGTCCCTCGTGACCAGTTCGGACAGGACGGACTCGACCGCCTCGGCCCGCTCGAGAGACAGCGGAACGTTGACCGACTCACTGCCTGTGTTGTCGGCGTGACCGTCGACCTGGACGACATCGGAACTCGCGTCATTGATCTCGCTGGCGACCTGCTCGAGGATCTCCTGGGCATCGGAGCTGAGAACTGCGCTGTTCGTCTCGAAAAGCACGTCCGAGGAGAGGAGGATGCTGATCTCCTCGCTGTCCTCGGTCCGTCCTGTCTGGTCTTCGGTGTTGTCCGAAATGAAGGTCAGGTCCAGGATCTCCGGGGAGGCCAGGTCCTCGCTCTCGAGGGTCTCCGACGACTGGCTGATGGGAATGTCCATCAAGGGCGGAGTGAGCGGTGTGGTGACGGTCAGGGACTCCACGTCGTCCGTGACGGGAGACGGGAAGGCAACCCACATCTCCTCTGTCTGGCCGCTGGCTATGTTGCCGTTCCAGGTGGAGCAGAAACAGGAGCCGTCGCTCCTCTCATAACTGAGGAGCCTTTTCTGGTTCTGCGCGTCGATGAGGCTGACCCGGCTGGCCGTGTTCGGCTTGTCGTCCACCGTGAGGCCGAAGTTGAGGATGAAATCGGAGTCGGATTTGTTGGTTACCCCGAAGCGAAGTCTTAATAATCCGGGGGACATGTTCTCCAGCGCGTACACATCAATTTGGAGGTCGTCGCCGATCGCCGTTGACGAGGACGTGCTGCTGGCCAGCACCTCCTGCCCGCCGTTCTCGTCGCTGTTTCCCGGACGTGAAGAAGATGGTGGTTCGGCATCGCCGTTCTGCCCGGCGGAGGAGTTCGCATCCGGGTTGACCACGCACCCTGAAACAAGAAAGGGGAGAGCCACAAGGAGCGAAGCGGGGCGAAGTGTTCCCCGTATCGTTTTTCGTGGGGGAGGAGGGGGCGCGGATTTCATCTATTCTCGCCTGATGGTATCGGTGGGAGCGATTACTCGTACGGAGCGAGGATCTCCGTTATCGCGGTGGTGATCGACTGGCCGATTCTGCTGGGGATGCCGATGGCCAGGATCGCTGCGACGATGCCCGCGACGAGGATGACTATCGCTGCGTACTCGATGAGGGTCGCACCCTTGTCCTTCTCCTTGGAGGTCGGCACAAGGAAGGTGCTCAGCGTCACCCAGAGTTTGGTCAGGCTGTTCACGGGGCTTAACTCCTTGAGGAGGGGGTCTTACGGCACCACATCTTCGCGGTCCTCGAACAGGTGGGGCCCTGCCCGCGGTCCACCGGGGGAGTACGTGGGCGACGCGTGCTCACGGAGTCCCACTATCCGGCATGAACACCGCCGCCATCCCGCCTTCTGACCGGATGTGGCCATCTTCCTTCAGGATGCCCCATGGATCCTGGAACCACACGTTGTCCACAGGGCTGGATGAACGCCCAGGCGGAAGTCGGTGGTCGGGTCGATGCGCGGTCACAGTTCCTCGCCGAGACGGGGTCACGTTTGGTGGTCGGCGGGTCACCATGATGGCACGTGTGCTACGGGGACGCCATGGCCGGACGGCAAATACCAGATCACTGTTGGGCTCTCCAGAACGCCCGGTCCCGGACGGGGACCGGCTTCCGCGCGAAGGCGCCACGGTGACCGGACGGGGCGCGGCGAACGGGGGCGCCCTCGGGACACACCGCTTCGCCACCGCTTCCTCTCCCCCTGGCGCGACGGCCCGGCCCGCCGGTACTTCCCCCGGTTTCCGGCGGCTCGGGTCAGAACCAGGTGCCTTCGGTCGGCATCCCCACAGTCAGGACTCCGATCCTCGAGTGCCTCGTCTCCTCCACGACCCCTCATCCCCGTCCCCGCGAACCCCACTACCTACCCCGACCCCCACGACCCCCGAGACCGAAGACAAGAGGTGGCGGCTTGGACCCCAGCCTGACCCTTCCCCTGGCGGCAGCCCTGATCGTGGGGCTGGTGATCGGAGGCGTTCCGCTCTCCGCGGTCCTGAGGGGCGGATCCGCCCTCAGATCGGCGCTCCGCCGTCCCTCACCCACCGACCACTCCCCGCCCGACCCGGACGGACTCGAACCGAACGAACTGGCCCTGCTCGCGGGAGGTCCGGTCCGCGTCGGGGAGACCGCGGTCATGGACGCTTTCCTGAGCGGCCGCATCCGCCAGCAGCCCGCCGGAGGGCTCTTCACCCTCGTGGGCCCCTCCCGTCCCTACAAGCACGAGAAGGACGGCGTCCGCCGGGAGTTGGTGAAGGTCTTCCGCAAACGCGTCGGCGTCGGTGCCCTGGAGATGCTGCAACGGATCGTCGCGGGCCAAGGCGTGGAGAAGCTGCGCACCAGCCTGGCCGAGTCCGCCCTGATCGTCGACTCCCCGTGGCTGCGCCGGGCGCTGCGGCGCCGGGAGAGGGCTCCGAAGACGATCCGGCGGATGCGTTTCCTCGCGATCCTGGCCTCCGCCACGGGCGCGGCCGTGCTCTTCCTGGTGGAGCCGGGCGCCGCCGCGCTCGGCCTCCTCGTCGCGGGGCTCAGCGCGCTGGCCGCCCTGGTCGCCGCCCAGGTGGTCATGGCGGCCACCGGCGGCCCCACACTCAGCCCCAACACCCCCGCGGGGAACGCGGTGCTGGAGCTGGCCCGCCGGAGGTACGGAGCCCCGGAGGCCGGATCCACCGGGGCGGCCTCCGCCGGTGCGCACCCCGCCGGGGCGATGTCCCGTGACCACGCGGTCCGGCACACGGCGGTCACGGGCTTTCGTTCGCTGCGCGCGTCCGCGTCCCGCCAGTCGGTCAGGAGGGCCGGGTCGGACCACGAACCCGCGCAGGTCCAGCAGGACCCGGTTCCCGTCGCCGTCCACACGGGCGGCGGCGAAGGCCCGGGCGATACCGGAGGCGCGGGCGGCGCGGACTCCGAATCCGTCACCCTGGAGAGCCTGTGCCTGTTCGCGGAACTGTGCCAGGGGCCGGGCGGTTCCGACGACCGGTCGGTCGGCCTCGAGGGCTGGGGCGGTGACTTCAGCCACTACGGTGACGGAGGCTGGGGAGGCGGCGACGCCGGGTCCGGCGACAGCGGCACCGGTGGCGGCTGGGGAGGCGGTGGCGACGGCGGCGGTGGCGGCGGGGGAGACGGCGGTGGTGGCGGAGGCGGCTGAACCCCTCCACCCGAACGCTCCCGTCCGGCCCGGAGCCTCACCGTGCTCCGGAGCCAGGAACCGGGCGGGGTTCTACGCGAACCCCGCCCGGCACTCCCGCACCGGGAAGGCGGCGCCACTGCCTGCCCACAGATTCGGCGCCGCCACCCTTGACCGTCTCCCTGTGCGGAGAGGTGGGGTCAGCCCTGGTCCGGACGCTTGAGGTCGGCCAGTTCCGCCAGCAGCTCGAACGAGCGCAGGCGAGCCTTCTGGTCGTAGATCATCGACGACACCATCAGCTCGTCCACGCCCGTGTCAGCGACGAACAGATCGAGCTTGCGACGGACTGTTTCCGGGGAACCCACGAACGAGTAACGAAGCATGTGGTCCAGTCGTTCCTTCTCCCCCGGACGCCATGCGGTGTCCAGGTTCTCCACCGGCGGGCGCAGCCGTCCCCGCGCACCGCGCAGGGTGCCGAGGAAGGCCTGCTGCATCGTCGTGAACAGGTGCTGGGCCTCCTCGTCCGTGTCGGCGACGAAGGCGTTCACCCCCGCCATGGCGTACGGCTGCTCCGACTGCGGTGAGGGGCGGAAGGCCTCCCGGTAGGCCTTCAACGCCTCGTACAGCGCGTCCGGGGCGAAGTGCGAGGCGAACGCGTAGGGCAGGCCGAGCTGCGCGGCCAGCTGGGCGCCGAAGAGGCTGGACCCCAGGATCCACAGCGGTACCCGCAGCCCCTCACCGGGGATGGCGCGGACGGGCTGGCCGGGCTCGGCGGGCTCGAAGTAGGCCTGGAGCTCCTGCACATCGTTGGGGAAGGTCGCCGAGGCGCTGTGGTCGCGGCGCAGCGCCATCATCGTGCGGGGGTCGGTGCCCGGCGCGCGGCCCAGGCCGAGGTCCACCCGTCCCGGGTAGAGCGACTCCAGCGTGCCGAACTGCTCGGCGATCACCAGGGGCGAGTGGTTGGGCAGCATGACACCGCCCGCGCCGATCCGGATGGTGGAGGTCCCCTCGGCGATGAAGCCCAGGGAGACGGACGTGGCGGCGCTCGCGATGGCCTGCATGTTGTGGTGCTCGGAGAGCCAGAAACGCTTGTAGCCCAGCCGCTCCGCGTGCTGGGCGAGTTCTCTGGCGGAACGCAGCGCGTCACCGGGCGTGGACCCCTCGGCGATGCTGGCGTGGTCGAGCACCGACAGCGCGACGTCGGACATGGTGGCTCTTCCCCCTGTTGCGTGGCGGGTCCGGCTGCGAGGCCGTGACGGGAGGATCGATCCGCGTCCCCGGTCGGCCTGCGCGTTCGATATTCGACGAACATCGAATTACGAAGGTACACTTCCGACTGTCCATGAGCCAAATCTCGCCTGGTCCCGGCCGGGCGCCGCATGAGGAGGACCGCCTTGGCTCCCAGGGAGCACGCGCACCCCGCGCTCCACGAGGTGGAACTGGTCACGGTTCTCGCCGCGCTGGCCGAGCCGACCCGGCTGCGGATCGTGCGGATGCTCGCCGACATGGACGGGGAGCACGCCTGGAAGGACATCGACCTGCCCATCGCCCAGTCGACCCTGAGCCACCACTTGAAGATCCTGCGCAACGCCGGTCTGGTGCAGAACCGCACCGAGGGGACGAGGTGCTTCATCTCGCTGCGCGACGAGGAGCTGGAGGGGCGCTTTCCCGGTCTGCTGGAGTCGGTGCTGGCGTGCCGCGACGCCACGGCCCCGCGCTCCGAAGAGAAGAGCGCCTCCGCCCGGTAGGCGTGGGCGCGCGGAGTCCGAGCCGCCGCCGACCACGGAGCGATGTCCGGTTCCTGATCGCCCGGTACCGGGCGCGTGACTCGCGTCCCGGAAGGCTCGTGGACCGACCCGACACGGGGTATGCCCGGGAATGTACGGTCGGTACAGGTCTACGCAACCATGGGTCGGCGGTCCAGGCAGCGCGCGTTCCCCCGGCCCAGGAGAGTGGAAGGCGCCCCCCATGGCCCCGAACCCGCCAGCCTCCCTTCCGGCGCACGTGCGCCCGCTCACCGTGGGCGATCCAGCCGAGATCGGCGGCCACCGGTTGATCGGCCGCCTCGGCGGCAGCACCATGGGCGTGGTCTACGCCGCCGTGTCCCCGGACGGTGAGGCGGTCGCCCTCAGGGTCGCCCACGCCGAGTGGGTTCCGGCCGCTGACCCCGACCGCACGATCACGCTCCTGCGCCGGTCCGTCGGGGTGTGCGCCGTGGGCGTCAACGCCAGCGGAACCTTCCGCGGACGGCCGTGGGCCTCGGTCCAGTACCTTCCCGGCCCCGACCTGGCCCGCTGCGTGCGCGAGGACGGATCCCTTCCCGAGCCCGCCCTCCTGGTGCTGGCCGCCGGAACCGCCGAGGCGCTGACCTCCGTCCACGCCGCGGGCGTACCGCACGGGGACGTCAAACCCGGAAACGTCGTCCTGACCCCGGAGGGCCCCCGGCTCGTGGACCACGGGATCGCCCGCCGGGTGGACGACGCGGACTCCCTGACCACCGCGGGCAGCGTCGGCTGGCTGGCCCCGGAGCGCTACGCGGGCGCGCTGCCCGACACCGCCTCCGACGTCTTCTCCTGGGCCTGCCTGGTGGTGTTCGCCGCGACCGGGCACGCCCCGTTCGGTACGGACGCCGCACCGCCGGAGGCGGCCCGCCGGGCAAGGGAGGACACCGTGGACCTCGCCGACGTCCCCGAGGGGCTGCGCCCCCTGCTGGCCCGGGCGCTGTCGGCGGACCCCGGTGGGCGCCCCGCCGCGGAGGAGGCCTACCTGGAGTGCCTAGTGCTGGCGGGCGTGGAGGACAGCGCCACCCCCGACGTGTGGGCGGACCGGCTGCGCGCGCTCGTCCGCGCCCACTGGCCGCGCGTGGACGCGGACCGCGGCCAGCCGGCTGCGTGGATCAGCTCCGCCCTGCACATGGCGGAGCGGGAGGCCGAGGCCGCGGGTTCCGAGGCCTCCCCACGGTGGGGCCTGCGCGCCCGCGGCCGCGGAACCCGGGACCGGGCGACCGGGGCCGTCCGCGACGGTGGGACCGGTGAGCGCGAGCCCGGTCCGCGCGCGACCAGCGGGCAGGCGGCCGACGGGCAGGCGACCGGCAAAAGGGCGAACGGCGGGCGCTCGCGAGGGCGACGCCGCGCGCGAGCCGGGCGCCGGCTCCCCGTCCTGGCGGTCGCCGCGGCCGTGCTCCTGGCCGTGTCCGTCGGCGGCGGCTCCCTGCTCCTGAACGCCCTGTCCGGTGAGTCCGGCACCACCACGGCCGACTCCGGCTCCGGGACGGACCGGGCCGCCGCGGGGGACCGGCCGACCGGCCCCCTCGGCGGAACGGAACTGGTGTCGGCCTCGCTCGACACCCTCCTGGCCGCGGACTCCTTCGAGCTCACCCTGCTCACCCACGCCGGGAACGGAGAGGGCCACGGCCAGCCGCTTCCCACCGGCACCGACCCCACCCTCTTCGACCGGGTGCTCTACCAGGCGGGACCGCCGGAGGCGCTGCGCTGGACCAGTACCGTCAGCGGCGCACGCACCAGCGACCTGCTGATGGTCGACGGCGACCTGCTGCGCGCGGAGAACTCCGCCTGGAACGCGACGCCGACCTGGTACGCGGCCGAGCCGGGGCTGACGGAGGAGGTGTTCTCGCCCGCGGAGGTGGTCGCACCGCTCGTCCGCGCGGTGGAGGAGGGGACCGTCACCGGGGAGGAGGAGGTGGTCCTCGCCGCGCCCCCGCCCGCCCAGGACGCCTTCGGCCACCTGGGCGGCGAGGCCCCCGACGGCGTGCCCGCGATCCGGGTGGCGGGCACGTTCCCCGCCGGGGGAGGGCCGGGGGAGGCGGCCACGGCGTTCGTCCTGGTCGCGACAGAGGACGGAGTCCCGCTGAGCTTCGCCACGGAGGGCGCCGGGGGAGGGCCGCTCAACGGACGTCCGGTGCCGGAGGGGGTTCCGGTCTCGTTCCTGGACCCCGCCGCCCCCGAACCGGAGCGGTGGTACACGCGGTACACGTTCGTGGAACTCGGCGGAGCCCCCGACCCGGGCGTCCCCGATCCCGGACAGGTCCGGCCCGCCGCTCCCGCGCCCGTCGGCGACTGAGCACGGGAGCCGGTCGGGCGGCCTCCCCGCTCACCTGTGGCGCCTTCCCGCCCGATGGTGTAGGTTCGCCACCGTGTCGCGTGCCACCGACCACAGAGCAGTGGGCCGGTCGGTAGGTATGGAGGCACCTCGACATCCGGGGAGCGCACTGTGAGCACACACACCGCGGACCGCGTCTAGCCGTTCCGACGGCGTCGGCCCAAGCCGCGCCCGAACGCGCCCAGACCCCTCGCGACCTCCCCGGAGTCCTCTTCCGGCCCGGCCACACCCGGGCTCCCTGTCACGTCCACCCGCCGCCCGTGCGCCCACGCGCCCGGGCCGCCGCGGGTGCCTTCGGGGACGGTCGCGCCCATGACCACCATCCCGAAGGAGACCTGTGACCGAAAACCCGCACGTCCGGACCGCCGAACCCCACGTCAGCGACTTCAACCTCCCCGTCGTGGAGGAGTTCCGCGCCAACGGGGGCCGCGTCGGCGGCATGTTCGAGGGCGGCGACCTCCTGCTGCTCACCACCGTCGGGGCCCGCTCCGACCGCGAGCACACCACCCCGCTCGGCTTCGTCCGCGTCGACGGCCGCGTGCTCGTCGTCGGTTCCGCGGGCGGCTCGGACCGCCACCCCGACTGGTACCGCAACGTCCTCGCCCACCCCATGGTGCGCGTGGAACTGGGCACCGAGACGTTCGACGCCGTCGCCGTCCCCGCCGAGGGCGCCGAACGCGACCGCCTGTTCGCCGAGTTCGTCCGCGCGGACTCCGGATACGCCGACTACCAGGCCGGAACCGAGCGGGTCCTGCCGGTGGTCGCCCTGGACCGCGTCCACGCGGACGGACCCGCCGAGGTCGCCAACCTCGCCGACAAGCTCGTGGAGATCCACACCTGGCTGCGCGGCCAGCTCGCGCACGTGCGCACCGAGGCCGAGGCCCACCTCGCCGAGCGCGCCGCCGTGGCGGACGGGGACGGCCCGCCACCGCTGGGACTCAGCCTCCAGCTGCGCCAGCACTGCCTGGCCTTCTGCGAGTCCCTGCACTTCCACCACACCAGTGAGGAGTCCGGTGTCTTCCCGGCGCTGGGCCGACAGGCCCCTCACCTGGAGGAGGCGCTGCGGCGGTTGTCGGAGGAGCACCGCACCGTGGACCGCGTCCGCGGTGAGCTGGAGGCGCTCATCTCCGACCTGTCCACGGCCGACCCCGAGCGCTTCCGCGCGGAGCTGGACCGGATGGCCCGGGAACTGGAGGCCCACCTGGACTACGAGGAGGCCCAGCTGATCCCGACCCTGGCCGAGATTCCGTTCCCGCCCACCGGCCCGGCCTAGAGACCGGCGGGAGGGCCCGGTTCCGCCGCTCGCGCACCTCGGGGAGCGGCGGAACCGGAGGTCTTCGGGGTCCGCGGGGAACCTCCGCCGCGCCCCGCGGCCACCGGCCGCCTCCGGGAGGGCGGCCTGCGTACCCCTTCCCCGTACCTCGGGGAGGGGGCCGCCCTGGTCAGCCGCCCAGGATGAGGCCGAGGTTGACCTCGGTGCCCAGGAACATCGACCCCACGATGAGGATGAGCAGGCCCGGAAGCAGGGTCACCGCGGTCACCATCGTCACCCGGGGGTTCATCCGCTGGGCCTTGCGGCGCATGTACTGGGCGTCGGCGCGCCGCATGTCCTGGCTGATGGCGACCAGGGTGTCGCTGAGCGGGGCGCCCAGCTCCTCCGCCTGCTGGATCGCGGTCACGAACTTGCTCAACGACTCGTTGCGGTTGCGCCGGCGCAGCATCTCGAACGCCTCCCGCCGCGAGGTGCCCAACTCCATCTGCTGGAGGGCCAGCGCGAACTCGTCGGCGAGCACTCCCGGCATCGACTCCGCCACCCGGGCCACCGCCGCCCGGAACGACATCCCGGCGCTCACCGTCACCGCCAGCACGTCCAGGAAGTCCGGCAGCTGCGACTGCACCTTGTCGCCGCGCTCCTGGCCCTGCACGTACAGGCTCAGGTCGGTCAGTCCCATGAAGGCCAGCACAACCAGCCCGACCAGCGGGTTCCCCGAGGCGAACATCAGCAGGCCCAGGGTGCCGTACAGCGCCACCTCGCCG
Source organism: Nocardiopsis camelliae (assembly GCF_028993595.1). Classification (GTDB taxonomy): domain Bacteria; phylum Actinomycetota; class Actinomycetes; order Streptosporangiales; family Streptosporangiaceae; genus Nocardiopsis; species Nocardiopsis dassonvillei. The sequence continues at coordinate 1,480,118 of NZ_CP118614.1, forward strand.
ACCTTGCGCCGCAGGTAGCGCTCCAGGGTCAGCCCCTCCGGCCTCCCCGCCGCCTCGATGCGCTCGGAGACGGAGATCAGGCGGCGCTGGCTCAGCGACGCGTGCAGCGAGCGGGCGAACGGCCGTCCGATCGCCTCGGTGATCCGGTGCAGCACGAACGTGTCGTCGGACCGGACCCGCGTCGGGCGCGCGGCCGGGTCGTCCACCCGCACCCGGGTCTGCGACATCATCAGGTACAGGCCGTAGCACGCGACCAGCACGACCAGCGCGCTGGTCAGAGCGGCGGCGAGCGGCACCAGCAGGGAGAGGGGGGCGTTCATCGGGGAGCGGTCCTCACAGGTCGAACTTGGTGATGCGGGACACCAGCACGAAGCCGATGGCGAACAGCGCGGCCACCACCAGCAGCACCGCCACCCCCGCCACGGACGTGGTCATGACGCGCATGATGCCCGGCTCGATGGCGTTGATCAGGAACAGGGCGCCCACCGACATGAACCCCAGCGCCCACACGGTGCTCGTGGTCTCGCTGAGGATGGTCTGCACCTCGCGCCGGGTCTCCTTGCGGTTCTCCAGGGTGGTGGAGATGTTGCGCAGCGCCGTGACCAGGGAGCCGCCCGAGCGCGAGGCCACCACCAGCGTGGACAGCAGGACCCCCAGCTCACGGGAGGGCATGCGCTCGCGCAGCTCCGCGACGGCCTCCTCGAAGCTGGCCCCCAGCTTCATGGACTCGGCCATGCGGCTCAGCTCCTCGCCCGCGGGCCCGTCCAGCTCGTCGGCGGCCATCGCCACGGCCGTGGGCAGGGCCAGGCCCGCCGAGGTCGCGTTGCCCAGCACGCGGGCCAGGTCCGGCAGCTGGGAGGTGAACTCCTCGCGCCGCTTGGCCTCGGCGCGGTTGAGGTAGGAGAAGAACAGGAACGCCACCCCGGCCGCCGCCAGCAGGCCGAAGAAGGGCGCCAGCACCTGCCAGACCACGACCACCGCCAGCAGCGAACCGCCCAGCAGCGCGAGCACGAACGTGGACAGGCGCACGTCCGCGCCCGACCGGGCGATCCTGCGGTACAGCCGCCCGCCCCACTGGGTGCGGTAGATGGCCGCGTCCAGCCGCGCCATGGGCGTGGACGCCTCGTACTCGGCCTGGTCCAGGGCGCTGCGGGCGGCGATCAACCGCCGGTGCTGTGCGCTGGACACGAACTCCCACAGCGCCCACAGCGCCAGGGCCAGCACCACGGCCAGGCCGCTGAGGATCGCCACGAACTGCCAGGTCACCGGAGCTCCATTCCGATCGGGGGACGCGCCCGCCGGGGCGCGGGGGAGGGCCTCACCAGCCGTTGCGGGGGCGCTCGTCGGTGACCACCCCGAAGGCCGCGGGGATGGCCTCGCCCACGTGGTAGATCCGCCCGGCGATGTGCCGGGGCAGTGGGAAGTGCCGGAACTCGCCCTCCACGGCCCGGTTGGGGCCCATGGGCAGGGCGGAGAACTGCATCACCGGGTCCAGCCGGAACTCCTCGCGCCGCCGTGAGGAGACCACCGCGATCTCGTTGACCCGCCGGGACCCGTCCGGCCACCGGCCCAGGTGCACGATGGCGTCCACCGCGTTGTTGATCTGGTCGCGGATCGCCTCGTAGGGCACGTTGACGTCGCTCAGGGTGGCCAGGGTCTGCAAGCGGTGGATGGCGTCGTCGGCCGAGTTGGCGTGCACGGTCACCAGCGACCCGTCGTGGCCGGTGTTCATGGCCTGGAGCATGTCGATGGTCTCCGAGCCGCGCACCTCGCCGACGATGATGCGGTCCGGGCGCATCCGCAGCGCGTTGCGCACCAGGTCGCGGATGGCGATCTCGCCCCGGCCCTCGATGTTGGGCGGTCTGGACTCCAGGCGCACCACGTGGTCCTGCATCAGCTGGAGCTCGGCCGAGTCCTCGATGGTGACGATGCGCTCGTCGGAGGGCACGAACGCCGACATCGCGTTGAGGAAGGTCGTCTTTCCGGTACCGGTGCCGCCGGACACCACGATGTTGAAGCGGGCCCGCACCATCGCCGCCAGCAGGATGCCGGTGGGCGAGTCCAGGCTCCCCATCCGCACCAGCTCGTCGATGGGGTAGGGCTTGGGGAAGCGCCGGATGGTCAGCACCGGGCCCGACAGCGACAGGGGCGGGATGATCACGTTGACGCGCTCGCCGGTGGGCAGCCGCGCGTCCACCATCGGCGAGGACTCGTCCACGCGGCGGTTGACCAGCGACACGATGCGGTCGATGGTCTGGTAGAGCTGCTCCTCGCCGTTGAAGGCGGCGTCCACCCGCTGCATCCGGCCGCCGCGCTCGATGAACACGTTGTCGGGGCCGTTCACCATGATCTCGGTGACGGTCTCGTCGGCCAGCAGCGGCTCCAGGACGCCCAGGCCCAGGGCCTCGTCCACGACCCGGCGGATGAGCGCCGAACGCTCCCGGTCGGAGAGCACCGGGCCCTCGCGGGTGAGGATGTGCCCCACGACCTTCTCCAGGCGCACCCGGCGCTGGGCCAGGGTCAGCCTGGTGAGGTCCTCCAGGTTGATCTCCTCCAGCAGGCGCCTGCGCCAGTGCGTGACGCTGCTGCGCTCGGAGCGCCCCTCGACGGCGCGGTCCTCCTCCAGACGGTCCTTCAGACCCATGGCCCTGCTCTCCTTCCCCCCGGGGCCGGCGCGGCGGGCACACGCCCCGCCGCGCGGCGCCCCGACACGACTTCCCCTGCGTTCTCCCCGGGCGCCGGGGCGGCGCCCCGGCGCGCACGGCGCACCGCATCGACCTCACACATCGGGCATCTCCACGCGCCGGGTCAGCGTCAGGCCCAGGCCCGACGCGGAGAACACGATCGGCAGCGGGTGCGAGACCTCCACGTAGAAGCCCTCGTGCTCGTTGACGCCGCTGGTGACGGTCGCCTCGTCCAGCCACGACGGCAGCGCCGCGCGGGCGGCGGCCTCCGCGCCCTCCAGTTGCTCGGCCCCGGCCACCCGCGCCCCGGCGCGGGCCGCGGACTCCAGCCGCTCGACCGCGACGAAGGCCAGGAAGGCCTCGATGGCGATGACCGCGACCAGGAGCAGGATCGGGAAGATCGCGGCGAACTCCAGCAGCGGGCCGCCCCGGTCGCCGTCCCGACGCGGTCGGCCTCCGGGCAGGAGACGCCGCCCTCCGCGGTCTCCTGCGCTCCGCCGTTCCCGGCCCCGGGCATCCCGCCGGCCCCCGGGCGGGGGGTCGCGGTCCTCGATGTTTCGGCGGGCGCGGCCCGCAGCGGTCCGCCCGACCGGTCGCGCGCTCACGGTGTCGCCCCCCGCGGCTCGACCTCGGTGACCACGCGGGCCTCGCCGGTGACGTCCCAGGGCCCCGAGGCCCCGGGCAGGAAGATGGGCATGGCCATGGTCACCCGGGCGTAGCGCGCGCCGTCGCGCTCCACGACCTCCACGGACATCACGTCCGCGCCGTCCCACGGCGGCCGGACGCGCTTGCGGGCCTCCTCGTCCACGCGCGCCATGTCGTCGGGGGTCACGGCAGCCTGGCGGGCGGCCTCGGCGGCGCCGTGCGAGGCGTACATGGCGGTGATGCCGAGCAGCAGCACCTGCCAGACCAGGGCCAGCGCCAGCATCATGAACGGCACCGCCGCGGCGAACTCCACGATGACCCCGCCGCGGTCGCCGCGCCGTCGCGGGCCACCGCGCCGCGGATCCGGCCGAGCCCCGCGACCCCGCGGCTCTCGGAAGTCCCGCGGCTCTCGGAAGTCCCGCGGCCCTCGGAAGTCCCGTGGGCCGCGCCGGGGCGCACGGCCCGCCGGGCCCCGGCTCCGGCCCGCCTCCCGACGGAGGCCGGACTCAGCTCCCGAAGCCACCGCGGCCTCCTCCGCCCCCGTGCGGCCCCGAACCCGGGCGCCCGCCGAAGGGCTGGCCCAGCGGCGGCACGGAGGCCTGTCCGTTGACCGCCGCGCGCGACGGGTTGGCCCCCGACGCGTTGAGGAAACCGGACACGTCACGGGTGGACGGCCCGCCGCCGCGCCGCTCGGACAGGGAGGCGAACCCGCCCAGCCCCGCGGGAGGGGTGGCCGAACCCCCGCCGCCCCCGGGCTGCGCGGGCGGGTTCAGCAGGTCCAGTTCCGCGGCCAGCCGCGAGAAGGCCCTGCGCAGCCCCTCGTCGGTCACCTTGGTCGGGTCGCCGTTGTTCTCCCCGGGCTCCAGCGCGCGGTAGGCGGCGGGGACCGGCGTGCGCAGCACCCGGGTGCCCAGCAGCTGCTGGAGGAAGTCCGGCTGGATCTCGTTCTTGCGGCTGTGCCGGGTGACCAGCGAGTACACGTCCGTGTGCGAACGCACCTGCAACCGCTCCCACATGCTCATCAGCCGCTGGGCGCCGCGCATCGCGGGTACGTCCGGGGTGACGGTGACGACCGCGCTGTCCGCCAGCTCGACCGCCATCGCGGTGGCCTCGTTCATGGTGGACCCGCAGTCCACCACCACCAGTTCGTACCGGGACCGGAGCGCGCTCAGCACCCGCCGGGCGGCGCTGGCGCCGACGTCCTCGCCGCGTTCACCGTGTTCGGGGGCGAGCAGCACGTGCGGGCCCCGCGGGTCCACGTACAGGGTCTCCGCGAGCATGCCGGGGGTGATGTTGTCCCCGGCCTCGACCAGGTCGCTGATGGAGCGGCGGTGGCGCAGGTTGAGGAACGCGGGCAGGTCGCCGGTCTGCAGGTCCAGGTCGACCAGGCACACCACCCGCTCGGCGGCGGCCGCGGCCATCGCCAGGTGCACGGCGCACGTGGTGGTGCCCACACCGCCCTTGGCGCCGCTGATCGCCACGACCCGGCCCCGCACGCCCGACGCGGGCAGGTCCATCGACGCCGACTCCAGGTGGCGGCGCAGCGTTCGCGACCACTCGGCGGCCTTGGTGACCCGGCTCTCCAGCTCGGCGATCCCGCAGTCGTCGGGCATCACCCCGCGCGCCCCGGCCTCCATGGCCCCGGTGAACGTGTCGGGGTCCATCGTGGGCGACACCAGCAGGATCGCCACCTGCGGATGGCGGTGGGACAGGTCGCGTATGGCCTCGAAGACCGGCGCCGGACCCAGATCCTGGTGGATGAGGACCACGTCGATCTCCGGGAACTCCCCGGCGGCGTCGATCAGCGCCGTCGTGGTGGCCCTGGAGGCCACCAGGGAGGCGCTGCCCAGCTCCTCGAAACGCGCGGCGAGCACCATCTCCGACTCCGAGGTCGGCATACCCGCCAGGACACGGAAGTTCAACGCTTACCCCCCATGCGGCACGCGCCGCTCGTCGGCCGTCCCGCCCTCGTCCGGTGTCGTGCTCTCGTCGGCCGTTCCCCCGGCGACGAGGTCGTCGAAGTCCCCGCTGCAGAACTCGGACTCCTCCGGGGTGCCGCCGCCGTCGGCGCTCACCAGGGCCAGCCTGAGCCCGCTGGAGAAGTCCTCGGCGTAGGCGAGTCGGAGCGCCGCCTGCGGGTCCAGGCGGAAGGTCACCGGGACCACCCCGGCCACGCCGCCGCCCTCCTCCTCCTGGGTGCGCAGCTCACCGATGTCGAGGACCTCCACCTCGGTGATGACCCGCACCGCGCACGCCTCGCCGTGGTCGCGCGCGGGGAAGGTGCCGTAGATGTCCACGAACGACCCGCGCCGCACCTTGCCCGCCACGCCGGTCTCGGCGTTGACCATGATGGCGATCTCCCGCTCCCCGGCGGTGAGGGTGGGCTGGGGCTGCACCATGCCCCGCTGGAGGTAGACGCCCGCCTCCATGTGGGAGGCGGCGACGAGCTGCTGGTCGGCCGGGGTCTCCACCTGGGCCAGGTCGGTGAGGAAGACCTCCGGGTCGAAGTACATGCTGGGCACCTCGACCCGCTCCACGGACTCCTCGCCGATGGGCTGGTAGGCGTCCACGGCCTCGGTCAGCCGCAGGACGGTCGCGAACTCGCCGAGGCGCTCCTGTTGGCTGTTGAGGTAGGTGAACACGGAGGCGAACACGGCGACGGCGCCGATAGCGGCAACGACCATGAGCAGGACGCCGCGTCGCTGACGGGGGTTCATAGGGGTTGCTTTTCCGTTTCCAGTGTCGTCGCGGGCCGTCCGCTCGCTCCGGGGGCGCGGTGCCGGTCCCTAACGGGAGAAGGTCCGGGGCGCGTCGGGGCGCGGGGCGCGGCCCGCGAACGGCGGACCCTGCGGTCGGTCGGTGGACGGTGGGGGAGGAGGACCCGGCACGCGCCCCCCTTCCACGGGGGGAGGGGCCTGGACGGGCCCGGCGGTGCTGCCGGGGGAGGAGGTGTCGGTTCGACCCGCGGCGCCGGGCGGACCCGAGGCGCCGGGCGGACCCGCGGCGCCGTGTGCGCCGGGAGGACGGTCGGCGCCGCCGGGAAGGGGCTCGGCGGTGCCTCCGGAGGAACCCGGAGCCGCCGGGGGACCCTGCCCGCCCGATGGCCGGGGGCCGGACTGCCGCGCGGGGGTCCGCGCGGCGGTGGCCGAGCAGAAGGGGCAGGTGCGTGCCGACATGGGCTCGCCGCACCAGGAGCAGGAGGCGGCGCGGATGGAACTGGCGGCGTAGGCCAGGGCCTGCGGGTGGGCGCTCAGCGCCACGAACTCCACGTACTTGGCGGTTCCCCAGTACAGGGGGCCGAGCGGTTGGGCGGGCAGGGTGCGGGTCGCCACGGGCTGGATGGCCTGCGGGAGGTGGTCGTCGAAGACCCCGGTGATCCCGGGGTCGGGGGTGGAACACAGCAGCTGGACCGGCTGCACGGGCCGGAAGGGCAGCGTGCGGGAGACGTCGGACGCGCGCATGCGTCCCACCTGGTGGGTGGGCGCGCAGTAGGCGAGGAAGGACACGGACGGGGCGTAGGAGCCCATGTGCTGGCGCATCGAGGTCGGGATGGTGCTCAGGCCGGAGACGGTCCTGAGCCAGGCGCCCGCCAGCAGGTGCCTGGGCAGTTCGTCGCACAGCGCGGCGACCATCCCCGGCGGCAGGTAGGGGGCGAGGTAGGCGAGCTGGTCGGCGACCAGGGACAGGGCCAGGGGCGACAGGTCGACGCCGATCCCGGCGATGTGGTCGGTGCGCATCGCGCCGCGGGCGAAGTTGACCGCGCGCTCGGCGTCCGCGGAGTGCCATGCGGGGTAGAGCGCCACGACCTTGCGGCCCGCCTCGACCTGTTCCCTGGCGAAGGCGACGAACGCTGCGCTGCGCTCGCCGATGCCCTCACCGCGCATCGCGAACCGGTGGGCCCCGGCCTCACCCACATGACCCGTGCTGGGGATGTCCGCCAACAGGGTGACGGTCGTCGCCGACCGAGGTAGGGCTCTGGACACTGGGCAAGCTCCATCGGTTCTGCGCGCTGGGGCGAGATGGCTGAGCGGCCTTGCGAAGGGAGGCACTCGGACGCATCGTAACGAATGTGTGGCGGAGCGCGGGAGGCCTCGCATTCGTCGTCCCGGAACGCGGGGTGGACGGTGGTGGAGTGGACGGGGCGCGGGGGGTCGGCGGGGGTGACACGGGTGGCGCCGACTCCGCGCTGGCCGAAGGGGATCGGATCGTGTCCGTGTGCACCGTCTCCTTCCTGGGCAGACGTGTTCCGTGTTGGCCGCATGTGGCCAACGCGTGGACAGATCGGTACGCGACCGTTTTCGGGTCGTATGGGTTCTGTGTTGGTCTGTGGGGTTTGGGATAGCTCCCAGTGACGTTTGGTGCCTCTCATCCTTTCTTCTCCAAGGATGCCCTTCCTCTCCCTGCCCCACCAGTCCCCTGCGCGGCCTGTGGACAACCCTCCCGGCTTCCGGACTCTCCTTCGGGGCCGAGGAAGGCGGACGGGATGTCACGCCGGTCACGTAGGGGATTGGGCCCGCGCAACGCGGGAACGAAACAGGAAGGCTTCGCGTCATATCTTGAGAAGCCACGTCCTCACCGAGGAGACCGAACGATGCGCAAGGTAAACCGCGCCGCGGCGGGAGCCGCCGCCTGGCAGGTCGTCCGCAACACCGACAGCGACATGTCCGTCTGGCAGAGGGCCGGAGCCGTCCCGCGGATGATCGGCGCCAAGGTGCGTGGACGCTACCCCGAGCTGAGCAGCGGCAAACTGCTCGGGATGCTCGCGCTGGTGGCCTACATCCTCTCCCCAGTCGACTTCGTCCCCGAACTGTTCGTCCCGTTGCTCGGCCTGGCCGACGACGTCGCCGTCGCCGTGTGGCTGACCACCATGGCGCTCGGCGAGAGCGAGCGCTTCGTGCTCTGGGAGCGCCAGAACCAGGCGCAGCAGGCCTTCCACGAGGCCAACCAGCCGGACGGACACGACAACGGCATGCGCGGCGGTCAGGCCGGACCGGAGCGGGGACACGGCGTCTCCGGCCACGACGGCCACCGCTCCTCCACCGACGGCGCACGCCGCTGACCGTGGACGACCCCGGATCGCACCCGGACCACACCCGAACCGCACACGGGCCCCGCGCGCACAGCGCGGGGCCCGTGGCGTCGGATCCGGTCGATCCGCAGGGCGTCGGGGGTCGCACCGCCGAGCGCGCGACCGGATCCCGTTCGCGTCACCAGCTGGACTTGGTCACCCCGGGCAGCTCTCCCCGGTGGGCCATCTCCCGGAAGCGGATCCGCGAGAGTCCGAACTTGCGCAGGTGCCCTCGCGGCCGCCCGTCCACTGCGTCGCGGTTGCGCAGCCGGGTGGCGCTGGCGTCTCGGGGCTGCCGGTTCAGCTCGGCCACCGCCGCCGCGCGCTCCCGCTCACCGGTGTGCGGGCTGCGGATGATCCGCTTGAGTTCGGCCCTGCGCTCGGCGTAGCGGGCCACCACGCGCCTGCGCTGCTGGTCGCGGGCGATCTTGCTCTTCTTGGCCATCAGACCCTCCCGCCGCGTGCGCGGATCTGGGCGACGACCCGCTCGATGCCGCGGGCGTCGATCACCTTCATGCCCTTGGTGCTCACGCGCAGCTTCACGTAACGCCCTTCACTGGGCAGCCAGTACTTCTTCGTCTGGATGTTGGGGTCGAACCTGCGCTTGGTGCGCCGGTGGGAGTGTGAGACCGAGTTTCCGAAGGCCGGAGCCTTTCCGGTCACCTGACAGACACGGGACACGGCGGTCCCTCCTCTCGTTCGCGGTCCGCGGCCTCGCGGACCGTTCGGGTTCCCCGGTGTCCGGGGCTTTTCCGTCGTGGCGCCGTCCCCCTACAGGGCGTCGGCGAAGGGGTCGGAACGCAGCGGCTGCCCCGCCTCGTCCTCGGTCATCAGGCACGAGTCCAGCAGGGCCACCAGGCGCCGGGCGTCCAGGTCCACACCCGTGAACGCCAGGTGCTGGCCGCGGTCGCCCAGCACCGGGTCCCAGTCCAGGAGCGCGGAGACCCGGCGGGTCTCGGAGACCATCTCCACCGCGGCCTCGGGCAGCGCGCCCAGCCAGGGGCCGCCGCTCTCCAGCAGCAGGGCGTCGTTGTAGGCGTCCCACACCAGCAGGGTGTCCGGGCGGCTGGCCAGCCAGATCCGGCCCCGGCCGCGCAGGCCCGCGGACACGATCCGCTCCAGCGCCTCGTGCAGCCGCACGGGGTGCAGGGGGCGCCTGCGGCTCCAGGTCACCGTGCTCACCCGACCGTCCGCGCGGTCGGCGTAGTGCGCCCAGGCCGGGTTGAGCCGGTGCGCGGCCGCCTCGGGGTCGAACCGGCCGTGCGTCAGGTCCGTCAGACCGCCGCCCGGGGGGACGACCACGGCGGCCGGGTTGAGGTGCTCGACCAGGGCGCGGGCCTCGTCGAAGTGGCGGGTTCCGTGCACGGCGACCGCCGTCGGGTACTCGATCTGGTGGGCGAGCACCTCGGCGACCGTGCGCTCGTCCTCCACGGCGATGTCCAGGTCCCGGTCGCTCAGGTCGTCGTGCCCGGACAGGTCCGGCAGCAGGCGGTCGGCGTCCACCGCCGCGATGACCGCGGCCAGCCGCAGCTCCTCCCGGGCCGCGACGACCTCGGCGACCTGCCGGGGCTCGACCCCGTCCCAGGTCTCGACCACGCACAGGGTGTGCTCACCCCGCTCGGCCAGCCGCAGCAGCGTGGGCACGAGGTCCTCGCGCAGCGTGCAGGACGCGCACAGGTGGTCCAGGTGGACACGGCTGTGGTCCACGGGACCCCAGCGGTCACGGGTGACGCGGTGGACGATCCCCTCGGCGATCCCGTCGAGGTCGTGGTGCACGGCCACGGACCCCGGGACCTGCGCCAGCAGGTCGTCCACGCTGCGTCCGCGCGCGTGGCGGTGCAGGCCGCAGACCACGGCCACGCGCATGGGGGTTGTCGGCTCCATAGGGGGACACCCTCCTTCCTGAGAAAACGATAATCATTATCGTATAGCACCCGCGTGGCGCCCGGGGAGAAAAGTCGGTTGCCATAATCACGATGGACGTAGTACTTTGCTTGAAGTGGTGAGAAGCGATCCCCTGGAGGCACCGTGAACATCGATCTCGTCGGACTGGCCGTGCTCTGCGACGACCCGCGCGCCAGCGCCGCGTGGTTCGCCGAACACTTCGGCTTCGACATCAACATCGACCTCGGCTGGTACCTGAACACCCAGCACGAGGACCACCCCAAGCTGTCGATCGACTTCGTGCTGCGCGACCATCCGTCCACGCACGAGGTCCTGCGCTCGGGAAGGGCTGAGTCGCTGGTCGCCTTCCTGGTGCCGGACGTGGACGCCGAGGAGAAGAGGCTGCGGGAGGCGGGCGTGGAGGTGATCATGCCGCTGGTCAGCGAGCCCTGGGGGCAGCGCCGCTTCCAGGTCTCGGGTCCGGAGGGCCTCTACGTCGAGATCCTCCAGATGGTGGCCCCCGACCCGCAGTGGATGAGGGACAACGGCCTCGCCGAGCAGTGACGCCGGGGGCCGTGCACGGCGCGGGCCGGGACGGAAACGACTTCCGTCCCGGCCCGCGGCGTTCGCTCAGAAGTGCTCGGAGAGCGGGCCCAGCACCGGGGACCACTCCTTGACGTCTACCTCGGAGACCAGGCCCTGGATGCGGAAGGGGTCCTTCTCGGTCAGGGCGATGACCTCGTCGCGGGAGTCGGCGCGCAGGAGCAGGAGGGCGCCGGGAGCGTCCTGCGGGCCGAAGGGGCCGGAGCACAGGTTGGCGTCCTGCGCTGCCAGGTACTCGCGGTGCGCGGGGCGGTGCTCGTCGCGCGCGGCGGCGCTGTCGGGGGCGTAGGTGTAGGTGACGGCGAAGATCGCCATGGTTTCCCTCCCGGGGTGTGTGGCGGCCCGACTGGTGCCGCGATCGCCGTCACTGTGCCACAGGCGCAGGTGGGAGGGCGTAGTCGGGTCGGGCGCCCCAGTCACCACGGGATGTCCTCGGGGCTGTCCGGAGGCCCGCCGCGATTCGGGAAGGGCTCAGCGGTCCTGGGTGATGCGGGCCAGGGCGTGGGCCCACACGCCCTGGACGGTGGCCACTCCCAGCCAGAGGGCCGCCGCGGGAACGATCACCGCGGTGGTCGGGGGACACGCTGTTCCGCGTCAGGAGCGGGGTCGGGAAACTTCTAAAACGCACACGGTATACAACATGTGCGTTGTACCGTTACCCTGGTGTGGACGATAGAACTGGGGTTGGTGGAGCCGTGGCTCGACCAGCTCGATCAGAGCTCCTACGAGCAGGTGATCGCGGCACTGGAACTCCTCGCCGAGACCGGGCCTCCGCTGGGGCGTCCTCTTGTGGACGCGGTGCACGGCTCAAGACACAGGAACATGAAGGAGCTGCGCCCCGGTTCCTCGGGTCGCTCGGAGCTGCGAGTCCTGTTCGCCTTCGACTCCGCGCGCAAGGCGATCCTGCTCGTCGCGGGGGACAAATCCGGAAACTGGAACAAGTGGTATCGGAAGAACATCCCCATCGCCGACGACCTGTTCGACGAGCACATCGAGAAGCTGCGAGGAGAAGCCTGATGGGTACGAGCCTTCACGACATGCTGGCCAAGCGCCCCGTCGACCGCGAGGCGGTGGAGACGCGCAAGAGGCGCATGCTCGACGAAGTACGCGCCTACCACCTGCGTGAGCTTCGCGAGCTGTCCGAGCTCACCCAGGTCCAGCTCGCCGAGCGGCTGAACATCAGCCAGAACAGGGTGTCAAGCATCGAACGTGGCGACATCGGCCGTTCCCAGGTCGAAACCCTGCGCAGATACGTCGAAGCCCTCGGCGGAGAGCTGCGGGTGGAGGTGGAGATCGGCGACCAGCGCTGCCGGATTGCCTGATCTGTCCCAGGCACAGGAAATCGAACTCACTGCCACCGAAGAAGAGCAGGAATCTCCAGGTCGACCGGTCCCTCTGTGTCAGGAGCCCTCGGTGATACGGGACAGGGCGTGTGCCCACACGCCCTGGACGGTGACCGCTCCCAGCCAGACCGCCGCCGCGAGAACGGCCACGGTCACCGCGCCCGCGAGCGCGTACGTCACCACTGCCACTGTCCGGCGCGTGCTCCGGTGCCCGGCTCCCCGGTAGGTCATCGGCTCTCCTCCGCGTACTCGGACCGGTCCGGCTCCGTCCGCCCCGGTCGCGCGTGCCGGGGGCCGTAGCCCGGGGCCCGGAACCCCTCCGATACCCCGGAACCCCCTGGCACCCCCGGCGCCTCCGCTGTCCCGGGCGCCTCCCGGGTCCGCTCCGTCCCGGCCGCTTCCTGCGACGCGGCGAGTATCGCGGTGAACGCGTCGTGCTCCCCGGCCAGCGTCCACCGCAGCAGGGCGTTCAGGCTGGGGTCGGCCCGCCCCTCCCGGTCGGTGACGGCCGAGGTCAGGAACACCCGCGCCTCCCCGAAGTCGGCCTCGGCGTCCCGCAGCAGGTTCCCCAGCCCCAGGGTCCGCTCCGCCCACACGCGCGTGTCGGTCTCCCCGGGCGCGACGGCCGTGCCCCGCACCAGGTCGCCGCGCGTGACCACCACCGCGAGGCGGGCCTGGCGCAGCCCCCGCCCGCCCCGGCGCCGGGCCAGCATCCGGTACTGGCGCCGGATCTCGTCGCGCACCGCCCCGTAGGCCAGTTCCGGGTCGCGGGTGTGCGACCGGTCCCCGGCCAGCCGGGCCCTCTCCCGCGTGGTCAGCGAACGCCACACCGACTCGATCCCCAACGGGTCCACCGCCAGCACGAACGTCGTCGCCCGGCCCAGGTAGGCCAGCTCCTCGACGGTCGCCGACCGGTTGAACCGCTCGCCCGCCGCGTCGAACAGCTGCATGAGCAGGGTCCTGCCGCCCGCGCCCACCCGCACCGTCAGCCCCCGCACCTCGCGGCCCGGGGGAGTCGGCGCGGTACGGGACCCGGCCGCGAGCACCCGCTCGCCCTCCCGCAGCCGCCGCACCGTCTCCTCGCCCACCGGTTCCACGTACGCCTCCGGCGCCCGGCGCGCGGCTTGCGCCAGTGCCAGGTTCATGCCGGTCACCAGCCGCGTCTTGCCCGCGCCCGCGCCCCCGAACAGCGGCAGCACGAACTCCCTGGCCTCGCCCGGACGGTGCTCCAGCCCCCGGTCGCAGTGCGGACACCGCGCCTCCAGATCGGCCGAACCCAGCAGGAGCAGCGTGGGCAGGCGTGCTCCGCACAGGCACTCCCGGCGCCACAGCCCCCGCCCGCCGGGGCGGATGGCGCCGTGCCGCCGACCGCAGCGCGTGCACAGGTAGGCCGGGTAACCCAGCCGCAGGAAGCATCCCGGGCACACCATGCGGATCCGGCGCACCAGGAGCAGTCCCGAGTCGGCGAGCCGCAGCGCTCCGGCGGCGGTCCACGCCGTGGCCAGGTAGAGGCCCACCACCAGGGCGTGCACCAGGAACTGCGGCAGCAGGAACACGCTCCAGGGCGCCGCGGCGCCCCAGCTGTGCCCCACCACCGCGCGCAGGTCCCACCAGGCCGGACCGCCGTGGTAGGCCAGGTGCGCGGGGTCGTCGCGGGTGCCGGGCAGCGGCTCGTCCGGGTGGTCGCCCGCCCACATCACCTCGCGCACGCGGCGCAGGTAGGAGACCACCAGCACGCACCATCCGACGAGGAGGGCGGCGCCTCCCCCGAGCACCACGGCGCTCACCAGCCCCGCGAGCAGCCACCACCGCAGCAGGTAGATGACCAGCAGGCCCAGGCCCGCACCGGCGGCGATCAGGAGCGCCGCTCCGAGCTGTGCGCCGCCGTCGTCGCGCCGCGACCGCGCTGCTCGCCTCACGGTCGGCGTATGTCCGGGCGCGGAACGCCCCGTGACCGCGCACCGTTCCCCGAAGACCGAACGCCTGAACGCCGTCCGCGCCGCGCGCCTCGTGGCCGCCGCACGCCTGGTCGCCCACCGCCCCGCGGACGCCGCCCCCCTCATGACCGCCGCTCGCCCGACCGCGAACCCAGCCCCAGGAACCCGCGCCCGCGCGGTCCGCGCGAGCGCTGCGCCCACTCGTCGAAACCGGCCGCCGACTCGCGCGGCAGCTGCCTGCGCATCCTCGCCAGGTGGCGCCGCCGCCACCCGCACACGGCCGGTGCGAGCACCGACGCGTCCAGGCGCCCGGCACGCCCGTGCCCGGCCAGGAGCCGGTGCCTCGTCGCCCGGTACACCAGGGCGGCCGTGGCCGTGTCCGGCCGGTCGTCGGCCAGCCGGGCCGACACCGCCTCCCCGTAGGCCTCGAACACCCGCGCCGGGCAGTCCCGCAGGGCCTCGGCCAGCAGCGAGCACTGGCACCACCCCAGCAGCACGCGCACCACCAGCCGCCATGCCACCTCCTCCACCGCCGGATGGGTTCCCCGCACCGCCGCGTACACGGCGGCGAGGCGCTCGTGCGCCCGGTCCTCACCGGCCGCGCGCAGCGCGACCAGGGACGGGCGGACCTCCGACCACTCCATGACCACCCGTCTGCCGGAATCGGGAAGCCGGGTCCGCAGCCAGTGCCGGGACACCTCGTCCACCAGCTCCCGCCACGTCCGCTCCTGGCCCGCCCCCGGGGGCGCCGCCATCGCCTCGGCCACCCAGCCGCCCACCCCCGGCGCCACCAGGACCCCGGGGCGCAGCACCCGCAGGACCAGCAGGGCGGTCCGCGGCCCGTGCCCGGGTCCCCACACGTCGGTGAGCAGCTCCTCGTCCAGGTCGTGCGCGGCGAGCCCGGCGGCGCCCGCCGCCCGGCCCTCCCGGCGCACGGACACCAGGTACGACAGCAGTCCCGGAAGGTCGCCTCGGGGATCGGTGGCCAGCAGCCGCAGTTCGCGCAGCGGGGCGCTGGACCCGTCGCGGTCGTTGGCGAACAGGGCGCCCACCGGCCCGGCGGCCAGGGCCGACAACCTCTCGCGGGGCAGCGAGGCCAAGTGCGCGGCCGCGCCCCGGCGCACCCCGGGGTGGGCGGCGACCAGGGCGCGCGCCTCCGGGGAGGGCAGGTGCGAGGCGGCCAGCAGCGGGGCGAGCACCACGCGGCCGTAGCGCTCCATGCCCTC
The DNA here is from genome assembly GCF_028993595.1 of Nocardiopsis camelliae. GTDB lineage: Bacteria > Actinomycetota > Actinomycetes > Streptosporangiales > Streptosporangiaceae > Nocardiopsis > Nocardiopsis dassonvillei. The sequence goes on from NZ_CP118614.1 coordinate 1,495,508, forward strand.
CTCGCATGGCGGCAGGCCGCTGGCCCGGGCCCAGCGCAGCAGCACCACCGCCCGGTCGGGGGCGAGTTCGCCGCACTCGCCGTCCAGCAGGGCGGCGACCCGTTCCCGCGCCGCGCCGCGCACCGACTCCGTGCGCATCGGCGTCACCGCGGGGGCGCCTCCTCCCGCGGCGATGTCGTCCAGGGAACGGCGGACCATCACGTGTTCGAGCCGCTCGGTGGTCCCGTCCGCGCCGCCCAGCCGGTGCGCCACCCGCTGCAAGCCGGCCAGGTCAGCGGTGTCGAGGACTCCCGACGACGGCCCGGTGAGCAGAGCGGCGGCCCCGGGCGCTCCGTTCCGGTTCCCTCCGGGCGTCCCGCCCCGCTCCCCGGCGGACGGCACGACCGCACCGGAGTCCAGCGCCGTGACCGTCGCGCGGCCTCCCCCCTCGCGGGCCCCGCCCGCTCCGACGGGTACGGTGACCGCCGCGCGCGTCTCGGTGCCGGACGGGCCGCCCGCGCCTCCGGTGAACGCCCGGTCCAGCACGTCGCCGACCGGCCCGCGCGCGGACCCGTCCGAGGAGCGGCCGGACACCGCGCCCACCAGCTTCCGGTCCGTCCTCCGGTCGCTGACCTCCATCCCGACGCGGGCCTCTCCCGACGCCGCGGCGTCGGCGTCCAGGATCCGGTGGACCAGCGCCGCCGCGTCCCCGGGGGCGAGCCACTCCACGGCCTCCGACAGCCACTCGCGCACCTCCCGCAGGTCCTCGCGCGCGGGAGCGTCCGCGTCCAGCAGGGACGCCGCGGCCAGCACCGGGAGCCAGTCCGCCAGCGCGCCTTCGCGGCCCGAGGCGTACGGCCGAGCCCTGTGCCACAGCGCCGCCGCCCGGCGCGTGCCCAGCCGGACCAGGCGGTCGGCCACGGCCCGCGCACGGGGATCGGGTTCGGGGAGCGCGTCCGGCGGGTCCTGCTCCGGGTCGTACACCGTGAACCTGGTACGCCACAGTGCGGTGTCGGAGTCGGGCGCGACCCCGACGACCTGCACGAGCGCCTCGTCGGGGTCGCCGCAGTAGGTCGCGAACGACAGGAGCCGTGCCCGCCGCGGCGGAAGCAGGTGGCTCAGGGCCGCCACCCAGTGCGCCACGGACGCGCTGTCGGCCACCAGCACCAGCGGACGGGAGTCGTCCACGGCGTCGTCGGCGGCGAGCAGCAGCCGCGTCACCACCTCCGCCGGGCGGCTCCGCACCCACGCGTCGGTGCGCGGGCGGTCCAGCGGGCCGGGGCCGACCTCCGGCGCCGACAGCTCCGCCAGCTCGGACAGGCCGGGGTCGCCGACCGGCTCCTCCGCCCAGAAGTCGGCCTCCCACAGCTCCGCGGGCAGCGGGCCGGACTCCTCGGGCCCCGGGGCCACCAGGCTGTGCGCGAAGTAGTTGCCCGGCCTCCCGGACGGGTCGTCGCCGCTGGAGACCACGCGGCTCACCACCGGCACCCCGCCCACGTCGGGGGAGTAGCACAGGTTGACCGGATGCTCGTCGACGCGTTCGCGGGACCTGGGCGGCTCGTACACGGTGAACCGCTCGACCTCCCTGAGCACCCGGGGGTCCACCCCCGGTGTCGCCGCGTTGAACTGGTACCCGGCGTAACCGGACAGGCCGTGCTCGCACGAGGTGTAGTACAGCTGCGCGAAGCCCATCGGCGCACCCCTTCGGTCTGGTCGTCGCGGGGGGTCTGGTTCTGGATCGGTGGTGGTTCACAGGGGCCCGGACACCGCGGCCCGACGGGTCCGCCGGGCCGGGCTCAGGACCGGGACGCCTCGCGCGAGGGGATGACCCCGAACTCGCTGAGCATCCACAGGAACGGGTCGGCGACCCGGTAGGGGCGCACCCCGCCGCGCACACGGTTGCCCGCGTCGGGGACGCCGCCCAGGGCCGACACCCCGAAGTAGCGGGCGTTGCGGTAGTGGTTGCGCACGTGGCCGTCCACCCCGCCGCCGTCCCACCGGTGCAGCAGCTGCTGGATCTGGGCGTGCACGTCCTGGCTGTCGGACCCGTCGAAGAACGGCGCGGCGGGCTGCGGCCGGTGCAGCGGCGAGCCCTCGTCCAGCTCGCCGTGCAGCGCGTCGATCTTGGTCAGGCACACCGCCATGGGCACCCGGATCAGCCTGTTGACGGCTCCGGGGCGGCTCATCAGCAGGTCGGTGACCCGCCCCAGCATGTCCAGCGGCCGGCTCCGCGCCGTGTCCGGGGCGGGCGGCCGCCCGCCCGCCGCGGCCAGCTGGCGGGTGCCCTCCATCCGGAGCGGGTCCAGCAGGAGGATGATCCCGTCGGCGCTGTTGAGGTAGCGCAGGTTCGCCTCCACGCTCTCCCCGGAGGTCAGGTCCTCCCCGGCGGTGTCGAAGAACGACAGCAGCGTGTGCTGCGGCCGCCTGCCGCCCAGCCCCCTGCGCCGGGTGGTGAACCGGAACACCAGCGGTTCGCGGGTGACCCCGGTGCGCCGGGTGGCGCCGAGCAGCCGAGCCTCCTCGTAGAGCGGGGTCTCGTAGTCGGCGTGGAACCGGTGCCGGGTCTGGTCGTCCGAGCCCCCCACCGACGCGTCGAACCGGGAGCCCACGCGGTTCATCAGCTCGTGGATGAGCACCGTCATGAACACCGTCTTGCCCGCGTCGCGCGCCCCGACCAGGGCGATCATCCGGCTGCGGATCCGTCCGAAGTTCACGGGGAGCTGGGCGTGGCAGGTGGCGCACACCTGTCTGCCGGTGGTCGACGCGCACTCCGGGCACACCGCCCGAGCGCTGCGCCCGTCGGCCTCGAAGACCGGCGGCAGCCGTTCGCGCCGCCCCAGCTGGGCGCGGATCGCGGCGTCCTCCACCGGCGCGCACACCCGCCCCTCCGGCCCCGGGCGCCCCGTGCACCGGAAGCGGATGCGGCGCTCGGCGAACCGCGAGTAGCAGTAGGGGCACACCAGGAGGCGGCCCTCGACGGGGATCAGCGAGCGCACGGCGTCCAGGCTCCTCAGCACCTCAGCTCCCTCACCGGGGGCTGGCGCAGCCGCACCCCCCGCCCGTCGTCGTCGGCCGGGAAGCACATCAGCCAGCCCTGGCCCGTGCCCCGCGGAGGCCGTACGCGCACCGACACCCACTCGCCCGCCGAAAGGTACTGGGCGGGCAGGATCGCCAGCACCGTCCCCTGGTCGGCGGCGTGCGGCTGCACCGGGCCGTCGGCGTACACCACGACCACCTCGGGCATGGTGCAGTCCTCCTCCGCGACCAGGTGCACCACCCGGTCCCGGCGCAGCAGACCCGCCGACTCCACGCGGTAGTCGAGCACCGCCCGGCCGGGAACGGTGACGCTCGCGGCGGAGCTCACCGCCTCCCCGCCCTCGAAGGGGACGACGGCGCGCACGTCCACCCGCACCGACTCGGGGCCCATGAGCGTCTCGAAGCCCCCGTCGGAGGAGTACTGGCGGCGGGTGCAGCGCAGTTGGCCGCCGGTCCAGGTCTCGGTGCCGCGCTCCTCGGGGCGCCAGGAGACGATCGCCGCGCAGGCGTCCTCGGGCCAGGTCCACCCGAGCCGGACCGAGGTGTCGAACCGCTCCGCGCGCAGCCCCTCCACGGGCGGCGCCGCGGTCACCCGCACGGAGACGCCCACGACCGCCTGGTCGCCCGCCACCGTCACCGCCAGGACGTGGTTGGTGCCCGACTCCAGGGTGAACGCCACCCGCTCCCGTTCCTCCCGAGGGGCCTGGGCCTGGTGCGCGCCCTGCTCCTCGGCCGCGGTCATGCGGTTCCCGGGTACCGCCGTGGCGGCCGCCCCGCGGTTCCACGGGGCCGCACCGGCCGCTGGCGCCCCAGGAACCCCCTGAGTACCAGCGTGCGCGCCTGACCCACGGTTCCCGGTTGTTCCGGGGGTCCCCGGCACACCGGTGGGCGCTGCCGTCCCGGGAGCGTTGTGCGTGACGCCGGTTGTCGCCGCGGGGCCGGGGTTTCCGGTCGTTCCCGTTCTGAGGCTCCCCGGCACACTGGCGACCGTTTCCGCGTCAGGAGCCCCCGTGGTGCCGGGAGTCGCTGACGCCCCATGGTTCCCGACCGCCTCGGGAACCCCGGCCTTCGCGTGTCCTCCGTGCGTGCCGCCGGGCGCGTCCGAGCCTCCCGACACCCGGTCGCCGCGCGCCCCCGGACTCTCGGGTCTCTCGGGTCCGGAGCGCGTGGCCGTACCACCGTGCCCGGACCCGCGGGACGCCGTGTCCGTGAGCAGGCCCGCGGTGGCGCGGCCCTCGGCGCGGTCGTGGAGGGCGGTGCCCTGCGGGGGCACCACCGGTCCGCCCCCCGGTCGGTCGCCCGCGGCCGCGCGGTGCGATGGCGGGTTCGCCGTGCGGGTCTCGCCGTCATGGGGGTCGGCGCCGGTCCGCTCCGCGGAGCCGAACACGCGGGCGCCCTCGCCCTCCCCGCCCGCGGGCGGGGAGGGCAGCACCACGCGCGGCAGGTCGGCCCCGTCTGCCGCGGGGGACGCCTGGGCGTTCACCGGGCGCTCGCGCCCGTCGCGGGCGTCGGCCCCGGTGCGCGGGGGAGCGCCGAGGGCGCCTTCCCCCGCCCCGGTGGCCGCCGGTGCCGTGGACTGCGCGGCGGGGGAGGGCCTGGCGTGCCTTCCGACACTGCGAACGCGGTTGCCGGGCCTCTCCGCCGGGTCGGAGGCACGGTCGCCCGCGGAGCCTCCGGGCGCCGCGGAGCCGCCGGAGGACGCGTGCGGGGTACGGGTGTCCTGGCCGGGAGCGGTACGGGTCCGCCCCGAGGTCTGCTCACCGGGGGTCAGGATCCGGAACCCCTCCCCCTCCTCGTCCGCGAAGCCTCCGCGTCGGGAGTCCGTGCCGTGGTCGGCGCCTCGGCTCCGGGCAGGGCTCCTCTCGTCCGGACCCAGAACGCGGACGCCCTCGGTCTCCCCGTGCCCGCCCTCCTCGGAAGGAGCGGTGCGCGGGTGGTCCTTGGCGTGGAACGCGCCCGGGTGGGGACGCGCCCCGCCCTCCTCGGAAGGAGCGGTGCGCGGGTGGTCCTTGGCGTGGAACGCGTCCTCGCGGGGGCGGTTCCCGCCCTCCTCGGGCACCGCGGCGCCGGTGCGCGGCGCGTGCGGGGTACGGGGCTCCTGGACAGGGGATGTGCGGGTGTGGCCCGTGCTCCTCTCCCCGGGCCCGAGCACGCGCACGCCCTCCCTCTCCTCGCCGGGCGTTCCCCCGCGCGCGGGGTCCGCGTGGCCGTTCGCCGGTCCCGGGGGCGGCCCCGAGGGCCGACCCGCACCGGCGCGAACACCCGTTCCGCCGCTCCTGCCGACCCCTCCGCCCCCGGGGGACCCCTCGTCCTCCGCCACCGGGGTCTGGGCCACCTCACGGCCGTAGGAGTCCAGGTCGTCGGGGCCGACCACCGTGCCGAGGGGCCACTCGGGCGGCTCCTCCCCGACCCGCAGCACGACCCTTCCCCGGGAGGGACGCGTCCACGAGGCCCGGAAGTCCGCGCCGCCGTCCGGCACCACGGACAGGTCCCGCACCGCTTCCGGGCACGGGCCCGGGCTGGCCCTGCGCACGAGCCCCGCCGACCCCCGCGCGTGCCCGTTCGAGGTCACGTAGACCGCGCGGATCCGGTAGTGGTACTCCACGTCCATCTCGACGTCGGTGTCGCAGAACCCCGACCCGCCCGTCTCCACGCGCACGCCGTCGCCCGCCCCGCGCGGCGGCGCTCCCACACCGCGCAGCACCTCCACGCGCACCGCCTCCGCCGGGGCCTGCCAGGAGCCGGACACCGACCGCTCCCCGGCGCGCACCCGCAGCGAGGAGACCTCCGGCGCGATCATCACCGGCGCCGACGACGCCTCCTCCGACACTCCGAGGCCCTCGCGCACCGCCACCACCGCGTAGCGCGCCTCCGCTCCCACGGGCGCCCCGGTGTCGGTGACCTCGTTCCCCGACGACTCGCCCACCAAGGCCTCGCGGGCGCTCCCGTCCCGCCCGGTGCGCCGCGTCACCCGGTAGGTGACCGGCCCGCCCGGAGCGGGGACGGACTGCCAGGAGACCACCACGCTCCGGCCGTCGACCCGGGCCTCCACACCGCGCGGCGGCGGCGTCGCCACCTCCCCGAGCCGGGCGGCGAGCGCCTCGTCGTCGGCGGCCGCGTCCGCCGCCGCGGCCAGGGCCCGGGCGGCCTCCTCCCGGTCGCCCGCGCGCAGTGCCCGCTCCGCCTGCGCGGTCAGCTCCTCCACCTGCTGCATCCGTGCGCGCAGGCGCTCGTGCAGGTCGTGGTCCTCGGGCAGGTCCTCGGCGGCCTCCTGCGCCTGGCGCAGCCGGTTGTCCGCAAGCAGGTCGTGCACGTCGCGCTCCACCCGGGCGGGCGCTTCGGCGCCGGATGCGGACCGCCGCACGGCCGCGGCCAGCAGCAGCGCCTCCTCCTCGGCCAGCCCCCGGCCGACCCAGTGCCGGGCCAGCCCGGGCTCGTTCAGGGCCTCAGGGCGCTCCCGCAGGTCGTCGACGATCTCCCCAAGCACGAGGGCGTCGGCCCGGTCTCCCTCGGCGCGCAGGATCTCCAGCACGTTCTCGGCCGCCGCCCTGGCCTCGGACTCCGGTTCCAGCCGTACGCGCTGGACCGCCTCGTCGAGGGCGGCCTTGTCCAGGGCGGTGCCGTCGTGGAGCCGGAAGCCGTCCAGCACGCTGAACCCTTCGGCCAGGCGCTGCTCGCCGAAGACCTCCATGGGGGAGAAGGGCACGCCCCGGGTGCGCAGGTGCCCGCGCAGGGCGCGCAGGGTGTCCTCGGGAGGGGAGTCGTCCAGTTCGGGAAGCCGGTCCACGACGCGCACACCGTGTTCGAGCAGGACGCGTTCAGCGTCGGCCTCGGTGACGCCCACCGGTGCGATCATCGACCGGAGGGTGTCGCGGTCCAGGAGCGCTGTGGTCAGGCCCCCGGCGATCTCGGACCACGCGCTCAGGACCCGCTGGGCCTCGTCGGCGCGGACCTGACGGAAGTGGGCGTGCGTAAGCGCGCCCTCGCCCTCCAGCCGCTCGTGCTCGGCGATGAGGCCGTCCAGCACCTCCCTCAGGGAGCGGCGGCTGCTCCGGAGCGCGCGCCAGTGGGCGCACACCTCATCGACGTGCTCGGTGAACGCGGCCGGGTCGGCGCACAACCGCAACTCCAGGCGGGGTTCGACACCGTAGCGCGTGAACAGGTCCGCGGGCAGCCCGTGGGCGCGCGCGGCCACCAGCACCTCGTCCTCGTAGCGTGTGCGTTCCTGTGCGTCCCAGGGCATCGTGCGATCCCGCTCCCCTCGTGTGGTCGTGGTCGTACGGTCCGGTGAGGGGGGTGGGCGGCGGGCCCCGGAGGCGGTGCCGGTCAGTTCACGCGGCTCCTCTGGGGCCGGAGGCGGTGATCGCTCCCGCCCCGCCGGTCCCGGTCGCTTCGTGTCCCTGCATCGGCTCCGCCTTTCACGGCCGGGGATTTCCCGTGTTCTCCCTGTGCGGCCGTTTCGGGTCACGAGCATACCCCTCATGCGTGCGTTGACGGGGAGAACACGGGCCTTTTGGGTTCGCGCGTGTCCGCAGGCTTTTTCCGTGTCTGAAGAACCGTTCTGAACTGCGCATAATGCGACATCAGCCAAGAAAAACACCCCTTTTCTCTTTTCATGAGAAAAGGGGTGTCGCGTGCGGGGAAAGGCGTCATGGCGCGATATCCTGCACCGCTTCGCGATTCGCCGTGCTCTTCGTTCCCTCGTGTTTCCCGGACCCCGTCCTCGCGGGGTTCCCGTGTTCTCCGTTCGGGGCGAACCGCTACCAGCCGAGGACGTCCAGCGAGGTCTCCAGGTTCTCCCGCAGCTGGTCGCGGCGCGCCGTGAGGGCCTCCTCGTGCTCGGCGATCAGGCCCTCCAGGACGGCGCGCTCGGCGGCGACGAAGGCGTCCAGGTAGCCGGAGGAGTCCGTGCACTCCAGCGTGGGAACCGCGGCCTCGGAGTCCGAACCCTCACCGGAGAGCGGTGTTCCGTGGAACCCGTCCACGGCAGCGGCCATGCACGCCTCCCAGGCCACGGTGGCCTCGGCGACGGCGGGGTCGTTCATGGCGACGAGGTAGGAATCGCCCAGAAGCTCCTCCACGAGGAGGTGGGAGTCCGGGGTGTCAGGACTGTTGCCTTCCCCGTCGGTCTCGTGCGCCGGTGCGCCGTCGGGGTCGATCCGCTGACGCGCCTGGCCTACGCACCCGCCTTCGGGCACCGTGTCGCCCGAAGGGGTCCTGAGACCCTCTCCGCTGCTGAGGACCGCGCTGTGCGCCTGCTCGCGCAGGCCCGCGTCGCCCCCGAGGAGGTAGGGGTCGGCAACGTCGTCGGGGGGAAGGGAGAAACCGTGCTCTCTGGCGATGTCGACGCGCGTGTTCCCGTACCTGCGGTACTCGTGCTGGGGGCCGAAGGCGCGCATGGTCAGGGGGTCCATCCCCAGCGCGGAGTTGACCTCGGCCTCGTAGCCGAGGTCCACCAGGCACTCCACGGTCAGCGTGTCCTCGGCCCTGCGCACGACGTACCCCTCGTACTCGTCGAGCCGGTAGTCGTACACCGGCAGGTGCAGGCGCTCGCTCAGCTCGGCGTCCATGCCGGCGTAGGGGTCCTCCGGACGGACGAAGGCCGCGATCTCCTCCGAACCACCGTTCCCCTCGCCGTCTCCAGGGGAGGGCGAGGGGGAGGGGGAGGACTCGGCATCGAACGCGCCGTCGGCGCGCCCCATCAGGGCGAGGGCGAGGGCGCCCGAGAGCAGGACGGGGAGGGCTGCGGTGAACAGACGGAGGGGGATGTCCACTGGGCTCCAGGGGGGAGGAGTCGTCCGGGTGGAGGGAGTGGGAAGCCCGGTGCGACGAGCCTAACCGTTCCTGAACAGTGATCAGAAGTGACCCCAGAGGATCACGCTGGCACTGCACCCATCCCGAACGGTGCTGGATGGGCTGGGTCACCGCGTTCCTGCCCCGTCCGGCCACGCGCATCGCGTGCACGCTCCGTGACGGGAGGGCGGTTTCCCTCACGCCCACAACTCCCCGGTGCGGCCTGGACGGTCCGATGCCCCACACCATCACCCCGGTGGTGTGGTGGCCCAGCGCAGCAGCCGGGACAGGGCATGGCGGACCTGCGCGTCCCGGTGGGAGGCGCTGCCGGACAGGTCGAAGGTGAACCGTCGCGGGTCCCCGATCGGGTTGCCGTGGGTGTCCAACTGCCAGGCGGCCAGGTGGTCGGCGTTGGCGTCCACCCCCACCACCCCGCGGGCCAGCGCCGCCTCCCACGGCACCTGCGGGACAGGGGCGGGGGTCCAGGACGCGCTCACATACCACCGGCCCCGACCAGGGCCCCGCCCGGTATCCAGGTGGAGGCGGTAGGCCACCGCTCCGTCGGCCTCGACCCGGTCGGCCCACTCCGCACCCCGGTGGGCGAAGGTCACCCGGGCCGAGAGCACATACCGGCCACGGGGTGCGTTGGCCAGGTCCGCCAGCGGAGCGGGTAGCCGGATACTGACCTGCCCGCCAGGGGTGATGCGGATGGTCTCGTTGCCGTAGCGTTTGCCGGACTCGCCATCAGCGGACAGGAAGAAGCGGGCGGCCTCCCACCGAGCCCGCCACCCGGCCTGGGTGAGTCCGGTCTGGTCCAGGTGGTGGCGGCTGTTCAGCAACCGCTTGCCGCCACGCACCACACGGACCCGCCCCGCCTCCCAGTCCGCCACCTGCGTGGCATGCCGACTTTCCAGGGCGGTCAGGCGTCGGGACTTGGCGTGCCACTCCCGGCGACAGGCGTACCCGCCCGGCACACCCCGGGTTCCTTTGGTTCCCAGAGGTTGGGACAACCGGTGGCGCAGGGTGTCGATCCCCGTTTGGAGGCGGTGCAGGTGGGCGGCCTGGCTGCGGCGGGCCAGCGCCCACTGCTCGTTCGAGGCCCTGGTGAGCGTCCCCGCCCACCGGGACGAGGACTCAGGGGTCAGCTCCCGTTTGCGGGTCGCCCAGGAGTCCTTGCCGTGGCCGGTGCCATCCAGACACCGGGCGGCCAAGTCCGTGGAGGCGAGCGAGCCCAGGTGCGCGCCCACGACCCGCAGGACCGTCTCGTCCCGTGGTGTGAGGCCCTTGAGCCGGTCACGCACGCTCACCCCGGTCGGTGCGGGGGCCAGGAACGGGTCGGCGAGGGCCCGCAACCGCCGCATACTGGTACCTGACATCCCTGCCCACCTCCCGATCCTGCCGGTTTCGTCGCTGCGTTCGAGACGACCGTAGCCAGGTTCGGGGGCGCTTGTCCGGAGAATCAGCGAACTTGCCGGACGGGTTTTCTTCGTCGCACCTTGCGCAGGGGCGGGGCGCACAGCCACACACCGCTTTCCGGCAGCAGTAGAGGCTCACTCCTGTGCCCTCGTGTGCGCTGGAGTGGTCTTTCGATCCAACAGCTAACAACCCCCTCCCCCCGGCCTCCTCCGTCAGGCCCCCAGCGCCTCGTCCATCCGCGCGGCCAGGTCATCGGTGAGCAGGTCGATGTAGGTGCTCGTGATGTGCCCGGAGTCGCGGTAGACCATCACGTTGCCGATCACCGCCGGGCACCCGCCGTCCACGCAGAACCGGTCGGTGAGGTCGACCCAGTGCACCTCGCCCCCGGACTCGCGGGCCGCGATCTCCTGCGGGTCGGCGTCCTGGAGCGCGTCCCGCTCGGACCGCTCGCACGGTGACGGGTCCTCCAGGTTGGCCGCCACGCACTCCACCACGTCCCGGCGGGCGCGCGGGGTGTCGCGCAGCGCCACGATCTCGCCGCTGACCCGCGCCACCTCCTCCCACAGCCGGTTCATGCCCTCGGCCACCACGACCAGGTCCTCCTCCGGGGTGGTCTCCTCGGCCGGGTCGCTGGCGGTGGAGGAGCTGGTGAACACCAGGTCCGGCCGCAGCTCCTCCAGCTCGCCGATCACCGCGCGGTTCCAGTCGCCGCACGCCGTGTACGGGCCCCCGTCGGGGCCCTTCATCACGGTGTCGGTGAAGGCGCACGAGGACTTGGTGTACAGGTGCAGCCGCCAGCCGCGCTCCTCGGCCATCCCCTCCAGCGCGGTGACCCACTGGGCGCTGTGCGAGTCCCCGAGCACGGCCACGTCATGGGTGGCGTCCTCGGGGCCGTACACGCACGGGTCCGAGGGGTCGGTCTCGGAGTGCGAGGCCTGGCAGTCGTCGTCGTACAGCGTGGGCACGTCGTCCTCCGCGTTGACGGGGGAGGGGTAGAGCGGCCCCGCGTCGGCGGTCTGCCCGAGGGCGGCGGGACCGGTGTGCACCGCCGGGTCGAAGGTCACCGACCGCTCCTGGTCGGCCCGCACGTACACCGCGCCGCTCACCGCGGCCACCGTCACCACGCCCGCCGTGGCCACGGCCAGGGCGGAGCGGCCGCGGCGGACCAGGCCGCGGTCGCGCACCGGGTCCTCCACCCACACCTTGGTCGCCCACGCCAGCAGCACGGACGCGGCCGCGACCGCCAGGGCCTCCACCGCGCCCAGGCTCTCCTGGCCGAGCAGCACCAGCGCGAAGACGATCAGCGGCCAGTGCCACAGGTACAGCGAGTAGGACACGTCGCCGATCCACCGAGCGGGCGCGGTGCTCAGCAGCCGGGAGGCCGACAGTCTCACGGGGGAGTCCTCGGCGGCGATCACCGCCGCGCTGCCCAGGACCGGCAGGATCGCCGCCCAGCCGGGGAAGGGCGTGGCGTCGTCATAGGCCACCGCGGAAGCCACGATGGCGACCAGGCCGAGCCAGCCCAGGGGCGCGCGCCAGCGCTCGGGCAGGCTGCCGTGCGCCAGCCCGATCGCGAGCAGCCCGCCGACGGCCAGCTCCCAGGCGCGGGTCGTCGGCAGGAAGTACGCCGAGGCCGCCTCCTGCGAGGTCAGCAGCACCGAGCAGGCCAGGGACAGCACCAGCACCGCGCTCAGCAGGACGGTGAGGGTCCCGGCGGTGGGGCGCCCCCCCCCCCCGGCCCAGGGTCCACACCACGAACAGGAGCGGCCACACCAGGTAGAACTGCTCCTCCACCGACAGCGACCAGAAGTGCTGGACGGGGCTGGGCGGGTCGTCCGCGGCCAGGTAGTCCACCGCCTGCTGGGCCAGGTAGAGGTTCTCCACGTAGGCGGCCGACGCCACCAACTGCCAGGCGGTGTCGACCAGGCGGGTGACGGGCAGCAGGAAGAGCGCGACCGCGCCGGTGACCAGGAGCACCGTCGTCGCGGCGGGCAGGAGGCGCCGGATGCGGCGCACGTAGAAGCCGCCGATCGACACCTTGCCGTGCTCGGTGGCCTCGCGGTACAGCAGTGACGTGATGAGGAAGCCGGAGATCACGAAGAACACGTCGACGCCGACGTAACCGCCCGGTAGGAGGGCGGGGTTGAGGTGGTAGACGAGGACCAGGAGGACGGCGACGGCGCGCAGACCCTGGACCTCGGGCCGGAAACGGCGTCCGGTCCGGGCGGGTGCTGAGAACATGGGCTGGCTCCGAGAGCGGGCTCGGCGACGAGGAGTGGACGAGGGTGTGTCCGGGGGTGAGTCGCGGGGGATGATCGCATTCTGTGCCGTTTCGAAGACCCGAGGCGACCCCGGAGCCGACACTGCGGCAGGTGTTCGTCCAACAGGGGTGCGGGGGACACGTTCCCTTGGTCGGGTGTTCGCCTGGCTGGCTCGGGAACCGTCGGCGGGGCGGTGGTTCTCCGGGGGCTCGCGGGACCGCGGTTTCCGGTGGTGCGGAACGCCCCGCTGGTGTGCCGGAGGACGCGTACGAGAGCGGGGCTCAGGGGGCGCTCGGGGCGCGTGGGAAAGCGCCGTTCGGGGTGCGCATCACGAGGCCCGTCCGGCGGATGTGACGTGCCCGGAAGGCGTGTGCGCCCGTTCGTGACGCGTCCGCTCCGGATCTGGGGCAGACTGTCGGATGTCGCCGGAAGGGATCGCGCCGGTTCGCCCAGGACCGTGCCGCGCCGCGGAGCCCCGTTCTCCCGAACGGGTCCGGCCGGTGCGACCGCGCCGCGAGAGGAGGCACACCGTCACCCCCGTCACCCCCCTGACCCGCGCGCACCTCGTGGCGGCCGCCACGGTCGTGGTCGTCGTGCCCTGTGCCCTGTACCCCCTGATCGGTCTGTGGACCCTGCTGTGGATTCCGGTCGTGCTGGTTCTGGGTGCCCTCGTCGTGCACTTCGGTGACGCCGCGGCCGTCGCGGCGGCTCCGAACGCCGCCGACGGGACCGCCGACCCCTCTTACGGGCAGGTCCACGGCGGACCGGACGGAACGCTCCGCGCCTTCGGCGAACGCGGCGGCGCGCGCGGCACCCGGATCCGCCCGGTCGCGCTGCCCAGCGCCGCGCAGGACTACGACCTGGTGTTCTCCGCCGTGGTCCACTGGCGGTGGGAGGGCCACGTGGACCTGAGCCTGCGCAACCCGGTCGCCCCCGCCGTCCTGGCGGTCGTCACCCGCGCGTCCGCGCTGGCCCGCGGCGTCGAACCCGGCGACCACGGGACGGCCGAGTACGAACTGGCCGCCCGGCTCGCGGTGGAGACGGCGGTCACCGGCGCCGGGGTCGTGGTGTGGGCGGAGGAGGTGAGCCTGCGCCTGCCGGAGGAGGACGCCGAACGGCTGCGCCGCATGGCCGCCCTGCGCAAGGACCGCGAGCTGCGCGAGGCCGTCCGCGACGCCGAGGAGGAGCTGGAGGACCTCCCGCCCGCCCGCGTCGGCCGGGCGCCCGCCCCGCGGCCGACCGCCCCGCCTTCCCCGCGCCCGGAGGTCCCCCCGCCGTCGGCCGTGGACACGGGCCTGGACGCCTTCGGCGGTCTCGCCCCGCTGGACGACCCGCTCGGCCTCGGTGGTGACGACGGGCCCGACCCCTCCCCGGGTCCGGGCAGCGACGTCGACGAGGAGGGGTACGAGAGCTACTGGTGGCCCGCCGACGAAGGCCCCGAGTCGGCCGAACGCGACGTGCAGGTGGCCATCCTGCGCGGGCTGGTCGACTCCTTCGAGGACGCCGAGGAGCGCGCGAAGTTCGTCCACGAACAGGTGGTCGTTCTGGAGCGGGGCGGCTTCACCGAGCTGGCGCTGCGCATCCGCGAGGAGTACCCCGAGCCGGACGGGCGGGAGCCGGACACCGAGGAGCCCCGGTGAACGCCGGGGGCCCCGATCACCCGGATCGGAGCCCCCGTACGCTGCTCCGGCTGCCGGTGCGGGCGCCGGTCCCGACCGCCGCCGAGGCCCCGGCCGCCGCCCCGGTCACCCGTCACCGGAGCGGCGTGCGTCCCGTGCCGCCGCTCGCGCGGACCCTCCTCAGAAGGAGGATCCGGACTTCCTGCGCCTGGTGAACACGAAGGCCGCCACACCGGCCCCGATCGCCACCACCGCCGCGCCGACCAGCCCCCACAGGCTCGCGCCGGTCACGGGCAGACCGCCGTCCGACCCGGCCGCCTGCTCGGGTGACGGGGAGGCGGAGGGCTCCTCACCGGGTATCTCCTCCGTGACGGGACCCTCGGTCGGCTGCTCCTCCTCGGGGGCCTCGGGCTCCTCACCGCCGGGGGTCGGCTCGGGCTCTCCCGGCTCCTCGGGGGCCTCGCCCCCGCCGGGCCCGCACGGGGTCAGCTCCGCGGAGAAGTCGCCGTTGTGCAGCTCACCGTTGCCGACGACGCCCGCGGACAGGGACCCGTGCTCGAAGGAAGCGGCGACGACGTTGCCCTCGATGTTGCTCGGCGACAGCCAGCTCACCTTCGCGTCGGGAGCGAAGACGGTGCCCTCCAGGGTCCGGCTGTCGGGGGTGAAGGTGACGGACGTGGCGTCCCCGAAGTTGAACAGGACGTAGCGGGCCTCCTCCAGACCGATCCCGGCCATGTTGGGGGTCCGCCACTCGAACCGCCCGTCCACGCCCGAGGTGTCGACGTTGACGAGGAGCGGCGCGTCCGGACCGGGCTTGTCCTCGAAGGTGATGACCTCCAGGGCGGCCAGGTCCTCGGCGGCGACGTTCCACACGTTCTGGGCGCCCGGGGTCAGCGGCAGGGTGACGTTGGCGCCCTGGTCGAAGGGAGGCAGGGCCTCGGAGCCCTCACCGGTCCGCAGCGGGACCACCCCGCCCTCGCACGCGGCGAGTCCGGCCGAGCGCTCGCGGTAGGCGGGGAACAGGCCCGCGACGTCCAGGGCCGCGCCGGTGACGGACTCCTGCGGCTGTCGGACGGTGAGCGAGATCCTCGGCGTGCCCTCGCGGCCCTCGGGACCGGCGACCACGGTGTTGACCTGGGCGCCGTTGTGGTCCGTCGTGCTGATGTCGGCGTCCTCGGCGGCGCCGACCTTGACGTACCCGCTCTGGAGCACCTTGAGGTCGCCCTCGCTGGCGCCGAAGTCCACCCGGCCGTTCACCAGGAGGGCGGCGGGGTGCTCGTCGCCCTCGGCGGTGTACGAACCGGGTGTGTGGGCGGCGACGTTGTAGTCGCCGAACACGAGGTCGCCGCCGACCGCGACGGCTCCCTCGGACTCGTTGCCCGCCAGGACCGCGTCACCTTCGGTGACCACCAGGAAGCCCTGGTTCCCGGACACGGGGTTGACGGCGGTCTCGGCCACCGCGGGGGCGGCGGGCAGCAGGCCGAAGGCCAGGAGGGCGGAGGTGGAGGCGCAGGCCCCTCTCAGGAGCAGTGAGGGGGTCTGGGGACTTCTCGGCATCTCGGATGTTCCGTTCCGGAGTCTTCGTACTGTTGGGGAATGCGGACTGGTGCGAAGGGGGCGGACGGGCGGGGCGCGGGAGGACGGGGAGCGTTCCTCCGGGGTGCGTCCGACGGGGACGACGGGGGCCGTCCCGGCCGCGGACCCGTCGTGCCCTCCGCCCCATGTCGGGAGCCGGAGACACGGACCGTGATCACGGAACGTGTTGGGAGCGCTCCCGGGCATGGCTCGCGCGGTGTCCTTCCCTTCCACGCGCGACACGTGCCTCCGGTTGCCATGCCGTCGCCGTTGTTCCGCTTCCGTGTCCTGCGCGGTGCCGCCGCCGTCGGCCGAGGGGGCCGGGCGGGTCAGAGGTCGCCGGACCCCGGTTCCGCGTCGGCCAGGCGGGTGAGGAGTTCGCCCAGCAGGACGCGCTCGCCGTGGCTGAACTCCGCCCGCGACCGGTCCAGGACCGAGCGCAGGGCGATCGCCCGCCGCGCGGGTTCGCGGTCCCGGTCGGCTCCGGGAGCGGTACCGGCCGCCCCGCCGCCTTCGGGACCGGTGCCGGGGGCGGACGTGATCGCCGCGATGACCGCCTCGCGCGTCCTGGCGGACAGCGACGGCTCGGGCCGGTCGGAGTCCGGCCTGATCAGGCTGAGGGTGACGCCCATGCCCGCGGCGTGCACCATGTCCGCCGCCTGTTCGACGCCGACGACGAGCCGTCCGGCCTCCGCGACCCGGTGCACCAGCGTGAGCAGTACGCGCCGGGCCTCCCGGGTGGTCTCGCCGTTCCCGCCCGGAGCGGGGTCGCCGTACATCAGCAGGTAGTGGGCCGGGTTCTCCACACCGAAACCGACGTGCAGGTTCCAGCCGGCGCGCAGGTCCTCCACCGGGTCGGACGAGGCCGGCTGTGCCGTCTTGCGCGCCAGGTAGCGGGCGAAACCGTCTGCGGCCACGGCGTTGAGCAGACCGTTCATGTCACCGAACAGGCGGTAGATCGTCGGCGGCTGCACCTCGGCCGCCGTGCTGACAGCTCGCGTGGTGACCGCGGTACGCCCGTGGTTCCTGAGAAGGTCCGCCGCGGCCTCGATGACCTTCTGCCGGTTGTCGCTACGAGAAGCCATGTATCGATGATAACGGTATGGCGATAGCACTGTTATGTTATCGTCGATTAAGTACTAGCGTTATCAGCGTTATCAACCGTGGGCGCGAGGCCGCCCCGACGGGAGGACGATCATGAGCGGTACCGAACGGCGTGCGGCGCTGGTGACCGGCGGGTCGCGCGGCATCGGACGGGCGGTGGCCGAGCGGCTCGCCGCCGACGGCCAGGACGTCGCGATCGTGTACGCGGGCGACACCGCCGCGGCGGAGGCCGCCGTCGCCGCGGTCACCGACGCGGGCGGCAGCGCCGTCGCCCTCCGGGCCGACGTCGCCGACGAGGACGCCGTGCGCACGGCCTTCGACGCGGTCGAGGAGCGGTTCGGCGGCGTGGACGTCGTCGTCAACTCCGCCGGGATCATGGTCCTGGACACCGTGGCCGACCTCGATCTGGCCGACCTGGACCGCATGCACCGGACCAACATCCGGGGCACCTTCGTCGTCAACCAGCAGGCGGCCAGGAGGGTGCGCCGGGGCGGGGCCATCATCAACCTCTCCACCTCGGTCGGCAGGCTCGCCCTGCCGACCTACGCGGCCTACGCCGCCTCCAAGGGCGCCGTGGACGCGATCAGCCCGGTGCTGGCCAAGGAACTGCGGGGCCGGGACGTGACGGTGAACGCCGTCGCCCCCGGGCCCACCGCCACGGACCTGTTCCTGGCGGACAAGAGCGAGGAGCAGGTGGAGCGGCTGGCCGGGCTGAACCCCTTCGGACGCCTCGGCGCCCCCGAGGACATCGCCGAGGTGGTCTCCTTCCTCGCCGGAACCGGCCGCTGGGTCAACGGCCAGACCCTCTACGCCAACGGCGGCATGGTCTGAGCCCGACGAACCGGGGGAGCGGGGCGCGGCGTTGACCCCGGTGAGGACAGGCCGCCCTGTCCGTGGCGAGCACGCGACGACGGAACGGAACAGACCCCATGGCCGCAGACACGGAGAAGGGCTACGGCCTTCGTCCTGGTCTGCTCCGGCCAGCTCATCCTGTTGTTCACCGGCTGACGCGCTCGCGCGCTCCCCGCGGTCCCCGCGCCTTCCACACCGGCCCCGGCCCGGCGCTCGGGCCGGTGCCCGACCGGGCGCCGGTACGGCGGAGGCGCCTTCCCCGGCACACGCGACGCATCGGTCCCGGCCGTCCGGGCCCTGGCTGGTCCCCGCGCCCCGGCCGCCCGTGTCCTACCCCGGCTCCGCGGTCCGCGACCCCGCACCCCCGGCCGGACCCCCGGACCGGCGTACCGGGTCGGTCCCGGGGGCCGAGCCCGAACCGTGCTCGATGACGCGCAGCATGTCCCGGATCTCCCGGAGCAGCGACACCGGCACCGTCCCGAGCCGGACGCCCTGTTGCGCGAGCCCCTCGGCCTCGTTGAGCGTGCGCCGGGCCTCCAGGAGGTTGCGGCGGGTCATGATCCCGGCCAGCAGCTTCATCGCCCGCAGTTGCCCCGAACGGTGCTGGAGGCCCCGGTAGCCGTCCACCGCGACCCTGGCCAGCTCCTCGGCCTCGGACAGCCGCTCGGCCTGCTGCAGTGACTCCGCCGCCATGCGGTGCGCGCGGGCGTGCCACCACTTGTCCCCCAGTTCCCGGAAGCCCTCGGCGGCCCGCAGCATCTCCTCCTTGCCCCGCTCCCGGTCCGCGGCCATCCGGGCCTGTCCCAGGACCAGGCACGTGCGCCAGCGCCCCCAGTCGTCACCGATCTCGACGAAGGCCCGTTCGGCGTCGCGCAGCCGGGCGATCTGGTCCGCGACCTGCCAGGTGTCGCGCAGCCTCTCCCGTCGGCGCAGCAGTCCGCGCGCGGGGCGCACCTCGGCGCAGCGTTCGGCGTACTCCATCCCCCCGTCGGCGAAAAGACCGGCCACCCTGGCCCGCTGCCTGCCCGGCCACCCGGGGTCGCGCGCGGTCAGGCGGCGGCGGTCGCGCTCCTGCGCGGGGCTGAGCAGCAGCTCGCACTCCCAGGCCTCCCGGTTGAGCTCGTTGGTCGGCAGCCGGCCCAGCGAACGCAGGTAGCGGGCGTGGTACCAGTCCCCGTTCGGCGCCCGTGAGAGCCGTTCCCTCTCGTCCTCCAGCAGGAACCAGGCGTTGAGCGTGAAACCGCGCAGCCGCAGCACCTCCCCCTTCTGCAACCGGACCCTGGCCCACTGCTCCTGGGAGTCCTGGGAGCCCACGAGCAGGTCCTGCGCGCGGGTGAGCGCCTCGTAGGCCCGCTCCTGGTAGCCCTGGAAGCGGTCCACCTCGGCCAGGTTGCACAGGGCGCGCACCTGCCACCAGCGGTCGCCGTGCTCGGAGAAGATCCGCACGGCCTCCTCGATCTCGGCCCGGCCGTCGTCCAGGTCGCCCCGGCGGTACAGGTTCACCCCGACCGCCCGGTGCGCCCGCGCCTTCCAGCGCGGATCGGCGGCCGGAACCAGCTGCTCCAGGATGTAGAGCGCGGTCAGGGCGCGCTCGTAGCCGGTGTCGTGGTCGCCGTGGCCGCTGGCCACCTCGGCGCGGTCGAGCAGAGCGACCCCGTAGGCGAGCGGTTCGCCCATCTCCAGAGCCAGCGCGGTCGCCTGCTGGGTGGCCTCGCGCACCGCCTCCCACTGCGTGCGCCCGGTCCGGCACAGCACGGCGAAGGCCCGGCGCAGCCGCCACCCGTACCCGATGGCCCGCTCGCGCTGCCGCTTCCGCTCGGTGGCCCGTCCGCGCGGCGGGTCGTCCTCAGCGGTCGCACGCGGCTGAGTCCAGTGGAAGCAGACCTCGAAGCCCCGCAGTTCGGTCTCCAGCCACGCCATGGGGTCGGCCGGGCCCCGGGGCCCGGCCGGAACCGGTCTCCCACCGCCGTGCCGCGCGGCGTCGCCGCCGGGCAGGGACGCGCCGAAGCTCCACTCGTGCGGCGCGGCCCGGCTCGCGGCCGCCTCCGCGATCCGGTCGAAGGCGCGCAGCAGCCGTTCCACCGCGAGCCCCAGCTCCTCCCGCGACCAGTCCGGCAGCTCCTCCTCCGGCACGCCCAGGATCCGGGGGCCCGCCGTCAGCAGGGTCTCGCGGACGTGGTCGTGCAACTGGAACCGGTCGAACCCTCCCGCCTCGTACAGGTACGTCACCAGGTACCGGTGGCTCATCCGCAGCAGCAGCGGCTTGGCCTCGTCCTCGGAGACGTCCAGCAGGGCGGCGGCCGCCCACGCGGTGAAGGTGGTCAGACCGGCCCCGGCCAGACGGCTCAGCAGCAGCCGCTCCCGCGGCTCGCACTGCTGGAGGCTGAATGCGAGGGACTGGGCGATGGCCTGCGGCCCGGGCACGGTCAGCCGCAGGGCCGGGTCGCTCATGTGGCGCAACAGGTCGGCGGCGCCCGGTCCTCGCTCCTGGGTGACCTGCGTGCTCACCAGGCAGAGCGCCAGCGGGAACCCGTGGCACGCGGAGACGAGGCCGGGCAGCGCGGCGCGGTCGGCCTCCGACAGGGGGCGGGGCGAGTCGCGCACCAGCCGGTCGAGCAGCTCCATGCCCTCCTCGTGCGGAAGGGGGTCCAGGTGCCTGCGCAGCATGGGCTGCGCCGCGTCGGGGAAGTCGTTGCGGCTGGTGACCAGCACCGCGCACCCCCGGCCGCCGGGCAGCAGCGGTTCCACCTGGGCGTAGTCCTTGGCGTTGTCCAGGACGACCAGCAGTCTGCGCTGCTCGGTCGCGGTCCGCCACAGCACGCACAGCTCATCCAGGGAGGCCCCGTCGGGCGGGCGGCCCCCGACCACGGTGATCATCTGGGTGAGGACGTCCTCGGGCCGACGGGGTTCGCGGCGCGCCGGGGCGATCGGGTCGGGGCCCTCGGACCCGCCCTTGCGGGAGCGGTGGCCCGGAACGGAGCGGCCGAGCGCCGAGGAGCGCGTCTCGGGCGAGGCCTCGTGCGCCGCGCCGCCGTAGAGCTCGAACTCCAGCTTGCCGTCGGGGAAGCGGTCGGCCACCCTGTCGACGACCTGCGCGGCGAGCTGGCTCTTGCCGGTGCCGCCCTCGCCGGTGATCGCGATGGCCAGCGGGCCCCGGGAGTCGCGCCTTCCGGCCCTCCATGCGGGTCGGCTGACCAGGCGGCGCGCGCCCCGGCGGGGGAAGCGGGCGAACTCGTCCAGCAGTTCGGCCATGAGGGCCGTGTGGCCGGTGAAGTGGTCCACCGGCGGAGGCAGCCGTCGGCGCAGCGCGGGTTTCTCCTCCGGCCGCTGGGACCGGTCGAGCCGGTCGAGCAGCGCCTGCGCGGAGGCGGCCACCCCCATGCCCAGGAGGGCGAGCACCACGACCATCAGGCCGCCGTTCTCCGGCAGGAGGTCCGGAAGCCCCTGGAGCGCCGTGCCCAGGCCGACGAGGATCACCAGCCCCGTGGCCAGCCCGCTCTGGATCGGGCGCCGCCTGCGTGAGGGCGCGGTGGCGACCTCCTTGCGGGAACCCTCGTCCACGCTCTCCCTGCCCTTCCCGAAGACGCCGGATGTCCGTGTGTGCCGGGCCCGCGGGTTCTACCGCCCGGTAGCAGACCGATCCTCGCGGTGTCCGGAGTCCGGTGTCCAGACGGGTACGGGCGGTCCCCGCTCGCGTTCACCCGCCCGTTGCCGTACCGCCATGCGCGGTGCACCCGTCGCCGTCGCGCCCGGGAACCGCTCCGGAAGGAACGTGCGCGCCCGGTCCGTGTCCGTGGCCGGTTCCGCCAGCGGGGCGGGCATCCGCGTGGGGCGGCTCCGAAGTGCTCTGAGCAGGGAAAACCGTTTCGGGGCGGTGGCCGGGGGTACATGGGGCGAACATGCACCCATAACTCTCAAAAGGCAATAAATAGGACAGGCGATCGGAGTCTTCGCGACACGGCCGACAGCGCGGGCCGTCGCCGGGAAGCAGGGGCCTCGGGGCGTGGCCGGACCCTTCGGAAGGGTGTGCGGAAGGTGAAACGGAGTACTCAGGACAGCGGAGGAAGTACGGGCAGGCCCACCAAGGGCGGGGGCGGGAAGGCCCGGGGCGACGTCGCGCCCACCGAGCGGGAGGCGGTGGCGGGGCCCGCGCGGGCCAAGCGGTCGGCGGCCGCGCCCAAGGCTCCCGAGCCCGAGGCCGTCGGGCCCGAAGCCACCGAGCCCGAGGCCGCTGAGCCCCGGGTCCCCGAGCCGGGCGTCGAGCGCACCGGCCGCCTCCCCGCGGCCGAGCGCCCGGTCCGCGCCCCCGCTGCCGAGGACCCGGACGTGCTCCTCGACGTCCCGGTGGTGAAGGTCGACGAGATCCAGTTGGAGGTCGAGAACCTGCGGGCCTCCGTCTCCCTCCAGGCCGAGGTGCTGGACCTGCTCAAGCTCAAGGTGGGCGCGGACGTCGAACTCGGACGCGTCAGCCTCACCCTCAAGGGGGTCGAGGCCCAGGCCCTGCTCAAGGTCCAGCTCGACAACGTCCGGGAGATCATCACGCGGGTCCTGCAGACCATCGACACCAATCCGCAGATCCTGGAGCACGTGACCCGGGGGGTGGAGTCCTCGCTCGACCAGGTGGCGGGCGGTGCGGGGCAGGCCGTGGGAGCCCTGGGCAGGGGCGCGGGCGGCGCGGTGCAGGACGTGGGCCGGGGCACCGGGAGCGCCGTGGAGGGTGTGGCCCGCGGAGCCGGGAACGCGGTGGAGGGCGTGGGCCGGGGCGCCGGGGAAGCCGCGCGGGGCGTCGGCCGGGGCGCTGGGAAAGCGGTGGAGGACGTCGGGGATGTGGCGGACGTCGGGGACGTCGGGGAGGACCCCGACGGCGCGGCGTAGAAGTAGGACGGCGGGAGACCCCGGGCCGGGGCCGCCGCGCCCCGGGCGGCCCGGAGCGCACCGTCCGGAGAACGGGAGGTGGGGGCCGTGGAGGATCGGACCGGGCCCGAGTACGACGTGGAGATCAGCGCCTCCGTGGCCGCGGACGAACTGACCTTCGGCGAGGTGCCGGAGGTCACGTCCCGGACTTGGGGGGAACCGGGCCGTGAGGGCACCTCCGGCAGCGAACGCTCGGGGCTTCCCCACGGCGTCCGCTCCGGGGTGGTGTACACCGACATCCGCGTCGACTACCGGCTCGCGAGCCGCCTCAGCCTGCCCGAGGAGGCGCCGCCGGACCCGGACGCCGAGCGGGAGTGAACGCCTCGCGGGACCGCCGCGGGAGGCCGGGAACCCGGGAGTCCGGTGTGCCCGTGCCGGTGTATCCGTGTCGCTGTGCCCGTGCGGGTGCGAGCCGGGACCGGTGCGCCGACCGGATCAGTACCCGGCGGACTTGTCGACCACGTTCACCAGCGGTCGGCCCTGCGCGTGGCGCTCCAGGTTCTCGACGAAGACGTCCACGCCCCGGCGCCGCGTCGCGGCGGTCGTCGCCCCGTTGTGCGGGGTGACGATGACGTTGGGCAGGTCCCAGAAGGGGCTGTCCGGCGGCAGCGGCTCCCGGCCGTGGGCGTCGAGCCCGGCTCCGGCGATCCACCCCTCGGTGAGCGCCCGCAGCAGTGCCCCGTCGGCCACGATCCCGCCGCGTGAGACCACGATGACGTACGCCGTGTCCTTCATCGCCCTCAGCTCCGCCTCGCCGAGGAGGTGCTCGGTGGCGGGCGTGTCCGGGGCCGTGACCACCACGAAGTCGGACTCGGCCAGCATGCGGTGCAGGTCCTCGGGAGGGTGGACGGCGTCGACGCCGGGGGAGGGGAGGTCGGTGCGGCGCCGCACCCCCACCACCCGCATGTGGAAGGCCCGTGCCTTGGCCGCCAGGTCGAGCCCGCAGTTCCCCAGGCCGATGATCCCGCAGGTGAGGCCGTTGAGCTCACCGTGCTGGAAGCGCTCCCAACGGTGCTCGGACTGGGCCCTGGCCCACCGGGGGGCGTCCCTGTTCAGCATCAGCATGAGCATCATGGCGTGCTCGGCCAGCGGGACCGCGCCGTTGCCCGCGGAGGAGGTCAGGACCGCGGGGTGCGCGTCCAGCCCGGCCGCGAGGTCGTTGTTCACCCCCGCCGCCCAGCTGTGCACCCAGCGCACCGCGGGAGCGAGGGCCAGTTGATCGCCGCTGAGGGTTCCGGCGATGACGGTCGCCGTCCCCAGGAGGTCGGTGCGGTCGCCGAGCCCGTCCACGAACTCCACCGGGGCGCCCGCGGCGGCCGCGCGGATGCGCTCCCTCTCGTCGGGCTCGAAGCGCCCGCTCACGAGTACTCGTCCGCGCTCGGGCACGAACATCACGTCCTTCGTACGCTCTGGTAATTTGTGGCCCGTATTGGTCCGACCGGTCAGGTGAGTATAGGGAAGGTGTGTGCCGGATGCCACAGGAGGGCCGTTCCGTCTTCCGCGCCGTCGAGCACGCCAAGGTCTACTCCTCGGTGGTCGACCAGATCCTCGCCGGGGTGCGTTCGGGGACCTTCCCGCCCGGGACGCCGCTGCCCGCGGAGCGCGTGCTGGCCGAGAGGTTCGAGGTCGGCCGCGGCTCGGTCCGCGAGGCGATCCGGGTCCTGGAGCACGCCGGGGTGCTCGACGTCCGCGTGGGCAGCGGGACCTACGTGGTCGGCGACGGGGGGTCGGAGGAGAACGCCCTCCGGGCCCGGGCCGCGGTCGCCGGAGAGCACAGCCCGCTCGACCTGATCGTGGCCAGGGCCGCCCTCGAACCCGTGTGCGCCGAGCACGCGGCCACCGCGAGGACCTCCAACGACCTGCGGGTACTCGAAGACCTGGTGCTCAAGCAGGAGCGCGTGCTCGAAGAGGGCGCGGACCCCTCGGCGGTGGACGCCGACTTCCACCTGGCGGTGGCGGCGGCCTCGCACAACAGCGTGCTCTTCGCCCTGGAGCGGACCCTGGTCGACCTCATGCGCGAACCCATGTGGAGCGAGCTCAAGGGCCGCTCCCGCGGTCGGCGGGACCAGGCCCGGCACTACCTCGAACACCACCGGCAGGTCCTCGGCGCCATCGAGCGGCGCGACCACCGCCGGGCGCGTCAGCTGATGGCCGTCCACATGAGCGAGATCGAGACGGGACTGCTGACCGAGCTGGGCTCCGGGCGTGACCGGGCGGACGGGCCGGGCCGCTGACCCGTTGACACGGGACGCGGTACCCGTTTAGCTTCACCATCGGTCAGATGGTCGGACCAATTGTCAGAGGTCCGTCCGGTTTCCCACCGTGGTGAAGGAGAGAACCGTGGGCACACCCCGCTACGCCGTGAACTGTTCGATCATGATGAAGGACCGGCCGCCCGAGGAGAAACTGGCGGCGGTCCGGGAGGCCGGGTTCGAGGCGGTGGAGTTCTGGTGGCCCTTCGCGGAGCCCGTTCCCGCCGAGGCCGAGGTCGAGTCCTTCGTCGACACGGTCCGCGCCTCGGGCCTGCGCCTGGTCGGGCTCAACCTCTTCGCCGGTGATATGCCGGGCGGCGACAGGGGCGTGGTCTCCTGGCCGGACCGCGCCGAGGAGCTGCGGGCCAACGCCGCGGTGGTCCGCCGGATCGCGGAGGCGCTGGGCTGCCGGTCCTTCAACGCCCTGTACGGCAACCGCCGCGCGGACGTGTCCGACGCCGAGCAGGACGCCGCGGCCGTGCGCGCCCTGGGCGAGGTCGCGGGCACCCTGGCCGAGATCGGCGGCACGGTGCTGATCGAGCCGGTCAGCGGCGCTTCGTCCTACCCGCTGCTCACGGCGGACGACGCCGTGGCCGTGATCGAGCGGGTCGAGCGCGAGACGGGCGCGGACAACCTCGGCCTGCTGTTCGACGTGTACCACCTGGCCGTCAACGGCGACGACGTCCCGGCCGCCCTCGCCCGGCACCGGGGGCGCGTCGGCCACGTCCAGGTGGCGGACGCGCCCGGCCGGGGCGCCCCCGGAACGGGCGGCCTCCCGCTGCGCGACTGGGTGGGGGACCTGGCCGGGGGCGGGTACGACGGCTGGACCGCGCTGGAGCACGCGGGCGAGGGACCCGACCCCTTCGGCTGGACGCGCTCGTCGGACCTGCCGGGCCTGCCCGGCGCGGCGGCGTGACCCGGCCGCGACGGCCGTCGCGGCCCGCAGAGCACACCCCGGCGGGCCGTCCGGCCCGCCGGACCGACAACGAATCGACCAAGGAGTCCGCAGTGAGTGTGCGAACGATCGCCTTCATCGGCCTGGGCGTCATGGGCGCCCCCATGGCCACCAACCTCGTCCGTGCCGGGTTCGACGTGGTGGGGTACAACCGCAGCGCCGCGAAGACGGAGCCGCTGGTGAGCGCGGGGGGCCGCGCCGCCTCCTCGGTGGCCGACGCGGTGGGCGGGGCCGACGCCGTCATCACGATGCTGCCCGACTCCCCGGACGTGGAGTCCGTGGTCCTGGGCGGGGGCGGCGCCCTGGAGCACATGCGGCGCGGTGCGCTGCTCATCGACATGAGCACGATCCGCCCCGACACGGCCCGCGCCGTGGCCGGGGCCGGGGAGGCCGCGGGGGTCGCGGTCCTGGACGCGCCCGTGAGCGGGGGCGAGCAGGGGGCGGTCGAGGCCAAGCTCTCGATCATGGTCGGAGGCGAGGAGCGGGCCTTCGCCCTCGCCAAGCCGGTGCTGGACGCGCTCGGCACGACGGTGGTCCACGTCGGTCCGGCCGGAGCCGGGCAGACCGTCAAGGCCGCCAACCAGCTGATCGTCGCCGGGACGATCGAGCTCGTCTCCGAGGCGCTGGTCTTCCTCCAGGCCCACGGCGTCGACCGCGACAGCGCCGTACGCGTGCTCTCCGGTGGGCTGGCCGGCAGCACGGTGCTCGACCGCAAGGCCGCGTCCATGCTCGCGCGCGAGTTCGACCCGGGGTTCAGGGTGGACCTGCACCACAAGGACCTCGGGATCGTGACGGCCGCCGCCCGCGAGGCCGGGGTGGCCCTGCCCCTGGGAGCGCTTACGGCCACCCTGATGGGATCGCTGCGCGCCCAGGGCCACGGTGCCCTCGACCACTCGGCGCTGCTGTTGCAGGTGGAGCGGCTGTCGGGGCGTGACGCGGACGCGCGGGACTGATCAGGGGTCCCTCGTAGGCACATTCGCAGGCACATTGTCAGTCTTGAAATCTTGACTGACAATGTGCCTATACTGTCCTGCCTCCGTCGCGGCGCGCCACCGGCGCGCGAGCCGAGCCGCGGCCGCGGCGGCCGAGCCGACGAGAGGACCAGCCACATGGCACAGGGTGTGACGGAGAGCGGGCCCGAGAGCGCGGCCGGCGCGCCGCGCGAAGCCGACTGGCATCTGGGCGCGACGCGCTGGACGCAGCTGACGCTGACCGAGAACGACCCCGGACGCTTCGACCCCGACTTCTGGATCCAGGTCATGCGTGAGACCAGGTCCAACGCGGCCTGCATCAGCGCGGGCGGGTACGTCGCCTTCTACCCGACCGACGTCCCCCACCACCACCGCAGCGTCCACCTCGGCGACACCGACCCCTTCGGCGCCCTGGTCGAGGGTGCGCGCGGCCTGGACATGCACGTCATGGCCAGGGTGGACCCCCACGCCGTCCACGCCGACGCCGCGAGCGCCCACCCCGAGTGGCTGGCACGTACCGCCGACGGCAGCCCGGTGGAGCACTGGGGCTACCCCGGCATCTGGCTGACCTGCCCGTTCGGCCCGTACAACCGCGACTTCATCACCGAGGTCGCCCGCGAGATCGTCACCCGCTACGACGTGGACGCCGTCTTCGCCAACCGCTGGCAGGGCCACGGCATCTCCTACAGCGAGGCGGCGCTGCGCAGCTTCCGCGACGAGACGGGGTTCGACCTGCCGCGCCGGGAGGGGGACACCTCCGACCCTGCCTGGCGCGCCTACGTGGTGTGGCGCAGGCGCAAGCTGAGCGACCTGGTGAGCCTGTGGGACCAGGCGGTCCGCGACATCCGCCCGCACGCCCGCTTCATCCCCAACCTGGGCAGCATCGCCGCGCGCGACCTCGACCGCGACATGCTGGCCCGGCACTTCCCGTTCTTCCTCATCGACAAGCAGGGCCGTTCCGGGGTGGAGGCGCCCTGGTCGGCCGGGCGCAACGGCAAGCGCAGCCGGGCGGTCTTCCGGGACAGGCCGGTCGGACTCATCACCTCCATCGGTCCCGAGCACCACCAGCACCGCTGGAAGGACTCGGTCTCGCCCGGGGCCGAGACCACCATGTGGATCGTCGACGGCTTCGCGCAGGGCGCCTTCCCGTGGTTCACCAAGTTCAACGGCATGGTGCCCGACCGGCGGTGGGTGCGCCCCGTCGCCGAGGCCTTCGCGCTCCACGAGCGCCTGGAGCCCGAACTCGCGGGCCGCCGCATCACGGCGGACGTGGCGCTCCTGGAGACGGGCGGCCCCGAGAGGGGGCGCTCGCACGAGGACGGCTTCTACCACGCCCTGGTCGAGGCCCGCATCCCCTTCGAGCTCGTCGCCGAGCAGAACCTGTCAGAGAGCGAGCTGGGCCGGTTCAGGGTGCTCGTCCTGCCCGACGCCGAGCGGCTGAGCCAGGACCAGTGCAGCGCGATCCGGGCCTTCACCGAGTCGGGGGGAAGCGTCGTGGCCGCCCACCGCTCCTCCCTGGACGACGAGTACGGCACCCCGCGGGCCAACTTCGGACTCGCCGACGTGTTCGGCGTGGACCTGAGCATGCCGGTGCGGGGACCCGTCAAGAACAACTACGTCGCGCTCACCGGAGAGCACCCCACCACGGACGGATTCGGGGGAGCGGAGCGCATCATCGGCGGCACCGAACTCATCGGCGTGACCGCCCGCCCGGGGACCGGCGTGCCCCTGCGCTTCGTGCCCGACTACCCCGACCTGCCGATGGAGGAGGTCTACCCGCGGGAGCAGCCCGCGAGCCCCGCCCTGGTCACCCGGGAGCTGCCCGCAGGCGGGCGCTCGGTCTACGTCGCCTTCAACCTCGGCTCGCTGTTCTGGGAGGCGCTCCAACCCGACCACGGGACGCTCGTCGCCAACGCCGTCCGCTGGGCCCTCGGGGGTCCGGAACGGGTCCGGGTCCGCGGACGCGGTCTGGTCGACCTCGCGCTCTGGGAGGACCCGGAGTCGGTCGCCGTGGTGATCGTCAACCTCACCAACCCCATGGCACTCAAGGGGCCCATGCGCGAGATCATCCCGCTGCCCGCGCAGAAGGTCTCGGTCGCCCTGCCGGAGGGCGCGGTGGGCGCCGACGCACGCCTCCTGGTCGCCGGGTCCGACGTCCCGGTGCGCGTGCGCGCGGGGCGCGCCGAGGTGACCGTGGACTCCGCGGACCTGCTGGAGGCCGTCCGCTTCACGTGGATCCGGGGTGAGCGGGCATGAGCGCGCACGACCTGTGGTGGCACCGGCCCTTCCAGATGTTCCAGACCAACCTCAGGGAGATCGACGCACCCCTCGACGCCGAACGGGTCCTGGACTACCTGGAGGGCTTCGGTGCGCGCGCCTGGCTCCTCAGCGTCGGCGGCATCGTGTCCAACTACCCCACGGAGCTGGAGTTCCAGACCCGCAACCCCGCCCTGGACCGGCGGCCCTCGGGCGACCTCGTGGGCGACGCGGTGGCGGCGGCACGCGAGCGGGGCGTACGGGTCCTGGCCAGGATGGACTTCTCCAAGATCGACCACCGCCGGGCCGAGCGCCACCCGGAGTGGTGCTTCACGGGGGCCGACGGCACACAGCAGGTCTACAACGGCCTGACCAGCGTGTGCCCCAGCGGGGACTACTACCAGCACCGCCTCCTGGAGGTGGTCGACGAGGTCCTGGACCGCTACCCCGTCGACGGGTTCTTCTTCAACTGGATGTCCTTCAACGAGGTCGACTACAGCGGTGTCCACCGGGGGACGTGCCACTGCCTGCCCTGCCAGCGGGCGTTCGCGGCCTTCGCGCCCGGAGTCGAGATGCCCACCGGGCCCGCCTCCCCCACCTACCGGGTGTGGAAGCGCTTCACCGAGGCGGTGCTCGACGACCTGACCTCCCGCGTGCGCGACCACGTCAGCGCGCGCCGCCCGGAGGCGCCGCTCATCCTCGGCGACCGCGCCGACATCGTCTTCCACGAGGCCAACAACGCGGTCGGGCGGACCCTGTGGCACCACCGGACCGCCGAGCACGTCAGCGCGGCCCGGACGTACCGGCCCGGGGTACCCGTGCTCACCAACGCCGTGGGCTTCGTCGACATGCCCTACCGCCTGGCGGGCGAGGAGCCCCACCACTTCGCCCAGTACCTGGTCCAGGCCTTCTCCCGGGGGGCCAACCCCTCCACGTACATCATGGGGACACCGGACGACGTCACCTACGAGTGCCTGGACACGGCCGGTGAGCTGACCCGGTTCCACCGCGACCACGAGCGCTTCTACCGGGAGCTGGTGTCCGCGGCCCGGGTCCTCCTCGTCCGGCCGGACCCGCTCAAGCTCGCCCCCGCCCGGTTCGATGAGGCCGTCCACGAGTTCCGGGGACTGTACTCGTCACTCCTCGAACGCCACATCCCCTTCGACGTCCTGCCCGAGCCCCGGGTCCGCGACGTCGACCGCCAGGGCCGACTGGGGGACTACGGGCTGGTCGTCCTGCCCGACCTGGGGCCGCTGGACCAGGAGACGGTGGACGCCCTGGGGCGCTACGCCGAGGCCGGCGGCGGCGTGCTCGCCACCGGCACGAGCGGGTTCGACGGCGACGCCTCCCTGATCGAGGGCTCACCGGTGCTGCGCCGGACGGCGGTCCGGGACACGGTCGAGTCCGTGCGCTCGCTGCACCTGCGCCGCCCCGGCCGGGACGGCGCGCGACGCGGGGGAGACCTGCCCGTGGTGGGCGCCTTCCACGTGGTCGAGCCCGTCGCGGACGCCGACACCGACCTCCCGGTGCTGTCCCGGGCCCCCTACGGCCCGCCCGAGAAGTGCCACGGCCACCTCCTCCTCGACCACCCCGGCGCGCTCTGGCGCGCCCACGGGCGCGGCCGGGTGGCCGTGCTGCCCTGGACGCCGGGCAGGGCCTACCACCAGCTGGGCCTGAGCGGGCACCGCGACGTGTTCGTCGAGACCGCGCTGCGCGCGGCCAATGGCCCGGTGGAGGTCGACACCGACCTGCCCGAGCAGGTCGAGGTGGTCTTGGGCGTCTCCGCGGCCGGGGGAGTGGTCCACCTGGTCAACCACTCCGGCGCCGTGCCCCAGGGGTTCCGCACCCCGCTGCCGGTCGACGGGCGCCGCCTGCGGGTGCCGTGGTGGACGGGCCAGCCCGCCCGCGCCCTGCGCGCCGACACGGACCTGACGGTCGCGGAAGAGGGCGGCGAGGGCGTCGCGCTGCCCCGCGTCGACCTCTTCGAGGTCCTGGTCACGGAGCGTCCCGTCAACGCCCGGTAACTTTGTAAAACAAGTATTCATGAGTTATTGACTTACCAAATCAGCACCGGAAACATGTCCTGTGAAGCTGCACACTCACTGGGGTGACCTCCCCCGCAGCGAAGGGAACGTGATGAGAGATTTCGATCGGCGCGCATTTCTCGCGTTGACCGGCATGGGCGCGGTGGGGGCCTCCCTGCTCCTGTCCGGCTGTGGCGGCAGCGGCTCGGGGAACGGCCTCCGGTACGCCTGGTGGGGCAACACCGTCCGCCAGCAGAACTACACCGAGGCCCTGGAGGCGTTCCAGGAGGCCAACCCCGACATCACGGTCGAGCCGGAGTTCGCCGAGTACACCGCCTTCCAGGAGCGCATGACCACGCAGATGGCGGCCCGCAACGTCGCCGACGTCTTCTGGATCGCCTCACCCCAGGTCCTGACCTACAAGGCGAACGGGCTGTACCGCAGGCTCGACGACATCCCCACCCTCGACCTCTCCGACTACAGCGCCGAGGACATCGAGTCCTTCTCCCTGGGCGGTGAGCTCCTCAGCATGCCGCACGGGGTCTTCGTCCCCGTGGTCCGCCACAACGAGACCTTCCTCGAAGAGGAGGGCGCGCAGATGCCCGTGGAGGACTGGACCTGGGACGACCTCGCGGAGTTCCTCATCGACTACAGCGCCAACAACGCGCAGGGGCGCCGGGGCGCGACCTACACACCCGACCAGGACATGGCCTTCGAGGCGTGGCTGCGCCAGCGCGGCCAGGACCTGTGGACCGAGGACGGGGGCATCGGCTTCGACGAGGAGGCCCTCGGCGAGTGGTTCGAGTGGTGGCGCGTCCTCCTCGACGAGGGGGCGGTCCTGAGCCTGGGCGAGCAGGAGGGCATGCAGCCCGACTTCTCCGCGGTCGGCGACCTGGTCCTGCTCAACTTCGGCAGCTCCAACCACATCATCGACGAAGCCGCCATGTTCCCCGACTGGAAGTACCGCCTGCGGTCCGTGCCGGTGGGCGCGGACGCGGCCGACGGACACCGCTTCCTCTACTACCCCCGGCTGGCCGTCTACCAGGGCATCGACGACGCGAACGTCGAGGCGGCGGGCAAGCTCATCGACTTCAACGTCAACAACATCGAGTTCCTGCGCACCGTCGGCCTCACCATGGGCGCGCCGCCCAACCCCCGCCTCCTCACCGAGGCCTACGACTTCGCCTCCGAAGACGAGAAGGAGATGCTGGCCGTGGTGGAGGCGGACCGCGCCGAGCCGCAGCGCCCCCGCTACGAGGCCCCGCCCGGGACGGGGACCTGGCGCGAGGCCATGTCACGGGCCTCGGAGAACGTCGCCCTGGGCAACGCCGGGGTCGCGCAGGTGACCGAGGAACTCATCGCCGAGATCCAGTCCGGCATCGACCGGGGGGCGTAGGGCGTGCCCCCCTCCACGAGAACCCGACGCCCCGCCGCGCCGTCCTCGCGGCGGCGGCAGGGCCGCGCCGCCTACGTGTTCCTCTCGCCCTGGCTGCTGGGCCTGGGCCTGGTGACGGCCATCCCGCTGGGCGCCTCGCTCTACCTCGCCTTCACCGACTACAACATCCTCAGCACACCGGCCTTCACCGGACTGGCCAACTTCGAGCGCATGCTCGGCGACGAACGCTTCTGGGCGGCCTCCTCGGTCACCCTCCGGTACGTGGTCGTCTCGGTGCCGCTCCAGCTGATGTTCGCCCTCCTGCTGGCCGTCATGCTCGACCGGGGGCTGCGCGGCCTCTCGTTCTACCGGGGCGCCTTCTACCTGCCCTCGCTGCTGGGCGCGAGCGTCGCGGTCGCCATCCTGTGGCGCGAGGTGTTCGGGCACAACGGCCTGGTCAACGACTTCCTCGGCCTGCTGGGCATCGAGGGGCAGAGCTGGCTCCAGAACCCGTCCACGGCCCTGTCCACCCTGATCGTGCTCAACGTGTGGACCTTCGGGTCGCCGATGGTGATCTTCCTGGCCGGCCTCCGGCAGATCCCCGAGGAGTACTACGAGGCGGCGCGCGTGGACGGCGCCTCACGCCTGCGGCAGTTCCGGCACATCACCGTCCCGATGCTGACGCCGATCATCTTCTTCAACCTCATCCTGCAGACCATCGGCGCCTTCCAGACCTTCACGCAGGCGCACGTCATCAGCGGCGGCACCGGGGGACCCGTCGACTCCACCCTCTTCTACACGCTCTACGTGTACCAGCAGGGGTTCAGGTCCTTCGATATGGGCTACGCCTCCGCGCTGGCCTGGGTCCTGCTGCTGGTGATCGGCGCCGTGACCGCGGTCCACTTCTTCCTGTCCAAGTACTGGGTCTTCTACGGAGACGACTGATGACCGAAGCCCCCACGGTCGCGGGCACCAGCGGTCCGCGGCAGCGCCGCCGCCGACCGCGGACCGCGATCCTCAAGCACGGCGCACTGCTGCTGTTCCTGGTCGTGATGGTCTACCCGCTGGTCTGGATGGTCGTCAGCGCCTTCAAACCCGCGCACCTGATCCTGACCGAGCCGGGCCTGGTGCCCACCGAGGTCACCTTCGAGAACTTCCGGGAGGGCTGGCACGCCCTCAACCAGCCCTTCTCGGTGTTCTTCGTCAACTCCCTCGTGGTGACCGTGGGCTCGATCCTGGGCAACCTCGTCTCCTGCTCACTGGCCGCCTACGCGCTGGCCCGGCTGGAGTTCAGGGCCCGGCGCCTCTTCTTCGGGATCACCCTCGTCACGGTGATGCTGCCGATGCACGTGCTCATCATCCCGCAGTACATCTTCTTCGCCCAGCTGGGATGGGTGGACACCTACCTGCCGCTGCTGATCCCCAAGCTGCTGGCGACCGACGCGTTCTTCGTCTTCCTCATGGTGCAGTTCATCAGGGGCATTCCGCGCGACCTCGACCGCGCCGCCGAGATCGACGGGGCGGGGCACTTCCGGATCTTCTGGCACGTGATCCTGCCGCTGATGCGCCCCGCCCTGGTGACCACGACGATCTTCACGTTCATCTGGACGTGGAACGACTTCTTCACGCCGCTGATCTACCTGACGTCGACGGACATGTACACCGTTCCGGTCGCGCTGAGCTCCATGGTCAGCTCGGAGAGCCAGCAGGGCATCGGGATGCTGTTCGCGATGTCCCTGATATCCCTGCTGCCGGTCATCCTGTTCTTCGTCTTCGCGCAGCGCTACCTGATCCGCGGGATGGTCACCAGCGGACTCAAGTGAGCCCTACTCGGCTCCGGCCGCCTCCCGGGTCCCCGCCTCCAGCAGGGACAGGAGGCGGCCGCGCGCGTGGTCGAGGTGCTCGGCCAGCCTCAGGCGCGCCGCCTCGGGGTCCTGCGCCCTGATGCTTTCCAGGATCGTCGCGTGCTCGTGGGCCACGGTGCTGCCCTGCGTGGACCGGTGCGCCTGGAAGCGGCCCATGGTCAGGTGCACCTCGCCCATGATCAGCTCGTGCATCCTGCTCAGGCGCTCGCTGCCCGCACCGGAGACCAGCGCGGTGTGGAAGGCGATGTCGGCCTCCACCTGGCGCTCGAAGTCGCCGTCCCTGGCCGCGGCCTCGATCAGCGCCTGCGCCTCCGTGGCCTCCCTCGGGACCGCCCCCTCGGCCGCCAGGACGGTGACCGCCGCGCTCTCCACCGTGCCCCGGCTGAAGAAGAGGTCGCGGATCTCGTCGGCGTGGAAGTCGGGGACCACCGCCGTCTTGTGGGCCGACCGGCGCAGGAGGCCGAGGGCGGTGAGCCGCTCCAGGCACGCCTTGGCTGTGGGGCGCGCGACGTCGTACTCGCTGGCGATCCGGTGCTCGGTGAGCTTCTCGCCAGCCGCGATCTCCCCGTTGACGATGCGAGCGCGCAGCGACTGGTAGAGCGCGTCGGTCAGGGACGAGGGGGCGAGGGTGAAGTTGGCCTGTCGGTTCACGTCTTCATCGTGCCACAGCCGCGCCGCTGACATATACATCTGTCTTACCAGTGCACTGGTAAGTCCTGATGAGAGCGTCAAACGTGTTCACTCTGTGACCGCCCGCACAGTGGCACGGTCGGGAAAGCGGCCCCCGCGGGGCCCCGCGCGCCGGGAGGGGAGGGCGCGAGGGGGCGCGGGTGCCCGTGTGGCACGGAGGCGCCCGCCGGCAGCCGCGTTCGCGCGGGAGCGGCGGATCCCGTCTTCCCCGCACGGCCGCACGGCGGGTCACCAGGGGAATGCCTACACCTTCCGCAGCCGGGTACTGGTACGCCCCGACAACCGAACGCAGGAAGGAAACATGTCCACCAACGCTGAAGCACACCCCGGCCAGCAGCCCACGGCCCCCGACGCACAGGGCGGGAGGCGCCGGGTCGGCTGGCCCGAGATCGTCGTCGGTACGGTCGTCGCCCTCGTGCTCTACGCCGTCGGAATTCTGCTGTTCCTCCAGATCCCCGCCGAGAGCGCGGAGCTCGGCGGCCTCGCCCAGTACGCGATCTCCGGGCTCGCCCCGCTCGGGGGCTTCGCCGCGGCGGTGCTCGTGCGCGTCCGCGGCCTCGGTCCGTTCGGTCTGCGGCGGGTCTCCGCCAAGTGGCTGGCCGTGGCGTTCGGGGCAGGGATCCTCATGATCGTGCTCAACATCGCCAGTACCACGGCGATCTTCCTCTACTCCGGCGCCCAGGACACCCAGGCCTCCTACCAGGCCGCCGCCGCGGGCGGCCTGGTCTTCTTCGCCGCCGCTCTGCTCCTCGGCGGGGTCCTGACGCCCATCGGAGAGGAGTTCTTCTTCCGAGGGGTGCTCGCCAACGCCCTGAGCCGGTACGGGCAGTGGGTGGCGGTGCTGGTCAGCTCCGCGGTCTTCGCGCTGGCGCACGGGATCAACTACCTCCTGCCGGTGGCCTTCGTCGCCGGTGTCATCGCCGCCGTGCTGCTCCACCGGACCAGGTCCGTCTGGCCCGGTGTCGTGGTCCACGTGGTCAACAACAGCTACTCGGTGGTCGCCCCCGCCGTCATGGCCCTCATGGTCTGAGAACCCGTCCGGCGACGGACGCGGGGGACTCCCCTGGCAGCCTCGCCGTGGAGCCCACCAGCAGGGTGGGCTCCACGGCGAGGCCGCCGCCGGTGTGCGCCCAGCGGTAGCCGGTTTCCGGTCTGACGTGAATGGTTTTTCCTGGCTGTCGAATAAAGGATGCCCGCGTGTTCGCGTGCTTCTTTTCGGGTGGACCGGGTTTGCGCGGTGCCGTTATTTCTTCAGGTGATAACCAGGGTTTTGGTCAGCGTTTATATCCCTGAGGTTTGTGGGGTGCTAGGGGAATTTGGTAAATTCCTCGTGGCTGAAGCGGGATGTGAACGTTTCTCCTGAATTCTTTTTCGGTCATAGCTGGAATGTGTAGGCACCACCCGCAATGCGTCGTTCCCTGACCCGTGCGACGGCGGTCTGTGCGGCTTACGCCCTGGTGCTCGTGCTGGGGGCGGCCGCTCCCGCCACAGCTGACGAGGGCGTCCCCGCCACCGCCGACGGCTCCGCCGTCCCCGGAGGACACGGTGCCTCGGGGGAGCGGAGCGGTGGACCGCGCGGGAGCGACCCGGAGACGGAGGGGACCAGCGGCCCGGCCGGACCCGGGGCCGCGTCCGCCACCGACGGTCCTTCCGCCCCGGCGCGCCCCCACGGCGAGTGGACCGAGGTCGAGAGCTCCTCGTGGACCTACGTGGACCGCGCCTTCCCCGACCGGGCCCACGACGGAGCCGAAACCGCGAGCGTGGGCACCGGACGCCTCGAATGGGACCGGAACTACACCCGCCGGGCCCTGTTCCGGTTCCCCGTCGCGTCCGGCCCCGGGGCCGTCGTCGACTCCGCGGTGCTGCGCACCGAGGTGGCGTGGTCCTACGACTGCGGCAGCGACTCCTTCGTGCAGCTGCACCGGGTCGACCCCTTCGACGAGGGGGCCACCTGGAACGACCAGCCGCGGGCACGCGCCCTGCTCGACACCCGGGGGATCAGGGGCGGGCGGTCCGCCTGCCCCGTGCCCGGCGGCGTGGAGTTCGACCTGACCGAGGCCTACCAGCGGGCCGTGGACGCCGGAGAACCCCACATCCACCTCCGGCTCGGCGAACGCGACGAGTCCGGGACCACGGCCTGGCGCCGCTTCGACGTCGAGGAGCACCCGCCGGTGCTGGTGGTCGACCACAGTACGCCGCTGTCCCCGGACGCGACCGCCGACCCGAACGCCCTGCGGAGCGCCCCCGAGGAGGGCGCGGCCGACGACGGGGCGCACGGCGGGCGCGCCGCCGTCCGTGGGGAGGGCCCCCCGGACCCCGCGCCGACCCGGTTCGCCGAGGGCCCCGACCTCTTCGGCGTCACCGCTCCCGGGGCCCGAGTGGACCACGACAACCGCGTTCCGGACCTTGTCTCCGCTGACCGCCTGCCGGGCGGGGGTGAGCGGATCCGTCCCCGGCGGGGGAGACGGACCGGCCGCCCCACCGCCGCGGACGGCCACCGGAGACGGGACGGGGACACGCCGCCCAGGGTCCGGGGGCCACCGGACGCCGTTCCGGTCGGAGACTGTTTCGGTCCACCGATCATGAATGAGGAACCGGTTGACGGACGACGGCACCCGCCTTTCCCGGTGCGTCATCCAGTTGGGTGCGAGGACGCACCGGCGGCAGCCCGAGGGGGTCGGGCTGGCCGCTCCCGGAGCGCCGCGTGAGGTGGGCGGAGCTCGGAAGCGGCCACGGAGCCACGCCACCGCCGCACCGGCCACAGGGCACGGTGGCCGTCTGCGGCGAGGGCACGGTTCCGTGCCGGTGAGAGAGGTGCTCGTCCCCGATACCGGACGCGTCCACGGCAGGGCCCGGCAGGGGGCTCCGCCGCCGGAAGCCGCAGCGGCCCGGAACCTCCTGTGTGCATGGGCACCACCCGGGAGGCCACCGGGCCGCCGTTCGATCCGGCCGAAACGAAGGGGATCAGCGAAGAACTCCGAATGACTTCGGCGCGGAGCACCAGACGAGCCCTTACATATTTTTTAGAGCCGGAAATAACGCGGTATCGGGCGGCGGCCGTATTCACGCCCACGGATCGTGATCCCGCAGATCCCGCGTGTTCTCGCCGAGCACCTGCCGCGCATGCGCGCCGAGCATCTGGACCAGGCAGCGGTGGATCCCGGTGTTGTCGGTGTCGACGTACCGCATCCACGGCACCCGGGACATGGTGTTGACCACCACCGACGTGAGCAGCTGAGCCAGGACCGAGAGAAGCCGATCGGGCATCGGGTCCTCCGTCAGGCACAGCCACGCGATCGCCGCGCCCAGTCGTGTCTCGGCGGACTGGTCCGAGGACGACCACAGTTCACGGGTCCAGGTGATGACGTTCCAGCTTGTGTGGTGCTCGTGAGCCAGTTGTGCGATGGCCAGGACCAGGCTGACCCGCACCTCGGGCACTTTCTCGACCTTCAGTCGGCTGTGCAAGGCGGCCAGGGTCCGTTCGACCTCGCCGGTGACCGCCGCGAGGGCGTAGCAGGCAGAGCAACGTACAGCGGTATCAGGATCGTCGAGGAGTTCAAGGACGATCCGTACTTCTGCGGTGAGAGCTTCCCGGGAGGCCTGAATCGACCAGTGCATCGGGTAACCGGAGGAGTCGAACAACCAGTATCCCGGTGGATAGGCGGTCTGGAGTAATCCGGTTCTTGACCCGTCGCCGTGGTGGTTGCGCCGACCGGATTCGGCTGCCAGCTGTAGTACTTCCGCGCGGTGGTGCGAAGAGGGATCAGCGGCGATGCGGAGCAGGAACGGTACGGCCAGGGCTGCGGGAGCGTAGGTGTCGCCCTGGTGGCGCACACCGTGGTGTAGGGAGGAGAGCGCCTGCGCGGCGGCACGGGGATTACCGGAGCGGATCTGCGTCAGCAGCTCGGCGACGTCGTCGGCCCGGCCGCTGGCATGGTGGAAGAGTCCCCAGGGGACTTTTGCGTACTCCGCGCGCGACGCCAGTTCGCGGTGCACCCGCGTCACCAACACGCGGACGTCACGCTCGGTTCCAGCTCCGAACTCGCGGTCCAGGTCGGCGAGGTTATTGCTGTGCCTAGTGCCGTGGCCGGGAAGGTTCGCCCGGGTGCCCTCACGCCGCTACGGGTAGCGGTCGGCCTCCCCAACGAACACCCTTCTCGCTGCGTACCCGGGCGCGTTCACGGCGCTGGGCCGCGAGCACGTCCGGGTCGCGGGCGTTGGCGTTGCGCCACCGTAGATAGGCGTGCAGCGCCCGCGTTTGCACCGTGTGGTTGGGGTGGTGGGAGTTGGCGATGGTGAACTGGCGCAGCGGCCCGAAGTGCGCCTCGATCGGGTTGGCCCAGGAGGCGTAGGTGGGGGTGAAGCACAACTCGACCTTGTTGCGCTGGGCCCAGGAGCGGATCGTGGGGCCCTTGTGTGCGGACAGGTTGTCCATGATCACGTAGATGGGGGCGCCGTCCGGGCGGGCGGCCCGGATCGTCTTGAGCGCGGTGAGTGTGTTGGCTGCGCCCTTGCGCCGGTGGTTGATGCCCCACAGGGTGTCGTCTCCCACCGAGTAGCAGCCGTGGAAGTAGGTGACGCCATGGGTGCGCCGGTAGGTGGCCGGAAGGCGGTGCGGGCGGCTCTTGCGGGCCCAGCCCGTCCCGGCGGTGGGCCGGATGCCCAGCGGTCCGAACTCGTCGAAGGCGAAGACCCGGTCGGCGAAGTGCTCCATGACGTGCTCGATGCGGTCGAGTTTGGCATCGGCCTCGGGGTCGGGCGAGTCCTTCCAGGTCGTGGTGCGTTGGAAGGTGATGCCATGCCGGTGCAGGAGCGTTCGCAGGGTCTCGCGGCCCATGCGCAGGCCCGGTCCGGGCCGGTGGGCCAGGTGGGCGGCGAGTTTGCGCAGCGACCAGCGGGTGAAGGGCTGGCCGAGCTTGGTCGGGCGGGTGGTGGCCGTCTTCAGGACGAGGTCTTCCTCGTCGGGGGTGAGTAGGCGGGGACGGCCTCCCGCCCATTTAGGGTCCAGGCAGCTCAGCCCTTGGGTGTTGAAGGCGTGGATGACCTCGCGCACGGTCTTCTCATCAGCGGCGACCAGGCGGGCGATGACGGGGGCGGTGTTGCCGCTGGCCGAGGCCAGGATGATCATCGCTCGCCGGTAGCGGACGGTGTTGGTGCTGCCCCGGCGGACGATGCGTTGGAGTTTTTGGCCCTCGGGGTTGGTGAGTCTGCGGGCTTTGAGGGGTGCGGACACCGCGGCTCCCAGGGTTGACTGCTGGTGTTGCGGTCAACCCTGGCATCGATCACTGACCCGGGCGAACCTTCCCGGCCACAGCACTAGGGCCACAGGGCGCTTCGTCGTCCATGTTCTCTTCCCGTCCTGGTTCCCTTCCGGCACAGTAGCGCTCTGCGCTATCGCCGGTCCTCTGGGCTGCGTGGAACCCGGCTGCGTTGGCGAGCCTGGGGTAGGCCCGGCCCTTACGAGCGGGCGCAGTGGTTTCTGTGCGCCTGGATGGGCCCTATCCGGGAATGAGTGACGGGATGGGTGGTGCACACTCGCGGAGCGAACCTTTACCCCCGTGCACCCGCCGGTGCACCCCTGGCAACGCGAAAGCCCCTGACCGTTGCGCGTTTGCGCTGGTCAGGGGCTTAAGCCTCTGGGGTGAGTGACGGGACTTGAACTGTGGTGGGGAGTGCCCTGACCTGCGGAAATACGAGAAGTCGCAGGTAGTGGGGGAGGTGGGCGCTAGGTTGTGTCAGGTTGCCCCGCGTTCGGCTGGGAGGTGTGCACCCTCCGGGTGCACGCCTGTGGCCGTTGTGGTGCACCCTCGCGGGTGCACCGCGGCGAACGAATGCCAATGTGTCGAAATAGATCAAGAGTTCGACTAAGGCGCATGGTCCTGTTTGTTCGCTTTGTGCGATGCACGGCGACCGTTGGGTAACGAGGTGTTCCAGTACCGGTCGTCTTGGGGTAGGTCGGCCGACATCGAGGTCGCGAAGAGCGTGCTGGTGGAGTCGCCCGATGCCCTGGGCAGTGGGCATGTTCCTCTTTACGAGTTGGTGCATCGATGAGGCACTGTCCTTGGTCTTCGTCTTGGTGGTCAGAATGTCAGTGGCATCGGGCACCCTCGTGTGCGTGACCTGTGAGCAGACTCCCAGTGCCGAGCTACGTCCGTCTCGCCTCAATCCGGACAGGTTTGTAGATTCCGAAAGAGCACTACAAGCGATCTTGATATGTGGTATGTCATAGAAAACCGGTGCTGAGCAGGCATCATGTGGCATAACCACGTG
The DNA here is from genome assembly GCF_028993595.1 of Nocardiopsis camelliae. Classification (GTDB taxonomy): domain Bacteria; phylum Actinomycetota; class Actinomycetes; order Streptosporangiales; family Streptosporangiaceae; genus Nocardiopsis; species Nocardiopsis dassonvillei. The sequence goes on from NZ_CP118614.1 coordinate 1,536,715, forward strand.
ATTCTGGCGTTGTGCTTGGGCTGCTTGTTGCGTATGCGCCTAATGTTCCTGGAGTCCCTCTTGTCTGAATCATCTATCCTTTCAGGCCTGCGTGGAGATCCCGCGCACATCCGAGTTAGCCCCTCCTACTTGACGAAGGCGCCTGGTTCTTGCTCCGCTGCTCGAGCTTTCAAAGCTAGGCCTGCCCTCGTCCCGGACATCGTCTTCCCCCGGGGCGGCAACCGCGGCGAGGACTTCGCTCTGGGGCCCGTCCAGGACGGTATCGACCTGATCGAGTTCGGTCCCCGCGACCAAGGACACCACAGGCGTTACCTCATCAAGCAGATGGAACGGCACACGGGGCTGGCCCGATTTACCGCACACGCTGTCGCCTCGTATCGACCTCACACAAGGACACTCCAGGACCGGTACCTGTGCCCGGTCCGCGGCCACTGGGTGCTCAGCAAGTACGAAGGGGACAAGGACACCGGGACGCTGTGGGAGGCCTTCCACTGGGGGCGCTTGTACGAAAGTCCCGACGGATCTGTGCGTGAGTTCCGTTTCCTGCGTATGGGTAAGGCTGACCGGGCACGGCGCAGCGAGGCCGAGACGGCACTGGCCGCACTCGTCACCGCATACGGCTCGCTTGCCCCCAAACCGCAGGGTAAAGAGTGGCGTGAGCCGTTTCATGTCATCCGTCCCAACGCGCCAGTGGTAAGTGTGCGCATAGCTGAGATCGGCTTGCTCGACGGCTCCCGTGACGACCTCTTCGACGGGACCCCGGAGGAGGCGCACGCCCTCTACCAGTCCCATGCGCAGGAACGGGTTCGTGAAGTCGTCAACACGGTCACACCCACACCCGGGGCGGACTGCGCTGCGTGTAAGCGGCTCCACGTGTGCACGGACCTCCGGAGAACTTCCGGGGTGCTGCATGTCCCACCACTCGGGGGCCGCCCCCGACACGTATCAGCATCCACTCTGCGCTACATCTCCCGATGCCCGGCTCAGGCACACCTCAGGGATCTGCGGCTTCCCAAAGAGCAGGAGTACACCTCGGCCAACCGTCGCGGCCACGCGGTCCACGCCTGGCTGGAGGCCCGGCACGCCATCGTGGACAGTTCGCCCTGCACCGTCGAGGACATTCCTGATGACTGGTGGAAGCAGACTGGTTACGACCTGGACGAGGAGCAAGCTCGGTTGGGCAGGCACATGATCGGTCACCACGCACAGATCTGCCCCATGCTCGCCGACGTCATCCACGCCGAACCCGAACCTCCTCTGGCCTTTCTCGACACCGAAGCGAACACGGTCATCCAAGCGAAACCTGACCTTCTCTACAGCGTGGACGGAGTCCTGATCTGGCGTGAGACCAAGACCCTGCACAGCGCACGACTCCGCCACGACAACCTGTTCCGCAGCTTCCCCCAGCTAGCTCTCGCCGTCGTCCTGCTCGCTCAGAAGGCCCTGAACAACACGCCCGAGGACAGCCTTGTGGAGCTGGAAATCCTCACCAGCGACGGCTGCGACGTGTTCTCCCTCGACCCAGCGGACCCCGCCGAGGTCGACCGTGCCCGAGAGGTCCTCAGCGACCTCGCCATGGCCTGGCACCAAGAGCAGGCCTTTCCCACACGCCCCGGCACTGCGTGCGCCACCTGCCCTGTGGCCCGCTGGTGCCCCGACCACGCGGAGGACACCGCTTGACTGACCACTTTTTCACCGGTGAGCGTCTGCTCCGACTGGTCGCCACCGCGCTCATCCGGATGTCACGCGTACGCGAACCCCGAGACCCCGTCTACGACGGCACCGTCCAAAGGGCCTACAACCACGTAGTCCTCGAGTGCATGCGTGCTGGAACGCCGCCACCGAACAGCGTTCCCGACCTCGTCCGATGGGCGGCGAGCACCCCGCTGGGGCAGTGGCCAATTCAGATCGACGCATTCGTTCTGCCTGAGACGATTCTGCTCGACCCCCAGACCCGGACACCCACTCAGCAGTGCCTCGAGTGGGCTGTCTCCGCCAAGGACGCGGCCGGAGAACTGTTCGAGAACGAGATCATGCACAACGTCCTCGACCTCACTCGGGCCAGGGAATCGCCAGAGTCCTACGAACTCTTCCGCCGCTCCGTCATCACCACACCGGTGCTAACAGGGCACAAACGCAGTGCACTGATCGCGGACTTCCTCCTCAGCTTCTTGGAGGACGAGATCCGCAAGTCCTGGCAACCGGTGAACCCCCGCCACTTGCATAAGGGCACCTACGTGCCCTGCGCACGCTGCGGACTGCTCCTGGTCCCCAAAGAGGACGGCGGCTGGTTCTGCGAACTCGACCGCTGTTCGCGGAGCGGGCCGGTGCGGCCGGGAGAACCCATCGACGCAGCAGAGCGCACGGGCGTGTTCCAAGTTGAGCGCCCTCTGCGCACTTTCATTACAGGACCAGGACTAGCCGAGACCGACCTGGAACAGTCGCTGCACGATCTCGGACTGGGCGTGCAGATGTGGCCCGACTTCGATGCCTACGACCTGCGCGTCACCTTCCCCCACGGGCCGATTTGGGCCATCGACGTCAAGGACCGAGCGAACCCCGCCCTCCTCGGTCGGGGAACACGCGCCTTCCCCACACGACCGCCACATGACAGCGCCTTCCTGGTGGTTCCCGCCTACCGATTCAAGGACCGGGAGGACTATGCGCGGGTCTTCGACCACCATCTGGACGACGCCATGAAGGGTCGCGTTGAGCTGCTCAGCGACACCGCGTTGCTCACGTTGGCCAAAGAGGAGATCAACGCACATGCGTGACCGTACACAGTGGCGCCACAGCCTGTCTTTCCAGCTTCACCCCAAGTGGCCGGACCGGGCGCCGCTCAGCCGGGCTGAGGCGCTCGACGTCGAACTGGGCCTATACCTAGTTACAACGACGGTGGACGGCTATGCCGCCGCCGACACCTGGACGCTCTTGGGCGGATACCCCTACAGCGACGTCTTCGCCCCCCATCTGACCGACGCCGACCGGATGCGGATCCGTCGAGCCCGCTACTACCTGACGGAGCACACCCGCCCCCACGAGTGGATGCGCGCCCTCGAGGACTACCAACGGCTCCCCATCGAGCTGCGGGGATTTGAGATCGAGTCAGCGGACAGCCCGCCCCGACGCAAGGATGTGTCGTGGGCGCCGAAGAGGTTCGCTGAATTCGAACGGGTCCTGACCACGCCTGTCCCCTTCAGCCGCCGCAGGCTCCCCGTGGCGGGCGCTGGGTCCTACCGGTTCAGCACCGGTGAATCCCGCCACGCGGTCACCTTCGACGAAGACCTTTTGCACCAGATCAACTCGGGCGAAGGGATCCCGGTCCATGACCTGGACGCTCTTCCTCCGGGTAAGGGCGAGCCCATCCGGGTGACACTCGCTCAGCTCAAGAATGCCGCCCAGCGCATGGACGAGTTGGAAGCCCTCGACCCCTTCAGTAAGCCCGGCCAGTGGGTCGCACGCCTGAAAAGGGTGGAACTTCTCCTACGCGACGAGACCGAGGGCCGCTTCCGGGAGCAGGGGGAACAGGACATCTTCACCATCGAAGGTCTGTGCCACCTCGTAGGCATGGTCGGTGCGGGCAAGTCCACCCTGCGCGACATCCTTACCTTTTGGGCCGTAACCGAACGCGGGCTGCACGTTACTATCGTCGTCCCCGACGTCGCTGAAACACTGCGTACTGTCGACCGCTTCACCCGACTGGGGGTGGCCACAGCGCCTGTGCTCGGTGCGACCACTCGAGGCAAGCACCTGCACCGACAGCACCGCCGGATCGCCAGTACCGGGGCAGGGTCGCTCTTGGACCACGACGACCCCGCCTTCACCCACCTGAGCAGTGCCTGCCCGGTGGACGCCTTGCGTGGTCTCGACGCCACCTCCCCGTTGGAGATCGGGCAAGCACCCTGCCAGGGCCTGTTTCCCATCGGCAGCGGCCAAGCGGAGGCGGACATGGATCCGCTCACCCTGATGGAAGCCGTGGACGAGGACGACGAAGAGAAGGCCCCGAAGCCGCACACCTGTCCGCTGTGGAAGGCTTGCCCCCGCCACCATTCCTCACGTGAGCTCGTCACCTCTTCGGTGTGGGTCACCACCGCTGCCGGACTGGTGCACAGCGGGGTTCCCGTACAGGTCGGCAGCGAACGCCTGCGTTACGCCGAGCTCACCTGCCGTCGCAGCGACCTTATGATCGTGGACGAGGCCGACCAAGTCCAACTGCGTCTGGACGACGCGTTCGCGCCCTCGGCCACCCTGATCGGCAGCCCGACGAACTCCTGGCTGGATGAGGTCGATCATCGGCGCGTGTCCGAGCTCGCAGGCCAGAACGGTCGCTTGCACCTGACCAAACGCGACGTGGACGATTGGACGAGCGCTTCGGAGACCGCCAGCAAAGCCACCAACCGGTGCTACTCACTCCTGGTCCGGAACCCCGAACTGCGTGAATGGATCGCCCAGGACTACTTCAGTGCCCTCACATTGCACGAGCTGCTCATCGGGAGCTGGTTCCCCGATGTCGCTCGCGCCCAGCTGGAGACACCACCTGATCCGGCGCGTGCTGCTGCGATGGAACATGTAGAGAGAATCCTCAATCGCTTCCGGGACGCTCCGCTGGAGGAACACGAGTCCACGGGAGACGACGACACCATCACACCTTGGGTCAACAGACTCGTCTACCTGGCTCTAGAGCTGTTGACCTCAGAGCGGTCCACGACCGCACGTCCCCGACTGAAGCAGCTGCTCATCGGACTGTTGGGAGAAGACAACGAGGCCACTACGAACATCGACACCTACGCCGTCCTGTTCGAGTTCACCCTCATGCTTGCGGTCCTGCACCACCGGCTCAACACGATGACCACCCTGTGGCCCCGAGTCGAAGCGGCACTGAATCTCCAGGGCACTTCCAACGTCCTCTCCCGCAGACCCTCACGCGACTACGACCCAGTCATCCCCGAATCCCCCATGGGCAACGTCCTCGGCTTCCAGTTCAAACAGGACGAACGCGTCCAGGAAGGCGGCAGTCGTAGCGGAGAGCTGCGGTTCTTCCGCTGCGGTGGTGTCGGACGCGAACTCCTTACCGCACTTCCCCACCTGCCGGAGGTGGACGGCCGGCCGGGCCCTAACGTCCTTCTGATGTCGGGTACGAGCTGGGCAGGGCAGTCCACCCGGTACCACCTTCACGTTCCCGTCCATGCCGTGCTGCGTCCCCACCGGGACGAAGTCGCTGCCATCGAGCAAACCGAGTTCGAAAAGCTCATCCTGACCTGGCCGGGTACAACAGAGCCGCTCCGGTTGTCTGGCAACCCTTCCCCACAGCAACGGGACAAGACCCTTGAGCAAATGCTCAACCGGCTCGCCGTCGGCGACCCTGAGATCCCGGAAATCCCGAGTCTCCTGGAACAGGAACTGGAGAACCTGCCCGAGGGACGCAAACGAGTCCTCCTACTGGTCGGCAGCTACGACCAGGCCACGAAGGCATGGGAACATCTCAACCGTAAATCTGAGTGGCGTGGTCGCGTCGTACGGCTCGTCTCCGACGACGCCGACCTTGACGACACCACCATGACGTTGCGGCGAGGCGACGTCGCCGACTTCCCCCGCCAAGACGGCCAGGTTCTCATCGCACCACTGCTGTCGGTCGAACGCGGCCACAACATCGTCCAGCCCGACGGCCGAGCCGCGATCGGCACGGTGTACTTTCTGGTCCGCCCACACCCCCGCCCCGACGATATCTCCCTCGCCGTCCAGACCATCCATGACTGGGCGGTCCGCCAGATCCGCGGCCTGGATCCTGAGTTCCGTCAAAGGGCCAAAGCGGCTGGAACCCCGGATTTGGCGGGGCGGCACTTCCGCGCCAGGGCCCGCAGAGAGTGGACCAGGCTTCTCACCCGGCGGATGTCTTGGACCAGTCTCAATAGCACGGAGAAGGTCGCCTTTACCTGGGATCAACTCGTGGTCATCTGGCAGGTCATCGGCCGCCTTGTGCGCGGCGGCGTCCCCGCTCGCGCGGTGTTCGTCGACTCTGCCTTTTACCCGCAGGAGGCCCGCAACCTGATCGATACCCCCAAGACGGGCCTGCTTGTCGCCATGCGGGAAGTTCTGCGTCCCTACATCACCGACGACCCGTCGACGGCCCCCATCGACCGCTCACTGGTCGAAGCGCTCTACGGACCCCTATACCGGGCCCTCGAAGACCTGGACTAACAAACCGCCATTACGCGAAGGAGCCCTCAGGCCTATGGCCTACCAGGAAATCCACACCGCCGCGTTCGTCCCCGCCGACGGGCTCGACACCCTGTCCACCAAGCTGCACACTCTCACCTTCCCCGAACATTGGCGCCAAGCTGTACTGGACTTCTACGCTCAGACGCGCTCTGAAAAGGGACGCAGCAAGGTCCTCGAACATCAGAGCGTGCCCATCACGCGTCTCAACCATCTGCTGCGTGCCGTCGCCCCGGGCCTGGTGTCCGTCGGGCGATGGGCACCGACCAACACTGACCAGCCGTGGCTGTACTCGGAGAAGGAATTCTCCCCCCAAGCCCTGATGAAGTACATCAGTGCTTGGCTGGAGGACATGGCCCCCAAGGAGAAGGGGACGAAACAGGCTGTTGCAGAGTCGTTCCGTCCCATGCTCACCACCCTGCGGACGATGGACCCAGCCACACTGACCTGGAACCGAACACCTATTGAACTACTTCGCGGCACGGTGTCGGAGGGCGGAACCCTGCTCCCCGATTCATCCCTGTACCGGCTCCTGCCCGAGTACGCCGCGTCTCGCGTCGTCGCCTCGGATCCGTACCGGTTCGCGGGTGAGGAGGTCCATTGGCATCGTGCCGCGGGCTACGAAGAAGCCGAACTCCTCTCTGATGTCCTTAGCTATACGCCTAAGGGCCGCGACCACACAGGCAAGCCCTGGTACTACTCCGGCTACCTGCGTTTCTACCTACGTACCGAACCCTTCTCCACGGTGCCCCGCCTGCATGTGGAGACCGGGATCCGGCGCTGGACCAGTGGTAAGGCCAACCTTCAAGGCACCACTGGTGCTAGTGCCTACCTGAGGGCAGACGCCACTCTGCTGCCCGAGGCGCCTACTCCCGACCGGCTTGCGGTCGCCTACCTTCAGTGGGATCCGCGTACTGAACGCCCGGAGTGGCGGATGGGCGGACCGATGGACATGCTGAAGAAGCTCGCGATCACGGACAAGTTCCCAGACCCGGAGAGTCTGGCCAAGGAGGGAACACAGTGGCTGACAGTGGGGCAGGGGCCACAGTTCGCCTTGACTCACCACACGACCATGGGCACGCACAGGGTCGGCTCCGGCATCATGCCCGAAGAACGCCGACGTCTCATGGAATGGGTGGCCGCTGCCCTAGAACCGGAGTTTGTGGCTGCTCCCGCGTTGGTGAGGGCGAAGCCGCCCAAGGGGACGGTCGTCATCGACCGGGTCCTGAAGAAGACCAAGAAGGTGACCGGTACCGAGGCGAAGAAGGCGGTGCTGGCGGAGGAGAACCGCCGGATCGAGAGCCGCAACGCCCAGCGACGCAGGGCCCACCTGGCTGAGGTCCTTAAGGGCGCGGACCTTTCGGCTATGGTCCTGTATCAGAACTCGGGGATCCGCGATCAGATGATCCAGGCTGCGGAAGACTCTCTGGACCTTACTGACCATCGAGTCGATCGGGGACCGGAGACATGGGTCTGGCGGGCACCTGACCTGACGGTTCGTCTCACCGCTCGCCTGGCCGGCGAGATCACGGGACCCCTCGGCGGGACCGCGGCACCGAAGCGGGGGAATGAGTTCGAGGAGGAGGCCGCCAAGCGCCGTAATCTGGTGAAGGACACCGTGCAGGGGATCCTCGCCAAGAGTGGGGTGGACGCTCAGGTGGCCTATGTGGAGCTGGATGGGGTGAAGACCTCCACGGGTAAGCGAATCTTTGGTCCCACCCAGGACCCCAAGGGCGCCATTCGGGCGGGGGCCGCTCGGGCCCGGATCGTGAGTCAGTTCGCCAAGCCCTACGACCCGCAGGACCCCCCGGAAGTGCAGGAGGAGAACGCGCGGCACCGCATCGAGTCGGCATGGAGTGACGGATTGCGTCAGCTCGGGGCCACGTTCGTGCCGCGTGCTGCCGAGGGCGGGGCCGTTCCGGTGAACCTCACACAGATCGCGTTCTGGATGGTGCGTCGCAACGTCGCGGGTAAGAGCAGTTTCTCCCAATTCACCCCCATCGCCCTGCTCAGCCGAGGCAAGGGGCAGATCATGGGGTGCAGTCCTGAGACCCAGGGCTGGGTGTCCTACCGGGATCTGTTGTGCGACCTGACCGGGCAGATCGAGTCGCCACGCACTGAGCAGGATCAGACTGCCGCCGTCGCCTCCTTTGTGCGAACCACACTCCAACCGTACAAGTTCACGGACACACTGGTCCTTCTGCACGCGCAGAACGCCCGGCACCGGTGGCCGTGGTTGGGCAATGCCGGGCTTCTCCAGGACCGGATCAAGTTGGGGCACGGGCCAGAACAGCGTCTGCCTGGGCTCGGAAGGCGGATGCGTGTGATCCGAGTGGCCTCATCCGAGCGGGCCGAGGTACCGCAGTGGTGGGCACCTGCCGAGGGCAAGGACGCGGGTTTCACCGAAGGGCTATGGCGGACTGAAGACGATACCAGCGGCAGGGTTTTCTACAGCACGGGCCGGAAACCCAGCACAGCTCAGACGCACAAGGGAGTCGCCAAACTGACATCCCACACGATCGAAACGGGCGAGTTCACCGAAAGCGGGATACCGAAGGTGCGGGATCTGCACGTCCCTTCGGCTGAAGCTCGAACCCCCCAGTTGATGCAGCTCACCCTAGCTGGGCTCCTCCCTGACGACGACCCGGTGGCATGGGCCCGCTTCGTACACGAGCAGCGAGACGGCGATGACTACCGGGAGCACCTTGCACTCCCAGTCCTGCTCCACCTGGCGAGCAAAGCCAACGAGTACGCCATCCCTTACGAGGAGACGGAGGAGGACGAGGTACTGGAGGATGGTGAGACAGGGCAGATGACCCTCTTCTGACGAGTGATGTGGGGGTGCTTCCTTCTGGCTTCAGATGGGAGGTGACCCCCACATGAGGCTAATAGAGGGAGATGAGCTTGGGGAGAGTTGAGGAAGATCCCGACGGTGAAGCTCTCACTGCTGTGTTACCGGTGCGCCCCCGGAGCTGAATCGGCTCCAGTGCAGTCCACGTTTCCCCAGGTCAGAGCTTTGTTCCCTCGGAGTGAGTGACGGGATATGAACTGTGGTGGGGGAGCGTTCTGACCTGCGGAAATGCGAAAAGTCGCAGGTAGTGGGGGAGGTGGTTGCTTGGTTGCGCCGCGTTACCCCGCGTTCCGCTGGGAGGTGTGCACCCTCCGGGTGCACACCTCCGGCCCATCTGGTTCACCCTCACGGGTGCACCACAGCAGCACGGTAATCAGTGCTGCGATGACAGGTTGTCACAGCACTAACGGTTCAAGATGTCCATACGGGGAAGCGCCTCTACGATGTTCACCGTCTCCAGGCTCACCGTGACGATGCGCTCCAGCAGGTCGATGATGTACCGGGGGTCTTCGGACCAATCATTGGGGTCGTTGATGATCCCGCTGGCCTTGTCGGTTTTGACCTGGTACCGGTCGATAATCCACTCGATGGCTGAGCGGGCTCCCAGCTGGTAACGGTAGGCCCGCTCGGGAACACCGCTGACAGTGACTCGACTGTTGTAGACGATCGCGGAACGATCATCCTTGCTCTTGAACTTCATCTTCTGCACGCGGTACAGCTCATCGGGCGGGGTCGGGGCGGGCCCGATGACCTTCTCCTCCAGCGGGTACGGCTTCACCCTCTCGTAGCCGATGTGCAGCTTGGCGAGCTTGCGCCCCGCGTCGGCGAAGGCCTGGAAGCCCGAGACCTTGGGAATGTGGGGCAGGGACTTCTTCAGGTCCGCCGCGAACTGGTTGCGGTAGTCAGGGGAGTGGAGGAGACCGTAGACGTAGTAGAAGATGTCGTCCTTGGTGACCTCGGGGCCGTAGGTCTTCCGGTAGTCGGCGAGGGCAACGTCGGTGATGTTGTCGACTCGCGGGTCTTCGACGGCACTGAACAGGTCGTCGCCGTTGCCGGTCTCACAGTAGGTGTATCGAGAGAAGAACTGGCCGCCTTCTCCCCAGTAGTTGAGATCAGGGATCTCGTCTACAGCTAGTAGTGAGAATGGTGAGCGAGCGCTAGGTGCGGTTGTATAGAAACCGAAGTTCTGGTCATCAGCTGAGGAGAACATGGAGGGTAGTTGGTATGTGCGCTCGTTGAGTTTGCTGTTGAAGTAGACTGATTGCTTGTTGAAGGGGCGATATGTACCCGTGGCGATGGATTTGCCTTCGAATCGATACCTTTCTTTCTTCTTTATCCTGCTCTTGTCAGCGGTGTTCCAGCTGATCTTTGCCGGATCGTAGTCGATGAACGAATCAACGTCTTTGGGGGTGGGGTCGATGATTCCGACTGACCTACAATGGTTCTGGAATGCATCGACCTGGTCGTTATAGAAATCGACCATTCGTTCGACGTTGTGCTGAAGTTTGACTTCATCGTGGTTGTACACCCACGCGTCCCGCCCGGAGGCCATCCCACGTGAGTACGCCGCGAAAACACCCTTACCGGTGTCCCGGTCACCGATCGCCCTGAGCTTCGCGAACCGGGGATCGCGCTGGTTGATCCAGTCGCCGTTCTCGTTCGGAATGATCTCCTGCCAGTCGATCGTGTCCAGGTCGCTCTCGGCTACGATCCTGAGCTTCTGCTCGCGGGTCAGGTAGTCGCCGATGTCCTTGTACAGCAGGCGACACGGCCCGCTGCTCCTGGGGTCCTTGACCAGCAACAGGATCGCGACGGTGTTCCGGCTACCAGAGCCGAAGACCTTGCCGCCTTCTCTGCGTGAGTGTTCACCAGCTCCATATTGATTGCCACGTAGGTTGAAGCAGTAGATGGTGTTGAACTCGTCGGCCAGGCTCTTTCTTAGTCCGTCGGCGGTGTTGCTGTCGATGTAACTACCGTTGGACACGAAGCAGACGATGCCCTCGTCCTTGATTCGGTCCGAGGCCCACCGGATCGCGCGGATGTAGGAGTCGTACAACCAGTTCTTGTTCTGCGCAGTGGACTTGGCCGCGTAGGTGTCAGTGACCCGGTTATCCAGAACCCGGTACTTCTGATTCTTGTTGTTGTCGTTCTGGCTACCCTGTTTTGCCGAATACGGCGGGTTGCCGATGACGACCCGGATGTCCTGCTTCTGCTGCTTGCGCGCACGCTCGTTGTTGTCGCCGAACATGACGGCTTCGAGGGTGTCGTTGTCCTCAGCCAGCTGGAAGGTGTCGGTCAGCACGATTCCCTCGAAGGGCGTGTACCCCCCGGCTTCCGCGCCTTCCTCACCCTCTCCGCTTGGCCCGCCCTGCTTCGTGACCACCTCGCCGTGCTGCTGGTGGAAGGCGGCCTCGATGTTCACTGCGGCGATGTAGTACGCCAACAGCACGATCTCGTTGGCGTGCAGCTCCTCGGTGTACTTGCGCAGCAGGTCCTCGGGCTTAATCAGCCCCGACTGGAGCAGCCGCACCACGAACGTCCCCGTCCCCGTGAACGGGTCGATGACGTGCACGCCCTCGCCCGACAGCGTCTTGTCGAAGTGCTTGTACAGCGCCTGGTTGGTGGCCCGCAGGATGAAGTCCACCACCTCCACCGGCGTGTAGACGATCCCGAACGCCTCGGCGGTCTTGGGCAGCGCCGTCTTGAAGAACCGCTCGTAGAGCTCGGTGATGACCCGCTGCCGACCCTCGTGGTTGTCGATGCCCTCGGCGCGCTTGCGCACCGACGCGTAGAAGCCCTCCAGGGTCTCGGCCTCGTTGCCGATCGCCTGGTCCTCCAAGGCGTCGAGGATCCCTTCCATGGCCAGCGACACCGGGTTCTTCGTCGAGAACTCGTAGTCGGCGAACAGGGCGTCGAACACCGGCTTGGTGATCATGTGCTGGGCGAGCATGTCCACGGCGTCGTCGCGCGACACCCCGGGGTTGAGGTTGGCGCGCAGTTCGGCGAGGAACTGCTCGAAGGCCTTCGCCTTGTCCGAGTCCGGGTCGGCGACCGCGGTCGTGATCCGGGTGACGTGGCGCTCGGCGATCGTGGCGATGTCGCTGGCCCAGTCCTCCCAGTAGTGGCGCTCACCGACCTTGGTCACGATCCGCGCGTAGACCATCTCGCGGAGCTGGTCCCAGTTGTACTCGATCATCTCCTGCACGGCCTGGTCGGCGCTGGTGGCGCCCTCCGCGCCGTTCCCGCCGTCCGCGCCCCCGGCGCCGTCCGCGCCGGTACCGTCGCCCCGGCCCTGGCTACCGAGGCCGTTCCGGGTTCCGTCGAAGTCCTCTGCGGTGACCGAGCCGACCATGATATTCGGCGGCTTGTTGCGGTTGAAGTCGATCTGGTTGACGGTGGCGTTGAACCGGTCGTCGTGGGAGCGCAGGGCCTGGAGCACCTGCCAGACGGTCTTGTAGCGCTTGTTGTCGCTCAGCGCCTTCTCGGGCTTCTGGGTGGTGGGGATGCCCACCGGCAGGATGATGTAGCCGTACTGCTTACCCTCCGCCTTGCGCATCACGCGCCCGACCGACTGCACCACGTCCACCACCGAGTTGCGCGGGTGCAGGAACAGCACCGCGTCCAGGTCGGGGACGTCCACGCCCTCCGACAGGCAGCGGGCGTTGGTCAGGATGCGGCAGTGGTCCTCGCCCGGGTCGGCCTTGAGCCAGTCCAGCTCCCGGTTGCGCTCCAGGGCGTTGAAGGTGCCGTCGACGTGCCTGACCTCGCAGCGCAGGCGCGGCTCGCCCCGCTCGTCGCCCTCGGCGTTGACCCCGTCGATGATTGTGGGGAACCTGTCCCGGATCTGCTTGGACTCGTCGATGCTGCGGGCGAAGGCCACCGCCCGCCGCATGGGGACCTCACCCGGCTTGAAGCCCTCACCCTCCGGGGTGCGCCCGGCCCGCTTGGACAGGCCGTTCCAGCAGCCGACGATCTTGGCGGCGTCGTCGATCTTGAGTTCGCCGTCCTCGTTGGCCATCCCGGACTGCAACGCGGAGGACAGCGCGGTCTCGTCGACGTTGAGGATGAGCACCCGGTAGTCGGTGAGCAGACCCCGCTCCACGGCCTCGCCGAAGCCGAGACGGTGGAACTCCGGCCCAAAGAGGGACTCATCGGCCATCGAGCACAGGACCGCATCCTTGTTCTTGGCGGCCTGCTCCACCCGGTCGTCGAACACCTTCGGGGTGGCCGTCATGTACAGGCGCTTGTCGGCGCGCAGGTAGGCGTTGTCGTGCACCTTGACGAAGTGGGACTCTCGCTCTCCGGCCAAGGTGACGCCGGTGGTGCGGTGGGCCTCATCACAGATGACGAGATCAAAGCTGCCCAGCCCGGCCTTCTGCGCCTCGTGCACAGCCCCGATGGATTGGTAGGTGGAGAAGACCACCTGCAGGCCGTTGACAATCGCGGTGCGCTTGACCTGCTTGATGAGCGTGGCCGCATCGGTGGTGGCAGGCAGGGCCAAGTCGTGCGCGCTCAGGTCCTGGAAGTCGGTCTCGGCGGCCTTCTTGGTGACCTTGGTGTCGGAGCACACCGCGAAACTGCGCAGAGTGGTTTGGCACTGGGCGGACCACTCCCGCAAGGTCTGTGACAGCAAGGAGATGGACGGGACCAGAAACAGCACCCGGGTGGGGCTCTCGCCCTCCTGAGCGCGTTCGGCGGCCAGACGTTCGGCGATCTTGAGGGAGGTGAAGGTCTTGCCTGTACCGCAGGCCATGATGAGCTGTCCGCGGTCGTGCGCGGTGAAACCGTCGAAGGCGGCCTCTACTGCCTCTACCTGGTGGGGGAGCAGCTCCTTGGGCGGTATTCGTTCGAGCTCGATCTCCACGTCGGACGCAGGCCAGACACGTTCCCAATCAATGGGGCTGCTGGCAATGTCGTCCAATCCTATTCTCGCAACAGGTATCTGCTGTTGCTTCAGGGCCTTTTCGGCATTTGACCCCCACTTGTCAGTGGTGGAGATGATCATCCGGCTGGTGAAGGGGGACTTCCCTGAGGCGGTAAAGAATGAATCTATGTCACTTTTCTGTAGCGTTCGATGGGGTTCGTGAAACTTGCATTGGATTGCTTGGTATCCGCCGCTGGACAGCTCTGCAACCAGGTCAATTCCATCGTCGTTTTTGCTGGGAGCGTCCGGCCACTCCGACCAGCGCCAGACGTTGCTGAATTGATTTGCATAGAGGGGGTCAGAGCGTAGATAGGAGACCATGAGGTTCTCGAACCTGATCCCGCGCTGGTGATTGCTGTTCGAATTTTTGCGAATCGAATCAACGATGTCGTGCAGCTTGTTGGCCATGGGGGGTGGTCCCAGCTTCTCGGTGCCTTGGGGGAGGCGGTTCGCAAGGTTAGGTTAATTTCATAGCATGTCGCAGATGTGAATTCCGCTTTGTGCACTTTCGTCCCAGGGCTCTGAGCTGCGGTTTTGTGCTCAGTTGGATGGTGGCCGATTGTGGCCACCGTAGTGACCTATGGGCTATTCTGTGGTAATCGTTCTCGTATAGTTTGGATGTTCATATGATGTCGATTTGCTGGGGTGCTTGAGAGCACGACGCGGATATGGCAAGGGCTGGGAATGGAGGGCTGTAAGCTTCCTTGGCTGAGATAGATACACGGTCGCGTCGGAAGAAAGCGTCTGCGGAGTGGTGAACTGGACACAGGGGTCTTGGACTGCCGGTGCGCGCTGCGCGGCAACCTACGAGGTGAAGGTCCACAGGCCTCCGATCCTTGCGCTGCGCGCGTTCTAGACTCTGGCCATGTCGAGAACCCTCTACCTGGTGCTGTCCGGAGCCCCCGCCCCCGAAGGAGCCGCCGAACTCGTGCGGGCGTTCCAGAACCGGGACTGGCGAGTAACGGTCCTCTCCACTCCCACGGGTGTGCGCTTCCACGACCAGGAACGGTTGGAGGAACTGACCGGGGAACCAGTCCGCGTTGACTTCCGTAGGCCGGGGACGGGTAAGAGCCTGCCCCCCGCCGACGCCGTCCTGGCGTGTCCGTTGACTTTCAACACGGTCAACAAGTTCGCTCAGGGCATCGCCGACAACTTCGCCGTCTCCCTGCTGTGCGAGATGGTCGGCTACCGGGTACCCACCGTGGTGGTGCCCCACTGCAAACCCCAGCTCGCCTCCCACCCCGCCTTCGCCCGCTCCCTGGAGACCCTGCGCGCGATGGAGGCGGTCACCCTCCTGCACGACCCCGACGCCCCCTATGAGCGCCGCATGCCCACCTGGCAGCGCGTCGTCGACACCGTGAACAGTCTCTGACCGAAAGGCACAGCGTGGACCCCGCCACCCGAGGCCAGACGATCAAACGCGCCCGCCGCAGGCACGGCTACTCCCAGAGTGTGCTCGCCGGACTCGTTGGGCGTTCGGAGTCCTGGCTTTCCCAGGTCGAACGCGGAATCCTCACGGCGGACTCCCACGAGGTCCTGAACCGTCTGTCGCGCGTGCTCCGGCTGGACTTCGCCGAACTGACCGGCACCGAATCCGAGGCGGTCACCGATATGCGCTACGACGCCACCCGCAAGATTGAGCGGGCCATGATGCGCTACTCCACGTTGGAGACCATCGTCGCCGAGACCGGCACCGAACTCCGGGTCGACCCGGATGTGCTGTTCGCCCAGGCGCACCATGCCTATGCCGCCTACCAGGCGGCCCGTTACGACGCGGTCGGACGACTCCTGCCCCGACTGATCCGGGACGCGGAGGCCGCCGCGCACAGCCCTGCGCCCGATCGGCCTGTGGTGTGCGCGGCCAGAGCCATGGTCTACAACACCACGGCCGCTCTGCTGCGCAAAGTGGGGGAGAAGGACCTAGCCTGGCAGGCCGCCGACCGTGCCATGTCAGCCGCCGCGTGGGCCGACCAGCCCCTGTTGACCGCCGTGGCCGCTTATCGGATGGCGTATGTGTTCATCTCACGCGGACGCCCACTCGAGGCGGCGGAGTTGGCGATGGGAGCGGCGGGTGCGCTCGAACGCCGAATGAGTCCCGGCACCCCCGAGGAACTGAGCGTCTACGGTGGTCTGCATCTGGCGGCGGCCACGGCCGCCGCCGCGGAGTTCGACCGGGTAGCCGTGCCGCGCTTGCTCCGCCAAGCCCATCGTGCGGCCGAACGTCTCGGAGGTGACCGCAACCTGCACGGAACGGCTTTCGGCAGGACCAACGTCGCCATCCACACCATCAGCACCGCCATAGCGACCGGTGACGCACGTACCGCCGTGGACGCGGGGGAGGACCTGGACGTCAGCGCACTCCCGGCCGGACTGGTCAGCCGTCGCGCCCAAGTCGGTTTGGACCTGGCCAGGGCCTACACACAGCGCCGCCAAGACGCCGCAGCGGTCCACACCCTCCTGGACGCCGAACACCTGGCCCCCGAGCTCGTCCGCTACCACCCGGGGACCGCTGGTGTCCTGACTGAACTGCTGCGCCGGGAACACCGTCGCTCCACCCCCGAGCTGCGCCCCTTGGCCCACAGGGCCGGAGTGATCTGAGCCGACCCGCAGATTCCTGCGGGTCCTTTACCCTCGGACGCCTGCGAAACCGTGAGGTGTTCGCGCCTTACGGTCACCCCATGCCGATCATCAGCACCCCGGGGCAGGTCACATCTCGACGTGTTCCTCGCCAGCGTGACCAGGACACGGAAGACGTCGTATTGGCTTCACGCTTCCAGTCGCTGGTCCTCCAGCCGACCACACTGTGCAACCTCAACTGCTCCTACTGCTATCTGCCCGCCGCTGAGCGCAAGACCCGTCTGGAGATGTCCGTCCCGGTCGCCGAAGCCCTCGCGCAGGGGATCGCTGACCAGGGCGGGAACATGGTGGACGTGGTCTGGCACGGTGGTGAGCCCCTGACCACTCGACGCGACCGCTTCCGCGCTCTCCTGGAGCCGTTCGAGCCCCTGCGCTACCGGGGCAGAATCCGTCACTTCGTCCAGACCAACGCCACCCTCGTCGACGACGCCTGGTGCGACCTCTTCGACCAATACGGCTTCCGTGTGGGAGTGAGCATCGACGGCCCACAGGCGGCCAACCGATCACGCACCGACTGGGGTGACAAGCCGTCCTTCGACCGGGCGATGCGGGGTATCTCCCGGCTACGCACCCATGACATCGCCTTCTCCGCCATCTGCGTGGTCACCGCGCAGACCGTCGCACAACCCGAGCCCCTGCTGGACTTCTTCGAGAACCTGGGCGCCACCAGTGTCGGCTTCAATATCGAGGAACTCGAAGGCGCCAACGACGACCGGCACACCATCCCTCCCGAACTCGTGCGCTTCTTCTGGCGGAAGATGTTCGACCGCCTCGATGCCGGAAGTCCTTTGCGTGTACGCGAGGCCGACCGACTCTTGGGCTACCTGGCCGACGCGCACGCCGGACGCAAGGACCGGTGGGACACAGTCCTCCACGACCCGATCCCGACCGTGGGGACCAACGGCGACGTGGTCGTGCTCTCGCCGGAGCTGCTCGGGGTCAAGGACGACCGCTACGGCGACTTCGTCATCGGCAACGTCCTGGACCAGTCCTTGACCGCCATCCTCAACCGCGCCGCCGACACCTCCTACGTGCGCGAGTACACCAAGGGCGTACGGCGGTGTCGTCAGGAGTGCGAGTTCTTCGCGTTCTGCCAGGGAGGACAAGCCTCGAACAAGTACTTCGAGCACGGGGACTTCACCGCCACCGAGACCGCCTACTGCCGCAATTCGAAGATCGAACTCGCCCGCGCGCTGGGCGAGAAGATGGGAGTGTGAAAGATGCACAGTGTCATGGCCGTGCTTGAGCGGTCCTCTGGGGTCGCCGACCTGATCAGGCGGCTCCAGCCGAGTACCCCGGTGGGGCGGTTCGACAACCGCGACACCTGGGACAACAAGAACAGTGGCCCCTGGGACAACCGGTCCACCTGGGACAACTGGAGCAAATAGAACGGGGAAGGTTTCGTGGAGACGGCCCGAATTCGAGGCGCGAAAGTGCTCCTGCCCAGCGACGACGAGGCCCCGGTGGCCTCCTGGCCGCACCCGAACCCGCTGGAGGAAGAAAGGGTCACCAATACCGACTTCCGGTCGGTGGACCTGTCCTCACACCGTCTGGTGGACGTACGCCTCGACCGGTGCCGGTTCCGCACGTCAAGACTCATGGGTGTGTCGCTGGTGCGGGTGTCCCTGCGGGACGTGGTCTTCGAGGGCTGCCAGTTCGACTACGCCACCTGGGCCCAGGTCAGGGCCGTAAGTGACGTGGCGTTCGTGGGCTGCTCATTCAAAGAGGCCTCCTTCGAGGGATGCGACCTGCGGGAGGCGGTCTTCGACGACTGCGCCTTCGGTGTGGACCTCCAGGGCACATCCCTGGCCGGTGCGGACCTGCGGGCGAGCGACCTGTCCGGGTTGTCAGGCCTGTCATCTTTGCGCGGGGCCAAGGTGACCGAGATGCAGCTGCGCCAACTCAGCGAGGTCATGGTCCGCGACCTGGACCTGACCGTGGCTGAGGCGCCACTGTAACCGTTCAGGAGAAACAGCCCCGGAGACGGACTGGCTTGGCGAAGCAAGGGTGTGGCCGTTCCGGGGCTGTCGTTAGTGTCGGGGCATGGCCTCTGATCCCACAGAATCCTTCTCCCGCCCCCGGGTCGCCGCAGGTGCCCTGTTCTTCAATCACCTCGGTCAGATGATGATGGTGGTTCCCTCCTACAAGGACTACCTGGACGTCCCCGGCGGCTACATCGAGCACGGGGAGACACCGACCCAGGCCGTGGTGCGCGAGGTGAAGGAGGAACTGGGGATCGCTCCGCCCATCGGGCGCCTCCTGGTCGTGGACTGGGCGCCCAACCCCTCCGAGGGAGACAAACAGCTGTTCGTCTTCGACGGGGGAGTGCTGGGCCAGGAATGGCTGGACCAGATCACCCTCGATCCGGCCGAGCTGACCGGATACGAGTTCCACGACGTGGCCACGATCGAGACGGCAACGATCCCCCGGCTCGCGCGCAGGATCGCCCATGGCGCACGCGCACGCCAAGAAGGCACAACGGTCTACCTGGAGAACGGCGAGGCCATCTCGTAGGCGTTCACTCGCTGGTCAGGTGAAGGATGCTGACGAAGGCGCTCCACTCGTCCGAGGCGAAGGCGAGTTGACCGCGTGAACGGTTCTGAGTATCGCGCACGTCCGCGCCGGTGCTGTGCTCGCGGACCTCGACGCACTCGTTCGACCCGCCGCTGTAACTGCTCTTGTGCCAGTCACTCATCGTCGATCTTCCTCATCTCATCGCGGATGGCCTGCAAGGTCTCCTGCGGGTCGCGTGCTGCTCCTTGAAGAGCTGTGAACAGCAGGCGGCTACGAAAGATACCAGCGGAGTCAGTGATGATCCGGCCCTCTTCGGCCGATTCCATGTAGACCACTTCCGGTTCGTCAGCGGTCGTGATGATCCGCCGCGGGCCGGAGTTCCCCGCGTGACGGGGAGAGTTCGTCGGAACCATCTGCACGGTCAAGCGGTCGCTGTCCACAAGGTTAGCGACGTGAGCGAGCTGCTCCCGTTGGATTTCCGGGGAGCCGTAGCGGCGGGCCAGCACGCTCTGGTCGATGATCAACCAGAGCGAGGGAAGTTCAGCCTTCGCCATGCGCTCCGCGCGTTCCCGCCGCTCCTCGGCCAGGGCTTGAACTTCCCGGCCCGCCAGCCAGGGAGACCCGTAGCGGATGAGTGCGTGCGCGTACTCCTCCGTTTGCAGGTAGGAGGGGAATACCAGGGGCTGGTACTCGAAGAGGGCGTCAGCGGCATGGGTGCGTTTGGTGACCTCGTGCAGCCACACCTGTCGGCCCGAGCCCGTCAGCTCCTCCCAGAACCTCTCCAACCTCCCATCGCTCTCCAGGATCTCGTCCAGGAGCTTGCGCAGCCACGGCCGTGCCGTCGCCCGGCCGTTCTCGATGTCGGAAACGTGTGAGTCGCTGATCGTCGTGCCGCGCTGGCTGACCCGCCGCGCCAGTGCTTTCTGGGTGAGTTCGGTTTCCCCGCGCAGCCTGCGCAATTCGTGCCCGAAGGCCTTGAGGGCGCGTTCGTCTGTGTGCATGAGGCCATGTGACCACAGAGCGACTCAGCCCATGGGGCATTCCACAGAATTCCAGAGGCTCATGGAAGATTCGGGAACTCTCCGCCTGGCCTTCCCGGGGTGAACGTCCTGACCACATCCTTTTGCTGCGGGCTCACGCATAGTGACCACGACCACGGCGAAAGGACCCGGTGGAAATCCATGACCCCGGCTCAGGCTTCTTCTCTCGACCTGCCCAGGCGCATCCGCCACACCGACCCCGACACCAGCGGCCTGGTCTGCGGGCCCTGCCCCCACCATGTGCGGGCCGCGCGCCGGTGGGCGATGCAGGCCACCAGGACCACACCCGGCGCGGCCCACCCGCTGTTGGTGTCCCTGGCTGAGCTGCACGTCAACGCCCTCAAGCACACCGCGTCCGGGTTTCCGGGAGGCCGGGTGCGGATCGAGATCCAGCGGCGCCCGCGCCTGTTCCTGCTCCGTGTCACCGACGACGGCCCCAAACCGGGCGCGCAGGCCACTGTGCCCGTCGCGCCTGCCGCATTCGATGCAGGGGAGAAAGAACTCGTGCTGGCCGAAGGTGGATACGGCCTGGCGCTGGTGGACGCCCTGGCCCTGTACTGGGACTTCTCCACAAGCGCGGGAGGGCCGTTGACGGTTCGTGCCGCTTTCGACCGTTCCGGCCGGACCCGCCTGCCGCTGTGACTCGAACGCGGTGATGTTTCCCAGCGGCAGATGTTGAAGAACCTCGCCTGTCCAAGCGAACATCGACCAGCCCAGCGGAAGCGGCACCATTTTCCGCAGCAAAAAGGGCCTTTTGTGCCCTTTATGTGGTGTGGGTGGGAAGCGCGGTTTCGGATGGCGTACGACACCGGAACCAATGACACCCGCCCGCCCCGCACAAGAGTGAAAGAAGACGTGGAGGCGCCCTGGCCCGGTGTTCGCGGCACTGGGCCAGGGCTGAATCCCCACCTGAAGCAACCAGGAGGAGATCGTGGAGAAGCCTAGCGGTCGGCACCGCAAACCCGTCCGAGGATGGGCCCAGCAGGTGCGGTGGCTGTTCGGCGCGGTGCTGGCCGCGTTGCTGTGCAGTGCGGTGGACGCGCGCCAGGAACGGCGCCCACTGCCCTCACCTCACCGGCGCGCGCTGGAGCAGGGCAGGCCCTCGCCCCGAACCAGGCCTGTAACAACACCAGCGAAGCGGGCAAGTCCGGGAGACGTCCCCTTCGGTGCCTCGCAGGCCAGGCCTGTCCCCGGGCCGGTGCGAGTACCACACCCGCGTCGCCCTCACCCTTGCGAGCAGGGCTGGTGCGTCGATGACGACGGGGTGCGGGGTGTGCGCCCCTACCTGTTCCACCACCCAGGCGGAGTACACGACCGCAGGGAGCGGGTCGCGGTCACGGGCGGGCCGGGGGAGTTCGATGAGCTGGCCGCTGCGGTGAGGACCTGGCTGGACATCCGCCGCTGAGCAACCCGCTTTCACCTTGGGGTGGCGCCACGCACGTGGCGCCGCCCCGAAGGCGTTGGTGGGGGGTGGGTGTGTCCACTGAACCCGTTCTGAACCTGTTCTGAAACCGAAGTGAACCCCCTCCCGGGGCTGAACCCGGGAAAAAGTTCTTCCCTCGGGTGTCGCATCCGCGCTTGCACGGTCTTCATCAGGGAGTTCAAAGCACCAGACCGCGACGGCCCCTGGGAGGGCATGCGTGAGCGACTACACCAAGACACTGATCCACTTGGCGCCCCGAATCACCAGCCGCGATCGCCAGATCCTGGCCGGACTGTGGGAACACCGGGTGATGACCACCCACCACCTGCACCGCATCTACTTCCCCGACGCCGGACCACGCCGCGCCCGCTCACGCCTGCTCACCCTGTACCGCTACGGGGTCCTCAACCGCTTCCGCCGCCACGCCCACGACCGCAACGCCCCCGACCACTGGGTCTTGACCCCCACCGGCGCCGTCCTGCTCGCTCTGCACCAGGGCAAGGAACCCGACGCGCTGAAGTTTCGCGCCGACCGCGCCCTGGCCGTGGCCCACTCACCCCAGCTGGACCACATGCTGGGCCTGGCCCAGACCCGGGTCGACTTCCTGGACAGCGCCCGCCAGTGCGGTGCCGAGGTGGAGCGGTGGCTCGGTGAACGCGAGTGCGAACGCCGCTACGGCTACGACGTGCGCCCCGACGCCCAGGTGAGGTGGAACCAGGAGGGGGTGCGTCTGACGGCGTTCGTGGAGTACGACACCGGCTCTGAGTCCCTGACCCAGCTCAAGAACAAGATGCGCGGCTACAAACGCCTGACCCGCTACCGCACCCCCGCCGCGGTGGTGCTGTTCGCCCTCCACTCCACCGAGCGCGAGAAGAACGCGGCACAGAAGCTGGCCGAAGACTGCACCGACCGCGTCGGGGTGTACCTGACCACCCAGCAGCGACTGGTGGCTCCGGGAGCGGGCGCACGGATCTGGCGTTCGGCCGCCCACCCCCGCGTCGTCGCCCTGCACGAGATCGCCCGCACCTACCCCACGGTCCAGGAGAGCGAGTGGTGAGCCCTGAAAAGCGCGGTGAACCTGCGGGCCGATGGGTGGGCCTGTGACAGGGCCAATGCCTACTCCACCCGCCCGCCCGTGTGGGGGTCCGGCCTTGGGTGGACCACCCCTGAGAACAGTCACAGTGCAGGTCGGCCGGGCTTGGGGGTGGTCCACCGGCCGCCCCGGCTGTCTACTCAAGGAGGTAGTCCTCTTCACGTGGGGCGGGCGGCGCCCCGTGGTGTGCGGGGGCGCGAACGCCCCCGCACACCCTCAACGTCAAGCCACCACCCACCACAGCAGACCCGTCTCCTCTGCTCTTCCTCTGCTGGAAGCTCTTGCTCTCTGTTGCTTCTGGTCTTGCCTGTACTGCTCGGTGGTGGCGCAGCGGCGCGGTCAAGATCGCCCAGCAGGCCCAGGAGGACGGCGGCGCGTCTGCTCTTCTCACACGCCCCTCGTGCGATGGCGCGGACCAGCTTCGCGCCTGGTCGGGCGAGTGGGGGCCGTGCTGCGAGGGCGGCACCTCGCGGCCACAGTTTCGGAGCCGATGTCGCATCCGCGGTGGCGGGTGTCTTCTTCGGGGTTCATCAGGGCGAGAACACCCATCGCGCGGGGCCAGGTCAGATGCCGTGCGGTGGGGTCCTGGGCGGATCGTGACCGATCGCGGAAGGGCGGACATGGGGGACATGCGACGACAGGCACCGTTGGGGAACCGGGGGCCGTTGGTGGGCGACGTGGCGGCCCGAACCCCGGGCTCGCGCCCCACGGGCGGTGATGGTGCGTCGGACGCGGACGGGCCGTCTGACGGCCGCACACGGCCCGGTGCTGTCAGGGGCGACGCTGGGGACGGGCCTGGTGGGTGGCAGGCCTACGCGGCCTGTCGGGGCCAGGAACCGGATCTGTGGTTCCCCGGTCAGGGAGGATCGGTGCGCGCGGCCAAACGGGTGTGCCGCATGTGCCCGGTCCAGATCAACTGCCTGGCCGAGGCGATGAAGCGCGGCGAACTCTACGGGGTGTGGGGCGGCGCCTCCGAGGACGAGCGCCGTCAGTTCCGCTCCGCTCTACGGAACGAACGCGGGGGAGGTGCGTATGGTCCCGGCCAGGCGGCCTGACAGCGACGGTGAGGGGAAGGTGCCGGAGCGGTTGCTGACGATCCCCGAGGCGGCGCGGGTGCTCGCGGTGCCGGAGTCGTGGCTTCGCGAACGAGTCCGGTTGCGGCGGATACCGCACCGCAGGCTCGGCAAGCACGTGCGCTTCAGCGCCGCTGACTTGGAGCAGATCGTGGAACGGGCCGCTCAACAGATCGCGCCTACACGGCGGACCGTCCACGGGTGGCCGCGCACCCGGTAGGCGAGAAGCCCAAGTGAACCGGTGGGGCGGGTTTTCGACCCGCCCCACCGGCATACGCGGGGCCCGTAGCGGCTCTAGGAGATCAGGCGCAGGCGCTGCTCATCACCGGGGTCGGTCCATGGCCCGGTCCCGGCGGGCGGTCCGTCGATGGCCTCGATCATGGTGTCGTCGATGTCGGTGACCAGGTGCCCGTACCGGTCCATGGTCGTGGTGATCGAGGTGTGGCCCAGGCGGCGCTGGATCTTGAACACGTGCACGTCCTTGTCGATCAGCCACGCCACATGGGTGTGGCGCAGGTCGTGGATGCGCGGCTTCTTGCCCAGCCCACGCCGCTGGGCCTCCTTGACCCCGGGCGCCCACCTGCGCCCGTAGAAGGAGGAGTGCCGCCACCAGGACCCCCGGTCGGTGGTGAACACGAACTCCTCCGGACCCTTGCTCTCCAACCGAGGCCGCAGGAGGTCGATGGTGCCGGGGGAGAGCGGGATGCGCCTGCGCGAGCTGCGGGTCTTGGGCGCACCGAGCCGGAAGGTGTTGTCGGGGCCGCGTTTCCACGCCCGCCGCACGTCCAGGTGTCCCCGGGTGAGCGGCTGCCCGTCGGGGCCGATGGCGCGGGTCAGGGTGATGTCGCGGACTTGGAGGGCGACCAGTTCGCTGTAGCGCATCCCTGTGCGCACGAACACCTCCACCATGTCGCGTACGTCCTCGGCCATGGAGTCCCGCAGCAGCGCGAACTCCTCCCTTGTCAGGAAGCACATGTCGGCTTCGCCCTCGCCGTCGTCGATACGGGGCAGGCGGGTACGCGATGCGGGGTTGGACGGGCGTAGCGGCGGGTCCTCGCGTACGGCGGCCTCGCAGACGGTGAACAAGCAGCCCGTGCAGGTTGTGGATGGACTTGGGGGAGAGGGGTTTGCGCAGCCACCCCGGTTCCCTCTTCCGGCCCCGGCTGGGTGTGCTGGTCCTGTACGGGGCGGCGGGGTCGGGGACGCCGGTGCGCAGATGGTTGATCCAGGCGCGTACGTCCTTGGGCTTGAGCTGGGCGGGATCGCGCAGGTTCACCCGCCCGAAGCGGGGGGTCAGGTGGATTGCCAGGTCGCGGTGGTAGTCGGCGCGGGTGCGCTCTTCGATGCCGGTCATGGAGTTGACGAGGTCGCGGGCGTAGTCGGCGAACAGCACCGGCTCGGCCTCGGGCTCGTCGTCCTCCTCATCGGTCCTGACCCATCCGTGTCCGGGAACCCATCCCGGAGCCCAGCCCTGGCGGCGGATCCAGTTCTCGGGCCACTGGTGGCCGGCGGCCTCGACGTGGAGTTTGAAGGTGTGGGCGTCGGCGTGGGTGTCGAACGGTTCGGACTGGGGCGCGCCGGTGCGGGTGCCGCCGAGCCGCCATTTCACCCAGTAGCGGGTACGCCCGTCGGCCAGCGTGCGCTGGTTGATGGTTGCCATGCGTGGACCATCGCTTGGTCGCGGGCCGAAGCGAAGGGAATCGACGAAGGTTCTCGAAGATCTTTGCGCAGGCCAGAGACGGTGTCCGGTCCATCCGCTGATGCCGTGGATGCGGTGTTTCAGTGCCGTGTCGGCGCTGATCCGTGCACCCGGGTGCACGGATCGGGAGTGAGTGACGGGATGGGTGGTGCACACCCGCCGGGCGAACCTTTACCCCCGTGCACCCTCCGGTGCACCCCCGAACACGCAAAAACCCCTGACCTTGCGGCGTTGTCGCTGGTCAGGGGCCTTCGCCTCTGGGGTGAGTGACGGGACTTGAACCCGCGACTTCTTGGACCACAACCAAGTGCTCTACCGGCTGAGCTACACCCACCACGTGCGCCGGGCCTCTCGGCCCCGCGTACGTATGAAAGCTTAGCGGACTCCGGGGAGTGCTTCGATCAGTTTTCCGCCGCGTCGTCCCCGAGAGCCGCCTCGCGCGCCTCCGCGCCGGTGCCCCCGGCCACCACGTCGGCGGCGATGGCACGGGCGGTGGCCGAGTTCGGGCCGGGCTCGGGCACGAAGGCCGCGGCGCGGTAGTAGCGCAGCTCGTGGATGCTCTCGGTGATGTCGGCGAGCGCCCGGTGCCCGCCGTTCTTCTCCGGGCTCGCGTAGTACACGCGCGGGTACCAGCGGCGCAGCAGTTCCTTGATCGAGGACACGTCGACCATCCGGTAGTGCAGGAACTCGTCGATGCGCTTCATGTCACGGGCCAGGAAGGTGCGGTCCGTGGCGATCGAGTTGCCGCACAGCGGAGCCTTGCGCGGCTCGGTCACGTACTGGCGGATGTGCTCCAGGACGAGGTCCTCGGCCTCCTGGAGGCTCACGCCCTTGTCCAGCTCCTCCAGCAGGCCGGAGGTCGTGTGCATGTTGCGGACGAAGTCCCCCATGCGGTCCAGTGCGGCCTGCGGCGGTCTGATCACGACGTCCACGCCCTCGTCGAGGATGTTGAGCTCGCCGTCGGTGATCAGGCAGGCCACCTCGATCAGCGCGTCGCGCTCGAAGTCCAGGCCCGTCATCTCGCAGTCAATCCACACCAAACTGTCATTCATACCGGTCAGCTTAGGGGTTGCGGGGAGTTCCGGGGGATGGCGAAGGGGGCGGCCGGACCGTGTCCGACCGCCCCCTTGAGCACGGGTCAGTCCCAGATCCAGGGGTCCGAGACGCCGGGCGGCTCACCGACGCCGAAGATGGCGTACATCCAGTCCCACACGCCCCAGAACTGGAGGTAGCCCAGGACCAGGAGGACGAGCAGGATGAGCAGGAAGGTGAAGCAGCCGCAGCCGCAGCTCCTGCACCCTCCCCGCTTCTTCTTGGGCTTCTGCGGGCGGTGCTGCTGGTAGGGCTGTCCCGGCCCGGGGGGCTGCCCCGGACCCGGCTGGCCCCACTGCGGGCCTCCGTGGTGACCGCCCATCGGCGGCTGTCCGCCCGGGGTGTTGGCCATGGGACCGGAGGCCGGTGGGTACCCGGGCGGGAGGCCCGGCCGGTTGGCCCGCTGGCCGGGCGGCGGACCGACGGGGGGCATGCCCTGCGGGGGACGCCCCGGGGTGTTCGGGCCGCCCATCTGATGCTGGGGCGGGTAACCGGGCGGACCGAAACCACCCTGCTGGGGCGGCGGGGGCTGGCGGTAACCGGGCTGGGGCCCCGACTGCGGGTGCTGCGGTCCCGACTGGCGCTGGGGCGAGAACATGCCCTGCTGGGGCCCGGACGCGCCCGCGGGCGGAACGGAGTGCCCCTGCTGGGGGCCCGAGTGCGGCTGCGCGGGCGGGAAGCCCGGCGGCTGCTGGGCACCGGGGAAGGGCTGGGCGGAGGGCTGCGGCCCCGAGGGCTGCTGGCCCGGTGCCTGCTGCTCGGAGGAGTGCTGGCCGGGCTGATCGGGCTGCCCGGTCGGGGGCCACGGGGCCCCCGGCTGCGCACCGGCCGCCGAACCGGCGGCGGCAGCGGCGCCCGGGCCCTGTGCACCCGGGGGCTGCTCCTCGGCGCGACGCCGGGCCTCCTCCTCGCGGCGCTTGGCCTCCTCCTGGAGTTCGGCCTCTCTGCGGACCCGCTCCTCCTCGCGCCGCTTGGCCGTCTCCTCCTCGGAGTGGCGGCGCTGCTCCTTGCGCTCCTCGGACAGGTCGGACCAGCCCTCCTTGAGGCTGCCCAGGAACTTGTTGAACTTGCCGCCCTTCTTGTCCCCCTCGTCCGCGCCCCCGGAGAAGGCGGGGTCGCCCGGGTCGAACACGGCGGTACCGGCGGTCCCGCCGCCCTGGAGCGCGGGGTCGCCCGGGTTGAACACCGCGGTGCGCGGAGCCTCACCCTGGGCCCCCGTCGGCCCGGGAGCACCAGGACTACCGGGAGCACCAGGGGTACCGGGAGTACCGGAAGCACCGGGACCAGCCGGGTCGAACACCGCGGTGCGCGGCGCCTCACCGCCCAGGTCGTCGTCGGTCAGGTTGGACGTGGGGATCTCGTCGTCGGTGAGGTCGGCGGTGGGCAGCTCGTCCTCGTCGCGCCGGGGGAGGTCGGCCGGGTTGACCCGCACGGTCGCACCGTCGCCCGCCCCGTACCCGTCGCCCGCCCCGTACCCGTCGCCCGCCCCGTACCCGTCGCCCGCTCCGGGGCCGCCGCGGCCCGGCAGGTCGGCCGGGTTGACGCGCATCGTGGCGTTCGTGCCGCCCAGGTCGGCGGTGGGCTCCTCGTCATCGTCGCCGCCCCGCGCCCAGGAGGGGTTGATGCGCATGGTGCTGGGCTCGTCGTCGATGGGAGCGACGGGGGGCGGTGAGGCGGGGGAGGAGGAAGAGGCGGGAGAGGAGGAGGGGGAACCCTGTGCCCACGACGGGTTGATCCGCATCGTGCTGGGCTCGTCGTCGATCGGGGGCTGGGGGGACGGCGGAGTGTTGTCCTGCTGGGGGGATCCCTGCGCCCAGGAGGGGTTGATGCGCATGGTGCTGGGCTCGTCGTCGATCGGTGCCGCCGGCCGTTCCTGGGCGGGGCCCAGCCGCACCGTTCCGGGGTCCTCGTCGTCGGAGGCGGGGGCGCCCTGCCCGGGGCCGCCCTGTCCGGATCCGCCCAGGTGGGTGGTCGCGGCCTCCTCGTCACCCTGACCGCCACCGCCCTGGAGTTCGCTCAGGGAACGGGTATGCCGTGTCCACTCGCTGCCGTTCCACCATCTGAGCGTCTGCGCGTCGCCCTGCGGGTCCGCGTACCAACCCGGCTCGATAGATCCACCCATGGGCGACAGACTAAAGGGTTGCGGAACGGCGATGAACCAGTGGTGTCCGATTACCGGTGGTCAGAGCACCCGGACCATTTTTCTCCCGCCGCGGCGTACTCACCTCGTCGCGGAGGGCCGCGGACCGGCGGGAGCGCGCGGACCGCTCGGCGGCGGGACGAGGCCGGTGGCCAGCAGCCGCGCGGTGTCCAGTCTGCCGGGGCCCTTGGCGCAGGAACCGGGGACCTGGTCGTGGCCGAAGTGCCCTCCCCTGGCCCACGCGCGCGCCATCCGCGCCGCGCGCGCGGTCTCGGCCGAATGCGGCGCCGTCGCGGCGTGCGCCCCCGTGCTGTGCGCCGCCGCGCCACCAGCTGCCGTGCCACCTACTGCCGCGACACCCGCCGCCACAGTGTCCGCCGCGCTCCTCGTGTCCGGCGCCCGCGCTTCCCCGCTCCTCTTCTGCGGGCTCCCCGCGTCCACGGTCCCCGCCACCGGTCCCGCGGGGTCCGCGCGCCAGACCCGCTCCACCCCCCAGGAGTCCAGCCACGTCAGGATCGGGGACAGCCCGTGCAGCGGGCCGTCGGTGAAGGGGGTCTCCCCGGAGGACACCACCGCCACCACCAGACACACCCGCCCCTCATGGCCGTGGTCGTGGTACAGCTCGTACTGGCGCGTGCCGCCCAGGGGCAGTCGTCCGCGGCAGGTCGCGGCCAGGGTCTGGACCACGTCGCCGGTCAGCGGGTTCCACACCAGGTGCGCCTCGCGCTCCTCGGTCACCAGCCGCTGCGCCTCCTCGCGCGCGGACCAGGCCGCGGGGTCGGACCCCGTCACCGTCCACACGGCGCGCGGAGCGCCGATCCCGGGGGCCGTCCGGGTGCTCGTCCCGCCGCCGAACCTCTCGGCGCTGGGCATCCACGCCTCCGTCATGGCCTTCCCCCGTCCGGTCGTCGTGTGCCGGGCCT
This sequence comes from Nocardiopsis camelliae, assembly GCF_028993595.1. Taxonomy (GTDB): domain Bacteria; phylum Actinomycetota; class Actinomycetes; order Streptosporangiales; family Streptosporangiaceae; genus Nocardiopsis; species Nocardiopsis dassonvillei. Next base: position 1,566,340 of record NZ_CP118614.1, read on the forward strand.
CCGGTACCGCGGGAGCAACCCCGACTCCTCTCTGAGTACGCCAACGCAACGGAGAAGTCCAGAGCCCCTCACCCGGAGGACAGGGACTTGTCACCGCCTGTCGGAGTTCCGTGGGAAGGGGCCGCAGACGCGTGGGGGGAGGGTGGGGAGGGGGAGACGTCCGGGCCCGCGGCCCGGACGCCGTTCCGACTAGTCCGTGGTCTCCTCGGAGCCCTCGGAGCCTTCGGAATCCTCGGAGCCCTCGGAGATGCGCAGGGAGAACGCCTGGAGGAAGATCTCACCGATCTCGGTGGGGTCCTCGGTCATGTAGGCGGCGCCGCCGGTGGCGGCGGCGATCTCCTGGAGCGGCTCCAGGTTCTGCACGTCGGGCCCGAACGCGATGGTGATGACCGGGATCGGTCGCGACGGGCTCGCCAGGGACTCGATCTGGGACATCAGCTCGTCCAGTCCCAGACCGCCGGGGTTGTCGTTGTCGCCGTCGGTCAGCATGAGGATGACGTTGGTCCGGTCCGGCTGGTAGGTGCGCGACATCTCCTGGTAGGCCGCCAGGTAGGTCTCGTACAGCGCCGTGTCCCCCTGCGGCAGGGGCTGGAGCGAGGCCAGCGCGCCCGCCAGGACGTCCCGGTGCGCGGTGCCGTCGTCGGCGGCCGCCTGGAGTTCGCGGATCGGCGCGATCTCCTGGTAGTGCAGCTCGTTGTTGACGTCGGTGGAGAACTCCCACAGGCCCAGCTCCGAACTGGGCGTGAACATCTCCAGACCCTGCGTGGCGGCGGCGCTGGTCACCTGCATGCGGGTCATCCCGGTCCCGGGCACCTCGGCCAGCATCGAGCCGGAGATGTCCACGATCGCCAGGACGCGGGAGTCCATCTTGAGCTGGTTCCAGGTGCGGATCAGCCCGGTGATCGACTCCGCCGCGGGTGTGGGCAGTTCGGTGGGCGGCTCGGCGGCGAAGCCGACCTCCTCGGTGAGTACGGAGGCGTCGATCTGGCCCTCGGGTCCGCGGAAGCCCTCCGCGAGCAGCCGGGTCCGCGCGTCCTCCCCGCGCACCGCCTCGCGGAACTCCTCTGCGGCGCGGGTGACGGCGCTCTCCTCGCTGCGCACGACGTAGGGGTAGTCGAGGTAGTAGGTGCCGCCCTCCATATAGCCGACCTGGGCGGGGGTGTCCCCGTGCGCGGCGTTGTAGCGCCACACGGCCTGTTCCGACATCACCATCATGGGCGGGGCCTCGGCGGCGCCGCCGCTGAGGGCGAGGAAGGCGGCCTCCTCGTCCGAGGACGCGCCCCGGTGCAGGGACTGCAGGGCCGCGGTCATCCGCGCGTTGAACGCGGCGGTGTCGGGGCTGGCCTCCTCCAGCGCGCCGTGCAGGAGGTAGAGGGCGCCCAGGCCCGTGGCGTTGCGGGCGGGGTCGACCACGCGGACGGTGCGCTCCGCCTCCTGGCCCGGGGCGGTGGTGGGCACGACCTCCGCCCAGCTGCTCGGGGAGTCCTCGTCGGCGAACTCGGTGAGCTCGGCGAGGACCAGCGGCGAACGGGCCACCGATGTGCCGGTCTCGGTGATGACGGCGTCGCCCGCCTGGCTCTGGACCAGGCGCGGCCACAGGGAGGAGTCCGGGATCCACACGTCGGAATCGGTGTCGCCCATGGTGGCGCCCGCGCCGGTGATGCCGAAGGCGACGTTGGCGGAGTCGACCTGGCGTACCTGCACCTGTACGCAGCTTCCGTCCACCTGGTGCTCCTCCGCGTTGAAGTCGGAGGCGACGTCGGTCAGGGCCGGGGCGAGTTCGGGGCTGACCGCGATGTCCAGCGCGATGTCGGAGCCGCCGCAGCCGTCGGACCGGCCGAACACGTAGACGCCCACCGCGGCGAGGCCGACCACGATCACCAGCGCGGCGGCCAGGGCCGCGAAGGCGCCGCCGCGGCCGCGACGGCGCCTGGACCGGCCGGAGGTCTCTTCTGCGTATCTTCCGCGGTGACGTCCCACAGCTTTCCTCACGGGTGGTGTACGGACGAGGCGTACAGGGGGGTGTTACTGGTGGGAAACGGTACTCAACAGTCCAGACCGGGTTAATGCCGACCGTGCCGCTCCCGCGTCGGCCCTGCCGGGGGCCCGCGGGTGTGAACCCGGGCACAGCGCCGATCACCTCGGGGATTCCGTCCGTTCGCCCCGCGTTCTCCTTTCCGGGCGGGGCGGAACGAAATTCGATTCCGATACCCAATCGAGACCGCGCCGGACGGAGAGGGCTCCGGTCGTCAGCTGTCGCAGTCGGGCACGCAAAGACGCCGCGAGATGGAGCTGAGGAAGATGTCGCCGATCTCGTCGGGGTCGTCGGTGACGAACAGCGAACCGCTGGTGGCGGCCGCGATCCGCCGCAGCTCCTCCTCCGCAACCTGCTGCTCACCCGACCCGAAGGCGATGATGAACATGCTGACCGGCCGCTCGGGGTCGAAGCGGTCCTGGAGCGCCGCCACCAGGTCCGCGTGCGTGATGTCGCTGGACCCCTCGTCCTGCCCGGCGGTGAGCAGGATGACGCTGTTGATCCTGTCCTCGTCGTAGTCGTCCTGCACCCGGTCGTAGGCGGCCAGGATGTTGTCGTACAGGCGCGAACCGCCGCCGCGGACCGCGATCTCCTCGGCCACCCCGATGAGTTCCCGGCGGCGGGTGGCGGTGTCGCCCCGTTCGGTCTCGCCCAGGGGGTGCATGTCCGCGGCCTCGACGCGGCCGCCCGCGTTCTCGTCCGACATCAGCCACAGACCCATGTCGGTCTCGTCGGGGAACAGTGACAGGCCCATGAGCGCCGCCTGCCGGGCGACCTCCATCCGGCTCGGGCCCCCGTCGAGGTCCTGCGCCATGTTCGCGGAGGTGTCGGCGAGCACCAGGGTGCGGCTGGGCATCGACAGCCGGTTCCAGTCGGTGACCGAGGCCAGCAGCGCGTCCCCGGTCAGGTCGTCGTGGGTGGGCGGCTCCTCGGCGGTCACACCGAACCCGTCGGGGTCCGCGCCGGCCGTGCCGGACAGGGTGCCGTCGGGGTCGCGGAAGCCGAGATCCCGGAGCTGGGCGCGGTAGGAGTCCTGGCGCAGCACCTCGTGCAGGTCGGCGGCGGCCGACCGCAGCGAGGCCGTGTCGGTGGTGGTGACGTAGGGGTAGTCGAGGCTGACGGTGCCCTCGGCGGGGTAGTGGGCCTCCAGCAGCGGCGCGGCCCCGGCGCGGTCGGCGTTGTAGGACACCACCGCCTGTTCGGGGACGGCGATCAGCGGGTCGACGCGCCCTCCGCCGCCTTCGCCGCTCCCGCCGCCGTCGTGGCCGGAGGTGTAGAAGGTGGCGAGGTCGATCTCGCCGAACGCGCTGTCGAGCTGCACGTCGCGCACGAAGTCGGTCATGGCGGTGTCCGCCTCGTCACCGGTCCCCAGGTGACGGCGGACCGCGTGCATGACGGCCATACCGTCGGCACCGCGGTTGGGGTCGACCATCACCAGGGGGCGTTCGCGGTCGTCGGGCAGGACCAGGGGCCATTCGGCCCCGTCGGGTCCGGGCACGCCCTCGCTGCCCCGCGGCGCGGCCAGGACCACCGGTGAGCTGGCCAGCGAGGGCGGGTCGGTGTCGATGCGGTGCGTGCCGCTGCCGGAGACGCGGGTCAGCTCGACCCAGGCCGAGGACTCGGGCACCCACACGTGCGGGGCGATGGTGGAGTCGCCCGCGCGGCCCCCGGACAGGGCGCTCATGATGCGGTGGGGCGCGATCTCGTCCACCTGCGCGTAGACGCACTCGCCGTCGTAGTCGGGGCGCTCGTCGTTGAACTCGCCCGCGGCCTCGCGGAGCACGGGCGCGATGCTCTGGGTCGCCGACACGCGCAGGTAGCGGGTGTCGCCGCAACCGAGCATGTCGAGTCCGACCGGGACCGCGACCGCGGCCGCCGCGATCAGGGCGACGGCGATCGCGGTGATCCCCAACGGCGACGCGACCGCCCCGCGGGTGTTCGCGGCGGTCGGTGAGGCCTGACGGTGGCGTCCACTGGGCACGGGCACTCCGGGGGGTCAATGCGGGGTCGAAGCGGGGACGACGCCGGGGCGGGGAGGTGCCCCCCGCGGTGCCACGGCGTCGGCCCCGCGGAAGGAGGTGCGAACCCCCGCGCGCCCGACGGCATCACACGGTATGGAGGACGAACGACCACACCATGAGGCGCGAACGACACGTTTCCAGGACCTTACTCGTTGGTAATGCAGGAGAGGAAGCCCTTCCCGATTCGACCGGGGTGATCGCTTTGTTACCGTGCCCGTCAAGGGTCACTCGGCGCTCCCCGCTAGGCTTAGGCCCCGCGTCCACACCCAGCCCACACTCCCCAGTGGACGTCCCGTGACACCGACCCCCGAGGGTTTTTGGCATGTCCCCATCGCATCGTGAACACCGGAGCCGAGGCACTCTCGGCACCGCCATGCTCGCCGGAGCGTGCTGCCTCGGCGCGGTCGCCTACGGGGCGATCGTCGGTCCGTCGATGCTGCCGCCGGACCAGCATGACGTGCGGGCCACCACCGCGATGACCCCGGACCTGGCCCCCGACGCGGCCGAGCCCGAGGAGGTCGTGGAGGAGGGGCCCAGCGGTCGGCTCCAGGTCCAGGTGAGCGACCGCGGACGCGCCTGGGTGCAGACGCTGATGTGCACCGGGAACCTGGAGGAGGACCCCGCCGCCTGCGCCGAGCTGGCCCGGGCCGCGGAGGAGTTCCACGCCGACACCGGCGAGCCGGTCACCGTCGAGGAGGAGTCGGTCGCCGCCGAGGGCGGCGGGGACGGTGACGAGGCCGGTGGCGGGGGCGCGGAAGGCGACGCGGACGACGCGGGTGACGAGACCGACGCGGGCGACGCGGAGCCGACGGAGGCCGTCAACACGGGCAGCGCGCTGCTGTTCACCGAGGTCCGCGAGGGGACCGTGTGCACCGACAAGGTGTACGGGCCCCAGGAGGCCACCATCGTGGGCACCTGGGAGGGCCAGGAGGTCGAGACCACGCTCACCCGCAAGGGCTCCTGCGAGGAGGCGCGCTGGCAGCGCCTGCGCGCCCTCACCGAGCAGATCAGCTGACGGACGGCGCGGCCGGGCGGATGTCCGCGATCGACCCGCGGCGCGGCAGGGCCCGCGTCGGCCGGACGCCCGTCCACAGGCCGCGATCGGGGCTTCCGGGCGCGGTGGCGCGGACGTAGGCTCGATGACGGGGGCACCACGCGCCGCCGACAACAGGGGGCGGTCCCCCCGTTTTCCAGTGTGCCGCGCCGCCGACCGCGCCACCAGCCCCGCGCCGCTCATGTGGACGGCCTGGGGACCGGGCTCCGCCAACCCCGTGCACGGCTTCGGACCGGGGTTCCGCGGACCCCGTGGGCGGCCCCGGGACAGCAACCCTCATGGACCGGAGATAATCGTCCCCCATGGACGTCATCAAGGTCAGTGACCCCGCGGACCCGCGCCTGGCCGACTACACCCGCCTGCGCGACGTGAACCTGCGCCGCCACCTGGAGGCCGAGCACGGGCTGTTCATGGCCGAGGGCGACAAGGTCATCCGCCGGGCCGCCGCGGCCGGGTTCGAGCCCCGCAGCTTCCTGCTCACCGAACGCCGGGCCGAGGCGCTCGACGACGTGGTCGCCGCCTCCTCCGCGCCGCTGTACGTGGTCGAGGAGGACACCGCCGAGAAACTCGTCGGCTTCGACCTGCACCGCGGCGCGCTCGCCGCCTTCCACCGCCGCGCCCTGCCCCCGCTCGACGACGTCCTGGCCGGGGCGCGCACCATCGTGGTCCTGGAGGACCTGGTCGACCACACCAACGTGGGCGCCATCTTCCGCAGCGCCGCCGGTCTGGGCGTGGACGCGATCGTGCTCGCGCCCCGCTGCGCCGACCCCCTGTACCGGCGCGCGGTCAAGGTGTCCATGGGCGCGGTCTTCACCCTGCCCCACACCCGCATGGACGACTGGTACGGCGGTCTGGACACCCTGCGCGCGGCCGGGTTCCACCTCATGGCGCTCACGCCGGGGGAGGGCTCCCTGCCCCTGCGCGACGCCATGGCCGCCCTCGCCCCCGGCGACCGGGTCGGCCTCCTGCTCGGCACCGAGGGCGACGGGCTCTCCTCCCGCTGGCTGGAGCGGGCCACCGCCCGGGTGCACATCCCCATGGCCGACCGCGACGTCGACTCCCTCAACGTCACCGCCGCGGCCGCCATCGCCTGCTACGAGCTCACCCGCTCCACCGGCTGACGCGGCCGTCCCGCTAGGGTGGCGCCTGAGACGGACCGAGGGGAAGGGCGGCGCGACATGGGCGGCCGAACGCTGGTGCAGTGGGAGCAGAACAGGGACAACGCCCCGGACTCCCTGACCGTGGACCTGTACGCGGGTGGAGCGGCGCCCGGCAGCGGGCTGGACGAGGTCGCCTTCTACCAGGTGCCCTACACCCCCTCCACCCAGGGCGTCGACGCGCGGCTCGACATGATCGCGCGGATGCCGTCGCTGGAGGTCGTCCAGCTCCTGTCCGCCGGGTACGAGCAGGTGCTCCCGCTGCTGCCGGACCACGTGACCCTGTGCAACGGGCGCGGCCTCCACGACGCCAGCACCGCCGAGCACGCCCTCGCGCTCATCCTGTCCGCCCAGCGGGACCTGCCCCGGTGGGCGCTCGCGCAGAGGGAGCACCACTGGGGCTCCGCCCAGCTGCGCTCCCTGGCCGACTCGCGCGTGGTGATCGTCGGCTACGGCAGCATCGGTCAGGCCGTCGAGAGCCGCCTGCTGCCCTTCGAGGCCGAGGTCGTGCGCGTGGCCAGCCGCGCCCGTCCGGACGAGGGCGTGCACGGCGTGGACGAGCTGCACGACCTGCTGCCCGGGGCCGAGATCGTCGTCCTGGTCACCCCGCTCACCGAGGCCACCCGCGGTCTGTTCGGCGCCCGCGAGTTCGCCCTGCTGCGCGACGACGCCCTCGTGGTCAACGTGGGCCGCGGCCCGGTCCTGGACACCGGCGCCCTGCTGGAGCAGAAGGGCCGGGTGCGGGCCGCACTCGACGTCACCGACCCCGAGCCGCCGCCCGCGGACCACCCGCTGTGGAGCGCCCCCGGCGTGTTCCTCACCCCGCACGTCGCGGGTGGTTCGGCCGCGTTCTACCCGCGCGCCCGCGCCTTCATGGACGCCCAGCTCGCCCGCTGGGCCGCCGGTGAGCCGCTGGCCAACGTGGTCCGCCCCGGAACTCAGCGAGACCGGTAGACGTCGGGTCGGTGATGGCCGGAGGGTGGTCCGTGCGTTCCCTGTCGTTCACGCCCGGCTCCTTCCGTAGCGCCATCAGGGCGGCGAGTCCGTCGGCGTCCAGTGCGTCACCCACATCCAGAGCGGCCCGGGACTCTTCCAGATGGAGGAGGAGACTGGGACTTGTCAGGACATCGAGGGTCTCCTCCAACGCCTCCACAGCGCCGGGGGAGACGAGAACCGCGACCGTCTCCCCATGCCCGGTGCCGGACATGCGGTCGCGGACTTCGGGCGAGGGCCTGGCTGTCATGACTCCATAGTGGCCGAGAACCGGCGCGCAGTCTGTACAGAAGCGCGAATCCGCGGAACTGTCGCAGGCGGGCGGCACACTGGGGAGGATGCGGATCGCGGTGGTCGCCGACGGCGAGGGCGGCGGCTGGCTCCAGGAACTGGACGAGGCCCCCGGCCCGATCCGCCGCGTCGGCGACCTGGCCGCCGCCGTGCGCGAGGCCGAGCACGCCAACCCCCAGCCGCCCCGCTGGGTGTGGTCGGCCGGTGAGGACGTCTACCCCGACCTCGTCCGCGCCGGGGTGCGGGTCTCGCGCTGCCACGACGCCGCGCTCACCGAGGCCCTGCTCCTGGGCTACCAGGCCCGCCACGGCGAGGCCTCCTCGCTGGGCGCCGCCTGGGCCCGCCTGCACCGGCTGCCCGTCCCCGACGACCCCGTGCGCCCCCTCGGCGAGGGCGGCGCCCACGCCCAGCCCGCGCTCTTCGAGGCCGACCGCTCCACCCTGCCCCCGGGCACCGACCGCCTCGCCGCCCTGGTCGAGGTGCACGCCGACCAACTGCGGCGCCTCGCGGAACTCCCCGACCCCGCCCCCGGACGCATGCGCCTGCTCGCCGCGGTGGAGTCGGCCGGGGGACTGGCCGCCGCCGAGATGAGCCACGACGGCCTGCCCTGGCGGCCCGACGTCCACGACGAGATCCTCACCGGCCTCCTCGGCCACCGGCCCCCCTCCGGGCAGCGCCCGCCCGTCCTCGCCGACCTCGCCGCCCGCATCGGCGAGGCCGTGGGCCGCGAGGTCAACCCCGACTCCCCTACACAGGTCCTGCGGGCCATGGCGTGGATCGGCCACCCCGTCGACTCCACCCGCTCCTGGGTCCTGGAGAGGATCGACCACCCCGTCGTCCCGCTCCTGCTGCGCTACAAGGAGCTATCCCGCCTGCACTCCGCCAACGGCTGGACGTGGCTGGACACCTGGGTGCGCAGGCGCCCCGGCCCGGACGGGACCACCCTCGGCCGCTTCCACCCCGACTACGTGGTCGGCGGCGTGGTGTCGGGCCGCTGGGCCACCCGGGGCGGCGGCGCCCTCCAGATCCCCCGGTCGCTGCGCGGGGCGGTCCGCGCCGACCCGGGCTGGGTCCTCGTCCGCGCCGACGCCGGACAGCTCGAACCCCGCGTGCTCGCCGCAGTCTCCGGCGACGACGCCCTGGCGGCCGCGGCCGCGGAGGAGGACCTGTACGCGCGCCTGGCCGTGCACGTGGGCGGCGACCGCGACCGCGCCAAGATCGGCATGCTCTCGGCCATGTACGGCCAGACCTCCGGCGACGCCGCGCCCCTGCTGGCCACCATGCGCCGCCTCTACCCGCGCGCCCTGGAGTACGTGGACTCCGCCGCGCGCACCGGAGAGGCCGGCGGCGTCGTCCGCTCCTGGCTGGGGCGCACCTCGCCCGCCCCCTCGGGGTGGGACGCCGCCGTCTCCGGACCCGGCGGCGAGCGCCGCCGCCGCGCACAGGGCCGGTTCACCCGCAACTTCGTCGTCCAGGCCACCGCCGCCGAGTGGGCCCTGGTCCTGCTCGCCTCGCTGCGCCAGCGCCTGCCGGACATGCCCGAGGGGGCGGGGATCGTCTTCTTCGTCCACGACGAGGTCGTGCTGCACGTGCCGGCCGACCTGGCCGGGGAGGCGGTGCGCGCGGTGGCCGAGGCCGAGGCCACGACCCGCGCCACCCTCTTCGCGGACACCCCGGTGCGCTTTCCGCTGACCCCCGTGGTGACGAGGAACATCGGGTGAGCACCGGGTGGCGGTCCGGTATCGGACGGCGTGGGCTTCTTGCAAACTCGTCCCGGTACGCCCATTCTTGGATCCGGAAAGTGTAAAACCGGCAACGGGCCGTACGCCGCAGGGGTTCCCCCACGCCCCGGTCGGCTCACTCGCAGAAAGGTGAGATCCCCCCGTGCGGAGCCGCTTGAGAACGTGTGCGGGAACCACGGCCGCCTTCGCCGTCGCCTTCACCGCCTTCGGGACCACCCCGGCCTGGGCGGAGCCGGTGGTCGAGGACCGTCCCCCCATCAGCGAACAGCTCTCCTCCGAGGCCTCCGGCGCCAGCGGCCCCCGGCAGGAGACGTCCGAGCAGTCCCCCGAGGTCTCCGACTCCCGGTTGCGGCGCGACGCCTACGTGGCCCCCTTCCGCGAGGCCCGCAGCACCGAGTACTTCGCGGTCGCCCCCCGCGCCCTGCCGCGCGAGGCCGTCGAGGAGGTCCGCGGTGTCGAGGGCGTCGAGAGCGTCCTGGCCGTGGACGCCGCCCGTGTCGAGATCGAGGGCGAACCCACCTCGGTGCTCGGCGTCAGCCCCTCCAGCTTCCGCAACCACGCCCCCGAGCCCTCGGCCGAGTCCGACGAGATCTGGCAGGGCGTCGCCGAGGGCCACGTCGCCCTGTCCAAGGACGTCGGCACCGAGCGCGGACTGGAGGTCGGCCGCGAGGTCACCGTCGCGGGCGGGCGCGGAGAGGTCCCCCTGGAGGTGTGGACGCACGCCACCTCCGGCATCGCCGGGATCGACGCGCTGGTCTCCCGCGAGCGCGCCGCGGAGCTGGGCATGCCCAGGGGCAACGCCCTGGTGGTCTCGGCGCCCGAGGCCGACCTGGCCGAGCTGCACGAGGCCCTGGCCGAGGCCCTCGGCGAGGACGTCTCCCTCCAGCTCGTCGCCGACTCGCCCGAGCCGCTGGTCGAGGGCGAGGCCGTGGCCCCCTCGGTCATCGAGCAGGTCATCGACAACGCCGAGAGCCAGCTGGGCGTCCCCTACGTCTGGGGCGGTGAGACCCCGGAGGGCGGCTTCGACTGCTCGGGCCTGCTCCAGTGGGCCTTCGCCCAGGCGGGCGTGTCCATCCCGCGGGTAACCCACGACCAGTGGAACGCCGGACAGCGCGTGGAGTTCGACGACCTCCAGCGCGGCGACCTGCTGTTCTGGCGCACGGACCCCACCGCGCCCGACTACATCTCGCACGTGGCCATCTACCTGGGCGAGGGCATGATGCTGGAGGCGCCGCGAACCGGCCTGGACGTGCGCGTCACCCAGGTACGCACCGCCGACTACGCCGGAGCCGTGCGAGTCAACACCTGACGCCGCGCGGCCCGCACGCGCACACGAAGCGGGCCGTGGCACCACCGCGCCGGTGGTACCACGGCCCGCTCGTTCTCCTTGTCCGAAAAACCCAGCCGGGAGGGGAAGGCAGGCCTCGGTCAGGAGGGGGAACAGGGCCGTCACTGAGGGAGGGGGAGACAGCGCACGAGCCCTGATGCGGTGGTATTGAGTTCTGACGGAACGCGGTCGGGAGCTTTCCCGGAGTGCCGTCGCACAGGGTCTACATAAGCAGTGACCGGGCGATTTGGCAAGAGCCCGCATCAATGCAGGTAAGCGCTGTCAACCCCCCTGTGCAGTGCGTTCCGCGCAGCGCAGCGCCGCGTCGCGTGCCGTTTCGTCTTCCTCCGGTCCCGTGCGGTTCAGAGCCGGTTCAGCGGCCGACCGCGTACCCCTGGGAGGCACGCGCGTCGGCGGCGGCGCGCAGCTCGCCGGTCTCGGGGTCGCGGGCCACGGCGGCAAGGCGCCCCAGCGCCCACTCCTGGGCGACCTGCACCCGGTGGCCGCGTCGGCGCAGCTCCTCGACGGTCCGCGCCCCCACACCCGGTTCCACGACCAGGCCGCCCGGAACCGTCTCGCGGGGGTGGAAGGAGCTGGGGAAGGCGGTGGTGTGGAACATCGGGGTGTCCAGGACCTCCTGGAGGTTCTCCACCCCGTTGAGGATCCGCAGCAGGGCGGTGAACGTCCACTGGTCCTGCTGGTCGCCGCCCGGGGTGCCGATCGCCAGCACGGCCTGGCCGTCCTCCCTGGTCACCAGGGTGGGGGACAGGGTGGTACGGGGGCGCTTGCGGGGCGCCAGAGCGTTGGGGGAGGCCGGGTCGAGCCAGAACATCTGCGCCCGGGTGCCCAGCGGGAAGCCGAGGGCGGGGATGACCGGCGAACTGCTGAGCCAGCCGCCGCTGGGCGTGGCCGAGACCATGTTGCCCCACGCGTCCACGACGTCCACGTGGCAGGTGTCCCCGCGCAGGTCGGCGGGGTTGGCGACGGCGTCCTGGCGTACCGTGGGCTCGCCCGTGGTGCGGTCGCCGGGGGTGCGGCCCGGCACGTACAGCGGCGGTTCGAAGGGTGTGCGGCCGCCGACGGAGCCGGGCCGCTGCTCCATGCTGGCGCGCGCACCGTCGACCAGTGCCGCGCGGCGCGCGGTGTAGTCGGCGCCCAGCAGCTCCTTGAGGGGCACGTCCGTGAAGTCGGGGTCGCCGTACCAGGCCTCGCGGTCGGCGAAGGCGAGCTTTGCCGCCTCGGTCACCCCGTGCACGAAGTCGGCGCTGACCCCGTCGAGCACGTCGCGGCCGGTGCCCAGGGCCTCGGCCAGGCGCAACTGCTGGAGCATGACGGGCCCCTGCCCCCACGGGCCGGTCTTGTGCACGGTGTGGGCTCCGTAGACCGCGCTGGCGGGCTCCTCGTAGGAGGCGCTCCAGTCGGCCATGTCCTGCGCGGTGAGCAGGGCCCGCTGGGGCTCGCCCGTGCCGCTGGGGACGGGCGAGGACAGGAAGTCCCCGACCGCCTCCGCGATGAAGCCCTGCGACCAGGACCGCCGGGCCGCCTCGATCTGCGCCTCGCGGTCGCCTCCGGAGGCCTCGGCCTCGGTGACGATCCGCCGGTAGGCGGCGGCCAGGGCGGGGTTGCGCAGGCGGGAGCCGGGGCGGGGCGCGGCGCCGTGCGGGAGGTAGACGGCGGCCGAACCGGCCCAGTGGCGGGAGAAGACGGGGGTGAGCGCCTCGACGGCGGCGGCGATGCGGTCCAGGACGGGGTAGCCGCGCTCGGCCAGTCCGATGGCGTGGTCGAGGACGTCGCGGACGGTCATGGTGCCGTGGTCGCGCAGCAGCAGCATCCAGGCGTCGAAGGAGCCGGGGACGGTGGCGGCGAGGACGCCGCTGCCGGGGATGCGGTCCATGCCCGCGAAGGCGTCGACGGTCGCCGCGGCGGGGGAGACGCCCTGGCCGCACAGGACGCGGGGGGAGCCCCCGGCGGCCTGGAAGACGACGGGGACCTCCCCGCCGGGGCCGTTGAGGTGGGGCTCGACCACCTGGAGGGTGAACCCCGCGCCGACGGCGGCGTCGAAGGCGTTGCCGCCGCGTTCGAGCAGGGACATGCCCGTGGCGCTGGCCAGCCAGTGGGTGGAGGCGACCATGCCGAAGTCGCCGCGGAGCTGGGGACGGGTGGTGAAACCGAGGGGCATCTGGGCGGGTCCTCCTCAGGGGGCGGTGGTGGCGGGGTCGCCACCGCGGTCCGGCCCGGGCCCGCCCCCGGTGGGGAACGCGGAGGCCGGGAGGGTGACCGTGGTCACCCGGACTCGGGCCTGAGGTGACGTTACATCATGGGTTGTCCATATGAATGGGTTGATGTCTGTTTCGTGGGAGCGGCGCCCGGTGCCGTGGGAGGGGCGGGCCGCGCGGGACGCCGGTGGGACGGGCGCCCGCCCCGAGGAGGAACCGTGCGCGAGCGGTTCACGGGGACGTCGCCGGTTCTCCGGAGGAGGACGGGTGCCCGTGGACGGTCTCCGGTCGCGGTGCGGGGGAGCGCCGTAGGCGGGTGCTCCCACGGGGCGCCCGGCGGGAGAGGAACCGCGCGCCGGGGACCGGGGGCGGGGGACGGGGGCGGGCGCTACGGCGTCGTCCACAGGAGGAACCCGGGGCTGGTGCGTGCGCCCGGCCCCGGGTTGACTGGATGTAGGGGGCCCTCAGGGCCCGCCCGCACCGTGCTGCCCGCCTACCGCCGCCGCCTCGCGGCCGGAGGGCGCGCTGCTCAGGAGGTCCCGGCCGGGAAGCTCCACGGCAGCGACCGCGTCAGCTCGGCCCACTCCTGGGCGCCGATCGGGTCCATGACCGAGGTGGCGTCCACCTCCACGGGCAGGGTGGCGTTCACCTCCTCCAGCGTGCGCGCCACGTTCTCCTCGTGCGTGGCGTCGTGCTTCTCGGCCTCCTCCACGAGCACGGCGATGATCTCGCCGAGGTCGGCGATGAGCCCCTCCAGCTCGGTGCGCGACATCTCGACGTCCTCGGCGCAGTGCTCGACGGCGCCGGTCTTGACGCCCTCGTCGCCGTAGTACCAGACGGTGGCCAGCAGGCGGTCGAGGTCCCCGTCGCCGAGCCGCTCCGCGGCAACGGCCCGCTCCACGAACTCCGCGCTGGCCGGGGTCATCTCGCCCAGACGGGTCTCGCCGCTCCCGAAGCTCACGAACCGGCTGACGACGCACTCCTTGGCCATCCGGACGCGGGTCGCCCCGGGCTGCTCGGAGCCCGCGGCCTGCCCGCTCTCCCCGGACTCCGCGGGTGCCTCCTGCGCGCCCTCCCCGGCGGTGGGCTCCTCCTGCGCCGCCTCTCCGCCCTGCCCGGACGGGGCCTGGGGGGTCTCAGAGGTCTCGGCGGCCTCGGGGGTCTCCGGAGTCCCGGGCCGCCCGGCGGGGGAGGCGTCCACCGCGGTCCCGTCGGCGGAGGCAGCGCTCCCGTCCGTTCCGGCGGGCTCCTGCGGCTCCTTCTCCCCGGTCGTTTCGGGCGCCGACTCCACGGGCTCGTGGGTGCTCCCCGCCTCGGCGGGCTCCTCCTGCGTCGCCTCGCCGCCGGAGCCTTCCTCCGGGGCGGCGCCGCCCGCCTCACCGCCGGACCCCTCCTGCGCGTCCGGCCCCTCCTGCGCGGGCTCCTCGGCCGTCGGCTCCTCGGTGGTCGGCTCCTCCGATCCGGACCCCTCGGGATCGGTCTCCCCGGCCCCCTCCGCGGGCGCCTCCTTCCTGGTCAGCGACTCCGCCATCCTGACCAGTTCACCGCTGCCCCACTTGTCCGGCTGGAGGTACAGGGCCACGGCCACGCCCGGTTCGTCGAGCCAGAACAGGTCGCCGGTCTCCGGCGACAGGTAGGCCTCACTGCGCAGCGCCTCGCCCGAGTCCAGGCGTTCCAGAGTCCTCTCGGGAAGGTGGCCGTACCTGCGCTCGCGCAGGTCGTCGAGCTGCTGCATGCTGTCCGAGCGCAGGATGGAGACCCTGCCGAGCAGCTGGTCGGGCCCGCGCATCCAGGACAGCTGCGACTGCCTGTTGCCCAGCCGGTCGGTCGTGGTCGAGGCGTGTATCCCGTGCCGCTCCAGTTCGGAGGGCAGATAACCGATCTCGTAGCCGTCCAGGCTGTACGAGGAGACGCCCTGGCTGATCTCCGGCCACGCCAGCGTCCGCGTGTCCTTCTCGTCGGCCGCCACCGCCCCCGGGAGACCGACCAGTCCCGACGACGCGATCGCGGCGGCGCCGAGCAGCGCGACCCACCTCTTGTGGTGCTTGCGCATGAGTGTTCCTTCCCATCGACTACTCCTAGTGATGCTCGCAGCCTCTGAGTAATCAACCATGGGTGCGGGGGTCAAAAACCGTACATGAAGTGACCAAATGGATGCATTAAGTGAGAATGTCGTCGAACTGTCGGACACATCACCAGATGATGGGCCGCGGATCACCGGCTGCTCCGCAGACGGTAACCACGAGGTCACCATCCGCACCCAACCTGAGGAAGCAGCCGACAAGTTCACGCGCACTTGGGAGGTCCGGTGCAGCGCATCGGCATCGTCGTCGCAGCCGTGTCGTTCTTTGTCGTCACCGGCGCGAGCGCATCGTCCGCGACGCAGGACACCGACCCCCGGTGGTCGGGCGTCACCAGATCCGCAGTCATCGAGTACACGACAACCGAGCGCCCGCTGATCGCCGTCTCCCACCGCGGAGCCTCCGGTCACGCGCCCGAGAACACCCTGGCCGCCCTCGACGCCGCCGACCGGCTCGGAGCCGAGACCGTGGAGGTCGACGTCCAGCGCACCAAGGACGACGTCCTCGTGCTCATGCACGACACCACCCTCGAACGCACCACCGACGTCGAGGAGGTCTTCCCCGACCGCGGCTCCTACGAAGTCGCCGACTTCACCATGGAGGAGGTCCGCGAACTCGACGCGGGCGCGTGGTTCGACGCCTCCTTCGACGGTGAGCCCGTCCCCACCTTCGCGGAGGGACTCGACCGCCTGGAGCAGCTGGACCTCAACCTCTTCCTGGAGCTCAAGGAGCCCGGGCTCTACCCCGGCATCGAGCAGGAGATCGCCGACGAGCTGACCGAGCGCGGAACCTGGCTGGAGCCCAACCCGGACGGCGAGCCCCGCCGCCTCGTCGTGCAGAGCTTCGACTGGCAGTCGGTGCGGCGCTCCAAGGACCTGCTCCCGTCCGTGCCGCACGCCCTGCTCGGGCGGGTCCCCGAGAGCAGCATCGACGAGCACGACTGGGCGCAGATGATCAACCCCAACCACACCACCATCGACGCCGCCTACGTGGAGCGGGTCCACGAGGCGGGGATGGAGATCATGCCTTACACCATCAACGAGCGCTCCCGGATGGACACCGTCCTGGGCTGGAAGGTCGACGGGTTCATCACCGACTACCCCGACGTCGGCCAGGAGGCCATCGCCGCCCGGACCCAGCGGTCCCAGCCGGTGGTCAGGATCCCCACGCTGCCCCTGCCCCGCTGACCCGCGTTCGGCCCGGGAACCGCGTCCGCCCCGGAAGGGGGCGGCGTCCCCGGGCCGCGCCCGGAGCGCTCCCTGGCCCCGGACGGTGTCAGGTGGGATGATCGGTCCGACCCACACGAGGTCCCCGCCCGCGGGGAGACCGCGCCGCGGTCTCCCCGCGGGCGGGGCGTTCGGACCAGGAGGCGGACACCACGTGAGCGATCGGCTGACCATCCCCCGGGAACACGTCGACTGGCGCACCAAGGGCCTGTGGTGGACGGACGACCCGATTCCCCTTGAGGAGTTCGCGGCCCGCCGCGACCACCTGTTCACCGGCCCCTTCACCTGGCCGCTGATGGTGCTGCGCGCCTCCGCGCTGGACCGCAATATCGCCGCGCTCGCCGATTTCGCCGAGCGCCACCGGCTGCTGTTCGCCCCGCACGGCAAGACCTCCATGGCTCCGGCCCTCATCCAGCGACAGCTGGACGCGGGCGCCTGGGGGGTCTCCGCCGCCAGCGCCAACCAGGTCTTGGACTTCCGGCGGTTCGGCGTGCGCCGGATCCTGCTCGCCAACGAGCTGCTCGACGGCCGGGTGCTGCGCTGGGCGGCCGGTGAGCTGGACGATGACCCCGACTTCGAGTTCCTCTTCTACGCCGACTCCGCCGAGGGGGTGGCGGTCGCCGCGGAGGCTGCCGCCGACCGGCCCGGGGCAGGCTCCGCCGGGCGGCCCCTGCGGGTGCTGGTCGAACGGGGGGTCCCCGGCGGGCGCACCGGCTGCCGCACCCGTGAGGAACTGCTCGCGGTTGCCGCGGCCGTCGCCGAGGCGCCGGGCCTGGAACCGGCCGGGGTGGCGGGCTACGAGGGATCGCTCGGCGACGCCGACGGCGTGCGCGGTTTCCTGCGAGACCTGGTCGGCGACGCCGCGGTGCTGGCCGCCCGGCACGGCCCGGACAGGCCGGTGCTGTCGGTGGGCGGCAGCGCGTGGTTCGACCTGGTCGCCGAGGAGCTCGGCGGACGCGGGGACGTCCTGCCGATCCTGCGCAGCGGCGCCTACGTGGTCCACGACGACGGCCTGTACCGGCGCACCACGCCCTACCGCCGCCTGCCCGAGGGCCCCGACGCGCTGGCCGGGGCCCTGGAGCTGTGGGCCCAGGTGACCTCCGTCCCGGAGGAGGGGCTGGCGATCGTCGGCATGGGGCGCCGCGACGCCAACCACGACCAGGGTTTCCCCGTGCCGCGCCGCCTGCGCCGGGCGGACGGCGCCACCGTGGACGCCGGGGGCGCGGAGGTGACCGACCTCAACGACCACCACGCCTACCTGAGGGTCGCGCCGGGACTGAAGGTCAGCCCCGGCGACCTGGTCTCCTTCGGGATCTCGCACCCGTGCACGGCCTTCGACCGCTGGCGGGTCCTGCCGGTGGTGGACGACGCCGACACCGTCGTGGAGATGGCGGCCACCTACTTCTGAGGCCCGGCGCCGTCCCCGCACGGGATGCCGGGGACGTCCTCCACCGCGGAGGCCCCCGGGCGCCGTCGGCGGAGCCGCGCGGACCCCGGCGTCCCGGGAGCTCTCACGGCTCCCGGGGCCGCGGGGTCACCCCCAGCCCACCACCCCCGGGCGGGTGTGCCACGGGCGCGGCCCCTCCAGCGGCCGGTACTCCACCCCGGCCGCGTCGAGCCGCTCCAGGTGCCTCCTCAGCCGGGGCTCGAACTCGGCGTAGTCGCGCTCACCGGACGACCACACCTGCTCAGCGAAGGCCGACAGCCTGGGGAAGACCATGTAGTCCAGCCTGCGCGGCGAGTCGATGTGCTCGGTCCACACGTTCACCTGCGCGCCCAGCACGTGCGCGGCCTCCCCCTCGGTCAGCCCCGGCGGGACCGGCTCGGCCAGGTAGACGTCCTCGGTCCGCAGCAGCGTGCCCACCGGGACGGGCTCGTCGCCGGACTCGGACTGCCGGTAGTCCAGGTAGGAGGTGCGGGTGGGGCTCATGACCACGTCGTGACCGGCCCGCGCGGCCGCGACACCGCCCTCCTCGCCGCGCCACGACATCACGGTCGCTCCCGGCGCGAGCCCTCCCTCCAGGATCTCGTCCCAGCCGACCAGGCGGCGGCCGCGCGAGGTCAGGTGCTCGTCCAGCTGGCGGATGAACCAGCTCTGCAACTCGTCCTCGTCGGCCAGCCCCTCCTCCTTGATCCGCCGCTGCGCGGACGCACTCGTCCGCCACTGGGTCTTGGGGCACTCGTCGCCGCCCACGTGCACGTACGTGCTCGGGAACAGCTCGATCAGCTCGTCCAGGACGTTGCGGTAGAACTCCAGGACGTTGTCGGTGACCGCGAGCACCTCCTCGAAGATCCCCCACTGGTCGCCGACCGGGATCCGTCCGGACTCGCCCAGCTCGGGGTAGGCGTGGATGGCGGCCTGCGAGTGGCCGGGCACGTCGATCTCGGGGACGACGGCCACGTGCCGGGCGTCGGCGTAGGCGACGATCTCGCGGATGTCGTCCTGGGTGAAGAAGCCGCCGTGCGGGCGTTCGTCGAACACCGGCGGCTTCGCGGCGCCCACCTGGCTCCGGGTCCGCCAGGAGCCCACCTCGGTCAGCTTCGGGTAGCGGCGGATCTCCACGCGCCACCCCTGGTCGTCGGTCAGGTGCAGGTGCAGGACGTTGAGCTTGTGCATGGACAGCAGGTCGATGAACCGCAGCACCTCGCGCTTGGGCACGAAGTGGCGGGCCACGTCCAGCATCACGCCCCGCCAGCGGAAACGCGGCGCGTCGGTGACGCTCACGGCGGGCAGGGCCCACTCGGCGCCGCCCAGCGGGGCGTCCCGGTAGGCGTCGGCGGGCAGCAGCTGCCGCAGGGTCTGCGCACCGTAGAACACCCCGGCGGGGTCGTTGCCCACGATGATGGCTCCCTCGGCGTCCACGATCAGCCGGTAGCCCTCGCGGCCCAGGCCCGCCTCGGGGTCCACGCTCAGCCGGATCTGCGCGCTGGCCTCGTCGCCGGCGGCCAGGGGGAGGCCGGTGGCCGCTCCGAGTTCACGCTGGAGCCACGTGAGCGTGCCCCGGGCGTCGGGGTCGGCGGACACCCTGGTCGATGCGGTCAGCGTGAGGCCCCCTGCGCCTCCCGGAGCTGAGGAGTTGGGACGGGGGACGAGGGAGGGGAAGGTGTCGGGCACGGTGAACCGCTCCTATCCGGTCTAGACCAATACCGGACATAGTGTCACGTGGATCCTCCCGGGCACACCCCCCGCGGACAAACGGTCACCCGTACCCGGAGACGACGGGGTACCGAAACCGGGACCGGGTAGGTGCGGGCGTGGTGGGGTTACCACCACGACGGATGGGGGGCTGGCGTTATCGCCGTGGCGCGGGGCCCGTCCGTACCGTTGCCGAGACGACGGGACACAAGGGGGTCGGCGATGCTCAGGAGACGGGGGATACCCGTGGGACGGTGGCGCTGATGCTGGTGCCGATCCTCATCGCCGTGGCCGGGGCGTTCACCCTGGCGCTGGGTTCGGCCCTCCAGGAGCGCGACGCCGTCCGCGCCCCGGGCGGCCGGGTGGCGAAGGCGGGGTTCCTGCTGCACCTGCTGCGCCAGCCCCGCTGGATGATCGGCAGCGTGGCCGCCGTCCTGGGCGCGGGACTCCACCTGGTGGCCCTCAGCGGCGCACCGCTGACCATCATCCAGCCGATCGGCGTGACCGGCCTGCTGTTCGCCATCGTGCTGTCGGCCCTGTTCAACCGCCGCCGGGTCGGCCTCTCCCAGATCATCGCCGGAACCGCCGTCATGGTGGGCCTCACCGGGGTGATCTCCCTGTTCCCGCACACCGCCGAAAGCCCCGTCATGAGCACCGGCACGGCGCTGGCGCTCACCGGGGTCGTCCTCGGCGCGGGAGCCGTCGTCCACTTCACGGCGCACCGGATGAACAACGGGGTCCGGGCCCTCCTGCTCGCCCTTGCGGGCGGGGCGGCCATGGGCACCACGTCCGGCCTGGCCCGTGTCCTGTCCGCCAACGCCGTCGGGGACTGGACCAGCCTGATCAGCTGGCTGACCCCGCTCGCGGTGGCCGCGGCGGTCTTCGGCGCCCTGCTGATGCAGAACGCCTACCGCACCGGGCACTTCACGGCCGCCTACGCGACCCTCCTGATCACCGACCCCGTGGTCGGTGTGGCCATCGGCGCCCTCCTCCTGGGCGAGGGCGCGCCGCGGACCCTTCCCGCCCAGCTCGGCGCGCTGGTCTTCGCCTGCCTCGCCGTCGCCGGAACCGTGGCCCTCGCCCAGGCGCGCCACCGCAACCCCGAGGTCGTCGCCGCCGACACCGAACGCTAAGGAGAGACCACCATGGCCGAACGCCCGCTGCGCGTCCTGATCGCCAGCGACACCTATCCCCCCGACGTCAACGGGGCCGGATACTTCACCCACCGCCTGGCCGAGGGGCTGGCCGGTCGGGGGCACCGGGTCCACGTGGTGTGCCCCTCCGAGCGGGGCGAACCCTACGTCACGGTCAACGGCGCGGTGACCGAGCACCGCCTGCGATCGGCGCCCATCCCCTTCATGCGCGCCGCCGTCCCGCTGGGGATGGGCGGGCACATCGCCAGGATCGTCGCGCGCCTGGACCCCGACATCGTGCACGCGCAGAGCCACTTCCCGCTCAGCCGCGCGGCGATGCGCAGGGGCCGCGCCGCCGGCGTCCCCGTCGTGCTCACCAACCACTTCATGCCGGACAACCTGTACGCGCACGCCCGGATCCCCGCGCCGATGCAGGAGCTCGCGGGCCTCCTGGCCTGGAAGGACATGGTCCGGGTCGCGGGGGAGGCCGACCACGTGACCACGCCGACCCCGCGGGCGGCCCGGCTCCTGCGGGAGAAGGGGTTCACGCGCGGGGTCGAGGCGATCTCGTGCGGGATCGACCTGGAGCGGTTCCGCCCCCACGAGGACCCCGCCGCGGCGCGGCGCCGGTTCGGTCTGCCCGACCGGGACACGATCGTGTTCGTGGGCAGGCTGGACGCGGAGAAGAGGATCGACGACACCATCCGGGCGCTGGCGCGGATCGTGCCCGGACGGGACGCCCAGCTGGCCCTGGCGGGAACCGGCCAGCGCGAGGAGGAACTGCGCGCGCTGGCCGCGGAGCTGGGGGTGGCGGACCGGGTGTTCTTCCTGGGGTTCGTCCCGGACGGGGACCTGCCCCTGGTCTACGCGGCGGGGGACGCCTTCGCCATCGCGGGCGTGGCCGAGCTGCAGAGCATCGCCACCCTGGAGGCGATGTCCACCGGCCTGCCGGTGGTGGCCGCGGACGCGATGGCGCTGCCGCACCTGGTGGAGGAGGGGCGCAACGGGTTCCTCTTCCCGCCGGGCGACCCCGTGCGCCTGGCGGACCGGCTGCTCCTCGTGCTCGGTTCCCGGGGGCGCGCCCTGGGCGAGGCCAGCCGTGAGCTCGCGCGGCGGCACGACCACCACCGCTCCCTGGAGCGGTTCGAGGAGGTCTACACCCGTCTGCGGGGCGCGGCCCCCGCGCGGGCGGAGAGGCTGGTCGCCGCCTGAGGTGTCCGAAAGAGCCGTTTGGTTGATGTTTCGATTCTTCTGCCACTTTCCGTATTCTTTGCGTAGCGACCGGTGATGTTGTCCTCCTGCGGGATACACAAGATGTTGTGTGGTTCGAAGGGATCAGTGCACAGACCGGCCGGGGCAACCCCACCGAGGGCCTCACCGATCGGCTCGTCAGCGCCGAGCGGGAGGCGGGGTTCCACGAGCGCGACATGTCGGTGTTCGAACGCGAGCGCATCGACCTGGAGCACCGGGTGAACCGGATGGAGGCCGAGCTGGAGGCACTGCGCAAAAGAAGACTGGAAGCCTACGCCCGATGGTGGAACGCCCGGGACGACCGTGACCGGGCACTCCACGTCTGCCGCAGACTGCGCCGCCGGATCGACCGGACACGCGGCAGGGATAAGGAGTGAACGACGGCGAACGTGGTCCGACCCCCGGGGGGTTCGGGCCACGCGTCGTTCCACGGCGGCCCCTCCAGGAGTCCGCCCCGGTGCCGGCGGCCGGACACCCGTGGAGCGCGTGCTGACGCGGGACCCGGCCGGATCGGCGCGGGACGGCCCGGCGCCGCCGGTCAGGCCACCGTGATCCCGGCGATCTCCCTGTTCACCTGCTGCGCGGCGTCCCTCAGCGCCGCCAGCGTCACCTGCACCGCCGGTCGCCTCGCCGCCACCGACCGCACCACCGCGTACACGTGCCGCTCGGGCGCGGACGCGGGCAGCTCGCGGTAGACGAGCCCCGCCGGGGCCCCCACCATCGCCAGGGCCGGGACCGCGGCGATCCCGATCCCGCGCGAGACCAGGCTCAGCACCGTTCCCAGCCCCTCGAACTCCCAGGCGGCGGAGGGCAGTCCGCCCACCTCGGACAGGAGCCGGTCCGTTCCGTAGCGCGAACGCTCGCTCTCGGGCGTCACGATCCACGACTCGTTCAGCAGCTCCTCCAGCACCACCGGCGTCGAGGGGTCGGCCAGCGCGTGCCCCCGGGGCACCGCCAGCACCATCGGGTCGCGCATCAGGTTGATGTGCCGCAGCCCGCCCTCGGGCCCGCGCCCGGGGTGCTGTCCGGACCAGTCGTCGACCAGGGCGATGTCCACCTCCCGCGAGCGCACCTGCTGTGTCCCCGTCGCCAGCAGGGTCTGGCGCAGCAGCAGCTGCATCCCCTCGTGCCGGCGCAGCGGCGGCACCAACAGGGGCGCGAACGCCACGGCGGCGGTGGGGAACGCCGTGACGGTGACCACGCCCAGCGCCAGGTCGGACTGCTCGGCGAGCACCGACTCGGTCGCTTCCACCAGCGCCAGGATGTCCTCGGCCTGGGTCACCAGCAGCCGTCCGGCGTCCGTGAGCTCGGCGCCCCGCGCGGAGCGGTCCAGCAGCGCGACACCCGTCTCCCGCTCCAGGGTGGCCAGTTGCTGGGACACCGCCGAGGGCGTGTAACCGAGGGCGCCGGCGGTGGCGGCGATGGTCCCCCGGACGCTGAACTCGCGGAGGACGTGCAGGCGACGCAGATCGAGCATAAGGAGATCTTACGCTCAGCATCGAAAAGACGCGCTTGTACTGATGCCCGAACCTGGGCAGTCTGTGGGGTGACGGGCCGTCTTCCCAGGTGGAGCGGCAGCCCAAGCATCACCCGCATTCACGACAAACCGGAGATGAGTCCTCGATGACCGTCACTGTGTCCGCGACCCTCGCCGTCAACGAAGCGCTCGCCGAGAAGCGCCGCCAGGGAGTCCGCGTGCTTCCCCTGGGCTTCGGCGAGGCCGGACTCCCGGTCCACCCGGTCATGCGCGACCGGCTCACCGCGGGGAACGGCGCCAACGCCTACGGGCCCGTCGCCGGGTCCGCGGCCCTGCGCGAGGCCGCCGCCGGGTACTGGGAGCGCCGCGGGCTGCCCACCGATCCCGGGCTGGTCGTCGCCGGGCCCGGCAGCAAGCCGCTCCTGTACAGCCTCCTGCTGGAGATCGGCGGCGACACCGCGATCGCCGCGCCCAGCTGGGTCAGCTACGCCGCGCAGTGCCGCCTGGTGGGGCAGCGGCCCGTCACGGTCCCCACCGCCACCGGCGAGGGGGGCGTACCCCAGCCGGACCTGCTGCACGCCGCCGTCACCGCCGCCCGCGAGCAGGGGCGCACGGTCAACGCCGTCATCGTCACCGTTCCCGACAACCCGACCGGCACCGTGGCCGGGGCCGACACCGTCCGGCGCCTGTGCGAGGTGGCCCGCGAACTCGACCTGGTCGTCATCTCCGACGAGATCTACCGCGACCTCGTCCACCCCGCGGCCCCCGGCGAGGAGCCCGCCGAGGTGCACAGCCCCGCCGAGTACGCGCCCGAGCGCACCGTCATCTCCACCGGGCTGAGTAAGAACCTGGCCCTGGGCGGCTGGCGCATCGGCGTCGTGCGCCTGCCCGACTCCGAGATCGGCCACCGCCTGCGCGGCGGGCTGCTCGGGGTGGCCAGCGAGATCTGGTCGAGTCCGGCCGCCCCGGTCCAGGAGGCCGCCGCGCACGCCTTCACCGAACCCGCCGAACTCCTCGACCACGTCGACCGCAGCCGCCGTCTGCACGGCATCGTCGCCGGGGCGGTCACCGAGGCCTTCGTCCGCGCGGGCGCGACCGTAGCCGCCCCCCGGGCGGCCTTCTACCTCTACCCCGACTTCGAGCCGGCCCGGGAACGGCTGGCCGCCCTCCACGGCGTGGCCACCGGCCCGGACCTGACCGGGCTGCTGCTGGAGCGCTTCGGGATGGGCGTACTGCCCGCCGCGGAGTTCGGGGAGGGCACGGAAGCCCTGCGCATGCGGGTCGCCACCAGCCTGCTCTACGGCGACACCGAGGAACGCCGCTACGCGGCCCTCGCCGCCACGGACCCGCTGGCGCTGCCCTGGATCCGCGCACACCTGGACCGCCTCGACGAGGTCCTGGGCGCGCTGCTCCCCGTCGGCGCCGACGCCGGTCCCGTCCTGCGCCGCTCCACCGAACCACAGGCGGTCAGCTGACCGCTCCCCGCGTCCGCCCCGTGTAAGGGGGCGGGGCGGACGCACCGTCCTCCGGCCTCCCCCGGCCGCTCCTTCCGGGGGAGGCCGGACCTCTGCCCGGCCCCGGGCGGGGGACGCCCCGGGCCCTGGCCGGCACGCCGCTCTCCGTTCCGACGGCACGCCCCCACCCGGGGCACCGCCGGATCCCCGTCCGGTGAGGCCACCGCGCGGACGCCGTCGCCCGCGCGCTCACCTCGGACCGGACGGGGCGCCCTCCACCCCCGCCTCGCGCGCGGCCAGTTCCGCGCTGGAGGCGATCACCGCCCGGTAGTGGTCGAGCAGCTGCTCACCGACCGCCTCCCACATACGGTGCTCCACCGAGGGACGCGCGCCCCGCGCCATCCGCTCCCGCACCTGGCGGTTGTGGGCCAGCCGCCCCACCGCCACCCGCAGTTCGCGCACCGAGTCCGGGGCGTACAGCAGCCCGTTGTGTTCGGGCACCACCAGGTCCAGCGGACCGCCCGAGGCCGGGGCCACCACCGGCACCCCCGAGGCCAGCGCCTCCTGGACGGCCTGGCAGAACGTCTCGTCCGCACCGGTGTGCACGAACACGTCCATGGACGCGTACAGGCGCGACAGGTCGCCGCCGGTGCGCTGTCCGGTGAACACCGCGTCGGGCAGGCGCCTGCGCAGCCGCGCCCGCTCGGGGCCGTCCCCCACCACGACCAGCCTGATCCCGCGCAGGCGGGACACGTGTTCCAGCATCTCCACCCGCTTGTCCCTGGCCAGCCGCCCCACGTAGCCCACGATCGTCTCCCCGTTCGGCGCGAGCCTGCGCCGCAGTTCCTCGTCGCGGTGCGCGGGGGAGAAACGCTGGGCGTCGACCCCGCGGCGCCACAGGTCCAGGCGGGGGAACCCGCGCGCGGACAGCGCCTCCATGGTGGCCGAGGACGGCGCCAGCGTGCGGTCCACCGCGGCGTGCGTACGCCGCAGCAGCGACCACAGGGCGTCCCCGCCGGGCAGGCGGTAGCGCCCGGCGAAGCCTGGGAGGTCGGTCTGGAAGACCGCAACGGTCGGCAGCGCCCACCGGCGGGCGGTCTCCACGGCCGCCGCCCCGAGCAGGGCGGGCGAGGCCAGGTGCAGCACGTCGGGGGAGAAGGCGCGGATCGCCGCGGTCATCACCCGCCGTGCGGGCAGCCCCACGGAGAAGTCGCGGTAGAACGGCAGGGGCACGGAGGGCAGCCGGACCACCGGGAAACCCGCGTAGGAGGAGGGGCCGGGTCCGGGGGCCAGCACCAGGGCCTCGTGGCCGCGCGCGGCGAGCAGGTCGGCGACCCGGCACACGGAGTTGGTCACCCCGTTGACCTGGGGCAGGAAGGACTCCGTCACGATCGCCACCCTCAGCCGGCCCCGGGCGTCGGCCTGGGGCACGCGGTCGAGCGGGGGCGTGCGGGCCGCCGCGCGGTGCCCGGCAGCGGGGACGCGGGCGGACGCGTGGTCGGCCGCGGTCCGGGGAGCGGCCGAGGGCACGGAGGGCGCGCGTGCGGCCGGGGAGTGGTGAGCGGCCGGGGACGTGCGCGCGGCCGGAGACGTACGGTCGGTCGGGGACATGCGGGTGGCTCCCAACGCCGGGGGGACGGCTGCCTACGCCGGGGACGGCTGTCTCCGACGCTAGGCTCGTGGGATGAACCTCGGTTTGGGTGCGGGGGAACCGCGCCCGAAGACCAGGCGTGGGCAGTCCGAGCGGTCGGTGACGGCGCCCGTGTGCCCGTGTGTCCGCCGGGTGACTCTCCGGTGGATATGATTGCTGAATGTAGCCAATATATTGCTCTAAGGAGTCGTGCGGTGACCCTCGTGGAATGGGCCGAAGCAGTCCGAAGTGAACTGGGCCTGACCGGCACCGAACCCCTCCGCAAGGAGGACGTCGACCGGGTGCTCGACCTCGCCCGGGACGCCGCCCACTCCGTGGCCCGGCCCGCCGCGCCCCTGACCACCTACCTCCTGGGCGTGGCGGTGGGCCAGGGCGCGGACCCCGACGAGGCCGCGGCGGCCCTCAGCAGGCTCGCCCTGGCCCAGGTCGACGAGGAGGACCGCGCCTAACACACCGCCGCCGTCCGCGCCGGTCGGAGGCGGCCCCGTCCGTACCGACGGGCCCTTGCGTCCGTTCCGGCGGCCTCCGGCCGTGCCGTCGCGGCCGCGCCCGTGAGGAACACGGCGCCCGGAGCCCGCCGGGGCCGTACCGGCTCGACGCGGTCGCGTCGGCTCGCCGTCCGTACCGGCCGCCCCCAACGGGTCGCGCTGCGGACCGCGTCGCGCGCGGGCCGCACCGGTTCCACCGGCTCCCTCGAATCCACCGGTGCCCTCGGGTACGCCGCCGTTCGGGCGCAGCCCCGCGCCCGGCCCCCGACCAGCGCGGAAGCCTGCCAGGAGGACACCGCCCGCACCCGGAGGTACGTGGACCGCACCCGGAGGTACGTGGAAGAGACACCGGAAGTTCCCGAAGAAACCGGCATGTGGGTTACATGTGATGCGGTTGTTACGCGTCGATGCGATTCTGTGCCGGTATCGCGGGCCTTCCCCCAGTGCCGACGCGATTTCGAGGGCGTCGGATCCCCCGTACTTCGCTACCGGCGGCCTTCGTCCCCACAAACTCACCGATAGGGAGATCCCCTGTGGACCAACTGCTCGAAATGGCGAGCCTCGTCAGCAGCATCATCTGGGGGCCCTTCGTCCTCATCCCGCTGCTGTTCGGTGTCGGCGTCTTCCTCACGATCCGCCTCCGCGTGCTCCAGCTCTTCCGACTACCGCACGCGCTCTGGCTCGCCATCATCAGGCGCAAGGAGGACGACTCCGTCGAGGGCGACATCTCCCACTACCAGGCGCTGAGCACGGCCCTGGCCGCCACCGTCGGCGTCGGCAACATCGCCGGTGCCGCGCTCGCCATCGGCGTCGGCGGCCCCGGCGCGCTGTTCTGGATGTGGGTCGTCGGCTTCCTCGGCATGGCCACCAAGTACAGCGAGGCCCTCCTGGGCGTGAAGTTCCGCCGCACCGACGCCAAGGGCGAACAGAGCGGCGGCCCGATGTACTACCTCAAGTACGGGATCCGCGGAGGCCTGGGCACCACCCTGGGCGTCGCCTTCGCCGTCTTCGGCGCCATCGCCGCCTTCGGCATCGGCAACGGCACCCAGGCCAACGCCGTCGCGCAGCAGATCACCAGCATCACGCCGCTGGAGCCGTGGATGGTGGGCCTGGCCCTCGTGGTCCTGGCCGGCGCGGTCATCCTGGGCGGCATCAAGAGCATCGGCCGCGTCGCCTCCGGCCTCGTGCCGATCATGATCGTCGGCTACGTGGGCATCTGCCTGGTCATCCTGGCCGCCAACTGGGCCGCCATCCTCCCCGCGCTCCAGCTCGTGGTGACCGACGCCTTCACCGGCACCGCGGCCACGGGCGGCTTCGCCGGCGCGGGCATCATGCTCGCCATCCAGCAGGGCTTCGCCCGCGGCATCTTCTCCAACGAGTCGGGCCTGGGCACCGGCGGTATCGCCGCCGCCTCGGCCAAGACCAACCAGCCGGTCCGCCAGGCCATGGTCTCGATGACCCAGACCTTCATCGACACCATCATCGTGGTCACCATGACCTGCCTGGTCATCATCACCACCGGCGTCTGGACCGACGGTGACGCGGACGGCTCGCTGATGACGAGCAACGCGGTCTCCGAGGGCCTGGGAGCGATCAGCCCCGCGCTCGCCCCGGCCGGCGCCGTCATCGTGGCTATCTCGGTGGCCGTGTTCGCCCTCACCACCCTGCTCGGATGGGCCTACTACGGCGAGCGCTGCATGGTGTTCCTGGGCGGGCGCCGCCTGGTCCTGCCCTACCGCCTGGTGTTCATCGCCGTCATCTACGTGGGCTCGGTCGCCAGCCTGGACTCGGTCTGGCTGTTCAGCGACATCGCCAACGGCCTGATGGCCCTGCCCAACCTCATCGGCCTCCTGCTCCTGTCCCCGGTCATCGCGGCGGAGACGCGCAAGTTCTTCGCCCACCCCGACTGGAGGGACCCGGACAAGGTCATGGAGGACGTGACCAAGGTCTGACCCGGTAGGGGCCGTGAGCCCCACCGGAGGACGCAACGGGGAGGGGGGACCTGCGCTGAGCCGGTCCCCCCTCGGCGTTCCCCCTCCGGACGCCGCTCCTACCACCAGGCGTGGAAGTGGTGCACCGGGCCCTGTCCGCCGCCCGCGTCGATCTCGTCGGCGCGCCGGATGGCCTCGGTCAGGTAGTCCTTGGCGCCGCCCACCGCGGCGGCCACGTCCGGCCGCTGCGGCAGCAGGGCCGCGATCGAGGAGGACAGCGTGCACCCGGTGCCGTGCGTGTTGCGGGTGGCCACCCTCGGGGCGCGGAACTCGACCGGGTCGGCGTCCCGGGAGACCAGGACGTCGACGCTCTCACCGCCGGGCAGGTGGCCGCCCTTGAGCAGGACCCTGCGCGGGCCGAGGTCCAGCAGCCGCCAGGCCTGGGCGCGCATCGACGCCAGATCGGTCGCCTCGGGCTCCTCCAGCAGGTCTGCGGCCTCGGGCAGGTTCGGGGTGACCAGGTCCGCGCGGGGCAGGAGCTTGGTACGCAGCGCGTCGACGGCCGAGGCCTCCAGCAGGCGGTCCCCGCTCTTGGCGACCATCACCGGGTCCACCACCACGTTCGGCAGCGTGTGGCGGTCGATCGCCTCGGCCACGGCCTCGGTGACCTCCGAGGTGCCCAGCATGCCCACCTTGACCGCGTGCACGACGGCGTCGGTGAAGAGGGTGTCCATCTGGTGGGCGACGAAGCGCGCGGGGATCGGGTGGACCCCGGTGACGCCGAGCGTGGACTGGGCGGTCAGCGCGGTGATCACCGTCATCCCGAAGGTCCCGTGCGCGGAGAAGGCCTTGAGGTCGGCCTGGACGCCCGCGCCCCCGCTGGGGTCGCTGCCGGCGATGGACACGATGTTGTACACGCTCATGGCGTTCCTTCGCTAGTGCTAACTAGGGCAGGTTCGACGGGTGTGCTCTCAGCCGGGAACGTGTCCCGGCACCCCGCGCCTCCGGAGCCGCGTCGGCGGCCCCGGTCATTATGTGTTTGTGGTGCGTTCCGGGCAGGATACCGTTCTTATGGTGGTTGGCCGGTGTCAGCCGAACCACATGAAACCGGGCGAGCCCGGTGACCTCCCGAACGGTCCTGGAGATCTGGGAACAGCACGAGCTGGTCACCGTGGCGCGGACGGGTCTTGCCACCCCCAGGGGGTGTGCCCGCCGTCCTGGGTGGGCCCGTGGCCCCACGCGCCTTGGGGGTGGAACCGGTCTGGCCTTCGACTCTGCGCACACGATCCTCCGGTCGTGTGCGCGGCCTGGGCCGACGCCGGATCCCACGCCCCAGGGCGCGCCGTCCGATCGCCACCGACGCGGCATGGTGCCCCGTGACGGTGGCTGAAGTCCGTTGTTGGAGTGGCTCCTTCCAATGCTGTCCGCCCCACCGCGAGGTGTATGCGGGGTCCACGGCAACCACCACCAGCCCCGCGTGGTAGGCCATGCCGCGCAGACGCTCACGGAACCGTGCCGTGGGGATCCCGGCCACCGTGCGGCGAAACCGCTTGCCCCGCCGTCCGCGGCCCATCATTTCCCTCCCGCATGCGCGGGCGTCGGCGAACCCCAGGTTCTCTATGGCCAGTCCAGCGCAGCCGTGCGCACGAGCCAGGCTGATCAGACGGGTGATCGCCGCGCGCAGCCGACCGTCGCGTCGACTGGTGGAGCCGGTCAACTCCACGGGCACCGTGAGTGGCTGGCCTACCGGGTTGCCGTGGACGTCGACCACGCAAGCGGCCAGGTGGTCGGCGTTCAGATCTACCCCCAGCAGCCGGGCACCGGACGCGACCATCTCGGCGGGCGTGTGCGGCATCGTCGTGTCCATCGCCCAGGAGGCGTCCAGGTACCAGCGGCCGCAACCGGAGTCACAGGTAAGGTCATAGCGCACCGCCCGGTGCGCGCCCACACGGTCAGCCCACTCGTCGTGGCGGTGGTGGAAGGCGACCGCGGCCTCCAGGCGATACCGGCCCCGGGGCGCGTTGGCCAGGTGTCGCAGCGGTTCGGGTAGGGCAATGGTGACTGTGCCGTCGTTCGGGTCGACGGTGACGGTGTAATTGCCGTGCGAAGCGCCCGACTCGCCGTCCGCGGTCAAGAACAGCCGAGCCGCATCCCAGTGCTGGCGCCACTGTTCGGGTGTGAGTCGTGCGTCGGCCAGGTGATGGCGCATACGGGCGAGGCGTTTGCCGCCGACCACGATCGCGGGGTGTCCCGCCTCGATGCGATGTTCAACCTCGGCCAAGCGGGCGGTGAGCATGTCCAGGCGCTTGCGCTTGTGCCAGCGCTCGGTCCGATTGGCGTAACCGCGCACCCCGTTTTCCCGCTGGCCGCACGGAACAGCCAGACGATGTTGGAGGATGCGAACAGCGCGGGTGAGCATGGCCCGCTCGTCGAACAGAGCGCGCAGGGCCAGCTGGTACTGGTCCTCGCTGGTGCGGGTGATCGCTCCGGCCCACCGCGACGAGGACGCTTTCGTCAGTGCTTTCTTGCGTTCAGCGCGCCGGTTCTGTCGTGCGGGGACCATGCCGATGCGGACGCGTTCGGCCAGGTCAGCGCGGGCCAGAGCGCCCAGGTGCCGCCCGAGTGCGACTAGGACGCTTTCGTCGGTCCGGCTCAGGCGCAGCCGGTCGCGGATGCGCGCACCCGTGGGCGGAGCGACGGTGAACGGGGCAGCCAGCACGCGCAGAGCACGCTTGGTGCGGCGTTTGTGCGCCACCGGTCACCCCCTCTTCCCTCGGTACGGCCACGGTAGCGGGCGCCACCGACAAAGCGCCGCAACGGCGAGGGTCCTGGGCCAGAGGCACAGTCTGTCTGTCGATGGCCGATGGTGACCGACAGGACAGGGAACAACTTTCAACCCACAGAACGCCGAAGGGGTCCGCCCGGGGATGCGGGCGGACCCCTGGAGGGGTTCACGGGGAGCGGGCCCCGGGAGCGGGGGCTCAGGCGGAGGTGCCCTCGGTCCGGCGGGCCTTGGTCCGCTTGTAGACGCGGGCCAGGATGAACCACAGCACCAGCAGGCCGATGAGCACGACGACGATGTTGCTGATCACGCCGCTCCACTGGGCCAGAACGGGCTCGATGGCCGGGCCGAAGACGTAGCCGAGGCCGATCCAGATGGTGTTCCACACCGCGGAGCCGATGACCGTGTACAGCGAGAACTTGAACAGGGGCATCCGCTCGATCCCGGCGGGCACCGAGATGAAGCTGCGGACCAGGGGCACGCACCGGCCCAGCAGGACGGCGACGCCGCCGAAGCGGGTGAAGAAGCGCTCGGCCTTGTAGAAGTCCTCGATCTCCAGCAGCGGGGTCTTCTCGACCAGCCAGGCCGTGCGCTCGCGGCCCAGGAGCGCGCCGATCGCGTAGAAGCCCCACGCGCCGACCAGACAGCCGATCGTCGCCCACAGGATGGCCAGCCACACGTTCATGTGTCCGGCGTAGGCGAGGAACCCGGCGCCGGGCAGGACCGCCTCACTGGGCATCGGCGGGAAGAAGGTCTCGATGAACAGCGCCACGCCGACACCGGGTTCGCCCAGGGTCGTCATCAGGTTCAGGACCCACCCGATGAATCCCTCGTACTCGTGGGCGACGTCGACGTCCGTCGTCGAGGCCGCGGTCATCAGCAGATTCGTTGTCATGCGGTTGTCGTTCCCGTTCTCAGACGTGGGTGGGTGGGGTGGAGGCCAGGGGGCGCCCGGCACCGGTGGTCGTGTGGCCCGCGCCGCCGGAGGGCGAGGTCTCCGCGGCACCCGCGGCTCCGCCGCGTACCCCGTCGAAGGGGTGGCTGCCTACTGGGTCTGGCATATGGGGTGTCGTGCGCCCCCGGGTCGTGGCCCGATCGGGGGCGCCCTCCTCCGTCCTGGTGGTGTCACCGCACGCGCGCCGTGTGCGCGGGTGGAAGGGCGGGTCAGGAATGGCCCACGAGGTCCACGGCTTCGACCCGGCGCGCGGGGCGACCGGTCGGCCCCGGCCGGGAGTGTGCGAACCGGTCGGAGCGGGGGAGGGGAAACCGTGGGGCCTGGGACCAGGCGACGCCAGTCTAGCGGTGGCGAAGCGGTCGGAGAGCGGTCGGAAACATGCACAACCCCTGTTTCGGCTGGGTAAGTCCGTATTGACCCTGTGTCCGAAATGAAGGGTCCCGTACCGTCCCGGTGCGGAGTTCCGCAGGACGGGGCCGCGGAACCCGGGCCGGCTCTCAGGGAAGGGTCGGGGCGGCCGGAGCGGGCGAACCGGCCCCGGTGACCGACGCCGCCCACCGGTAGTCCTGTTTGCCGACCGCCGTACGCCGCACCCGGTCCACGAAGTGCACGGTGCGCGGCACCTTGAACCCCGCCAGCCGGACCCGGCAGTACGCGCGCAGCTCCGCCTCCTCCAGACGGGCGTTCGCGGCCAGCGAGACCAGCGCGGTCACCCGCTGCCCGAGGTACTCGTCGGGCGAGGGCACCACGATGGCGTCCTCCACCGAGGGGTGGGCCTTGAGCGCGGCCTCCACCTCCTCGGGGTAGACCTTCTCCCCGGCGGTGTTGATCACCGCGCTGCCGCGTCCCAGCAGCGCGATCGAGCCGTCGGCGTCCCACGTCCCGAAGTCGCCCGACAGCGCCCAGCGGCGCCCCTCGGCGTCGGTGGGGAAGGTGCGCGCGGTCGCCAGGGGGTCGTTGTAGTAGCCCAGCGGGATCCGTCCGGTGCGCGCGATCCGCCCCACCTCCCGCGAACCCGGGGGCAGCGGGCGCAGGGACGCGTCCAGCACCGCGATGCTGCCGCCCATGGTGAAGCTGCGGCTGCCCGAGGGGCCGCCCCCGGAGGGGGCCTCCGCCGGACCGGCCGGTTCGGCGCCGGTCGCCGACCCGCACACGCCCGTCTCCGACCCCCCGTAGGCGTCGGAGAGGGACACGTCCTCGCGCCAGGCGTGCCACAGCGCGCGCACCGCCGGGGTGAGCGGGGTGCCGCCGGAGCGGACCGAGGCCAGGTCCGGGCACAGCCCCGGTTCGGTGAGCAGGTGGCGGGCCAGCGGGCGGGCCATGGCGTCGCCCACCAGCTGGAGCGCGTGCACACCCTCCCGGTGCGCCGTCTCCAGCACCCGGTCCGGACGGAAGCTGCGGTCGGTGGACAGCACCACCCGCTTGCCGCACAGCAGCATGCTCAGCGCGTTCCACTGTCCGGCCGCGTGCATGAGCGGACCGAGGACCAGCATGCGCTGCTCGAAGCAGCGCGCGGCGCGCTCGGCCACCTCCCGCGGGGTGCGGGCGCTGGGCGTGCCCGGAGCGCGGCGCTCCAGGGCCGCGCGGAAGATGTCCGCCTGCCGCCACAGCACGCCCTTGGGGTAGCCCGTCGTGCCGCCGGTGTAGAGCAGGTAGTGGTCCTCGCCGCTGGTCGGGGGCAGGACCGCGTCCTCGGGCGCCGAGGCCAGCGCTTCCTCGTAGTCGAGGCCCCGCGTCCCGCGCGCGGAGCCGTCCGCGACGAGCAGGACGTGGCGCAGCCGGGGCAGGTCGGAGCGGACCGTGTCCACCGCCCCGGCCAGCGAGTCCTCCGCGATCAGCGCGACCGCGTGCGAGTCGGCCAGGACGTGGCGCAGCTCGCCCGCGACGTAGCGGTAGTTGACGTTGACCGGGACCGCTCCCGCGCGCAGGACGCCGAGGAAGGACTCCACCCACTCGGCGCGGTTGAACGCCAGGACGGCGACGTGCTCGCCGGGGCGCACGCCCGCGCCGACCAGGTGGCGGGCCAGCCGCAGCGAGCGCTCGTGCAGGGCGCGGTAGGTGAGCCGACGGGGGCCGGCGACCAGGGCGGTCCGGTCCGGCACGGCGTCGGCGACCGCCGCGAACAGGCGGGAGAGCGAGAAGGGGGCGTCCGGGGACGCGGAGGTGGGCACGCCTGACCTCCCGGGCACGGTCGACGGAGCCGTCCACGGCTCGGTGCTCGCGGCGGCTGAGTGGCTGATGGTGCGACCGTACCCCTCGGGGGGCTGCCCGACCGCCGTCGGGGCTGTGGAGCGCGTCACCAGGGGCGTTATCGCAGGTCACCATGGATGTGACGACCCCGCTCAGAGGGTGTGCGCGGCGTTTCGCGGACGGGTTTTCGGGCATCGCCCCCGAGCTGTGACATCTCCCACCCCTTGTGGGCTCACCGGATCATCTGCTCAACTCTTGGGGACCTCCCGCCGAAGGGGCGCGATCCGGCCCGATGGTGGGTATCAACTGTCTGACATCGGTCAATGGTGATCGGAGCGGCTAGATGGGCAACACCCAGAACCTGGGACAGCGGGACTCCGCCGGGAACCCCGGTGGAGAGGCACTCTCCGGCGCGGACCACATCGCGCTCGCGCGGGCGCGGTCGGCGCACAACTACTCACCCCTTCCCGTCGTGATCGCCGAGGGCCGTGGCGCCTGGGTGACCGACGTCGAGGGCAGGAGGTACCTGGACTGCCTGGCCGGGTACTCCGCCATGAACTTCGGCCATCACAACCCCGACCTGCTCGCGGCGGCGCACCGGCAGATCGACCGGGTGACCCTCACGAGCCGGGCCTTCTACAACGACCAGTTCGGCCCGTGGGTCAGCGCCCTCGCCGACATGGTCGGCAAGGAGAAGGTCCTGCCGATGAACACCGGCGCCGAGGCGGTGGAGACCGGCATCAAGGTGGCCCGCAAGTGGGCCTACGAGGTCAAGGGCGTGCCCGAGAACGAGGCGACCATCGTCGTGGCGGGCGCCAACTTCCACGGACGCACCACCACCATCGTCTCCTTCTCGTCGGACCCTGAGGCCAGGACCGGTTTCGGGCCCTACACGCCGGGTTTCCGGTCCGTGCCCTACGGTGACGCCGAGGCCATCGAGGCCGCCATCGACTCCACGACCGCGGCGGTCCTCATCGAGCCCGTGCAGGGCGAGGCGGGCGTGATCGTGCCCCCGGCGGACTTCCTGCCCCGGGTCAGGGAGATCTGCGACCGTGAGCGGGTGCTGTTCATCGCCGACGAGGTGCAGTCGGGCCTGGGCCGCACCGGGACGGTCCGGGCCTGCGAGCACAGCGGTGTGGTCCCCGACGCCTACCTGTTCGGCAAGGCGCTGGGCGGCGGCATCCTGCCGGTGTCGGCGATGGTCGCCGACGAGGACGTGCTCGGCGTCATCCAGCCCGGCCAGCACGGCAGCACGTTCGGCGGCAACCCGCTGGCCGGGGCGGTCGGGAGCACGGTCGTGCGGATGCTCACCGAGGGGCCCTACCTGGAGAACACGCGCCGTCTGGGCGAGGTGCTCAAGCGCCGCCTCAAGGAGTTCGTCGGGGACGGGGTGGTGTCCGCGCGCAGCATCGGACTGTGGGCCGGCATCGACGTCGACCCGTCGCTGGCCTCGGGCCGGGAGCTGTGCGAGCGCCTCGCCGACCACGGGGTCCTGGTCAAGGACACCCACGGCTCCACCGTGCGGATGTCGCCGCCCCTGGTGATCAGCGAGGAGGACCTCAACTGGGGTCTGGACCGCTTCGCCGAGGTGATCAGGGAGCTCCAGGCGGGCCGGTAGCGACGCGACGCGGGGCCGACGCTTCCCCGGGTCAGGGGGCGTCGGCCTCGTTGCCGGGCGGCTCGGTGGCGAACTCCGGGTCCAGCGGTCCGCCCAGTTCCGACCTCAGCTGCTCGGGGTCGACCTTCTCCAGGGTCTCCCGGGCCACGTAGACCTCCCGCTCGGGGCCCTCCACGATCTGCAGGCGCACCCGCTCGGCGATGGACAGCTGCCCCTGCGCGGTGGGGTGGAAGCTCGCCCGGTCCACGCGCAGGCCCTCGCCCAGCTGGCCGAGCACGATCCCGTTCAGCCAGGCGGCGTCGGCGCTCACCTCGTGCCCGGTCAGGGCGGAGAAGGTGTTCACGTACTCCACGCTGCCGGTCTGGCGCCCGCCGTAGACGTCGCCGTCCACCCGGTAGGCCGTGTCGCGGATGAGCTCGTTGAACCGCTGGGCCAGACCGTTCAGCCAGAGCTGGTCGCTCCTGGTCAGCGTGTAGTACATGCCCGGGGGGTCCGCCGGGAACAGCCGCGGGTAGCCCAGCACCAGGACGCGGGCGTCGGGCGCGCGGTCGCGGACCTCCCCGAGGATCTCGGTCAGGGTCTCCTCGAAGGTCCTCATCCGCCTGTCGACCTCCTCCTCCTGCTCGACGCAGACGCTGCTCTCCAGGAGCGGCATCCGCACCATGCAGGTGCGCAGGACGGGGATGAAGCCCAGGTCGTTGCCGCCGATGCCCAGGGTCACCAGGGACGTGTTCTCGGTGACCCGCTCGATCTGGGACCCGGAGGTGCCGATCTGCTCGATCATCTCCGAGCCCTTGTGGCTGCTGCACGCGTAGAAGGCCAGCGAACCGGTGAAGTCGAACTCCTCGGCGACCACCCGGGGGTAGGCGTTCTCCGAACGCCAGCAGCCGCCCGCCTCGGCGGTGTCGGGGGCGTAGTCGCCCGCGCCGTCACCGGAGGAGTAGGAGTCGCCCAGGGCCACGTAGTTGCCCCACAGCGCGGCCTCCTCGGGCTCCATCCGGACCCGCCAGTCGGTCTGCTCCTCCTCGGTGATCGGGGGGAGCTCCTCGGCCGGGCACACGCCGTCGGTGGTCTCGCACCACAGGGAGACCAGGCCCTCGCGGGTGGCGGGCAGCGCCAGGACGGCCACCATGACCAGGATCAGCGTGACCGAGACGGCGGCGGCCACCCGGGAGCGTCGGCGCCGTCGGCGCGGACGGCCTTCCCCGTCCTCACCGCCGCTGCCGTCGTCGGTCCCGTCACCGCCGTCACCGCCGTCGTCCGTTCCGTCGCCGGAACCGCCGTGGGCGTCCGCCCCGCCGGTGCTGTCCGCGTCCCTGCCGGAGGTGTCCTCGCGGGCGGGTTGTGTGGAACCGCGCGCACCGTCCCCATCGGAGGAACACCCGGGGGCCGCGACTGCCGCGTCCTGCCCGGCGTGCGGGTCCCCCTCCGGCTCGCGGGGGGCGGAGCCGGGTACACGGCCGACGGCGGAGGGGTCCGCGGGGACCGGCTCCGGCGCCTCGGGGTCCTCACCACGTGCTGACACGGCCGCTATCGCCTCCCCGGATTCCGGCGGACTCTCGTCACCTCCGCAAGACTATCCGGGACGGTTCGCCGCGATGACGTCCACGACCCGGTCCACGTCGGCCCCGCTCAGTGTCGCCCGGGCGGTCAGCCGCAGCCGGGACCGGCCGTCGGGGACCGAGGGAGGGCGGAAGCAGCCCACGCGCACGCCCGCGGCCAGACAGGCGTCGCGCCAGGCCAGAGCGGCCCCGGGGGAGGGCGCCGTCACCGACACCACGGCGGCGTCCGGTGCGCTCGTGGGCAGCCCGCGCCCGCGCAGCCCCTCCGCCAGCCGCCGCGCACGGTCGCGCACCGCGTCGGCCAACCAGGGCTGTGCGCGCAGCACGCGCAGCGCGGCCAGGGCCGCGCCCGCCGAGGACGGAGCCAGACCGGTGTCGAAGACGAACGTGCGCGCGGTCTCGGTCAGGTGGCGGACCACCCGGTGCGAGCCCAGCACCGCGCCGCCCTGGGAGCCCAGCGACTTGGACAGGGTCACCGACACCGCGACGTCGTCCGCGCCGCGCAGCCCGGCGGCGGTCGCCGTCCCGCTCCCGCCGGGCCCCACCACGCCCAGACCGTGCGCGTCGTCCAGCAGCAGGGCGGCGCCGTGCCCGCGGGCCGCGCGCGCCAGGGCGGCCGCGTCGGTGAGGTCGCCGTCCACGGAGAACACGGTGTCGCTCAGCAGCAGGGCCCGCCCCTCGGCGGACGCGAGCGCCTCGGCGGCCCGGTCCGCGTCGGCGTGGTCGTAGAGAGCCACGCGCGCCCCCGAGGCCCGGGCCAGCCGGGTCGCGTCGATGAGGGAGGCGTGGTTGTACCGGTCGCACACCAGCAGGGGAGGGGCGCCGCCGTCCGGCGCGGCCAGCGCGGTGACCATCGCCAGGTTCGCCGCGTACCCGGACGAGAACACCAGCGCCGACTCCGCGCCGTGGAGGTCGGCGAGCTCGCGTTCCAGCTCCCGGTGCAGGCCGGTGTCCCCGGTGACCAGCCTCGATCCGCCCGCGCCCGCGCCCCACACGCGGGCGGCGTCCCCGGCGGCGGCCACCACGTCCGGGTGGCGCAGCAGCCCGAGGTAGTCGTTGCCCGCCAGGTCCAGCAGGCCGTCGGTCGCGGGCCGGGGCGTGGCGCGCCGCGTCAGCCCGGCCTCGGCGCGTGCGCGGGCGGCGGCGTCCAACCACCCGAAGGGGTGTCCCGGCGGCAGCGCACGAGCGCGGCGCGCGCGGGCCGTGGCGCGCAGGGGCCACGGGCGGCGGGTGGGTGCGGCGGTGCTCGGCATACGCGGTTCGGCCTCCTGGGTCGTGGGTGCGGTCGGGCCGGGAGGCGAGGGCGCGTCCCCGGCGGGGACCGACCCAGCGGCGGCCAATCCCGCTGGGGCGGTCCGGTCCTTCGTGCCAGGGAGGCGTCTACGACTCTGCCGTCCCGCGCACGTGCGCGTCATTCACCGAAGCCCACAAAGATCCGCCCGGATTCCTGGTGGGACCGCACGGGGGCGCGTACGGGCGCGGGGTGAACAATGGAGCCCCATGACCCCGACGTCCCCCGCGGCTTCCGCGGACCCGGCGCCCGCGGACCGCTCCGCCCGGATCCGCGCCGCGGACACCGCCCATCTGTGGCACCCCTACACCACCGTTCCCGCCGCGGAGCGGCCGTACGTGGTCACCGGTGCCGAGGGGGCGACGC
The DNA here is from genome assembly GCF_028993595.1 of Nocardiopsis camelliae. Lineage (GTDB taxonomy): Bacteria > Actinomycetota > Actinomycetes > Streptosporangiales > Streptosporangiaceae > Nocardiopsis > Nocardiopsis dassonvillei. The sequence continues at coordinate 1,605,768 of NZ_CP118614.1, forward strand.
TGACCCTGTGGTCCGAGGAGGGCGAGCGGCGCGTGGTGGACGCGATGTCGTCCTGGTGGTCGGCGGTGCACGGCTACCGCCACCCGGTGCTCGACGCCGCGGTGCGGCGGCAGGCCGACGCGTTCAGCCACGTCATGTTCGGCGGGCTCACCCACGGGCCCGCCGCGGACCTGGCCGAGGCCCTGGTGGCGGTCACCCCGCAGCCTCTGGAGCACGTCTTCCTCGCCGACTCGGGCTCCGTGGCGGTGGAGGTCGCCATGAAGATGTGCATGCAGTACCACCGCTCCACCGGCAGGCCCGGGCGGCGCCGTTTCCTCACCTGGCGGGGCGGCTACCACGGCGACACCTTCCACGCGATGAGCGTGTGCGACCCCGACGGCGGCATGCACTCCCTGTGGGGCGACGTGCTGCCCGCCCAGGTGCACGCCCCCGCGCCGCCCTCCGGGTTCGACGCCGAACCCGACCCCGGCTACGTGGCCGCCTTCGAGCGCCTGGCGGCCGAGCACGCCGACGAGTTGGCCGCGGTCATCGTCGAACCCGTGGTGCAGGGCGCGGGCGGCATGCGTTTCCACCACCCGGGCTACCTGCGGGAGCTGCGGCGGATCGCCGACGAGTACGGGCTGCTGCTGGTCTTCGACGAGATCGCCACCGGCTTCGGCCGCACCGGCGAGTTCTTCGCCGCCGACCACGCCGGTGTCGCCCCCGACGTCATGTGCCTGGGCAAGGCGCTGACCGGCGGTTACCTGACCCTCGCCGCGACGCTGGCCACCGCACGGGTGGCCCGCGGCATCGCCGGGGGTGAGGTGCCGGTGCTCGCCCACGGGCCCACGTTCATGGGCAACCCGCTGGCCTGCGCGACCGCGCTGGCCTCGGTGGACCTGCTGACCGGCGGGGACTGGAGGGGCGACGTGGCGCGGATCGGGACCGGCCTGCGCGAGGGGCTGGCCCCGCTGGAGGGGCTGCCGGGCGTGCGCGAGGTGCGGGTGCTCGGCGCGATCGGGGTGGTGGAGCTGGACGCGCCGGTGCGCATGGCCGAGGCCACGCGGGCGGCGGTGGAGGCGGGGGTGTGGCTGCGGCCCTTCCGCGAGCACGTGTACGCGATGCCGCCCTACGTGTGCACCTCGGAGGAGGTGGCCGCCGTCGCCGACGGGATGGCCGCCGCAGTGCGGGCCTGCTTGGGGGAGGAGCGCCGATGAGCGTCCTGGTGGTGACGGGGACCTGTACCGGGGTCGGCAAGACGGTGGTCACCGCGGCGGTGGCCGCGCTGGCGGTCGCGGCGGGACGGCGGGTGGCCGTGCTCAAACCCGCCCAGACCGGAGTGGGGCCCGGCGAACCCGGCGACGCCGACACCGTGGCCGCACTGGTCCCGGCCGTGACGACGGCGGAACTGGTCCGCTACCCCGAGCCGCTGGCCCCCGCCACGGCCGCCGCCCGCTGCGGGGCCGAACCCGTGCGGGCCGAGGCGGTGGCCGAGGCCGTGTGGCGCCTGGCGGGCACGCACGACCTGGTGCTGGTCGAGGGTGCGGGCGGGCTGCTGGTGCGGCTCAACGCCGAGGGGCAGACCCTGGCCGACGTCGCCGTGCTGCTGTCCGCGCCGGTCCTGGTGGTGGCCCGACCCGACCTGGGCACCCTGAACGCCACCGCGCTGACCGCCGAGGCGCTGCGCACCCGCGGCCTGTCCCCGGCCGGGGTGGTGGTGGGGTCCTGGCCGGACCGCCCGGACCTGGCCATGCGCTGCAACCTCACCGACCTGTCCGCCATGGGGGCGGGTCCCCTGGCGGGAGCCGTGCCGCGGGGCAGCGGGGCGCTGGACCCGCGCGCGTTCGCGGACGTGGCCCACCGCTCCCTGGCGCCCCGCCTGGGCGGGGTCTGGCGGGTCGGCGCCGGGTCGGGGATCAGGCCGGAGGGGGCACCGGCGAGGACAGGGTGAACGCCTGAGCGCCCGGGCCGTGCGCGCGCAGCCACGCCGCGCGCTCCCCGGCCTCCCGCGGCGGCACCGGGGTTCCGGCGGCCGACCACCACAGCGTGCGCTCCACCTCCGGGAAGGAGCCGACGGCCGCGCGGAAGAGCAGCACGTCCCGGTGCGCCGCCTCCACGAAGGACCGCAGATCGCCGGGGGAACGCCACAGGGAGACCAGGCGGACGCGGTCCCCCTCGTCGAGGAAGTGGACCTCCTCCAGGTGGCCGGGGTCCCGCCGGGCCCGTTCGCGCAGGGCGGCGGCGAACGCGCCGAGGCGGCGGCGGTCGCCCCGCAGGACGCGCGCCTCCACCAGCACCGGCCGACCGGCGCGGAGCGCGGGACCGCGCTCCCCGGGGCGGTCCGGACGGCGGCGGGGCGTGCGGCGGACGGTGTCGTGTCGGCGCTGGGCGAGGAAGTGCATGACCGCTCCCGAGGAATTGGACTGTTGTGCAGGGGCCACTTCGGCTCTGGTGGTATCCCCTTCGCTGATGCCAGTATGGAATCCGGGGGCCACTCCCCACAGATCCAATGGAGGGGAAAATGGACTCTTCCCGGAGTTCCGCAGAACTCGCCGACCTCCTCGGCGCCTGGTCCCGGGGCGGCGGGCCCCTCTACCGGCGCCTCGCCGACACCCTGCGCCGACTGGTCGACCAGGGCAGCCTCGCCCCCGGCGAGCGCCTGCCCTCCGAACGCGCCCTCGCCGTCGGCCTGCGGGTCAGCCGCACCACCGTGGTCTCCGCCTACGACGCCCTGCGCGCGGACGGCATCCTCGACAGCAGGCAGGGCAGCGGCACCCGCGTCAGCAGCCGGATCGCGCCCGTGCGCTCGGACGGCTGGACCGCCAACGGCACGGGCAACCCCATGTACCGCAACCTCTTCCAGCACGAGGAGGGGCTCATCTCGGCCGCCTGCCTGTCCACCCCCGCGCTCCCCGGCGTGGAGGAGGCCGTCCGCCGGGTCGTGGCCGAGGACCTGCCCGCGCTCATGGCCGAGGGCAGCTACCACCCCAGCGGTCTGCCCGCGCTGCGCCGGGCCGTCGCCGACCACTACACCGCCCGGGGCCTGCCCACCACCGCCGACCAGATCGTCGTCACCACCGGCGCCCACCAGGCCGTCAACCTGGTCGCCCAGCTCTACCTGCGCAACGGCTCGCCCGTCGTGGTGGAGGACCCCAGCTTCGCGGGCTGCCTGGACCTGATGGGTGACCGGGGCGCCCGCTTCCTGCCCGTGCCACTGGACGAACAGGGGCTGGACGCCAACGGCGTGCGCCGCGCCGTGGCCGAGCACGCGCCCCACCTCGTCTACACGATGCCCTCGTACCACAACCCCACCGGCACGATGATGTCCGCGGCGCGCCGCCGCGAGCTGGGCGAGCTGTCCGCCCGCCACGGCGTGCCGGTGCTGGAGGACCACGCCTACACCGGCCTGCGCTCCCCCGACGAGCCCCCGCCGCTGGCCGCGTTCGCCCCGCGCGGGGCCGAGGTCATCACCGTGGAGTCGCTGTCCAAGGTCGGCTGGGCCGGGCTCCGGCTGGGCTGGCTGCGCGCGCCCGCCGAGATGGCCCTGCGCCTGAGCCGCCGCAAGGTCCTCGCCGACCTGGCCAGCCCCCTGCTCGACCAGGCGGTGACCGTGCGCCTCCTGGAGCGCTACGACGAGCTGTCCCGGCAGCGCTCCGCGCTGATGCGCGAGGCCCTCGACCACATGGAGGAGCTGCTGCGCGGGGCCCTGCCCTCCTGGGAGTGGCGGCGCCCCGACGGCGGTGCGGCGCTGTGGGTGCGCCTGCCCGGTGTGGAGGCCCGCGCCTACGTGCAGGTCGCGCTCTGCCACGACGTGGAACTGGTCCCGGGCTCGGTGATGTCGGCGTCCGGAGGGGAGCGCCACGCCGAGTGGTTCCGGCTGCCCTTCGCCTACGACGCCCCCACCCGCGAGGAGCTGGTCTGGCGGCTGGCGCGGGCCTGGCGCGAACTCGACCGGCACGGGCCGGTGGAGGCCGACCCGGTCCGCCTCGTGGTCTGACCCGCCAGGGGCCGGGCGGGGCTCGGCGCGGGCGGGGCCCGGGAGAGGCGGCCCCGTACACGCGCGAGGGCGGCATCACCGGTGGGTGGTGCCGCCCTCCGCCGTGTCCGGCGACGAACCGGACGGGGGACCGGGCCTAGCCGATCTTGACCCCGCGGGCGTTGGTGAAGCGCTCCTGGACGTCGGCCCAGTTGACCACGTTCCAGAAGGCCTTGGCGTACTCGGCCTTCACGTTCTTGTACTGGAGGTAGAAGGCGTGCTCCCACATGTCCAGCATCAGCAGCGGAACGGAGCTGAGGGCGGTGTTGCCCTGCTGGTCGTAGAGCTGCTCGATGACCAGGCGCTGACCCAGCGCGTCCCAGGCCAGGATCGCCCAGCCCGAGCCCTGGATGGTGGTGGCCACGGCGGTGAAGTGCGAGCGGAAGGCGTCGAAGGAGCCGAACTGGTCGTCGATGGCCGCTCCCAGCTCGCCCTCGGGCTTGTCACCGCCCTCGGGGGACAGGTTCTTCCAGAAGACGGAGTGGTTGACGTGGCCGCCCAGGTTGAAGGCCAGGTTCTTCTCCAGCATCGGGATGGTGCCGAAGTCGCCGGTCTCCCGGGCCTCCGCCATCTTCTCCAGAGCCGTGTTGGCACCGGCGACGTAGGTCGCGTGGTGCTTGTCGTGGTGCAGCTCCATGATCTGACCGGAGATCCACGGCTCCAGGGCCGCGTAGTCGTAGGGCAGTTCGGGAAGCGAGTACGGCGCAGACATCTCTGACGCACCTTTCCAATGACGCGGTTCGTCGTGTTCACCAGCGATGGGATCGCCTAGGCAGCAAGCTATCAGTCGGGCGGCGGCTCACCCGATGTCAGGCTCTTTACACTCCGGCACGGGAATAAACCGAGGCAGTCGGCCCCGCTCCGGAGCGCCCGGCCGCGTGCATGCGGCCCCCGCCCCTCGGGGGAGCGGACCACGCACGGACGGCCCGCGCGGTCGAGGTCTCACCGCCGCCTCCTCCCCGCACTGCCCGGCACGGCCTCTTCCAATCCTCGCTTTCGCGGTGAAACCGCCGGGGATGCGGACGCGGGCGCGCGGACTTCACGGAAAACACCCGCCGGTGTCCGCCGCCATCGCGTTGAATTCGCAGGTGGGAGGAGGAAGAATTGGCCGTGGTGCTCCGAACGGCGCGCGGCCGCCCGCGCCCGGGCCCCGGCGCCCCCGCGCGGAAGGTCCCACGGGAGGCCAGCGGGCCGCGGGACGGGGTCGCCGACGCCCCGGGAAAACCCCGGATGCGTGCAAATGAGAAGCACGTGATGCGCGGGTGAACGGAAGGCGAATTGCGTGTAATCCAGGTTTCGATTCCCCTTCGGGGGCGTCCGTTATTTCCTCGAAGGGCTAAGGTCGAAAGCGTCTGAGCGGATTGCCGGCCTCCCCGAAACACCGGGCGAAGCGGCAGTTCAGTGCCGGGAAACCAGCCCTTCCCCCCTCGTCCCCCCGCGGCCCGCGCCCGGCGGAACCGTGTCGAAACTCCCGTGGAGGTATCCGCCCATGCGGTCGCTTCGCAGCCGTCTCCGTCCACTCCTGGTCACCGGCGCGGTGGTCGGCGCCGCCGTGCTCTGCGTGCCGACTGCCCTGGGGATCGCCGACCTGATCGGCTGGACGGACGTGCTCACCCTCACCTTCCTCGGCCTGCTCGCCGGTGCCGTGGGCGTGCTCGGGCTGGGCACGCTGCTCCTGTACCGCAGGGTGGGCGCCCTCTCCAGGAGCGTGTCCACCTCGATGGAGGCCCACAGCCGCAGCGTCGCCGAGACCCTGGGACGGGACCGCCTGGAGGCGACCCTGGCCATGGACGGCGTCCGCGAACGCCTCGCCCACCTCCAGGACCACACGCTCCTCAAGGTCAGCCGCGAGATCAGGAACGTGGTCACCGCGCGGGGCCGCGACGACTACGAGCAGCAGGTCGCCTGGACCGAGCTGCGCGAGCACCTCGACACCGCCGCGTTCATGCCGCCCCTACGCGGCTGGGCCGCCTCCCCCGACGTGCTCCGCATCCTGATCCGCCAGATCGACCGGCTGCGCCCCGACCTGGTCGTGGAGTGCGGCAGCGGCGCCTCCAGCGTCTGGATCGGCTACGCCCTGCGCCGTGCGGGCACCGGCAGACTCGTCGCCGTCGAGCACGACGCCCGTTACGCCGAGCTCAGCCGCGAACTCGTGGCCGCGCACGGGCTCGACGACATCGTCGAGGTCCGGCACGCCCCGCTGGTCCAGACCCCCAACACGACGGTCACCGTCGATGGCGAGGAACGGCCCACCGCCGACCGCTGGTACGACACCTCGGTCTTCGCCGACCTGGAGGGCGTCGGCCTCGCGTTCGTCGACGGCCCGCCCCAGGCCACCGGCCTGCAGGCCCGCTACCCCGCGCTGCCCGTCCTGCTGCCGCGCTGCACCGAGGACGCCGTCATCGTCCTGGACGACGCCGCGCGCGTGGACGAGCGCGCCATCGGGGACCGCTGGCTGGCCGAGCACCCCGACCTCCAGCGCGTCGAGGAGGCCGCAGAGAAGGGCGCCCACGTCTTCAGCCGCAAGGGCGTCTAGGGAGTGTTCCGTGGAGGCTTTCGGATCAGCGAGCGGCCGTCCGGGCAATCTCTCGCAAGACGGTTCGCGCAGGTCAGCCTGGTTGGCTTTTCAAGCGAAACCGGCGCAGCGAGAGGAAGTCCGGTGGTCGCGAGCCCGAAATGATCCAAGGAACACGACCTAGCGAACGCCGCGTTCCCACGCACCGCCTGACGGGCTCCCCGCCGAGCCCCGACCGACACACCCGAGGTCACCCGATGATTACCACCGCCCTGCGGCAGGCACTGCGCGCCCGTGGCACCGAGGCCGCCGTGCTCTGCCACGCGGGTGCCGACACCCGCTCCGTCCTGGCCGAGCTGCCGCTACGCCCCGACGACATCCTGGTGGACCTGGACGCCCACCCCCTGGGACAGCCCCTGGAGCTTCCGCGCGCCTGGATGCGGGACGAGGAGCCCGAGGTGGGGCTGGTCGCGGTCGTGGCCGCCACGACCACCGACCTGCACCGCGCCCTCACCGTCTCCACGCACCTGCCCAGAGCCGTGCACATCGTGGTCGCCATGGTCGCCACGTCCGGCCACCAGGAGCCCCCGATCCCGGCCTCCCCGGGCATGGGCCAGTGGCGCGAACTCCAGGAGGTGCGGGTCCGCCGCGTCAACAGGAACGGCTGGCTGTGCGAGCTGTTCTTCCCCAACGGGATGGACACCGTCCAGGTGGTCGACGCCGTCGTGCACGGCACCCGGGGACGGCGCCGGGGACCGGCCACCGCGCCGCTGGCCGTCCTCAACGGGCCCGAGGCCGCCCTGTGGCGGCCGGGCGACACCGGAGTGCGGGGCGTGGAGGCCCGGGGGCCCGTCCCGCTGCGCCGGGTGACCCCCGTGGGGGACCTGGCGCTGCGCGTGTCCGACGACGTCGAGCGGCCCGAGTGGACCGACCCGGTCGTCCCCGTCCTGGACCGCGCCACCACCGCCGCCGACTCCTGGGCCCGGATCGCCGGGCCGGACGGGCACGTGCGGGCCCGCGGGGCGGTGCCGGACGCCGCGCACGCGGTCGCGCCCGTGGACGAGCTCACCGTCAACCCCACCGGGTTCACCAGGGTCAAGGACGGCAACCTGGCCGACCTGACCGTCCACGGCCCCCACGCCGTGGTCAGGGAGGGCGGCAAGGACCTGGTCACCGTCGCCGCCGACGGCACGGTCACCGACGTCGACCTGGCGCGCCTGCGCCACCTGCGCGGGGTCAGGGTGGACTGGTCCGGGCACACCGGGCCCAGCGCCGCCGTGCGCGCGGTCGCCTCCCTGGCCGCCGGCGGGGTGCCCCTGGTCAGCGGCGAGGTGCCCGCCTGGGCGTCGGGCCTGGGCGGGCCGCTCGCTGACCTGATCACCGGAGCCCGCGACGAGGACCTGCGCGACCAGCTGCGCCGCGAGGAGTACAGCGTCCGCCTGCGCCGCACGGCCCTGCGCGCCCACGGCCAGCGCTCCCGCTGGCGGGCCCTGGGGGCGCAGGCCGGGATCCCCCTACCCAGGGAGCCCCGGATCTCGGTGATCCTGTGCACGCGCCGCCCCGAGATGGTCGGGTTCGCGCTCGCCCAGATCGCCCGGCAGCGCGACGTGGAACTGGAGGTGGTCCTCACCCTCCACGGGTTCACCGCGGACCTGCCCGAGGTGCGCGCGGCGATCGACGCGTTCCGGGAGACGGGGCTGCCGCTGGTCCTGCACGAGGCCGACGCGGGCCAGATCTTCGGCTCGGTGCTCAACGACTCCGTCGACCGCGCCTCCGGAGACCTGATCTCCAAGTGGGACGACGACGACTGGTACGGCCCCGACCACCTGGCCGACCTGCTGCTGGCGCGGACCTACTCCGGTGCCGAGCTCGTGGGCACCGGACAGGACTTCATCTACCTCCAGGAGGTGGACCTGACCGTCTGGCGCAACCGCAGGTCGGAGGCGGCCACCCGGTTCATCGCCGGGGGCACGATCCTCACCGACCGCGTGGTGATGGAGGAAATCGGCGGCTTCCGGCCGCTGCCCCGCGCCATCGACACCCAGCTGCTCCTCGCCGTCATCCGGGGAGGCGGCCGCATCTACCGCGCCCATGGACTCGGATACGTGCTCCGCCGCACCGGCGGCGGGCACACCTGGTCCGAGGACATGGCCTTCTTCCTGCACAACCACACCCAGCAGTGGTTCGGCTGGCGTCCGAGCGCCATCGTGGAGGGCGAGCCCTCGCCCCTCGGCCAGCCCGCCACCGAGTACACGGGGGAGATCCGTTGACCACGCTTGACACGACTCCGGAACCGGTCTCCGGCGGTGGCGCGACCGCGCCGCTCCTGCCCCGCGCGCAGACCGACTACCGCGACCAGCCCCGCGCGCGGCGCAACGACTACTCCGTGCTCCAGCCGCCCGCGATCGGCGAGTGGACCCCGACCCTGTCGGTGTCGGTGGTCATCCCCGCCCACGGGCACCAGGAGAAGCTCGAACTGGTCCTGGCGTCCCTGTCCGCGCAGAGCTACCCCGCGCACCTGATGGAGGTGATCGTGGTGGACGACGGCACGCCCGAACCCCTCACGCTCTCACCGGTGCGCCCGGAGAACACCCGGCTGATCACCTCGGCCCCCGGCGGCTGGGGCTCGGCGCACGCCGTCAACAGCGGCGTGGCCGTCTCCTCCGGCCAGGTGGTCCTGCGCCTGGACGCGGACATGCTGGTCTACCGCGACCACGTCGAGTCGCAGATGCGCTGGCACCACCTGGTCGACTACGGGGTCGCCCTGGGCCACAAGATGTTCGTGGACTTCGATCCGCAGGCCATGACCGCCGAGTACGTGGCCGCCGAGGTGCGCGAGGGGCGCGCCGCCCAGCTGTTCGACCGCGAGAGCGCCGACCCGCACTGGGTGGAGCAGACCATCGACGGCAAGGACAAGCTGCGGACCGCCGACCGCCTGGCCTACAAGGTGTTCATCGGCGCCACCGGCTCCCTGCACCGCACCCTGTTCGACGCCGCGGGCGGCCTGAACGGTGAGCTGGTCCTGGGCGGCGACAGCGAGTTCGCCTACCGGGTCTCCCAGCAGGGCGCCCTGTTCGTCCCCGACCTGGACACCAGCAGCTGGCACCTGGGCCGCACCCAGATGCAGACCCGCCGCGACGCGGGCACCCGCTACCGCGCCCCCTTCGTGGCCAACCGGGTGCCCGACTTCCACCTGCGGCGCAAGCGCCCCGACCGGCAGTGGGAGGTCCCGCTGGTCGACGTGGTGATGGACGTGGACGGCGCCACCCTGGAGGACGTGGACACCACCGCGTCCGCGCTGCTGTCCGGCACCACCCCCGACATCCGGTTGTGGCTGGTCGGCCCCTGGGACGTGCTGGACGAGGGGCGGCGCTCCCCGCTGGACGAGGAGCGGCTCGACCTGCGGCTGATCCGGGAGACCTTCCGGGCCGACCCCCGGGTGCGCCTGGTGGAGGAGGCGCCGGGCCACGACCCGCTCGTCAACTTCCAGCTGCGCGTCCCCGCCGGTCCGGCGCTGAGGGAGCGGGCGGTCGTCGAGCTGGTCGACATGGCCAACAAGAACAAGGCCGGGCTGCTGTGCTCGCCGGTGCCCGGCGCCACGCGCGGTGACGGCGTCATGCGCCTGGAGCGGATCGCCGCCTACGCCAGGGCCCGCCACCTGTGGCCCGAGGCGGGCTCCGAGGAGCTGGACCGCCGGGTGGAGGAGGTCTACGGCACCCACTGGGTCCCCGGGACGGACTTCGTGTTCCCGGAGGAGGGCGAGCGGACCAAGCCCGAGAACCCCGAGGTGCTGCGGCGCAAGCTCGACCACGCGCTCGCCGAGGTGGAGCGCATGCGCGCGCGGGCCAGGCGCGCCGAGCGCAAGCTGCGCTGGTTCACCCCGGGGCTCACCCGCAGGGCGCTGCGCAAGCTGGCGCGCTGAGCACGCGGCCCCGGCCGGCGGGAGGACCGCCCGGCCGGGGCCGCGCCGGCGTTCCCGGGCCGCCCCGCGGCGTTCCCGGGAGCGGAGGGCCTCAGGGCACCCAGAGGCCGAGCGACTCGGCCACCAGGGCGGGCCGCTCCCGGCCCTCGATCTCCACGGTGTGGGTCGTGGTGACCAGGTAGCCCTTGGGGGTCTCCTGGACCGAGCTGAGTTCGACGCCGTCGCGGATGCGCGAGCCGGACACGACCGGCTGGAGGAAGCGCACCTTGTTGAGCCCGTAGTTGATGGACATGCTCGGCTTCTTCGTCACCGAGATCACCGACTGGGAGAAGTGGGCCAGCATCGACAGGGTGAGGAACCCGTGTGCGATGGTGCCCCCGAAGGGGCCCGCGGCGGCCCTCTCCGGTTCGGTGTGGATCCACTGGTGGTCCTGCGTCGCGTCGGCGAACAGGGAGATCCGGTCCTGGTCGATGGTCACCCAGTCGGTGTGGCCCAGGTGCTCGCCCTGGGATGCGAGCACCTCTTGGATATCGGCGAATACGCGCACCGCGCCTCCACGGTCGTCGGGTCCGGAAACGGGGGCCGGACGGTGCCGCAACTCTACCTAACGCTGTTCGGTTAGGGGAGGAGGGAACCCGGCCGGGCGCGGCGGAGTTGTGCTGCGGTTGCTGCGGTTGCTGCGGTTGCTGCGGTTGCTGCGGTTGCTGCGGTTGCTGCGGTTGCTGCGGTTGCTGCGGTTGCTGCGGTTGCTGCGGTTGCTGCGGTTGCTGCGGTTGCTGCGTTTGTCCAGGGGCCGCCGGTCAGCGCTGCCGTCGGGCGCCGTTGGCGCGTCCGCGCTCCACGCGGGCCTCGCGCGTGCCGTCGGCGTCCACGACCAGGGCCCGGGCGGTGCGCTCGGCCACCGCCGCGCGGTCCACCGTGTGTCCCAGACCGCTCTCGGTCAGCGGGACCGGCACCACCCCGTCGTGCGCGCGCACGGGCGGGAGCACCAGGTCGCGGCCACGGCTTCCGGCGCCGGGCATCTCCACGGGCAGCGAGGCCCCCGACAGCGAGGCCAGCGCGACCGTCGCGGCGCGGCCGACCCCCGTCGCCGCCGAAGAGCCGCACCACACCCGCCAGCCCGCGTCCACGGCGCGGTCCACCGCGCGGCGGGCCGCCGTGAGGCCGCCCATACGTGCCGGGTCCACGTTCACCGCGCCGCCCGCCTCGGCCCGGATCGCCTCGGTGAGGTCGTCAACCGACTCCAGGGGCCGGCCCAGCGCCACCGGTGTGCGCATCTGGGCGGACAGCCGGGCGTGCGCCGCGAGGTCGTCCGGGGCGAAGGGGTCCTCCACCGCCAGCAGACCGAGCCCGTCCAGGACGCGCAGCGCGTCCAGGTCGGCGGGGGACTCGGTGTAGCGGCAGCCCGCGTCCGCCTGGAGGACCAAGAACGGGAAGCTCGACTGCACCGCGCGCACCACGTCCGCGTCCCAGCCCGGCGCGATCTCCAGCCGGATCCGCCGGAAACCCGCCCCCACCTGGCGGTTCACCTCCGTGACCACCGACTCCACGGCCGCCTGGCGGGGCAGCGTCACCCCCGCGGTGAGCGCGGTGCGCTCCCCGCCCAGGGCGTGCGAGAGCGGGGTGTCGCGCTGTCGGCTCCACAGGTCCCAGCACGCGGTGTCCAGGGCCCCGGCCACGGCCGGGTCCCAGGGCAGGTCGGCCCAGGCCTCGCCCGCCTCGGTCGGACGCCGCCAGGAGTGGCCGAGCAGGGCGGGGGCGAAGACGCGGGTCAGGGCGTCCCACTGGGCCGCGTCGGCCTCCGGCAGCTCCCCCCAGCCGCTCACGCCGTCACCGTCGGCCACCCGGACCAGGACGGGGCCGTCGGCGCCGGGGCCCCGGCCGCCGGCCGGGGGCCGCAGCCGGATCAGCTCTAGTTCGACGATCCGGGTCGCGGTCGCCGAGCCGGTGTGTGCCACGCTGTCCCACCTCGGTACTCGTCCTCCCGCGACCGGCCGCAGAGCCGGACGCGCGGGCTTTCCCCTCGACCGTACCCCCGGCCGACCTGCGCGACCACCCCGAACGGTGCGGTCCGCGCCACCCGTGCGGCCGGGCGGCGCGGACCCCGGGCTCGTGCCGCCCGCGTTCGGGGGCAGCCCCTCCTAGCCCTGGACCAGCACCTCGTCCAGCGGGCGGTGCTTGAGCCCGTGCGCCTCGGCGACCGGGGCGGAGACCACGTCGCCGTCGAAGGTGTTCAGGCCCCCGGCCAGCGCCTCGTCCTCGTTCATGGCGAGCCGCCAGCCCTTCTCCGCCAGCGCCACGGTGTAGCGCAGGGTGTCCTTGGTGAGGGCGTGCGTGGAGGTGTTGGGCACCGCGCCCGGCATGTTCGCCACGCAGTAGAACACCGTGTCGTGCACGTGGAAGGTGGGGTCGGCGTGCGTAGTGGGGCGCGAGTCCTCGAAGCACCCGCCCTGGTCGATCGCGATGTCCACCAGCACCGCGCCCGGCCGCATCCGCGACACCAGCTCGTTGGTCACCAGCTTGGGCGCCTTGGCCCCCGGCACCAGCACCGCGCCGATCACCATGTCCGACTCCAGCACCGACAGCTCCAGCTCGAAGGCGTTGGACACCACCGTCTTGACCCGGCCCCGGTAGAGGGAGTCCACGTGCCGCAGCTTGTTCACGTTCAGGTCCAGCACGGTCACCTCCGCGCCCATGCCCACCGCGATCTGCGTCGCGTTCAGGCCGGAGACGCCCGCGCCGATCACGGTCACGCGCGCCGGGCGCACGCCCGGCACCCCGCCCATCAGCACGCCGCGACCGCCGCTGGGCCGCTGGAGGGTCACCGCGCCCATCTGCGGGGCCAGGCGGCCCGCGACCTCCGACATCGGTGCCAGCAGCGGCAGGGAGCCGTCCGGCAACTGCACGGTCTCGTAGGCGATGCCGGTCACCCGCCGGTCCAGCAGGGCGTCGGTGCACTCGCGCGAGGCGGCCAGGTGCAGGTAGGTGAAGAGGGTCTGCCCCTCCCGCATGCGGTGGTACTCGGCGGCGACCGGCTCCTTGACCTTCAGGACCAGCTCACCGGCGTCCCACACCTCGTCGGGGGAGTCCAGGACGCGCGCGCCCGCCGCCTCGTACTCGGCGTTGGAGATGGAGGAGCCCAGGCCCGCGTCGCGCTCGACGACCACCTCGTGGCCGCGTCGGACCAGTTCGTGGACACCGGCGGGGGTGATGGCCACCCGGTACTCGTGGTTCTTGATCTCGCGGGGCACGCCGATGCGCACGGTTCCTCCTACGGCCGTCTCCGGTGATACCCCCACTGTGAACTGCGGGGGTGTCCTGGCGCCATCGCCAACATGCAATGCTGTCGACGATCTTGTTGACAGGGTGTAAGCCCGGTGTGTGGTCTGGGACACGGGTACCTGCCCGTGACGCGCGGGCTCAATCCCCCGGGGCCCGAAGCGCTGGAAGCCGCCGCCCCGGGCGCTTCCGGTCCGGGCGCGTCTCACCGCCCGCTCTCGGTCCGGGCGCCGCCCCGCGGGCCGCCGCGAGTCCGGCCGCTGTTCTAACGGACGCCGCCCGCCGGGCGTCCCGAGATCCACACCCGCCGCACCCGGCCGGTCAGCTCCCGGCCCGCGTAGGGGCTGGGGTCCGCCGGAGGGACCGCCACCCGCGCGCCGGGGTCGAAGGCGACCAGGTCGGCGTCGAACCCCACCGCGATCCGGCCCTTGCCCACCAGCCCCAGCAGTTCCGCCGGGGCCCTCGCCGTCCACCGTGCGAGGTCGGCCAGCCCCAGGCCGCGCCGGTGCGCCGCCGTCCACAGCGCCGACAGACTCCACTCCAGCGTGTACAGGCCGTGGGCGGGCAGGTGCCCCGACCCCACCGTGGTGATAGCCGAGTCCCGCGCCAGCAGCGCGTTCCACAGCGCCTTGCGGTTGGCGTCCGAGCGCAGCGGCGGCCGGCAGGCGTGCGCGGGCGACTCCGGGGCCAGCGACTCCGAGGGCAGGCACAGGTAGTGCGGGCAGGTGTGCGCGGTCAGCGCCACCCCCACGGTCCCCGCCGTCGCCAGCAGCGCCGCGCACTCGGCCGCGGTGAACGACCCCACGTGCGTGCGCGTCCCCACCGCGCGGGCCGCCGCGATCACCCGCTCCAGCCCGCGCCGCTCCGCCCGGGGCGGCCGGTGCTCCGCCGCCGTCGGCGGGGTCCCCAGCTCGGCCGCGTCCTCGGCGTGCACCAGCAGCACGCTGTCCAGTGCCGCGAGTTCGGCCATCGCCTTGCGCAGTTGGGCGTCGTTGAGCGCCGCGATGTCCGGGGCGCCGCCGTCCGACAGCGAGCAGTGGAAGGCCACCGCACCGGCGGCCTGGAGGTCGGCCAGGTCCAGCGGGCCGGTGCCCGGGGCCACCCCGCCGAGGAACAGCACCGGCACGGGGGACAGGGCCGCCGCGCGCTGGTGCGCCGCGAGGGCGTCCGCGTAGGTCAGGGCTGGCCGTGCCGGGGCCGGGGACGCCACCACGCAGGTCACACCGCCCCGCAGGGCGGCCGTCCCCGTCCGGCGGTAGGACTCGGCCAGGTCCTGCCCGGGCACGTGCGCGCCGGTGCCCACGTCCACCGCGCCGGGCAGCAGGGCCACGGCGCCGAGGTCGGTCGTCACGTGGGCGGGCATGCGCGCGCCGTGGGCGCCCACGGCCTCGACCCGCCCGTCGCGCACCCCGACCGAGGCGGGCCGGACCCCCTCGGGGAGGACCACGCGCGTGGACCTGACCACACTGTCGTACACGGCCATCCGCCGTCCCCTTCGCTGCGCTCGCTGGAGGATGTGCTGAGAGGAGCCGCGGGCGACCGCGGCACGGGAGGGGAGGCCGGACGCCGAAGGCGGGGAAACCGTCGTCTCGACCGGATACGAGCGTATCGCGAGGAGCCCCGCCGCAAGGGGGGAATCCGACATCCCGGCCCCGGCGCCGCCGCCCCGGCTGCCGCCCCGCGCGCCTCGCGGACGCCCCGGATCCGCCCGCGGGGGTGTACGGGGACGCCCGAGTCCGACACTGTGTAGTAGACGGACTAACCTTGGTCGAGGTGTTCCTCCGTGCGCGGCCCCTGCCGGAAAAGTCCCGGACAGCGGCGAGGCGGTCACACGGCCAAGGGCGCTGACCAGCCAGTTGCAACGAGACCGACGACGGAGTGGCGCGTGGCTCCTCCCGCACAGAACCAGAAGTCCCCCCTCAAGGAACACCATGACGACGCCCCGGGCACGGGACGGGCGCCCCTCTTCGCCGCCGCGGCCGCCGCCCTGTGCCTGGCCGGCCTGAGCCTGACCCTGGTCCTGGGCGGAGCCGCCTTCCCCGAGGTCATCCCGGGGCTGCCCGACGCGGGCGAGGCGGTCCGCTGGGGCCTGCCGCTGGCCAAGGTCGCCATGGACGCCTCCGCGGTCGTGGCGATCGGTCTGCTGCTGCTCGCCGCCGTCCTGCTGCCCTCCCACAAGGGCAGGCTCTCCCCGCAGGCGACCTCTTACGTGCGCGCGGCGAGCTGGGCGGGCCTGGTCTGGGCCCTCGCCGCCGTGTTCACCCTGTACTTCCAGGCCGCGGAGTTCCTGGCCCGCAAGATCGGCCAGATCAGCGTCGACGAGGTCACGGCCTACGCCGGGTCGGTCTCGGGCGGCATCGCGCTGATGTTCGTCATCCTGCTCACGACCGGCATCGCCCTGTTCGGCCGCACGGCCACCACCGCCACCGGCGGCCTGTGGCTGCTCGTCCTGGCCCTGGCCGCCACCACGCCGCCCGCGCTGACCGGCCACTCGGCCTCCTCCGGCTCGCACGAGCTGGCCGTGACCGGGCTGGCCCTGCACGTGATCTCCATCAGCGTGTGGGTGGGCGGCGTGGCCGCGCTGACCTACCACGCGCTGCGCCGCGACGCCCAGGACCCGTCGGTGGCCGCCAACCGCTTCAGCCGCCTGGCGCTGTGGGCCTACGTGGGCGTGGCCGTCAGCGGCGCGGCCAGCGCGCTGGCCCGCCTGTACTCGATCGGGGACCTGGTCGCCACCGAGTACGGCCTGATCATCCTGGTCAAGATCATCCTGTTCGGGGTCCTGGGCGCGTTCGGCTACATGCACCGCGAGTTCGTCTTCAAGCGCCTGGAGGGCGCCCCGACGGGACCCGCGGGCGAGGTCTTCCGGCGCCCGCTGTTCCTGCGTGCGGCGCTGGCCGAGGTGCTCATCATGGCCACCGTCATCGGCGTTTCCGTCGGCCTGGGGCGCACCGCGCCGCCCCCGCCGCTGGAGGGCACCGTGGACCCGGCCGCCGCGATCCTCGGCTTCCCCATCCCGCCGCCCATGACCGCCCAGACCCTGCTCACCCTGTGGCGCCCCGACCTGTTCTTCATCATGATCGTGGTCGTCGCAGGCGGGCTGTACGCGGGTGCCGTCACCCGGCTGGTGCGCCGGGGCGACTCCTGGCCCGTGGGGCGGACGGTGGCTTTCGCCGCCGGGCTGCTCACGATCGTGGTCACGCAGCTCACCGGGTTCGCGACCTACTCCATGGTGCTGTTCTCGACGCACATGATCCAGCACATGGTGCTGTCGATGCTCACCCCGATCCTGCTGGTGCTGGGCGCGCCGATCACCCTGGCCCTGCGGGCGCTCAAGCCCGCCGCGCGGCGCGGGGACCGGGGGCCGCGCGAGTGGCTCAACCTGTTCCTGAACAGCCGCTTTTCCAAGCTGGTCACGCACCCGGCGATCGCGGCCCCGCTGTTCGTGTTCGGCCCCTACGCGCTGTACTTCACGCCGCTGTTCGGCACGCTGATGAACGACCACCTGGGCCACCTGCTCATGGGCGTGCACTTCCTGCTGGTGGGCTTCCTCTTCTACTGGATCATCGTGGGCGTGGACCCGGCGCCGAGGAAGGTGCCCTTTCTGCTGCGCATCCTGCTGCTGCTGGTGGTGATGGGGTTCCACGCCTTCTTCGGCATCACGATCATGATGCAGTCCGAGCCCCTGGCGATGGACTACTACGGCCAGTTCGACATCCCGTGGCTGGAGGACCAGGCCGCCGACCAGTACGCGGGCGGCGGCGTCGCTTGGGCGCTGGGCGAGATCCCCACCGCGCTGGTCATGATCGCGCTGGTGCGGCAGTGGTCGCGCGACGACGAGAAGCAGGAGCGCCGCCGGGAGCGCCACAGCCGCCGGGGCGGCTCCGACGACGCCGACATGGACGCCTACAACGCCTACCTGGCCGAGCTCGAACGCCGCTCGCGGGGCGGGGCCCCGGCCGGGGCCGCCGCGGCCACGGAGGCGCGCAGCGCACCGGCGGCCGGGTCCGGGGACGACGATCCCGACCCCGCCGCGAGCAAGGGCGGCTGAACCGACACGCGGGGGCGCACCGGCCGGTCCGCCCCCGCGTGTCGATTCAGCCCAGTTTGGCGAGGACCCCCAGGCATTCAGGCCCGGCCCGGGAGGAATCGTCGTCCAGAGCACACCCAGTTTCCAGTGACGCACATCAGCCACCTTCATATGTTTTCGGCTGCGCTCCATGACCGACCCGGTACAGGATGGTGGGCGTGTCGACGATCACCGTGCAGCTCAAGCTCACGCCCTCGCCCGAACAGGCGGCGGTGCTGGAGCAGACCCTGCACGCGCTCAACGACCACGCCAACCATGTCTCACGGGCGGCCCACGAGCAGGGCATCCACCGCCTCTACCCCTTGCGCAAGCTCACCTACACCCGCCTGCGCGAAGCCGGGATCAGCTCACAGGCCGCCCAGTTGACCATCAAGAAGGTCGCTGACGCCTACACCACGTTCCACGCCAACCTCAAGGCCGCAAACTACGGACCCAAGGGCTCCGAGCGGCGCCAGCGCATCGAGTCCACACCAGTCGTCTTTCGCCCTGGATGCCCACACGATCTCGCTGTGGATCATCCAGGGCCGGATGAAGGACGTGCCCTTCGCCTGCTCGCCCGACCAGACGAAGGTGCTGGCCGAGCACAAACGGGGCGAATGCGACCTGGTGCACCGTGACGGGGCTTGGTTTCTTCTGGTGGCGGTCGCTGTGCCCGACGCCCCCGAGCATGAGCCCGACGGCTTCCTCGGAGTGGATCTCGCCATCGTCAACGACGCCACCACCAGCGATGGCCAGATGATGGCCGGGCGCAAGCTCAACCGGTACCGCAGACGGCAACGCCAGCTGCGCGCCAAACTCCAGAAGAAGGGCACCAGGAGCGCCAAACGTCTACTCAAACGTCAGCGACGCAAGGAGTCCCGCCGCTCTCGGGACGCCAACCATGTCATATCGAAGCGCATTGTGGCCGAGGCCGAACGCACCTCGCGCGGGATCGCCCTGGAGGATTTGAAGGGCATCCGGCAGAGGGTACGGCAGAGAAGACCCCAACGGGCCGCGCTGCACAGTTGGTCGTTCCAACAGCTGGGGAGCTTCCTCATCTACAAGGCCAAACGGGCCGGTGTGCCGGTGGTGTTGGTGAAGCCGGCGTACTCCTCCCGGGAGTGCGCGGAGTGCTCCTACACCCACCGGCACAACCGGATCTGTCAGGCTTCCTTCACCTGCCGGTCGTGCGGTGTCGTTGCACACGCCGACCGTAACGCTTCCCGTGTCCTGGCCCGCAGGGGCCGGGAGGCGTGGAACGCGGGGCGGCAGTCATCCGCCTCTGACGGTTCCCAGTAATCGTTTGGACGCGGGAGGTCGATCTGGCAGCCAGTTGGGCGCCTACCCGCAAGCTCGGCCCTTCACGACCGAGAAGCTGACCTACGTGGTCACCCAGGCGCCCTACCGCGACGCCCTGGCCGAGGCCATCCCGCTGGTGCGGGCGCGGGAGGGAGCGGTCTGACGGGTGGACCCGGGCGGAGGGGCGGGGCCACGGGGCGCGCGGACGCGCGAGCGCGGGGTCAGACGACCAGGGCGGCCACGGAGGCCCCCACCAGCCCCAGGACCAGGCAGATCAGCAGGGCCGCGGCCAGCATCGGCAGGGACGGCCGCAGCGCGGAGACCACGGACCCGCCGCCCCCCGAGGACTGGCGGCGCGCCACCACCGGCAGCATGACCACGTTCACGGCGCACACGACGGCCGCGACGCAGGCGGCCGCGGCGAACCCCGCCCAGAAACCGGACCCGGCGGCCAGCGTGTTGGCCGCGGCCAGCGTCGGCAGCGCGATCAGCACCACCACGGAGGCGATGCCGAACGCCGCCCGCGACCGGGGCGACGCCCCGCGCGAACTCCCGGAGACGACGAGGAGCAGACCGAGCAGGGCCGCCATCAGGATGGCGCCCACGACTCCGAACACGGCGATGTTGACCAGCGAACTCACGCTCGCCATTGTCGCACCGAACCCCGGGTGCCCGGATCCGGGGTGGACGTGCGCGCTCAGCCGGTGTGCTCCACCCGCGAGCCCGCCGCCGTCTTGACCACCCTCAGACGGGTGGACACCCTCTGCCGCAGGTCGGCGACGTGGCTCACCACGCCCACCGCGCGGCCGCCGTCCCGCAGCCGGTCCAGGACGTCCAGCACCTCCTCCAGGGTGTCCTCGTCCAGTGTGCCGAACCCCTCGTCCACGAACAGGGTGTCGATGTCGGCGCCGCCCGCCTCGGCGCTGGCCACGTCGCCCAGGCCCAGGGCCAGCGCCAGCGAGCTGAAGAACGTCTCACCGCCCGAGAGCGTGGCCGGGTCGCGCTCCACGCCCGTCCAGGCGTCGACCACCCGCATGCCCAGGCCGCCGGCCGAACGCGCGCGCCCGTCCCCGGCGGCCTTGTCCACCGTGTACCGCAGCTCGTACCGGCCGTCCGACATCGTCACCAGACGGTCGTTGGCGGCGGCCACCACCTGCTCCAGGCGGGCCGCCAGCACGTACGCGGACAGGCGCACGTTGTCGGCGTTGTCGGAGGAGGTCCCGGCGGTCAGGCCGCGCAGCCCCTCGGCCACCGCGTAGCGGCGCAGCGCCGGTTCGCAGTCCCGCAGCCGCAGTTCCAGCTCCCCGCGCAGGGAGGCGAGCCGACGCGCCCGCTCCTCCAGCATGCTCCGCCAGGCCACCGCGCGGTCGGCGGCCTCCGACGCGGTCCGCGCGGCGCCGGCCAGCTCCTCCGGGTCCGGGACGGGCAGTTCCCCGGCCGCGGTCAGCGCGGGGTCCGCCAGCGACGCCTCTGCGGCGGCCAGGGCGTCGTCGAAGGAGCGGGCGCGCTCGCGCAGCGCGCGGCGCCGCTCCTCATCCAGGGCGGCCTCCCACACCCCGGCCTCGTCGGCGAAGCGGGCGTCGGCCCGCTGCCGCTCGGCCTCGGCGGCGGCGGCGCGCAGTTCGTCGGCCGCGCGGTCGCGGTTGACGGCGGCCTCGGACGCGGCGCGCAGCAGGTCGGCCTCACCGCCCAGCCTGGCGATCCGCTCGTCCAGCCCGGCGTCGTCCCCGCGCGCCCGGTCCAGCAGCGCGGTCAGCCGCCCGTGCTCGCGGACGGCGTTGTCCCGGTCGGCCCCGACCTGGGCCTCCTGCCGGGCCAGCTCGCCCTCGCGGGCGCGGGCGCGCTCCAGGTCGCCGGTGGTGCGCTCCAGCTCCTCCTCCACCCGCCGGGCCTCACCGGCGGCGGCCCTGGCCTCCGCCAGCGCCGCGGTGTGCGCCTCCACCTCCTCGCGGGCGGTGTCGGCGGTGCCGTCCTCGGCGCGCTCGCGCGCGGCGGTGCGCCGCTCCCTCAGGGCCACCACGTCGCTCTCGGCCTCCGCGCGGCGCGAGGCCGCGGCGTCGGCGGCCGCCTGGGCCCGCCGCTCCTCCTCGGCCGAGACCAGGCCCTCGCCGCGGGGCCGGGCGGGGGAGGGGTGCGCCACCGACCCGCACACCGCGCACGGCTCCCCGTCGGCCAGGCCGGACGCCAGTTCGGCGGCCATGTGGGTGATGCGGCGCTCGCGCAGGTCCAGGGCGCGGTCGCGGGCGGCCTGGGCCCCGTCCACGGCCTCGCGGTAGCGCTCCTGAGCCCGCGCCAGTTCCCGGCCCAGGCGCTCGTACTCCGCGGCGGCGTCGAGGCGCCTGCGGGCGGCGGCCAGGGCGGTCTCGGCGGCCCCCTCCTGCCCGGCCTGGTCGTGCAGGCGCCGCAGCTCGGCGGTGAGCGCCTCCACCCGGGGCGGCAGGGAGGCGGCCAGCGCGCGCTGGCGCTCCAGCTGCGCGGCGATCTCGCCCAGGCGCCCCGTGAGCGCGGTGACGGAGCGGCCCAGGGACCGGCTGCGCTCGGCGTCCGCGCGCAGCGCGTCCAGACGGGCCAGCTCGTCCCGGCGCTCCCGCTCGGCGGCGCCCAGCTTCCCGCGCGGCACCGTCTCGCCGGGCCGCGCGGAGAAGCCCGGCAGCCCGCCCACCAGCGCCAGGTGGTCGGCGACGGCGAGCTCGGCCTTGTCCAGCTCGGTGCGGCGGTTGTCGCGGGCGCGCAGGAAGGGCAGCACCGACTCGGCGCGCTCGGCGTCGCCGAGCTGGACGTCGATCGCGGACCGCCACGCGGTGTGCTCGGCCAGCCGGGCACGGCGTTCCCGGGCGTCGGCCAGCCGCTCCTGGAGCGCGCGCAGCTCGCGTCCCCCGACCAGGGCGCGCTGGGCGTCCTCTCGGGCCCCGGTGAACTCCCCGGCCACCCGCCCGGCGTCGTGCGCGGTCGCGGCGGTGACGCAGGCCAGTTCCGCGGCCCAGGCCGACAGCTCCTCGGGCGGTTCGGGGGCCCGGGACCCGCCGACCTCGGCGATCCGGTCCGCGACCGCGCGCACCTCGCCGTTGGCGGTCCGGACCTCGTGTTCGAGCCGTTTGGCGTGCGATCCCAGCCACGTCTCCACGTCCCGGAACAGCCGGGTGTTGAAGATGCGCTCCAGGGACTCGCGGCGCTCCTCGGACTTGGCGCGCAGGAACCGGGCGAAGTCGCCCTGGGGGAGCATGACGGTCTGGCAGAACTGCGCGAGGGTCAGGCCCAGCAGGTCGCTGACGAACTGCCCCGCCTCGTCGGGGCGGGTGGTGACGCCCTCCCACCTGCCGCCGGTGAACTCCTTGACGACGACCTTGGTGTTCTGCGACACCGTGCCGGTGCCCCGCTTCTTGGGGCGGTCCCAGCGCGGCTTGCGCTCGATCCAGACGCGCCGCCCCTGGACCGTGAACTCCAGGACCACTCCGGGCTCGGCGTCCGGCGGCGCGTGGTCGCTCTTGGGGGAGCGGTCCTTGCCGCGGGCGCCCGGCACGTTGCCGTACAGGGCGAAGCACACCGCGTCCAGCACGGTGGTCTTGCCCGCGCCGGTGGGGCCGTGGATGAGGAAGAGCCCGCCCGCGCTGAGGCGGTCGAAGTCCACCTTCTCGGTGCCCGCGAACGGGCCGAACGCCTGGACGGTGAGGGTGTGCAGCCGCATCAGCGCGTCCCCTCCTGGAGCCGGACCTGCTCGACGGCGGTGTTCACGAGGGCCTCCTCCTCGGGGGTGGCGGGGGTGCCTCGGGCCCACTCCACGAAGTCGCCGACCACTTGGCGCTCGCTGCGGTCGGCGACGGAGGCGGCGATCGGGCGGGTGTCGGGGGCGCCGCCCTCGGGGGCGAAGTCCAGGACCAGGACGTGGGGGAAGCGTTCGCGCAGCCGGTCCATGGGGTGGGCGGGGCGGCGCGGGTCGGTCAGGGTGATCTGGAGCCAGTGGCCGGTGCGGGACTCCCACTCGGGGCGGGTGAGCAGGTCCTCGATCCGGCCGCGGACACGGGCCAGGGGGCGGGGGACGGGCGCCGTGGCGAACTCGGCGCCCGCGAGGCCGTCGGCGTCCAGGTCCACCAGCCAGTAGCCCTTGACGTGGTGCTCCTCGGAGAAGGAGTAGGCCAGCGGGCTGCCCGAATAGCGCACGGACGGGGTGATGGTCTGGCGCCCGTGCAGGTGGCCCAGGGCCACGTAGTCGACCCCGTCGTAGACCGGGACCGGCACGTGCGAGGCGCCGCCCACCGAGATGTCGCGTTCGCTGTCGGAGGGCTCGCCGCCGGTCACGAACGCGTGCGAGAGGACCACCGACCGGGTGCCGGGCCGCTCGGCGAGGTCGGCGCGCACCAGGTCCATGGCGTGTCCGAGCGCCGCCGCGTGCCCCCGCTCGGGCAGGTCCCAGTGGTGGCGCGCGATCTCCGGTTCCAGGTAGGGGATGCCGTAGAAGGCCACGGGCCCGTGCTCGTCCTCGATGACCACGGGCGTGCCCACGCCGTCCAGGGAGCTGCGTAGGTGGACGCCGGAGGCGTCGATGAGGCCGGTGGCGAAGGACATCCGCGCCATGGAGTCGTGGTTGCCGCTGATGAGGACGGCCCGGGCCCCGGTCTCGCGGATCCGGCCCAGGGCGCGGTCGAAGAGCCGGACCGCGTCCACCGACGGCAGGGCGCGGTCGTAGAGGTCGCCGGCGACGACCACCACGTCGACCCTGTGTTCGCGGATGGTGTCGACGAGGTGGTCCAGGAAGGCCGCCTGGGCGTCGACGAGGTTCTCCCGGTGGAAGGAGCGGCCCAGGTGCCAGTCCGAGGTGTGCAGCAGGCGCATGGCACTGGACATTACCGAAGCCCGACGCTCCGCGTGCGGGACGAGGGCCGTCCTGTGGACGGCCTCCGGGGTCGGCGCTGCCCGCGGCGCGTCGGTGCTTCGGCGCGTCAGCGCTTGCGGGCGAGGGTGAGGCCGTCGCCGATGGGCAGCAGCACCTGCGTGACGCGCCCGTCGGAGACCAGCCGGTCGTTGAAGTCGCGGATCCCCCGTACGGCCGCCGAGGTGTTCTCGCGGTCCACGACCCGCCCGTGGGAGAGGGTGTTGTCGGCCAGGATCAGGCCGCCCGGCCGGACGCGGGGGACCAGCTCCTCCCAGTAGCCGACGTAGCCCTCCTTGTCGGCGTCCACGAAGGCCAGGTCGAACCGCGGCTCCTCGGGAAGCTCCCGCAGCGACTCCAGGGCCGGGCCCAGCCTCAGGGTGATGCGGTCCGCGACCCCGGCTCGTTCCCAGTACCTCCGGGCCACGGAGGTCCACTCCTCGCTGACGTCCAGGGCCAGGAGGCGGCCGTCCTCGGGTAGGCCGCGCGCGAAGCAGATCGACGAGTAGCCGGTGAAGGTCCCGATCTCCACCACCTCCCGCGCGCCGCAGATCCGCGTGAGCATCGTGGTGAAGGCGCCCTGTTCGGGGCCGATCTGCATGCCCCGGTGGTCCGGGAACAGCCGCGCGGTCTCCTCGGCCAGGTCCGCCAGGACCTCGTCCACGGGCTCGCTGTGCTCGACGACGTAGGCGTGCAGTTCGGGGCTGAGGCCCTCTGTGGATCGTGTCACGCCCGACAGCCTAGGCCAGCCGGGGCGCGGCCGACAGGTGCCGGGCCGCCGCGGGGAGGGGAACCGGACGCGGCCCCGGCGGCGGGGCGCGTCGCGGGGTCCCGCGCGCGGCCGGGGCGTCGGCGCGGGGGCGCCCCCGCGCCCCCGGGCCCCCGGCCCCCGTCAGTACTCGGGCAGCAGTGCGGGCCAGTCGAACAGGTAGATGGTCCCCACGATGACGCCGATGGTCAGCAGCGGGGTGACGAACTTCTGCTCGACCGGGCCGTCGGTGACGAAGCCCTTCCCCTGGCCGAAGCGCTTCTTGAAGAAGGGCCAGAAGATGGGCACGCCCATCTTGGTGATCATGTCGCCGAAGAAGTGCAGGATGACGCCGAAGGCCACTGCCAGGCCCAGCCAGCTGTAGTTCACCCCGGAGGTGAACAGCGCCAGCGTGATGCCCGCCGTGGCCATCGCGTTGATGACCCCCGACGCGACCTTGTTCTTGTCCAGGCCGAAGCCCAGGCCCTGGAGGGCGATGCCGATCAGCAGGAACACGAAGACCTGGACGGCCAGCTGGGACCACAGCGCCAACAGCTGCACCAGTACGCCCATGAGGACCGCGAAGAAGAACGAGTGCGTTCCCATCCGGTGCCCGCCGAACAGGAAGCCCAGCATGCCGCTCAGCACCTCGGTGACCCTGCCGTAGGTCTTGGTCACCGTGGCGCTCTTGTGGTCCAGATCGGGCAGCAGGGCCGCACCGGCACAGACCAGCGAACCCGCGATGATCTCACCGGGACCCAGGTGGAAGCTGAGTCCGAGGAATTCCCTGCCCTGGACCAGCGGAACGACCGCCATCCAACCAACCACGCCGCTCAGTGCGTGCGAGTGCCCCATCATGGCGGGAACCGTAGCGGAGTACGGCATTTACTGCCAACGCGGGGTGTCCGCCAACGGCGCGCCGGTCACGCAGCGCACACGGCCCGCCTCCCCGCCGCCCTCCCGGCGGCGCCCGTTCGCCACCCGGCGTGTGCCCGCGACCCCTCTGCGTGGGAACACGGGACCGCTGTGCGCCCTTCCGTGCTCCCCGGACGCCGGTCGCGCACTCCGGCCGAACTCTTTCCGCGTGTCCCGGACATTTCCGGTGACGCTTTCCGGACGCTTTCGCGGGGACATTCTTCGGGCCGAATCCAAACCGATGTCACGGCGCTCCACGAAGGTCATTGACGCTCGTCGTCGTCCGTTGGTAAACAACCACCAACCCCCGGGTGGCGTGCCACCGACCCACGATCCTCTGACAGGAGGGGCCGCACATGAACGCCCACCACCCTCCCCCCGGTTCCCCCGTGCGCCGCACCGTCCCTCCCCACGCACCTTCCGCCGGCGCGTTCGCGCGCCGCACCGCCGCCACGGCCGCCGCGCTCCTCCTCCTGGCCGGAACCACCGCGGCCCCCGCCGCCGCGGACACCTCCGACGGCCAGACCCTCAGCATCGCCACCTCCCAGCAGGTGGACTCCTTCAACCCCTTCACCGCGCAGCTCGCGATCACCACCAACGTCCTGCGCCACGTCTACGACTCCCTCGTCACGGTCGACCCCCAGACGAACCAGCCCGCCCCCTCCCTCGCCGAGTCCTGGGAGTCCAGCGACGACGGCCTCACCTGGACCTTCCACCTGCGCGAGGGCGTCCAGTTCTCCGACGGCGAGCCCCTGACCGCCGACGACGTGGCCTGGACCTTCACCACCATGATGGAGAACGAGGCCGCGGCGGTCGCCAACGGCAACTACGTCTCCGGCTTCGACACGGTCACCGCCGAGGACGACCGGACCGTGGTCGTCGAACTCGACGAGCCGCAGGCCACCATGACCTCCCTCAACGTCCCGATCGTCCCCAGGCACGTCTGGGAGCCGATCCTTGAGCGGGAGGGCGAGGCCTTCTCCGACTACGGCAACGAGGACTTCCCGACCGTCGGCAGCGGACCCTTCGTCCTCACCGGCCACGACCGGGGCCGCTCCATCACCCTGGAGGCCAACCCCGACCACTGGCGCGGCGCACCCGCCTTCGAGCGGATCGTCCTGCGCTACTACTCCGAGAAGGACGCGGCGGTGGAGGCGCTGCGCAGCGGTGAGGTCTCCCTCGTCTACGAACTCACCCAGGCGCAGGCCGCCGCCCTGGAGTCGGCGCAGGACATCGAGGTCAACATCGCCGACGGCAAGCGCTTCCAGGCCTTCACCATCAACCCCGGCGCGGTCACCCAGGACGGGGAGGAGTTCGGCGACGGGCACCCCGCACTCGCCGACCGCACCCTGCGCCAGGCCATCGTCATGGCCATCGACAACCAGGAGATCGTCGACAAGGCGCACGGCGGCGAGGCAGTTGCCGCGGGCGGCTACATCCCGCCCCGCTACGAGGACTTCCACTGGGCGCCCGAGGGCGGGGAGGCCGTCCTCGACTTCGACCCCGAAGCCGCCAACGCGATGCTCGACGAGGCCGGGTACGAGCGGGGCGAGGACGGCGTGCGCGTCTCACCCGAGGGCGACCGCCTCGAACTGCGCATGCACGTCCACCAGGACCGGCCCGACAACGTCAACACCGGACTGGTCATCGTCGAGCGCCTGGCCGACATCGGCATCGAGATCGAGAACCTCACCGTCGACCCCGGCGTGCTCAGCGACGCCCTCTTCGCGGGTGAGTACGACCTCATCTTCACCGGCTGGACGGTCAACCCCGACCCCGACTACGTGCTGAGCATCCACACCTGCGGCGCCCTGCCCACCGAGCCGGGCACCATGCAGGGCGACGCCTACTTCTGCGACGAGGAGTACGACGAGCTCTACGAGGCCCAGCTCGCCGAGTACGACCGCCAGGCCCGCGCGGAGATCATCCACCAGCTCCAGGAGGTCCTCTACCGCGAGGCCGTCGTGAACGTGCTGGCCTACCCCAACATCATGGAGGCCTACCGCACCGACCACATCGCCTCCATCCAGTACGAGCCCGCCGAGGGCGGCAACATCTGGGGCCAGGACGGCTACTGGGCCTGGTGGTCGGCCGAACCCGCCGACGAGCGGGCCGCGGGCACCGCCTCCGGCCCCTCCACCGGGGTCTGGATCGGCGTCGGGGCCGTCGTGCTCGTCCTCGCCGCGGTCGGGGGCTTCCTGCTGCTGCGCCGACGTTCCACCATGGAGGACCGCGAGTGACCACTACTCCCACCGCCGAGGGAGGCCCGCCCGGGGAGGACGCGCCCGCCGCACCCTCCCCGGCCGGACCCGCCGGAGCGGGCCGCGCCCGGCGCGCCGCGCGCTACGTGGCCGGACGCCTGACGACCGCGGTGGTCTCCCTGGCCGCCGTGGTCGTCGCCGGGTTCTTCCTCTTCCGGATCCTGCCCGGCGACCCCGTCCGCGCCATGACCGAGGGCCGCGAGGTCACCGCCGAGCAGCGCGATGAGCTGCGCCGCCAGTTCGGGCTCGACCAGCCGCTGTGGCAGCAGTTCCTCGACTACGCGCTCGGGCTGCTCCGCCTCGACCTCGGCGAGTCCTTCCAGTACCACGAACCCGTCACCGAGCTCATCCTCGACCGGATCGGCCCGACCGTCCTGCTCGCCGGGACCGGCACGGTCGTCGCCGCGCTGCTGGGCCTGTTCCTGGGCGCCCGGGCGGGCTGGCGGCCGGGCAGCCGCTCGGACCGGGCCAACACCGCCGTCGCCCTGTTCTTCTGGTCGGTGCCCACGTTCTGGCTGGGCCTGCTGCTCATCGTCTTCCTGGCCTCGGGGCGCGGGTTCGTGCCCGGCATGTTCCCGACCGGCGGCATGGTCGACCCCCGCACCGGCGGGGGCCTGGAGACCGTGCTGAACACCGCCTGGCACATGGTGCTGCCCGTCACCACCATGGTCGCGGTCATCTACGCCCAGTACCTGATGATCATGCGCTCCTCGCTCATGGACGAGAAGGGCGCCGACTACCTCACCACCGCGCGCGCCAAGGGCCTGCGCGACGCCCTGGTGCGGCGCAGGCACGCCGTGCCCAACGCCCTGCTGCCCACGGTGACGCTCCTGTTCCTCAACCTCGGACAGGTCGTGTCCGGGGTGATCCTCGTGGAGACCGTGTTCTCCTGGCCCGGCCTCGGACAGCTCTTCTACTCCGGCCTGCGCGTACCCGACCTCGGCCTCGTCCAGGGCCTGTTCGTGGTGTTCGCGGCCTCGGTGATCCTCATGAACCTGCTCGCCGACCTGGTGTACCCGCTGCTCGACCCCCGGGTGCGCCCGTGAACGCCCCCGCCGGGACGCCCGGCAGCCCGAGCGGCGGGGAGAACGACCCCTCCGCCCGGCCGGAGGGCTCCGACGGAGTCCCCGCCGGAGGCGGAACCGCCACGGCCACCGCGCCGCCGCCGACCGCACCGCCCTCTCCCCGCGTCCTCGCACGCAGACGCCGTCAGGAGGCCCTGCGCCGCTTCGCCCGCGAGTACACCCGCAACCGGGCCGGGCTGGTCGGCCTGGCCGCGCTGCTGGCCATCGGCGCCCTGGCCCTGACCGCGCCGCTCTTCGTCGACCCGGCCGACCTCACCGTCACCGGAGCGCCCGGCACCGCCTACGAGGAACCCAGCGCGCGGTTCCCGCTCGGCACCGACAATTTCGGCCGCTCCATCCTGGACCTGGTCGTCTGGGGCTCGCGGGTCTCGCTCACGGTGGGCTTCCTGGCCACGGCCGTCTCCGTGGTCCTGGGCACCCTGGTCGGGGTCACCGCCGGGCACTTCGGCGCCTCCGGCGGACCGGCCGGGCGGTTCGCGTCCTCCGTGCTCATGCGCGTCACCGACTGGTTCCTGGTCCTGCCCACGCTGGTCCTGGCCGTGGCGCTGGCCGCCGTGCTGCCGCGCGGCACCGGGACCATCATCATCGCCATCGGCCTGACCGTCTGGCCCGCCACGGCGCGCCTGGTGCGCGCCCAGACCCTCGCGGTGGAGGCCCGCCCCTACGTGGAGCGGGCCCGCGCCCTGGGCGGCGGCCACGGCCACGTCATGCTCTGGCACGTCCTGCCCAACGTCATGCCGGTCGTGCTCGCCCAGACCACACTGCTCGTGGCCACCTCGATCATCGCCGAGTCCACGCTGGCCTTCCTGGGCGTGGGAGACCCCACGACGATCTCCTGGGGAGGCATCCTGGACGCGGCCCGCAACGCGGGCGCGATCAGCTCCGGGATCTGGTGGTACATGGTGCCGCCCGGCCTGGCGATCGCCGTGGTCGCGCTGTCCTTCACACTGTGCGGCCGGGCCCTCGAATCCGTCATCAACCCGCGACTCCGGGAGCAGCGTTGACCTCCCTCCTCGACGTCCGCGACCTGCGCGTCACCTACCGCACGGGCGGCGGCGACGTCCCCGCCGTGCGCGGCGTGGACCTGTCCCTGGACCCCGGCGACACCCTGGGCCTGGCGGGGGAGTCGGGCAGCGGCAAGTCCACCGTGGCCCTGGCCCTGCTGCGCCTGCTGCCCGAGACCGCGCGCATCTCCGGCGAGGTCCTGCTGGAGGGCGAGAACGTCCTGGACATGCGCTGGGGCCGCCTGCGCGCGGTCCGCTGGGCGGGCGCCTCCATCGTCTTCCAGGGCGCCATGCACTCGCTCAACCCGGTCCGGCGGATCGGACAGCAGATCGCCGAGCCGATGAGCGTGCACGGCACGGTCCCCGCGGCGGAGGCGCCCGCCCGCGTCGGCGCGCTGCTCGAACAGGTCGGTCTGCCCGCCTCCCGCGCCCGCGACTACCCCCACCAGCTGTCCGGCGGGCAGCGCCAGCGGGCCATGATCGCCATGGCGCTGGCCTGCGAGCCGCGCCTGGTCATCGCCGACGAGGCCACCACCGCCCTGGACGTGATGATCCAGGCCCAGATCCTGGCCCTGCTGCGGCGGCTCGTCGCCGAGCACGGCATCGGCATGCTGATGATCAGCCACGACCTGTCGGTCCTGGCCTCGACCTGCGACCGGGTCGCGGTCATGTACGCGGGCCGGGTCGTGGAGCAGGGACCGGCCCGGGAGGTCGTGCACGAACCCGCGCACCCCTACGCCAGCGCGCTCAGCGCCGCCTTCCCCCGCATCGGCGACCCGGCCTCGCGCCTGGCGCCCCGGGGCCTGCCCGGCGACCCGCCCGACCCGGCGGACCCGCCCTCAGGCTGCGTGTTCCGGCCGCGCTGCGCGGTGGCCGAGACCGTGTGCGCCACGGTCGACCCGCCCCTGTGGCCGGTGGACCCCGACACCGGGGGCGCGTCCACCAGGCAGGCGGCGTGCGTGCACGTGGGCCCCGCCCGGCCGCTGACCGCCACCGGGGACGACGGGGGCCGTCCGTGACCGCGACCGCCGCACCCACCGAGGAGACGCGCCCGTGAGCACCACCGAGACCGACTCCCACGAGACGCCGCCGACCCGCGGGGAGGAGGCGGTCCCCGTCCTGAGCGCCCGGGGGGTGGAGGTCGCCTTCGCGGCCGGGTTCGCCCCCGGCGGGGGCCGGGGCACCGCCCGCGCCGTGGACGGTGTCAACCTCGACGTCTCCACGGGCGAGATCGTGGCGCTGGTGGGGGAGTCCGGCTGCGGCAAGACCACCCTGGCCCGCGTCCTGCTGGGCCTGGAGCGGCCCACGGGCGGCGACGTGGCCTTCGAGGGCGACCCGCTGCGCTACGGCTCCCGCGACATGCGCCGCTACCGCCGCCGGGTGCAGCTGGTGCAGCAGGACCCCACCGGGTCGCTCAACCCGCGCCGCACCGTCTACGAGTCCGTGGCCGAGGGGCTGCGCATCCACGAGGGCACCGTGTCCGACGAGGCCGAGCGGGTCGGCGAGGCGCTGTCCAAGGCGGGCCTGCGCCCGCCGGACCGGTTCTTCCCCCGCTATCCGCACGAGCTGTCGGGCGGCCAGCGCCAGCGCGTGGTGATCGCCGGTGCGCTCATCCTCGATCCCGAGGTGCTGGTGGCCGACGAGCCGGTGGCCTCCCTGGACGCGTCGGTGCGCGGCGAGATCCTGCGGCTGCTCCTGGACCTGCGCGCCGACCTGGGGCTGTCGGCCCTGGTGGCCACGCACGACCTGGGCCTGGCCTGGAACATCGCCGACCGGGTCGCGGTGATGTACCTGGGGCGCGTGGTGGAGCTGGGCACCGTGGAGGAGGTCCTGTCCGCTCCCGCCCACCCCTACACCCGGGCTCTGCTTTCGGTGCTGCCCGAGGCGGACGGGGAACCGGTGGTGCTCTCCGGCGAGCCGCCGGACCCCAAGCGGGTGCCCCGGGGCTGCCGCTTCCACCCGCGCTGCCCGGTGCTGGCCTCCGGTGAGGCCGGGCGCGCGGGGGTGGCCGACCGCTGCCGCACCGTGGACCCGGCGATCCTGGGGGGCGGCGCCGAGCGGCGGGTGGCCTGCCACTGGGCGGCGGCCGACGCCGCCGGACGCGTGCGCGGGGGGGAACCGGCCTCCGGCTGAGTACGCACCGGTGCGGCGGCGCGCTGACCGCGGACGTCTCCACGTCCTCCTTCTCCGTTCCCGCTTCCGGATAGGAGCAGAGAGCGCTTCGTTCGGAACAGGGCTTTTATGGGTCCGTTTCGGGATTGATACGTCCCGCGAAACCTTATTTCCGACACTCTGACCCCCGCGCCGCTGTCCTCCCTCTTCACTGCCGACCGCGACTTCTGGCACGGCCGGGAACTGGGCCTGGACGCCTACCTCGCACGCGTGGGCCTGTCCGGCGACCTGCCGCCCGTCCTGACCAGCCACCCGCGCTCCCCGTTCCTGGGCAGGCTGATGGCCCAGCGCATCGGGCCGGGCGCCCAGCACACGCTCACGGACACCACCCTGACCACCGCCGCCCCCGACGGCACCCGCACGGAACGCGAGGTGCCTGTGGAGGAGGTGGGACGGGTGTTGCGGGAGGTGTTCGGTATCGGCCTTGACCAGGACGAACGTGCCGTCGTCGAGAAGCGCCTCCGGGAGTTCACTGCAATGTGACCGGCATCACACATCGGTGGGTGGGAACGCGCCCACCCACCGCGACGGCCTGTACCACCTGGCATCCCGCCGCCCAGCCTCCCCGTCCGTATCGGGAGTGTCCCGACAGCATCGGAGAGTCGTGGACAACACGCACGTTCGGCATGACGACCGGATGGGCAGGATTCCCGGGGCGCCGCCCGGCGGGGGCGGCCGTTCGCGAGGGGACAGCCCATGGCCCACCACATGACCACGGAAGACGTCCACGAGTACATCAACGGCGTCTGTTTCAAGACCGGCCCTCCCGGCAAGGTCGGAGCCGAGACTGAATGGCTGGTCGCCGACTCCGCGGACCCGACCGCACCCGTTCCCCTCGACCGCCTCGCCGCCCTGGTGGAGTCCTGCGGCCCGCCGCCCTCGGGGAGCGGCGTCACCTTCGAACCCGGCGGACAGCTCGAACTCAGCTCACCCGCCCTTCCGGGACCGGCCCGGGCGCACGCGGCGCTCGCCGCCGACCTGGACCACATCGGCAAGGCCCTCGCCGAGGCCGGGCTCCACCTGGTCGAGACGGCCCTCGACCCCGTCCGCCCGCCCCGGCGCCAGCTCCGTGAAGCCCGCTACACGGCCATGGAGCGCTTCTTCGCCCACCACCGCCAGCCCAGCGGCTACACCATGATGTGCAGCACGGCCTCGCTCCAGGTGTGCCTGGACACGGGGGAGGACGCCGCCGACGTCCGCGACCGCTGGGAACTCGTCCACCGGCTCGGCCCGGTGCTCGTCGCCGCCTTCGCCAACTCCGCCGTCTGGCGGGGCCGCCCCACCGGATGGAAGTCCACCCGCTGGGCGATCTGGGCGGCCACCGACGCCACCCGCACCCGGCCCGTCCTGGACGCGGACAGTTCCGCCGACCCGGCCACGGCGTGGACCGAGTACGCGCTGGCCGCCAGGGTCCTGGCCGTCCCCGGGAACGGTGGCCCCTGGACCCCCGACCCGGGCGTGACCTTCGCCCAGTGGCTCGACGGACAGGGTCCCCGCCCGGCCACCCGGGCCGACCTGGAGTTCCACCTCAGTACACTCTTCCCGCCCGTGCGCCCGCGCGGCTGGTGGGAGCTGCGGATGATCGACGCGCTTCCCCTGCGCTGGTGGCCGGTCCCGGTGGCGCTCGCCGCCGCCCTGGTCGACGACCCCCGCGCCCGCGCCGCGGCCGAGGAGGCCACCGAGGCGCTGTGCGGGGGACGATTCCCCGACCGTCACCTGTGGCTGCGCTCGGCCCGTCTGGGCATGGGCGACCCCGAAGTGGCCCGGTGCGCCCGCGCCTGCTTCGACGCCGCCGTCGAGGCGCTGCCCCGCATGGGCGCCGCCTCCCTGGCCGCGCTGGTCGACGACTACGCCGACCACCACACGCGGCGCGGTCTCAGCCCCGCCGACACCCGGCCGACCGTGCCCGTGCCGCGCCCGGCGCGGGCGGAGCGGGTACGGCCCGCGACCGCGGACCCCGGACACGTGGAAGGAGCACGGTGAACCACGAACAGGAGCGCGCCAAGGAGCGCATCGCCGCCGAACTCGACCGGGCCAGGGAGCGCAGCAACGGCCTGACCCTCCACGCCCTCGACGAGGGCGAGCTGCTCGCCCAGCACTCGCCCCTGATGTCGCCGCTGGTCTGGGACCTGGCGCACGTGGGCAACTACGAGGAGCAGTGGCTGCTGCGCGCCGCGGGGGGCCGCGAGGCGCTGCGCCCCGACATCGACACCCTCTACGACGCCTTCGAGAACCCGCGCGCCGAACGGGTGAGCCTCCCGCTGCTGCGGCCCGAGGAGGCCCGCGACTACAACGCGCGCGTGCGCCGGGAGGTGCTCGACGCGCTGGAGTCCGCCGACCTCACCCGGGTGGAGACCGGCACCGGCGGCGAACGATCCCTGCTGGACGCCGGATTCATCTTCCACATGGTCATCCAGCACGAGCACCAGCACGGCGAGACCATGCTCGCCACCCACCAGCTCCGCAGGGGCGAGCCCGTCCTGCTGGAGGAGACCGCTCCCGTCACCGCGCTGCGCCCGCCGGTCCGGGACGAGGTGTTCGTGCCGGAGGGGCCCTTCACCATGGGCACCGACGACGACCCCTGGGCCTACGACAACGAACGCCCCGCGCGCACCGTCGACCTGGGCCCCTACTGGATCGACACCGCCCTCGTGACCAACGCCGCCTACCAGGAGTTCATGGACGACGGCGGCTACCGGACCCGCCGCTGGTGGTCCCGCGACGGCTGGGAGTGGAAGGAGAAGCGGGGAGCGGTCTCCCCGGCCTTCTGGACCCGGGAGGGGACCGGGTGGTCGCGCCGCCGGTTCGGCCGCCGGGAGATGGTGCCCCCCGACGAGCCCGTGCAGCACGTGTGCTTCCACGAGGCCCGGGCCTACGCCGCCTGGGCGGGCAAGCGCCTGCCGAGCGAGCCCGAGTGGGAGAAGGCCGCGCGCCTGGACCCGGTCAGCGGCCGGTCCCGGCGCCACCCGTGGGGCGACGCCGAGCCCGGGCCCGGCCACGCCAACCTGGGACAGCGCAGGCTCGGCCCCTCCCCGGCCGGGAGCCACCCCGACGGCGCCTCGCCGCTGGGCGTCCAGCAGCTGATCGGCGACGTGTGGGAGTGGACCTCCACCACCTTCACCGGCTACCCGGGGTTCCGCTCCTTCCCCTACGAGGACTACTCGGAGGTGTTCTTCGACGACGGGTACAAGGTGCTGCGCGGCGGATCCTGGGCCACCCACCCCACCGCGGTCCGCGCCACGTTCCGCAACTGGGACCACCCGATCCGGCGGCAGATCTTCAGCGGCTTCCGCTGCGCGCGCGACGCGGAACCCGCCTGATGTGCCGACACCTGGCCTACCTGGGGCCGCCGCGCACACTGCACGACCTGCTGTACGCGGCGCCCCACTCACTGCACGTCCAGTCCTGGGCGCCGCGCATGCAGCGGTACGGCACCGTCAACGCCGACGGGTTCGGAACCGGCTGGTACCCCCCGGGGGACGGCCCCGCCGAACCGCTGCGCTACCGCCGCGCCATGCCCGTCTGGGGTGACGCCTCCTTCGCCGACGCCGCCCGCGCCATCTCCTCCGGGTGCGTGGTGGCCGCCGTGCGCGACGCCACGATCGGGTTCGGCTCGGAGGAGTCGGGCGCCCAGCCCTTCCGCGCCGACCGGCTGCTGTTCAGCCACAACGGCGCGGTGGAGGACGACGAGGCGCTCACCGAGGCGTTCGCCACGCCCCCGCCCCGCGGCGCGCTGGACGCCCGCGCCCCCCTGGACTCCGCACCGCTGTTCGCGCACACCGTGCGACTGTGGCGCGACTCCCAGAACCTGTCCGAAACCCTGGCCACCGTGGTCCGCGAGGCCCGCAAGCACTCCGGGGGCCGCTACAACCTGCTGGCCAGCGACGGCCAGACCGTCGCCGCCACCGCGGCCGGGGACACCCTGTTCACCCTGCGCGAGCCGGACGGCGGGGTCTTCCTTGCCTCCGAACCCTTCGACGACGCCCCCGGATGGCGCGAGGTCCCCCAGGACTCGGTGGTCGCGGCGACGGGGGAGCGCACCGAGATCCGCCCGATCGACTGACCGGCTTCGCCCATCTTTCCGACACCACCTGTCCCGGGTACAACTTCGGGGACACAGGAGGCACCATGTTCCGGATTGACCGAAACCTGACCGCCGACGACCTCGACAAGGCGCTGCGCACCGACGTCGCCGAGGGCCTGACCGCGCGGCCCAAGCGGCTCCCGCCCAAGTGGTTCTACGACGAACGCGGCAGCTCCCTGTTCGAGGAGATCACCGCCCTGCCCGAGTACTACCCCACCCGCGCCGAACGCGCGATCCTGGAGCTGCGGGCCGACGAGATCGCCGCCGTGGCCGGCGCCGAGGTCCTCATCGAGCTCGGCTCCGGATCGGGGGTCAAGACCCGCCTGCTCCTGGACGCGATGCGCCGCCGGGGCAGCCTCACCCGCTTCGTGCCCGTCGACGTCAGCGGCGACTTCCTCGACTCCTCCGCCCGCCGCGTGGCCGACGACTACCCCGGCCTGGACGTGCACGCCGTCGTCGGCGACTTCGAGGAGCACCTCGGGCTGCTGCCGGTCGGCGGGGAGGGCGGTCGCCAGCTGCTGGCCGTCCTGGGCTCCACCATCGGCAACCAGGAACCGGAACCGCGCGCCGCCTTCCTGCGCGACGTCCGCGGCGTCCTGCGCCCCGGGGACTCGCTGCTGCTGGGCGCGGACCTGGTCAAGGACCCCGCCCGACTGGTCGCCGCCTACGACGACGCACAGGGGGTCACCGCGGCCTTCGACCGCAACGTCCTCGCCGTCATCAACCACCGGCTCGGCGCCGACTTCGACCCGGCCGCCTTCGACCACGTGGCGCGCTGGAACGCCGAGCGCGAGTGGATCGAGATGCGGCTGCGCTCCCGGGCCGCCCAGCGCGTGCGGGTCGCCGACCTGGACCTGGAGGTCGAGTTCGCCCCCGGGGAGGAGATGCGCACCGAGGTATCCGCCAAGTTCCGACGTGAGGGGCTGACCGCGGAGCTGGAGGGGGCGGGGTTCGCCCTCACCCACTGGTGGACCGACCCCGCGGGGGACTTCGCGCTCACCCTGGCCGACGTCCGCTGACACCGGAGTGCCCGGTCCGGGCGGTCGCGGCGGCGGCCCGGCCGGGCCCGTCCGCCCACGTCGCGGGCCGGGCCGCGACGACCCGCCTCCCCGGCTCCGGTACGCTCGTGCCGTGTTCAAGGTAGGAGTTTTCGGCGCCGACGGGCGCATGGGGTCAGAGGTCGTCCGAGCGGTGCGGGGCGCCGACGACATGGAACTCGTCGCTGGGGTGGACGCCGCCAGCGACAGGGACGCGGTGCTGGGGGCCGACTGCGTCGTCGACTTCACCCACCCCGAGGCGGTGATGGACAACCTGGAGTGGCTCATCGGCCACGGGATCCACGCCGTCGTCGGCACCAGCGGGTTCGACGAGGCCAGGCTGGAGCGCGTGCGCCGGATGCAGGAGGCGAAGCCCGGGGCCAAGGTGCTCATCGCCCCCAACTTCGGCATCGCCGCCGTCCTGATGATGCACTTCGCGCGCAAGGCCGCGCCGTACTTCGACTCGACCGAGATCATCGAGCTGCACCACCCGAACAAGGCCGACGCCCCCAGCGGCACCGCCTACCGGACCGCCGAGCTGGTCGCCGAGGCCCGCCGCGGGGCCGGGGCAGCGCCGATGCCCGACGCCACCACCTCCGAGATCCCCGGCGCCCGCGGCGCCGACGTGGAGGGTGTGCGGGTGCACGCTCTGCGCATCTCCGGGCTCATCGCCCACCAGGAGGTCGTGTTCGGTACCGACGGGGAGACCCTCAAGATCCGGCACGACTCGATGAACCGCGCCTCGTTCATGCCGGGCGTGCTGCTGGGCGTGCGCGGGGTGGACGGCCTCGCCGACCCCCTCACCGTGGGCCTGGACGCGCTCCTGGACCTGGACTAGCCGACCGCCCCGGACCGTCGCGGACGGGAACGCTCTCCGGACCACCGCACGGGGGCCGCGCACTGCGCGCGGCCCCCGTCCCGTCTCACGCGCCGCGACGGCAGGTGAGGAACACCTGGACCTCGGGCCGGGCGCCTTCGGGCTCGTAGGAGACGATCCGCTCGTCCTCCACGACCAGCCCGGCCTCCTCCACCACCCGGCGCAGCTCCCCGTTCGGGTAGCCCGACACCCGGATGTCCTTGCCCAGGAAGGGAATCGGGGCGTCGTCCAGGTCGGCCTCCACCATGGACAGGCACAGCAGGCCCCCCGGGACCAGCGAGGCGCGCACGCGGCTCAGCGCCTCGGGGATACGGGCCTTGGGCAGGCACAGCAGGGAGAAGAACGCCACGATGGCGTCGTACGAGGACTCCGCGGGGTCCAGGTCGAGGATGTCGGCCCGGACGAACGTCGCCTCCGGCACGTTGCGGCGGGCGATCTCGACCATCCGCCCGGAGATCTCGTAACCGGTCACCCGCGCCCCCGCCGCCACCAGCTGCCGGGCGGTGGGCACGCCCGTGCCCGAGCCCAGGTCGAGCACGTGCGCGCCGGGCGGCAGCAGGTCCAGCAGCCGGCGCACCCGGTCCTCCTGGCCCTCCTTGCGGGGGAATGCCTCGTCGTAGCGCTCGCCGATCGCGTCGAACGCCGCGGCCTGGAGGGCCGAGCGCCGCGCCCACTCCTCCGGATCCGGAACGTGGTCGAGGGGGTCGGGGGCGGTGTTCTCGCTGGGCACGGTGTCGTCTCTCCCTGCCGTGTCGTACGCGCGTGTCTGGGGTGCGCGCATCCTAACCCGTCCCCGCCTGACCGGGGACCGGGCGCCGCATCCCGGCGTCCGGCGTGTCGTCTCAGCCTCCGCCCGCCACCGGCAGGTCCAGGTCCTCCACGGGAGCCTCCAGCTCCTCCACCCCCGCCTCCAGGTCCAGGACGGGGGCGGTGGCGACCGGGGCGCCGTTGACCGGTGGGACGATCAGCTCGCCTCGGTGCCCGGCGGGCGGGGGCTGCGGCGGCTCCCACATCAGGGCGTACCCGAGGTAGGCGGTGTAGGCGGCGGCCAGGGCGGCCAGCACGAGGGGGCCGAGGAGCCGCCTCGGGCGGGAACCGGTCCGTCCCGGAGCGCCCCGCCCCTCATCCGCGGACAACGCGCACCCCGGTGAACGTACCGGCGAGCGGGACGCGCACGTCCATCGCCCGCACGTCCTCCGGCGGGGCCGCGAAGGTCGCGCTGAGCTCCACGGAGTCGCCCGGCCGCAGCACCAGCGCCGGGTCGGGGTCGGAGCAGACGCATCCGCCCGAGGAGTCGCGCGCCACGCGGTGCACCCTGCCGTTGGCGGCGTCGACCAGCTCGACGGCGGCCATGCCCTCGTCCGACCCGACCAGCTCCGCGAACGCCGGGCTGTCGGCGTCCCCGCCGTTGTGGATCCGCAGCACCAGTTCGACCGTGGCCCCGCCGCTGACCAGCTCGCGCACGCTCACGATCAGCTCGGTGCCCCCGCGCCGCACGGTCACCTCGTCGCGCGGCTCCCGGGGTTCGCGGCCCTCCTCCGCCCCCGCGGTCCCCTCCGCCCCGCCGTCCCCGGACACGGGAGGCGGGGGCGGGTCCTCCCGCGCCGCCCCGGTCGGCGGGGGACTCCCCTGCGGGGGGTCGGTTCTGTGGTCGAAGGAGGCCTCGGGTCCCTGGGGGGCCTCGGCCGGGTTGCCTCCGGAGCAGGCGGTCGCGATCAGCGTCAGCGCCGCGGCGATGAGCGCCGCGGCGGTCGTGCGGGGGGTCGCCATGCCTCGAAAGGCTAGGACCCGTGGGTCTCCCGACGGTCACGGGCGCGCCCGTGACCGCTTACGAAGGGCCCGTCGACCGCGCGCGGCAACCGCCTCACCCCAGGAGCAGGGCGACCGAGAACAGCACGCCGAACGCCATCTGGAGCCGCCCGGTCTCACCCAGGCCCAGCACCAGGTCGCGGCCGGTCTGGCCGCCCAGCACGCGCCGCAGCGGGGGCACCGCCAGCGGCGCCGACACCAGCACCAGCGGCGTCCACCAGAACACCGGGGTCAGCGCCAGCGCCACCAGGTAGGACAGCACGATCGCGCCCCCGTACAGGCGACGGGTGCCGGCGTCGCCCAGCCGCACGGCCAGCGTGACCTTGCCGGTCTCGCGGTCGGTCGGGATGTCGCGCAGGTTGTTGATCACCAGTACCGAGCAGGACAGCAGGCCCACCGGCACCGACGCCACCCACGCCTGCCAGGGCGCGGAGCCCAGTTGCACGAAGACCGTGCCCACCACGGCCACGACGCCGAAGAACACGAACACCGAGACCTCGCCCAGGCCCCGGTACCCGTAGGGGCTGCGGCCCCCCGTGTAGTACCAGGCCGCCGCGATCGCCAGGGCGCCCACCAGCAGCAGCCACCACGAGGACGTGGCCACCAGCACCAGGCCCACCACCCCCGCGAACGCGAAGCTGGCCAGGGCCGCAGCCAGCACCTGCCGCGGGGCGGCCAGACCGGTCGCGGTCAGCCGGGTCGGCCCCGTCCGCGCCTCGGTGTCGGTGCCCTTGACGCCGTCGCTGTAGTCGTTGGCGAAGTTCACGCCGACCTGGAGCGCCATGGACACCACCAGGGCCAGCAGCGCCTTCCACCAGACGAACCCGTCCAGGGCGAAGGCCAGGGCCGTGCCGACCGCCACCGGAACGATCGAATTCGGAAGCGTAAGGGGACGCAGCCCCGAGACCCATTCACTGACCGTGGCCACGCTCCGGCCCCTCCCCGCTCACCACCGGCGCGCCCGTGCGCGCCGCGACAACCACCCCACGTTAGACCCTGTCGGCGGCGCTCCCGTCCGCGCCCCGGCGCCGGGGCGCGGACGGGCCCCTCCCGCTCGGCCCGGCCGACCCGCGCTCCGGCCCCTCCCGTTACTGGGAGATGGCCGCGTGCAGGCGCACCATCGGCAGCAGCCGCCCCATGTCGATCTCGCGGCGGGCGCCGTCCGCGCGCCAGCCCGAGGCCTCGAAGAAGGCCCGCAGGGCGTTGTCGGCCTCGGGCACCCACACGTGCAGGGTGGCGAAACCGTCCTCGACCAGGTGGTCCACGCACGCGTTCACCAGGCGGCTGCCGTGCCCCTGGCGCGCCCGCGCGGGGTCCACGTGCAGGGCGAACACCTCCGCGTCCTTGGCGGGCCACAGGTCCGGGTCCCCGGCGGGGCCGAACGCGGCGAAGCCCGCGACCGTGCGCGTTCCCTCCACCTCGTCGGTGGCCACCACCAGCCGGTGCCGGGAGGTCGGCGGCGACTCCAGGGCCGCCGTCCACTGCTCGCGGAACCGCCCCCGGGCCTCCTCGCCGCCCAGGGCCCCGGACACCTCCTCGGGCAGCAGCGCCCCGTACACCGCCCGCCACGACGCCACCTGGATGTCGACGACCGCGTCCACGTCGGCGGTACGGGCGGGACGGACGAACCGGGCACTGGACACGGGGGGCTCTCCTTCTGAGGTGGGCGACACGCCTGGCGACAAGATCACCTACGCCGGAGTTTCCGGACCTTGCCACAGCATGGGAACATCTACGTTGTGAGCCTCATTATCAGAGTTATCGTGAACGCGCTCGCCCTTTGGGCGGCTGTCCTCCTGATCGACGGCATCGAAGTCACCGCGCAGGACACGGTCGGCCAGATCCTGGTCTACCTGGCCGTCGGCGCCATCTTCGGCGTGGTCAACGCGGTCATCAAACCGATCGTCAAAACGGTCGGATGCCTGTTCTACGCTCTGACCCTGGGGCTGATCGGCCTCCTGGTGAACGCGCTGCTGCTCATGCTCACCAACTGGATCGCGGGCCTGTTCGACCTGCCCTTCCACATCGACGGGTTCTGGCCCGCCTTCTGGGGCGCGATCGTCGTCACCATCGTCAGCTGGCTGCTCAGCATGTTCCTGCCCGACGGGAACGACGACTAGTCTCCTACCACGGACTCCGTCCGCCCCGAACCGCGGGCGGACCCGGGCCCGGCCGGATGGCACGGGCCCGGGACGGGTAGGTTCGTCTTGCCGGGGACCACTCAACCTCGACCCACGAGGACGGTGGACCGGACGGGGCCAGGCCCCCAGCCCCCGCCACGGGGGCACCACAGATCTTTCCCGCGACCGTCGCGCATCCGCCGGTCGCGGTGGCGCACACGCAGCGCCGACCACCCGTGCCCGAGGCACACCCGCACGGGTCACCACAACTGTTTCGGAGTACACCGAGAGGAGGAGGGGCAACCACGGACCCCACCGCCCGAGGGCGGCGGTCCGCACGCCTTTCACACACGATGATGGACACCAAGAACCGCCCGTTCGGCAAGATGTTGACCGCGATGGTCACTCCGATGCTGGAGGACGGGGAACTCGACTACGAGGGCGCGGCCCGACTGGCCACCTACCTCGTCGACGAACAGCACAACGACGGCCTCGTCATCAGCGGCACCACCGGTGAGTCACCGACCACCAGCGACGACGAGAAGGACCGGCTGCTGCGCACCGTCCTGGAGGCGGTCGGCGACCGCGCCACGATCGTGGCCGGGGTCGGCACCAACGACACCCGCCACAGCATCCGGCTGGCCCAGGCGGCCGAGAAGGCGGGGGCGCACGGTCTGCTGACCGTCACCCCCTACTACAACAAGCCGCCGCAGGAAGGCCTCATCCGGCACTTCACGTCGATCGCCGACTCCACCGACCTGCCGGTGATGCTCTACGACATCCCGCACCGCACCGGGACGCCGATCGCCTCCGAGACCCTGGTCCGCCTGGCCGAGCACCCGCGCATCGTCGCCAACAAGGACGCCAAGGACAACGTCGGCGCCAGCTCCTGGGTCATGGAGCGCACCGACCTGGCCTTCTACTGCGGCACCGACATCCTCAACCTGCCGCTGCTGTCCGTCGGCGCGGCCGGGTTCGTCAGCGTCGTCGGCCACATCGTGGGCGCCGACCTGCGCGACATGATCGACGCCTTCGAGAAGGGCGAGGTCGGCCAGGCCCTGGCCATCCACCGCCGCCTCACGCCGGTCTACACGGGCATGTTCCGCACCCAGGGCGTCATCACGACCAAGGCCGTCCTCAACCTGTTCGGCCTGCCCTCCGGGCCGGTCCGCACCCCGCTCGCCGACGCCTCCGCCGAGCTCCAGGCACTCCTGCGCGAGGACCTGGCCGCCGCGGGCGTCAAGGGCCCGATCGGGCTCGCCCCGCACCAGGCCGTCCCGGCCAGCGCCGTCGCCGTCGAGCGCCTCACGGAGGGATCCGTATGAGCCACCCGCACCCCGAACTGGGCTCGCCGCCGCCCCTGGGCA
This sequence comes from Nocardiopsis camelliae, assembly GCF_028993595.1. GTDB lineage: Bacteria > Actinomycetota > Actinomycetes > Streptosporangiales > Streptosporangiaceae > Nocardiopsis > Nocardiopsis dassonvillei. Next base: position 1,649,213 of record NZ_CP118614.1, read on the forward strand.
AGGGCGTGCTGCGCATCGTCCCGCTGGGCGGCCTCGGCGAGATCGGCCGCAACATGACGGTCTTCGAGTACGGCGGGCGCCTGCTCATCGTGGACTGCGGCGTGCTCTTCCCCGAGGAGGAGCAGCCCGGCGTCGACCTGATCCTGCCGGACTTCGAGTACATCCGGGACCGGCTCGACGACATCGAGGCGGTCGTGCTCACCCACGGGCACGAGGACCACATCGGCGGCGTGCCGTTCCTGCTGCGTGAGCGGGCCGACATCCCGATCGTCGGCTCCAAGCTCACCCTGGCGCTGATCACCGCCAAGCTCGGCGAGCACCGCATCAAGCCCGAGACCGTGCTGGTGGAGGAGGGCGAGCGGCACGACTTCGGCCCCTTCGACCTGGAGTTCTTCGCGGTCAACCACTCCATCCCGGACGCGCTGGCCGTGGGCATCCGCACCCCGGGCGGGTCGGTGCTGCACACCGGCGACTTCAAGATGGACCAGCTGCCGCTGGACGGGCGCCTGACCGACCTGGCCGGGTTCGCCCGGTTCGGCGACGAGGGCGTGGACCTGCTGCTGTCGGACTCCACCAACGCCGAGCAGCCCGGCTTCATCGTCAACGAGCGCAACCTGACCGAGGCCATCGACAAGGTGTTCCGGCAGTCCCAGAAGCGCATCGTGGTGGCCTGCTTCGCCTCGCACGTGCACCGCGTCCAGCAGGTCATCGACGCGGCCGTCGAGCACGGGCGCAAGATCGCCTTCGTGGGCCGCTCCATGGTCCGCAACATGAACATCGCGCGCGACCTGGGCTACCTGAGCATCCCCGGCGACACCGTCGTCGACGTCAAGCAGCTCGACCAGATGCGCCCGGACGAGGTGCTCCTGGTGTGCACGGGCTCGCAGGGCGAGCCGATGGCCGCGCTCAGCCGCATGGCCAACCGGGACCACCAGATCCGCATCGAGGAGGGCGACACCATCCTGCTCGCCTCGTCGCTGATCCCGGGCAACGAGAACTCGGTCAACCGGGTGATCAACGGCCTGACCCGCTGGGGGGCCAAGGTCGTGCACAAGGGCAACGCCCTGGTGCACGTCTCCGGCCACGCGCCCGCAGGCGAGCTGATGTACGTGCTCAACATGGTCCGCCCGCGCAACTTCATGCCCGTGCACGGCGAGTGGCGGCACATGCGCGCCCACGCCGACCTCGCCAAGCTGACCGGGGTCCCGAGCGACCGGATCGTCATCGCCGAGGACGGCGTGGTCGTCGACCTGCACAAGAACCGGGCCAGGATCGTCGGCGCGGTGCAGGCCGGGTACGTGTACGTGGACGGCTCCTCGGTCGGCGACGTCACCGACGCCGCGCTCAAGGACCGCCGGGTCCTCGGCGAGGAGGGGTTCATCTCCGTCGTCGTGGCGGTGGACTCCGGCTCCGGCAAGATCCTGGGCGAGCCCGAGATCCACACGCGGGGCGCGGGCATCGGCGCCGACGCCTACGACGACGTCATCGACCGGATCCAGGACGCGCTGGACAAGGCGGCCCGGGACGGGGTCAACGACCCCCACCAGCTGCGCCAGCTCATCCGCCGCAGCGCCGGCCGCTGGGTCAACGAGACCTACCGGCGGCGGCCCATGATCATCCCCGTCCTGGTCGAGGTCTGACCGGCACCCGACGACGACGAACGGCCCGACGACGCCCCGCGGCGCGTCCGGGCCGTTCGCGTCGCCGGGACCGGGAACCGGTACCGGGGCGGTGGCGGAACCGGGGGCCCGGGCCGGGGCGGCGGTGGGACGGGGAGCACAGCGGCGTCCGTGCGACACGCCGCGCGGGATACGGGCGCGAGGGGTGGACGCCGCAGTAGGCTGCCCGCCGTGGCGGGCCGTCCTGCCCGACCGTCCGCACGACCCCGTCCCCTGGAGGTGACCCCATGGCCACGCGCGCCTCCTCCGGCGGTTCCGGACGCAAGAAGCCCGCCGCGCGCAAGCCCGCGGCGAAGAAGCGCATGCCCGACGGGCCCATCGCCTTCGCCGTCACCATGTTCGGCCAGTTCCTGCTGGTGCTGTGGAAGCTCGTCGCGCACACCGTCGGCGGCTCCGCCCGCGCGGTCGGCCGCGGCGCGCGCGGCCTCGACCCCGACCTGCGCCGCGACGGCGCCGGGCTGGTCCTGCTGGCCGCGGGCGTCCTCATCGCCGCCGCCGTGTGGTGGAACAGCGACGGGCTGCTCCTGGAGTACACCCGCACGGTCGTGGTCGGCGCCTTCGGCACGTTCTCGCCGATCCTGCCGCTGCTGTTCCTGCCGATCGCGGTCAGGCTCATGCGCACCCCGGGCGACAGCAAGGAGGGCGACGCCGGGCGGCTGCTCATCGGCTTCAGCTCGATCATGCTGGGCCTGCTCGGCCTCATACACATCGCCCACGGCATCCCGCAGCCCTCCGAGGGCCTGGCGGCCCTCCAGGAGGCCGGGGGGCTCATCGGCTTCGTCGCCTCGGGGCCGCTCAGCGCCGTCGTCACCCCGTGGCTGACCGGCGTCCTGCTGGCCCTGGTGCTGGTCTTCGGGATCCTCGTGGTCACCGCCACACCCATCCGGCGCATCCCCGAGCGCCTCCAGATCCTGTTCGGCGCGCTCATGGAGCGCGACACCGGCCCCGACGCGGGCATCGGCCTCCTGGGGGCGGACAAGAAGAAGCCCGCCAAGCCGCGCAGGAGCGCGCCCAGGGCCAAGAAGGCCACGGGCACGGTCGCGGGCGACCACGAGCGCCCCTACGACAGCCCGGTGCTGCCCGACGAGCCGATCGCCCCCGCCCTCACCGACGAGGAGGAGGGCGCGCGGACCGGCGCCGGGGCCGCGGAACCGGCCGCGGCCGAGGCGGAGGCCGCGCCCAAGGGCAGGAAGGCCGCCCGCGCCAAGCGGGAGGTCCCCGACCCCACCCCGGCCCCCGCCACCACCGAGCAGCTCACCATCCCCTCCCGCGTGGTGGAGGGCGACTACGAGCTGCCCGCGCCGACCATGCTCAAGCCCGGCAGCCCGGTCAAGCCGCGCACCAAGGCCAACGACGAGGTCGTCGAAGCCCTGTCGGGGGTGCTCACCCAGTTCAACATCGACGCCGACGTCACCGGCTTCACCCGCGGGCCGACGGTGACGCGCTACGAGATCGAACTGGGCCCCGCGGTCAAGGTCGAGAAGGTCACCGCCCTGGCCAAGAACATCTCCCTGGCGGTCAAGAGCGCCGACGTGCGCATCCAGTCGCCCATCCCCGGCAAGTCCGCCATCGGCGTGGAGATCCCCAACACCGACAAGGACCTGGTGAGCCTGGGCGACGTGCTGCGCTCGCCCGCGGCGACCTCCGACGACCACCCCATGCTGGTGGGTCTGGGCAAGGACGTCGAGGGCTCCAACGTGGTCGCGAACCTGGCCAAGATGCCGCACGTCCTGGTCGCCGGCGCCACCGGCGCGGGCAAGTCCACCTGCATCAACGGGCTCATCACCTCGCTGATGATGCGCGCCACCCCCGACGAGGTGCGGATGATCCTGGTCGACCCCAAGCGGGTCGAGCTGACCATGTACGAGGGCATCCCGCACCTGATCACCCCGATTATCACCAACCCCAAGCGGGCCGCGGAGGCCCTCCAGTGGGTGGTGGGGGAGATGGACCGGCGCTACGACGACCTGGCCGCCTCCGGGTACCGGCACGTGGACGACTTCAACGCCGCCGTGCGCACGGGGGAGCTGACCGCCCCGCCCGGCAGCGAGCGCCAGTACGAGCCCTACCCCTACCTGCTGGTCATCGTGGACGAGCTGGCCGACCTGATGATGGTCGCCCCCCGCGACGTGGAGGACGCCGTCGTGCGCATCACCCAGCTGGCCCGCGCCGCCGGGATCCACCTGGTGCTGGCCACCCAGCGGCCCAGCGTCGACGTCGTCACCGGCCTTATCAAGGCCAACGTGCCCTCCCGCCTGGCCTTCGCCACCTCCAGCCTCTCCGACAGCCGCGTCATCCTCGACCAGCCCGGCGCCGAGAAGCTGGTCGGCAAGGGCGACTCGCTCTTCCTCCCCATGGGCGCGGGCAAGCCCATCCGCCTCCAGAACGCCTGGGTGGGGGAGAAGGAGATCCGGGCGATCGTCGAGCACTGCAAGAAGCAGTCCGAGCCCAGCTACCGCGAGGACGTGGCCGCCCCCGACACCAAGAAGAAGGAGATCGACGAGGAGATCGGCGACGACCTGGACCTGCTCCTGCAGGCCGTCGAGCTGGTGGTCACCACCCAGTTCGGGTCCACGTCCATGCTCCAGCGCAAGCTGCGCGTGGGCTTCGCCAAGGCGGGCCGTCTGATGGACCTCATGGAGAGCCGCGACGTGGTCGGCCCCAGCGAGGGCTCCAAGGCCCGCGACGTGCTCGTCCAGCCCGACGACCTGCCCGCCGTGCTGGCCGACATCCGGGGTTCCTGACCCGCGCCGCCGCCCCCGCGCGGCGGCGCGCGGGCGCCGACCGGGACCCGGGAAGTCGGGCTTCAGGCCCCGTGTTACGGCCTTTCCCGAAACTCCACTGGCATCCCTTAAAAACAGGCATGCCCGATTTGGTGGGATCTTGGAGGCTTCATGGGGCGTGGTGACCTGCGCGAAAGCGCCCCGGGCGGCAGAGTGGTCTCTTGCAGCTACACACAGTCGCGGGGGGAGTGCGCATGGCGACGATCGGTCAGACCCTGTCCGCCGCCCGGGTCGCGGCGGGGTACACGGTCGCGGACCTCAGCATCCGTACACGTATCCGGGAACCCGTCCTCACGGCCATCGAGCAGGAGGACTTCTTCTCCTGCGGCGGGGACTTCTACGCACGCGGCCACATCCGCGGCATCTGCCGCACGCTCGGCCTGGACCCGGCACCGCTCCTGGCCGAGTACGACCGCGAGCACGCGTCCCGCGCCATACCCGCCTTCGTCCCCCCGCAGCGCCACCCGGCGTCCGTGCCCGAGGCGGCCCGCGTGGCCGCCGCGGCGCGCGCCGAGACCCGTTCCGGGGAGGACGGGGAGGCGGTGATGGCCCACCGCTTCGGCGAGGACGACTCCGGGGTCGGCGCCCAGCGCTGGGGCCACTTCGAACGCAGGCAGTTCCTGACGCGCCAGCCCGACGAGGAGCCCCAGGAGACCCAGGAGCACCGTGGACCCCAGGAGCACCGTGGGCCCCGCAGGCCGCGGCTGGCCGGGTGGATCCCCGGTCCCCGCGAGACCGCGGAGGGACGCCGCCCCCGTGCCCGGGCGCCCGAGGACGGAGCGCCCGAGGACGGGGCCGCCGACGTCGGCACCGCGCGGATCGGACCCGTGCGGGGCGGGCACGCCGACGGCAGGCACCGGAGCAGCGGGCCCCGGGCCCGCGGTCCCCAGCCGGGCGGGACCCGGGTCGGCAGGCACGGCCGGGGCGACCCCGTCACCCGTCCCGTGGTCATCGCCGCGCGGCCCCGGCCCGTCGACGCCGTCCGGCGCCACTGGCCCTGGGCCGTGGTCGGGGCCATCTTCCTCCTGGCGCTCTTCGTCGGGGTCCGCACCTGGCAGGACTGGGACGCGGGCAACCCGTTGCGCTCGGCCTTCGACTCCTCCGCCACCGAGAGGACCGTCGACTCAGCCGTGGGGGCGGAGGAGGCCGCGGCGGAGCAGGGGCCCGTCGAGTTCACCGTCGAACTCGGCGCCTCCGGACGCAGCTGGGTCGAGGTCACCGGGGCCGACGGAGAGGACCTCTACGTCGGCTACCTGCTGGAGGGCGACGTCAAGGAGTACGTGACCGAGGACATGCTCAGCCTGTGGGTCGGCGACGCCGGGGCGGTCAGCGTGACCGTCGACGGCGAGAGCTCCGGCCCCCTCGGTCTTCCGGGCGAGGTCAAGGAGATCGTCATCGGCCCGGACGGCGTGCGGCAGTGACCGGACCGCGCCCCGGCCCGGAGCGATCCGGGCCGGGGTACGGGCGGGTGAGCCGGCCAAGGTAATGTGGGGGGCTGCGGGCGGCGCCGGACCGCGCCGTGCTCCGAGCACGGCCGACCGGTCCGGGACGGCCCCCGCGCCACCCGAAGCTCTCCCACACGCTTGGAAGCCATGTCATCGCGCCGTACTGTCTCACTCGTCACCCTGGGGTGTGCGCGTAACGAGGTCGACTCCGAAGAGCTGGCCGGGCGCCTGTCCGCTGGCGGCTGGGACCTCGTCGAGGGCGACTCCGAGGCCGACGTCACCATCGTCAACACCTGCGGGTTCATCGACGCGGCCAAGCAGGACTCCATCGAGACCCTCCTGGAAGCGGCGGAGAACGGCGGCAGAGTCGTCGCCGCCGGGTGCATGGCCGAGCGCTACGGCTCCGAGCTGGCCCAGGCCCTGCCCGAGGCCCAGGTCATCGGCTTCGACGATTACGCCGCCATCACCGACCGGCTCGACGACGTCGTGGCCGGGCGGACCCTGGTCCCGCACGACCCCCGCGACCGGCGCACGCTGCTGCCGATCAGCCCGGCCGAGCGCGACGCCTCCCAGGCCCACGTCCCCGGCCACGCCAGCTTCGCCGACTCCGCCGGGGCCGAGGGCACCGAGCTGCCCTACCGCGCCTCCGTCCCGCGCCGACGCCTGGTCGGCGGGCCGGTGGCCAACCTCAAGATCGCCTCCGGCTGCGACCGGCGCTGCACCTTCTGCGCCATCCCGACCTTCCGGGGCGCCTACCTCTCCCGCCGCCCCGACGACATCGTGCGCGAGGCCGAGTGGCTCGCCTCCGAGGGCGTGCGCGAGGTGTTCCTGGTCAGCGAGAACTCCACCTCCTACGGCAAGGACCTGGGCGACGTGCGCGCCCTGGAGAAGCTCCTGCCCCGCCTGGCCGCCGTCGAGGGCCTGGAGCGGGTCCGGGTCAGCTACCTCCAGCCCGCCGAGGTCCGCCCCGGCCTGGTGGACGTGCTCACCGGGACCCCCGGCGTGGTGCCCTACTTCGACCTGTCCTTCCAGCACGCCAGCGGCACCCTGCTGCGCCGCATGCGCCGCTTCGGCGACCGCGAGCGCTTCCTGGAGCTGCTGGACACGGTCCGCGGGCGCGCCCCCGAGGCCGGCTCGCGCTCCAACTTCATCGTGGGCTTCCCCGGTGAGACCGAGGCCGAGTTCGAGGACCTGGTCTCCTTCCTCTCCGAGGCCCGGCTGGACGCCATCGGCGTGTTCGGCTACTCCGACGAGGACGGCACCGAGGCCTTCGGCCATGAGGGCAAGCTGCCCGACGAGGTCGTCGCCGAGCGCGTGGACCGGCTCAACCGCCTCTCCGAGGAGCTGATGGCCCAGCGCGCCGAGGAGCGGATCGGCTCGGAGGTCACCGTCCTGGTGGAGACGGTGCTGGAGGACGGCGCCTACGAGGGCCGCTCCGAGCACCAGGCCCCCGAGGTGGACGGCAGCACGATCCTCTACGGCGAGGGCCTGGCCGTCGGCGACCTGGTACGCGCCACCGTCATCCAGTCGGCCGGGGCCGACCTCATCGCGGAGCAGGACGACACCCACGGGGAAGCCGCCGACAGATGAGCACCCCCGACCCCGCGGCCACCCCCGCCCCCCGCGTTCCCCTGTGGAATATCGCGAACATCCTCACGATGAGCCGCCTGGTCATGGTGCCGCTCTTCGTGTGGTTCATGTTCCTGGACGGCTCGTGGTGGCGGTTCGCCGCCTTCTCCGTCTTCGTGCTGGCCGCCATCACCGACCGGGTCGACGGCGAGATCGCCCGCCGCCGCAACCTGGTCACCGACTTCGGCAAGATCGTCGACCCCATCGCCGACAAGGCGCTCACCGGCTCCGCGCTGGTGGTGCTCTCCCTCCAGGGCGACCTGTGGTGGTGGGTGACCATCGCGATCCTGGTCCGCGAGTGGGGCATCACGGCGCTGCGCTTCGCGGTCCTGCGCTACGTGGTCATGCCGGCCAGCCAGGGCGGCAAGCTCAAGACGGTCCTCCAGATCGTCGCGATCAGCGTCTACCTCTTCCCGCTCCAGGTGCTGCCCTTCAGCGAGGTCTTCGTCTGGTTCGCGCACGTCGTGATGGCCGCCGCGCTGGCGGTCACCCTGTGGACCGGCCTGACCTACGTGTTCGACGCCGTGCGCGCGGTGCGCGCCCGCAAGGGCCCCGCCGCGTGACGGAGGAGCGGGACCGGCCGGTCCCCGGTGACCCGGACCCGCGCGCCGCGGCACTGGCCGCGGCCGGGGCCGCCCACCGGGCCCTGCTCGCCGCCGGCGCCACCTGCGCCACCGCCGAGTCGCTGACCGGCGGCCTCGTCGGCGCCCACCTCACCGCGATCCCGGGTGCCTCGGGCACCTACCGGGGCGGCGTCGTGGCCTACGCCACCGACGCCAAGGACAGCGTCCTGGGCGTGCCCGCGGACCTGCTGGCCGAGCACGGCGCCGTCCACCCCGAGGTCGCCGGGCACATGGCGCTCGGCGTCCGCCGCCTGCTGGGCTCCGACTACGGCGTCGCGGTCACCGGCGTGGCCGGACCCGATCCCCAGGACGGCCAGCCCGTCGGCACGGTTTTTGTGGCCGTCGCCACGCCCGACGGGGCCACGCGGGGCCGCCGTTTCCGTTTCACCGGGGACCGTGCGGGTATCCGATACCGCACGGTCGAGGGGGCGCTGCTGCTCCTGGACACCGCTGTGCGCGGGAGCACGGAAGGAAACGCCCGGGACTGAACTTTCCGGGCTGTTCTTCCTTTCCTCACCCTTGGGAACAAAACCACCCCTGGGCGGGGTTCCCCCTCCAGCGAACAGGACGGCAAGAGGTGCCCGAATCGGGCGTGGGACAGGTACGGTGGTGTATATGAAGGTCGCTACCGGTGGGAGGGAGCGCGAATGATGGTCCTGCTTCGTCACCTACTTGGTGACGTGCTCAGGCGGCTCCGGCAGCGCCAGGGCCGCACCCTCCGTGAGGTGTCGGCCGATGCACGTGTATCCCTCGGTTACCTGTCGGAGGTCGAGCGCGGGCAGAAGGAAGCCTCTTCCGAACTGCTCTCCTCGATCTGCGGGGCGCTGGGCGTCCCGCTCTCGCAGGTACTGAGAGAGGTCTCCGACCAGCTCGCCCTCGCCGAGCTCCAGGAGGCCGCGCTGCTGGGTGACGCGGTCACGACCGACCCCGTCTCCGCCCAGGACCTCGGCATCGACCCGGTACCGGATCGCGTTCCCCAAGTCGCCGACATGGTGGGGGTCTGACCCCTCCTCGGAACTGTCCGTCCATCGTCACCGTGACCACGACGAAGGAGCCGACCAGACGGTCGGCTCCTTCGGTGTTCACGGGACCTGCGCGCGGGGCGGCGGTCAGCGGTGGGTGTGGTTCACCCAGGCCTCGGGGTCCTCGGCCAGCGAGCGCACCGTCTCGGGCAGCTCGTTGGTCACCAGGTGCTGGAGGTTGACGCCCTCCAGGATCGCGCGCTCACTGGCGCGCAGCGCGATCCACACCTGCTGGAGGCTGCGGGCCGCGCCGTCGTAGTCCACGTGCTCGGGGCGTTCCCCGCGCACGTTGGCGAGCGGTCCGTCGACCGCGCGGATGATGTCGGCCAGGGAGATCTCCCCCGCCGGACGGGCCAGCCAGTAGCCGCCGACGGGGCCGCGCTGGCTGCGTACCAGACCGGCCCGGCGTAGCTGGGTGAGGATGTTCTCGAGGAATTTTCCGGGGATGGCCTGCGCGCGTGCGAGCTGTTCGGCCGTCACCGGCCCCTCGTCGGCGACGGCGAGTTCCGCCGCCGCGCGTAGCGCGTAGTCGACCCGGGCTGAAAGGCGCATGCTGTGATTATGCCGTGTGTAAGTGGGCGAATGGGGCACCGGTCGTCGACGGGAACGCCGCCGACCGGGATGCTTCAGGCCAAGGGTACTTCTCCTACCGGGTTGCGGGGACATCGGTGACGTCCCCGCTCCCGGGGTGTCCCGCCCCAGTATGTCCGCCGTGGTGACGGGCGTCACCCGAACGCGCCGACCCGGCCGGTCGCGGACCGGCCGGGTCGGGGAGCGGGGCCGGGGCGCTCAGTTCACGCCGGGGGAGGGGGCGCCCACCGGGGCCCCCAGCAGCTCCGCCGCGCTCAGCCCGTTCACGTGCGCGGCGCCGTAGGTGCTCACGTGCGCGCCGCAGTCGGGCCGCCAGATGGGCAGCCCCATCTCCACCACCACGGCGTCGGGGTGCGCGCTGAGCAGGCGGTTGACGAGCGCCTGGGCGGAGGGGTAGCGGTGCGCGTCCCGCACCACCACGACCAGGTCGCGGTCCCGGGCGCTGGCGGCCAGCCGGTCGGCGTGCGCGACGTCGGGGGTGACCCGTTCGGTGCCCGGGAACCAGGGGGACAGGCCCCAGGGGACCTCGCCCACCGCCATGCCGGAGGGGGCGTCCACCTCCACCACGTAGGGGTCCGCCAGCGGCGGCAGGTCGCCGTCCACGCGCACCGCCCGGCGGGCGCCGACCAGGCCCACCCCGTCGGCCGCGGGCACGTCCGGGCGCCGGGTCTGGGCCGTGCGGATCCAGCTCCGCAGCTCGGCGTTGCGTCCGGCGGCCTCCTCCAGGCGCTCCCCGGACAGGCGGCCCTCCCGGACCGCGTCCACCAGCGCGGCGCGGATCAGCTCGACCTGGTCGGCGTAGACGAACCGACCCAGGCACAGCAGGTCCACCCCGGCGGCCACCGCGCGCACGCAGGCCTCGGGGATGCCGATCCGGCCGCTGACGCCCTGCATGTCCATGGCGTCGCTGACCACGGTGCCGGTGAAGCCCAGCTCGCCGCGGAGCAGGTCGTTGAGGATGCGCGGGGTGAGCGTGGCGGGGCCGTCGCCGCCCAGGCCCGGCATCTCGATGTGCGCGGTCAGGATCGACCGGACGCCCGCCTCCACGGCCGCGCGGAACGGCAGCAGCTCGCGGCGGCGCAGCAGGTCGGCGTCGGCCTCCACGCGCGGCAGCACGTGGTGGGAGTCCTGGGAGGTGGCGCCGTGGCCGGGGAAGTGCTTGGCGCACGCGGCCACGCCCGCCTCCTGGAGGCCGAGCACGGCGGCCGCCGCGTGCCGGGCCACCAGTTCGGGGTCGGAGCCGAAGGAGCGGGTGCCGATCACCGGGTTGTCGTCGGCGACGTTGACGTCCACCGAGGGCGCCAGATCCAGGTTGAAGCCCAGCTCGGCCAGGCGCCCGCCCAGGGAGCGCAGGGTGGCGCGGGTCAGGCCGGGGTCGTCCACCGCGCCCAGGGCCGCGTTGCCGGGGTAGTCGCTGCCCTGCGCCTGGCCGATGCGGGTGACGTCGCCGCCCTCCTCGTCCAGGGAGATCAGCGGGGTGTCGGTGACCCCGGCCAGGGTCGCGTTGAGCGCGGTCACCTGCTCGGGGCCGTCCAGGTTGTTGTGGAACAGACAGACACCGGAGATCCCGTCCGCCAGACCCTCCAGGACCCAGCGCGGGGCTTGGTAGGACTCGAAGGGCACCAGCAGCGTGGCGTTGGCCAGACGCGCCAGGGTCGGGTCGTACGGCATGACGAACTCCGTTCGGTGAGCGAAGGGGTGCCCGTGGTCGGGCAGACGAAGGGCGGGCAAACGGGGGGAGGGCGCGCCCGGAGCGGGGCCCGCGGTGTCCGTCGCGGGACCCGCCCCGGCGGGAGGGACGCGGTCAGCCCTTGACCGCGCCCATGGTCAGGCCGGAGACCATGCGCCGCTGGACGAACAGGAAGAAGATCATCACGGGGATGGTCAGCAGGGTGGAGGCGGCCATGATCGGCCCCCACTCGGTGCCGAACCGGCCGAAGTAGTAGGACAGCGTCAGCGGCAGCGTGTAGTTGTCGGTGCTGCGGCCCAGGAACGTCAGCGCGACGATGAACTCGTTCCACGCGGTGATGAAGGCGAAGATGCTCGCCGCGACCAGGCCCGGCGCGACCAGGGGCATCAGGATGCGCCAGAAGACGGTCCAGGCGCTGGCGCCGTCGATGGCCGCCGCCTCCTCCAGCTCCTTGGGCACCGCGGCCACGAAGCCCCGCAGCATCATGATGGTGATCGGCAGGGACACGGCCGTGTACACGATGAGCAGGCCGGACAGGTTGCCGAGCAGCTCCACGCCGCTGACGTCGGACAGCTGGCGGAAGTTGATGAAGATGGAGATGATCATCGCCTCCATCGGCACCATCTGGATCACCAGCAGCAGGATGATGAACGCGGTGCGCAGCCGGAAGCGGAACCGGGCCACGGCCACGGCGGCCAGCAGCGACAGGAACGCTCCCATGGCCACGGAGGCCACGGTGAGGAACAGGCTGTTGCCCAGGAACTGCCAGAAGTTCACCCCGGGGATCAGCTGGCCGTTGAGCACCCGGTCGAAGTGCTCCAGGGTCGGCGCCGTCGGGAAGATCGTCTGGTCGCGGGTGAAGATCTCGCCCACCGGCTTGAAGGCCGTGATGACCATCCAGTACACGGGGAACACCGAGAACAGGAACACCGCGAGGCCGGCCAGGTACAGCGGCAGGCGCCGCAGCCGGCGCAGCGGGCCGCGGCGGTAGACGCGCCGGGGGCCGTTCAGGCCGCCCGTCCCGGCGCCCCCGGTGGCGCGCTCGCGGACGGCGGAGACGGAGGTCTGGTCGATCGCGGTCATCGGGTCTCCCCCTGGCGGATCATGATGCGCAGGTAGTACGCGGTGACGGCGAGGATCATCACGGTCATGACCACCGCGATGGCCGAACCCATGCCGTAGTTGGCCGGGCTGGCGCTGAAGCCCTGCTGGTAGATGTAGTACGAGAGCAGGTAGACGTCCTTGTTCTGGAAGCTGTTCGCCAGGATGTAGAGCTGGGTGAACACGCGCAGGTCCCAGATGATCTGGAGGACCAGCAGCAGGGCGAACAGCGGGCGCAGCATCGGGAACGTGACGTTCCAGAAGGCCTTCCAGCCGCCCGCGCCGTCCATCCTGGCGGCCTCGTACAGCTCGTAGGGGATGCTCTTGAGCCCGGCGAGCACGGAGACGGCCACGAAGGGGAAGGACTGCCAGACGATCACGGTGACGAGGATCGAGAACAGCGGGAGCGGTTCGAGGAACCAGTTGTACTGGAGCCATCCGCTGCCCACCAGCCAGTCCGGCAGCCGGTCCAGGATGACGTTGACCAGGCCCCGCTCGGGCAGGAACAGCCAGCGGAAGACCAGGGAGGCGCTCAGCGCGGGGGTGGCCCAGGCGAGCATCATGCCCAGGGCCACGAACCCCGAGAACCACTTGGGGAGCTTGTTCAGCAGCAGCCCCACGAGGGTGCCCAGCACCATCGTGATGCCGACCATCAGCACGCAGACCACGACCGTGTTGCGCAGGATCCCCCAGAACTCGGGGTCGGTCAGCAGCGTCTGGTAGTGGGCGAAGTTGTTCCAGGCCGGGCCCGGCTGGTTGGGCAGGAGGTTGCGGGTGGTGAAGCTGGTGAGCGAGTACCACACCATCTGCACGATCGGCCACAGCAGCACGACCGCGAGGAGGATCAGAGCCGGTGCGATGAGCAGGTACGGGGTGGGAAGCGCGAGGCGGCGGCGAGGTGCGGGCTCGGAGGCGGGGGCCTTCACGGCCTCCTCCCGCTCGCGCGCGGGCGCTGGTTCGACGGTTTGTGCCATGGTCTTCTCAATCGAGGCGTGGGCCGACCGCGGCGGGCGGGGCCGTTGGACCCCGCCCGCGCACAGCTCTACTCAGTCAGACGGGAGGGGCTACTCGACCGGCTCGTTGAGGATCGAGGTCAGCTCCTCGTTGGCCGCCGCCAGGACCTCCTCGGCGTCGCCTCCCTGCACGATCTCCAGGACGGCGCCCGGCAGGATCTTGTTGTCCTGGTCGGCCGCGGTCCAGCGCGGGGTGGTCGGGAAGAACTGGGTGTGCTGCATCTGCTCGGCGGCAGCGGCGGTGGCGGGGTCCTCCTGGTACGTCTCGCTCTCCAGAAGGTGCGGGTATGCCGGGAAGAAGCCCGCGACGTCGGCGTAGCCCTGGCCGCCCTCCTCGTCGCCGAGGACGGTGAGCAGCTCGAAGGCCAGGTCCGGGTGCTCGGTGGTGGTGAACACCGTCAGGGCGGAACCGCCCGCGAAGGCCGGGGCGATGCCCTCGGCGCCGGGGATGGGCGCGGCGACGATGTTCTCGACGACCGCCGGGTCCTCGGCCTGCTCCTCCATGGAGCCGATCGCCCAGCCGCCGTCGATGTACATGCCCAGCTGGCTGTTGGCCATGTCGGCCAGCGCGATGAGCTCGTTCTGGCCGACGTAGTCCTGCGGCGAGATGCCGTCGGTGGTCAGGCTGGAGTAGAACTCGATGGCCTCGACGGTGGCGGGGTCGGTGAGGGTGCCCTCCCACTCCTCGCCGTTCTGCTCCGCGATCGAGCCGCCGTTGCTCCAGATGAAGCTGGCGATGCCGTTGGTGAAGTCGGTCGGCGCGGCGAAGCCGGGGACGTCGTACTCCTCCTCGATGGCCTCGGCCACCTCGACGAGCTCGTCCCAGGTCGTCGGCGGCTCGTGGCCGATCTCCTCCAGCCAGTCCGCGCGGTAGTACAGGGTTCGCACGCCCGAGAACCACGGGACGCCGTACTGGACGCCCTCGTAGGTGCCGTACTCCAGGGCGTTCTCGTCGATGCCCGCGGCGGCGTCCCAGCCGCTCACCTGCTCGGTGATGTCCATCAGGGCGCCCTGCGCGGCCCAGCCCGCGACCTGGTCGTTGCCGACCTCCAGCACGTCGGGGGCGTCGCCGCCGGCGAGGGCGTTGGTGATGGCCTCCTGCGCGTCGGGCCAGGGGATGAACTCGACCTCGACGGCCACGTCCGGGTTGCTCTCCTGGAAGCGCGCCTCGACGTCCTCGAAGTACTCGACGAGGGGCTCCTGGGAGGTGCCCATGACCCAGACGGTCAGGCTGTCGGCCTCGCCGCCCCCGTCACCGGAGTCGGAGCCGCCGCACGCTGAGGCGAGCAGGACCACGGCCGTGGCCGCGGCGATCTTGGGGAACCTCATCTGTATCTCTTCTCCCTTCGCACGACGCGCCGGGGTGCGACGCCTGTGCTCGAACCGACCTGGGATGATCGTGGGAATCACCCCGCGGCTCGACGTCTTGTGGGGGTTGTGCTGGGATAGCACGTTGGCCGCCCGGCCGGAGCGGGTACCGGGAGGGCCCAGCGAGTATCGGAAGGGCCCGAAGCGGGCCTTACGAGGACGTGACCTCCTGTGAGGTTGTGAGCTAAATTAACAGGAAACTTTCCTAATAAAAACAGGGTGAGGTGTCACGGTTATGTCTCAACGTCCGGGGACTCCCCGGCTGCTACGCCAGCTCAACGACCGCGCGGCACTGGAACTGCTCCTGTCCGCGGGGCCCTTGACCAGGACGCAGCTGGGAACGCGTACCGGCCTTTCCAAGGTGACCGCCTCCCAGCTGCTCGCGCGGCTGGAGGAGCGGGACCTGGTGCGCGTCGTGGGCAGCCAGGCGGGCGGGCGGGGGCCCAACGCCGCGCTGTACGCGGTGGTGCCCGAGAGCGCCTACGTCGCGGCCCTGGACGTCAGCGCGAGCCGGGTGACCGCGACGATCGCCGACATCACGGGCCGCATCGTCAGCGACGTCGCGGTCGACCCCAGCGCCTCCGACGACCCCGTCGCGCTCGTCCACACCGCGGTGATGCGCCTGGCCGACACCGCGGGGGTCGCGCTGGACAGGGTCCGCGCCTGCGTCATCGGCACCCCCGGCGTCGTCGATCCCCGCACCGGCGACATCCGCTTCTCCTTCGACCTGATGTCCTGGCACGAGGGCATCCTGGAGGCCCTGCGCGCCGACCTCAAGCGCTCGGTCATGATCGAGAACGACGTGAACCTGGCCGCCCTGGCCGAGCACTCCGAGGGCGCCGCCGCCGGGGTGGCCGAGTTCGTCCTCATCTGGCTCAGCGCCAACGGCGGCGTGGGCATGTCCACCATGATCGACGGCCGCATCCACCGGGGCCGCTCGGGAGGCGCGGGCGAGATCGGCTACCTGCCCGTGCCCGGGGCGCCCATGCCCACCGACGTGGGCCTGTCCGGCGGCTACGAGTCCCTGCGCGACGGCGTCAGCCGCGAGCTGCCCCACGGGTTCCAGGCGCTGGTCAAGGCGGGGCAGGTGGTCGAGCTGGCCGCCGGGTACGGCATCGAGGGCACCGACGTCACCGAGGTGGTCGGGGCGGCCTCCGCCGCGGGGACCCCGGAGGCGGACGCCTTCCTGGACGACTTCGCCGAGCGCCTGGCCCGCGGGGTGGCCGCGGTCGCGGTGATCCTGGACCCCGGCCTGGTGGTGCTCGGCGGGGACGTGGCCAGGGCGGGCGGTGTGAAGCTGGCCGAGCGGGTCCAAGCGGCCGCCGCGCGCATCGCCCCGAACGCGACCGAGGTCGCGCTGGGAAGGGTGGAGGGCAGCCCGGTCGTGCGGGGCGCTCTGCTGCACGCCTTGGAACGGGCCCGGGAGGACGTCTTCTCCTCGACGGTGTGAAACCGCCGGGCTCCGGCCCCATGGGAGCCCTCCCACGGCGGCGGGCGCGGGCCTTCACCAGCGGGAGCCCGTCCCCGGCAGTCCCTTCCGCTCCTCCGTCCGCGCCCCGGCTCCCTCACCCGGCCGGGGCGCGGCCACCCGGCCCGCGCGGGCCGGGCACGGAGGGCTCAGGACTGCCGGGCCAGCTCCCGGACCATCACCACGCGCGGCAGCACCCGGATGCCCGCCCGCTCCTCGGCCCGCCAGACCTCCTCCAGGCCCGGACCCCACTCCGCAGGGGGGAGCACGGAGAACCCGCGGTCCGCGTACCAGGGCCCGTTCCACGGCAGGTCGCGGAAGGTGGTGAGGGTGAGGCGGGTGTTACCGGCGGCGGCCGCCTCGGCGCACACCGCCTCCAGCAGGGCACCGCCGACCCCGCGCCTGCCGTGCCCGGGGTGCACGGCCAGCTGTTCCAGGTGCGGGCACCCGTCCACGGTCACTGTCGCGGCCAGGCCGACCACGGGGCCGCCAGTCTCGGGGTCCTCGGCCGGGCCTGCGGGAAGGGCCCCGGCCGTGTCCCCGGCGGACTCCTCGGCCACCAGGACCCGTTCCGCGTGCGCGAGCACCTCCCGCGGGTCGTCGGGGGGCAGCACCACCCCGGCCGCGGCGAACACGGTGTCCGCCGCCAGCGACACCTCCACCACCCGCGGTTCGTCCTCCGGCCGCATCGGTCGGATCCCCTGTCGCCCCACCGGTCCCCCTCGTACTCGTGCCCTCTCCGGCGCGGACGCCATCCTGACCGGTTCCGGCCGCCGCGGCCAGCCGTTTTCGCGTCCCGGCGAAAGGTGCGCGGGCCCGCCCGTGCGCGCTCACGCGCACGGGCCCTCCGACGCCGCCGGACGGGGGACACCGCCCTGCGACGCGTCGCCGGCCCGCGCCCCGCGGCTGTCCGGCCGGGGCGGGTCAGGGGCGCAGGCGCAGCCCCTTCGGGGTCACGTGGAACCCCGCCGCCACCAGCGCGGCGTCCACCGGCGTCGCGAACACCTCGACCCCGTCGGCGCGCTCCACCGTCAACGCTCCCGCGCGTCCGTCCCGCACCGCCCCGGCCAGGGCGCGGGCCGCCCGCTCCAGCAGGGCGGGCGGCGAACCGAAGGTCAGCACCGAGCGGCCGCCCCGCCCCACGTACAGGGTCAGCCGCCCCCCGTCGATCACCACCAGCGAACCCGCCGACCGGCCCGGCCTTGCCTGGGCGTCCCCGGGCCAGGCCAGGTCCGTGCCGAACGGGTTCGCCGGGTCGGTCGCCGCCAGCACCACCGGTTCCGCCGCGCCGCCGGAAACCGCGCGCAGCCGGTCCACGGCGCCCGGCAGCGCGAACTGGGCGCCGCCCAGCCCGTCCACGAAGTAACCGCGGCGCACCCGGCCCGACTCCTCCATCGTCCGCAGCACCCGGTACTCGTCCGGGGAGATCCGCCCGCCCTGGTGGCCGCGCACCAGCACGCCCCGGCGCTCCAGGCGCGCCTCCAACCGCGCCAGGACCCGCCTGGTGGGATCGCCCTCCCGCTCGGGCAGGGCCCACCACCGCCCCGCGGCCGTGGGCGGTCCCGACCGGGTGGGCAGTACCGGGCGCGCCAGCCGCCCCGCACGCGAGGGCGCGCGGCGCGGGGCGGCCCCCGAGCCCAGCACCGCGCGCAGCGGGGCCAGGGTGTCGTTGGTGACACAGCCCGACCACACCAGCTCCCACAGCGCCGCGACCAGCTCCGCGTCCGTCACGGCCGAACCCCCCGACGCGCCCGCCGCACGGTCGGCGAGGTCGCGGAAGAACAGCGCCCCGCCCCCGCACAGCGCCTCCAGCACCGCGTGGGCCGTGGTGCCCTCCCGCGGCGGCACCGGTTCGGGCAGCAGCAGGGCCGCCTCGTCGGCCGGGGCCAGGCACACCCACCCGTCCTGCCCGGGCAGCGCGCCCGCACCGGCCCAGACGACCTCGCCCGCCTGCGTCAGCTCGTCCAACCGCCGGGGCGCGTAGTCCTCCACACGGGAGGGCAGCACGAGGGCCTCCAGCGCCGACGCCGCCACCGTCGCGCCGCGCAGCGACTCCACGGCCTCGAACACCGCGTCGGGTCCGCGCCACCGCTCGCCCGCGACGGCGCGCTGCCACAGCGGCGCGAACGCGGCCAGGGCGGTCTGCGCGACCGGCTCCACCTCGCTGCGCAGCCGTGCGACCGACCCGCGCCGCAGCCGCCGCAGCACGTCGGCGTCGCACCACTCGGTGCCCGTCCCGCCGGGCCGGAACCCGCCCCGGTGGACGCGCCCCAGCCGGGACAGCTCCCGCAGCACGCCCTCCACCACGTCCGCGCCGAGCCCCAGCCGCGCCGCGGCCTCCCCGGAGGAGAACGGCCCGTGCGTGCGCGCGTAGCGCGAGACCAGGTCGCGGGTCGGCGCCTCCACCGGCTCCAGGAGGGCCCCGGCGACACCGGCGGGCGGCCGCGCGCCCAGCGCGTCGCGCAGCCGCGCCGCGTCCTCCACCGCGCACCAGCGCTCGGCGCCCGCCACGGTCATCCGCACCACCCGGCCCGCGGACTCCAGCTCCTCCAGCCACTCCCGCCGGGCTCCCCGCGCCCCGGCCTCCTCCGTGGTCAGCGGCCCCACCTCGCGCAGCAGGTCGGCCGCCCCCTCGGCGTCCCGGGCGCCCGAGCCGGGCGCGGTCCGCTGCAACAGCGCGCCGACCTCCTCCACCACGCGCGGATCGAGCAGCTCCCGCAGGTCCGCCTCGCCCAACAGGTCGGCCAGCAGAGAGGTGTCCAGGGTCAGCGCCTGCGCGCGCAGCTCGGCCGCGGGGGCGTCCCCCTCGTACAGGAACGCCGCCGTGTACTCCATCATCAGCGAGCGCGCGAACGGCGACGCCGTCTCGGTGCGCACCTCCACCACCCGTGTCCGGCGGGACCGGACCCCCTCCAGCGCCTCCACCAGGGCGGGCACGTCGAACACGTCCCGCAGGCACTCGCGCACCGCCTCCAGCACCATCGGGAACGACCCGTAACGGCCCGCCACCGACAACAGGTTGGAGGCCCGCAGCCGCTGCTGCCACAGCGGCATCCGCCGGTCCGGCCGCTGGCGGGGCAGCAGCAGGGCCCGCGCCGCGCACTCGCGGAACCGCGCGGCGAACAGCGCCGACCCGGGCAGCTCGCCGGTGACTGCCTCCTCCACCTCCTCCGGGTCCAGCGACACCAGGTCGGCCAGCTCGCCCGGCCGGTCCCAGCCCCCGGCGTCCGGCAGCCGCAGCACGATCCCGTCGTCGCCGTGCACGACCTGCGCGTCCGCGCCGAACCGGTCCCGCAGCCGCCGCGCCAGGGCCATCGCCCACGGCGCGTGCACCCGCGCGCCCAGCGGGGAGTGCACGACCGCGCGCCAGTCCCCGACCTGGTCGCGGAAGCGCTCGACGACCACGGTCCGGTCGTCGGGCACGTGCCCGGTGGCCTCCCGCTGCTCGGAGACGTACTCCACCAGGTTGCGCGCGGCCCACGCGTCCAGCCCCGCCCCCTCGGCCAGGGCCAGCGCCTGCGCCGGTTCCGCCGCGGCCAGCTCCCGGGTCAGCGCGCCCACCGCCCGGCCCAGCTCCGCGGGCCTGCCCTGCGCGTCGGCCTTCCAGAACGGCATCCGGCCCGGCCGCCCCGGCGCGGGGGAGACCAGCACCCGGTCGGCGGTGATCGCCTCGATCCGCCACGAGGTGGACCCCAGCACGAACACGTCGCCCACCCGCGACTCGTAGACCATCTCCTCGTCCAGCTCGCCGACCCGGGTGGGCGCCCGTCCCGGCGCGGAGCCCCCGTCCCGCCCGGTCAGGTGCACCCCGTACACGCCCCGGTCGGGGATGGTGCCGCCGCTGACCACCGCCAGCCGCTGCGCGCCCGGGCGCGCCCGGAGCACGTCCGCCTCCCGGTCCCACACCAGGCGGGGGCGCAGCTCGGCGAACTCGTCCGAGGGGTAGCGGCCGGACAGCATGTCCAGGACCGACTCCAGCACCGTGTCGGCCAGGTCGGCGAAGGGCGCGGCCCGCCGGACCAGGGCGGCCAGCTCGGGCACCGGCCAGTCGTCCATGGCGGCCATCGCCACGATCTGCTGGGACAGGACGTCCAGGGGGTTGCGCGGCATCTCCAGGCGCTCGATGGCGCCCGCGCGCATCTGCCCGACCACCACGGCCGTCGCCAGCAGGTCGCCCCGGAAGCGGGGGAGGAAGACCCCGCGCGAGGTCCCGCCCACCTGGTGCCCCGCCCGGCCGACCCGTTGCAGGCCGCTGGCCACCGACGGCGGCGAGGCCACCTGCACCACCAGGTCGACCGCGCCCATGTCCACGCCCAGCTCCAGGCTGGAGGTGGCCACCACGCAGCGCAGCCTCCCCCGCTTCAGCTCGTCCTCGATCAGGGCCCGCTCGGCCTTGGACATCGAGCCGTGGTGGGCGCGGGCGACCACCGGGGGGCCGCCGCGGCTGTGCCCGGACTGGGCGATGACCTGCGCGGGCACCTCCTCCGGCGGCAGGCGCCCGCCGTGCCGTTCGGCGTGCAGGTCGTTGACGCGGGCGCACAGCTTCTCCGCGGTGCGGCGCCCGTTGGTGAACACGATGGTGGAGCGGTGGGACTCCACCAGGTCCAGGACCCGACGCTCCACGTGCGGCCACAGGGACACGCCGCCCGCGCCCCGGGCGCCCCCGTCGTCCTCCGCGCCGCCGGAGGGCCGGGCCGGCCCCGGGTCGCCGGGCTCCTCCATGTCGGGGACGGGCACCACCACGCGCAGGTCCATGCCGGGGGATCCGGGCGGGGCGACGACGTCCGCGCCGCCCAGGAACCGCGCCACCAGGTCGGGCGGGCGCACGGTCGCCGACAGGCCGATCCGCTGCGCCGGGCGGTTCAGCAGGGCGTCCAGCCGCTCCAGGCTCAGCGCCAGGTGCGCGCCGCGCTTGCTCCCCGCGAGCGCGTGCACCTCGTCGACGATGACCGTCTCCACCCCGGCCAGCCCCTCCCTGGCCCGCGAGGTGAGCACGAGGAACAGCGACTCGGGCGTGGTGATGAGCACGTCCGGCGGCCGGGTGGCGAGCCTGCGCCGCTCGGCGGCCGGGGTGTCGCCGGTGCGCACTCCCACGGTGACCGGGGACAGCGCGTGCCCCCCGGCCTCGGCGGCGGCCGCGATCCCGGCCAGGGGGACGCGCAGGTTGCGCTCCACATCCGCCGCGAGGGCCTTGAGCGGGGACACGTACAGCACCCGGCAGCGGCGGGCCCGGTCCTCGGGGACCGGGGCCGAGGACAGCCGGTCCAGCGACCACAGGAAGGCCGACAGGGTCTTGCCCGAGCCGGTCGGGGCCACGACCAGCGTGTTCCTCCCGTCCTGGACCGACTCCCAGGCACCGGTCTGGGCGGGGGTGGGGCCCGCGGGAAAGGCCCGGTCGAACCAGGCCCTGGTGGCGGGTCCGAAGCGTTCGAGGGGGCGGGGCGCACGGCTCATGCCGCCAGTGTGCCCGCGGGCGGGGACAAAGGGGAGGGGACGCGGCGGACGCCGCGATCACCGATACTGGGCCCGATGAGACTCACGGTTTTCTGGCACAACATGCACGAGCAGTTCGGCGAGGCCTACGCGCAGAGCGTGGCCCGCGACCACGTCCTGGAGGGGCTCGGGTCCCGCACGGTGGAGCAGGCGCTCGCCGACGGGGCGGCGCCCAAGGAGGTGTGGCGCGCCGTGTGCGACGCCTTCGACCTGCCCGCCTCCAGACGCTGATCCGGCGACGGACCTCCCGCGAGGTCGCATCCGTTTCGTACGCCATATCGAACACAGGTTCGGGTAGGGTGGGTTGTCCACAGGCGGACGTGGGACGTCGCGATTGTCGTAGCGACCGCGTAGCGTCGTGCTCACCATGAAGAAAAAGGCATCCACCCAACAACAGGGGTATCCCGTGGCATCTGGAGACCGAGACAAGGCTCTCGAAACAGCGCTCGCCCAGATCGAGCGGCAGTTCGGCAAGGGCTCCATCATGCGCCTGGGCGACGACGACCGCCCGCCGGTGGAGTCGATCCCCACCGGGGCGATCGCGCTCGACGTGGCGCTCGGCATCGGCGGCCTGCCCCGGGGCCGCGTCGTGGAGGTCTACGGCCCCGAGTCCAGCGGTAAGACCACCGTGGCCCTGCACGCGGTGGCCAGCGCCCAGCGGATGGGCGGCATCGCGGCCTTCGTCGACGCCGAGCACGCGCTCGACCCCGAGTACGCCAAGAAGATCGGCGTCAACACCGACGACCTGCTGCTCTCTCAGCCGGACACCGGTGAGCAGGCGCTGGAGATCGTCGACATGCTCATCCGCTCCGGCGCGGTCTCCATCATCGTCATCGACTCCGTGGCGGCCCTGGTGCCCCGCGCCGAGATCGAGGGCGAGATGGGCGACAGCCACGTCGGACTCCAGGCCCGCCTGATGTCCCAGGCGCTGCGCAAGATCGCCGGTGCGCTCCACCAGACCAACACCACCGCGATCTTCATCAACCAGCTGCGCGAGAAGGTCGGCGTCATGTTCGGCTCGCCCGAGACGACGACCGGCGGCAAGGCGCTCAAGTTCTACGCCTCGGTGCGCCTGGACGTGCGCCGCATCGAGACGCTCAAGGACGGCACCGACGCGGTCGGCAACCGCACCCGCGTCAAGGTCGTCAAGAACAAGGTCGCGCCGCCCTTCAAGCAGGCCGAGTTCGACATCCTCTACGGGGTGGGCGTCTCGCGCGAGGGCAGCCTCATCGACCTGGGCGTGGAGCACGGCATCGTCCGCAAGTCGGGCGCCTGGTACACCTACGAGGGCACCCAGCTGGGCCAGGGCAAGGAGAACGCGCGCAACTTCCTGCGCGAGAACGCCGACATGGCCAACGAGGTCGAGAAGAAGATCAAGGAGAAGCTGGGCGTGCCCGTCAAGGGCGACGACAGCGCCTCCGGCCCGGCCGCCGAACCGGCCAAGGCCGCCGCGGAGGCGGCTTCGGACCCGGCCGCCGCGGCCAAGGCGCCCGCCAAGCGCGCCGCGGCCAGGACTCCCAAGGCGCCCGCGGCTGATGCGTGAGGGGGGCCGGTCCCCGGACCGGCACCACTCCGAGGACGACGGCCCCTTCCCGGGCGGTTCCGCTCCGCCCGGGAAGGACCCCGAGGCCGAGGCCCGCGCCCTGGTCCTGCGGATGCTCACCCACTCCCCGCGCACCCGCGCCCAGCTGGAGCGGGCCCTGCACCGCCGGGAGTACGAGGAGGAGGTCGTCACCTCGGTCCTGGACACGTTCGGTGAGGCCGGGCTGATCGACGACGCCGCCTTCTCCCAGGCCTGGGTGTCCTCCCGCCACCACGGCAGACGGCTCTCCCGCCGCGCCCTGGCCCAGGAGCTGCGCACCCGCGGCGTGGAGGAGGACACCGTCCGGGAGGCCGTCGGCGAACTCAGCGACCAGGACGAGGAGGAGGCCGCCCGCGACCTGGCGCGCCGCCGCCTGGCCGCCACCCGTGGCAGGGACCAGGAGACGCGGACCCGCCGCGCCCTGGGTTTCCTGGCCCGCAAGGGCTACTCCGCGGGCCTGGCCTACCGGGTGGTGCGCGAGGAGCTCGAACGCGAGGGCGTGGAGGCCGAACTCCACGCCCCCGACCCCGACTTCTGAGCCCGTCGCCGCCGATCCCGCCGGGGGCGCCGTCACCGCCGTCCGGGCTTCGATCCCGACGGCGACCGCCTGCGCGTGGGCACCCTGAAGGACTGAGGCCCCGAGGACCCGGACCGGTGTACGGGGACGGCCCCGAGACCGCCCCGCTCCCTTCCGACCCCGAGGGACCGCGGACCCGCGCGGGGTCAGCCGCCGCCAGCGGTCGGGGCGGTGGTGTCCTCCGCCGGACAGTGGGACCGCCCGTCCCGCCCGCCCCGTTTCCGAAGGGTCAGTCGTCGGCGGTCGTCGGACCGGCGGCGGCCTCAGCGGGCCTCGGGGACCCGCTGTCCCGTCCGGGATCCCGCGCGAGCGCGCCGGCGGTGTCCTCCGCACTCGGTGCGTCCTCGGCGTCCTCGATGCCTCCGGGCTCCCCGGCGTCCTCCGCGGCCGGTTCCGCGCCGTCCCCGCCATCCCCGGTCTCCGGCGGAACGGTCACCAGCTCCAGCGGCGCCACGTCGGCCTCGAACCCGAACACCCGCGCGTAGAAGGCCAGCTCCGACTCCAGGGAGCGGATCCGCGCCTCCTGCCCGGTGAACCCGTGCCCCTCGCCCTCGAACTCCACCAGCGCGTACGGCGCCCCGCGCCGCCCCAGCGCCGTCGCCATCGCCGTGGCCTGGTCCGGGGTCACGACCCTGTCCTCCAGGCCCTGCACCAGCAGCACCGGCACGTCGATCTCCCCGGCGCGGTTGACCGGAGAACGCTCCCGGTACCGCTCCACGAACCCCGGCAGCGTCCCCACCAGCGAGTCCAGGAACCGCGACTCGAAGTCGTGCGTGGTCCGGCTGAACCCCAGCAGGTCGGTGACCCCGAAGAGGGACACCCCGCATGCGAACGTGTCCCCGGTCAGCGCCATCAGCGCCGTGTACCCGCCCGCGCTCGGACCGCGGATCGCCAGCCTCCGGGGATCGGCCACCCCCTGTTCCACCAGGGCCCGGGCCGCGGCCACGCAGTCCTCCACGTCCACCACGCCCCACTCCTTGTGCAGACGCTTGCGGTACGGGCGCCCGAACCCCGTGGAACCGCCGTAGTTGACGTCCACCACACCGATCCCCCGGCTGGTGAAGTAGGCCTTGGCCAGGTCGAACTCCAGCGTGCTGACCGACACCGGGCCGCCGTGCGCCCACACCACGTACGGCGCGGGCCCGTCCGCGGACGCGTCGGGGTGGGTCGGCGGGTAGACGTTCGCGTTCACCGGCGCCCCGTAGCGGCCCGGCAGCGTCTCCTGGCGGGGCACGGGCAGGTAGGCGGTGTCCGGCAGCTCCTCGGCGGCCCGGCGCAGCACCTCCACGCCCCCCGAGTCCGGGTCCAGCCGCACCAGGCACGGCGGCTCGGTCGGCGAGGAGGCCACCGCCACCACGGTGCGCCCGTCGGTGTCCAGCATCGACCACGTGGTCAGGCCGGTCGCGACCGGCGTCAGATCCAGGGTGTCGGGGTCGTACACGCTCGGGGTCAGGTCGGCGTGCCCGTGCAGCGCCACCACCCGGCCCG
Source organism: Nocardiopsis camelliae (assembly GCF_028993595.1). GTDB lineage: Bacteria > Actinomycetota > Actinomycetes > Streptosporangiales > Streptosporangiaceae > Nocardiopsis > Nocardiopsis dassonvillei. Next base: position 1,674,765 of record NZ_CP118614.1, read on the forward strand.
AGTCCAGCACGCAGAACGACCGGTTGCCCAGGCGGCCGGGAGAGGCGTGGAACTCCTCCTCGGCCGGGTACAGCGCCAGCGCCTGCCCGGTCATCCCCGCCTGGTACAGGTTCCACCAGCCCGGCCAGTCCGAGGCCACGTACAGCGTCGCGTCGTCGGCCCAGGCCGGGGAGACCACCGACTCGTCCACCCCGCCCTTGAGGGTGTACTCGCCGGTCAGCCCGGTCAGCCCGGTCAGCCCGGTCAGCCCGGTCAGCCCGGTCTCGCCCAGGGCGCCCACCCTCAGTTCGCTGCCGTCCCAGGGCATCCTGGGGTGGTTCCACCGCACGTAGGCCAGGTGGGCGCCGTCCGGCGACGGGGTGGGGGAGGCGTAGAAGTCCGCCCCCGAGACCAGTTCGCGCACCGCGGAGGGGTCCTGCGCGCCCCGTCCCGACAGCGGCACCGACACGATCGAGCGGCGGACCGCCCCCTCCCCGTGCCTCTCGCGCACGCACAGCACGGCGCGTCCGTCCGCGCTCAGCGCGGGGTCGGCGTAGCGCGAGGCGCCGTCGTCGGGGGTGAGCGGCACCGGCTCCGAGGAGCCGCGTTCCAGCAGGTAGAGGCGTTGGTCGGAGGACTGGGAGAACACCACGCCCATGCGGGTGATGGCCTTGTCTTCGCGGCGCGGGACCGGCAGGTAGGCGCGCCCGCCGTACTCGTGCACCCGGGTCCCCGCGCTCCAGGGCGCGGGCAGCAGCTCGGTCACCGTTCCGTCGGCGTCGCGCCGCATGAGGGTGGTCCGCCCCTCCTCGGGGCGGCCCTCCTCCCACCAGACCTCCGCGCCCGCGACGGACGGGAACGCCATCCGCCGCACTCCTCGGGCGACGTCACCGGCGCTGATGGGCGATGGCCAGGAGCCGTGGGGGCTCGACAGTTCAGACATGTCCGCTCAGGGTGGGTCGAGGATTCGATGCGATGACATGTCGACCTTAGTCCTCGTTCGCCCGCTTGTGCAGTCCCGAAGGGCCCTCCGCGCGCCGCCCTCCGCGGGGCCGCGACGACGACGGCCCCGTGCGCGCCGGGGGGCGCGCACGGGGCCGTACCGGCCGTGGGGAAGGAGGGGTCAGTCCTTCCGGTCCCCCTCGCCGTCCGCGTCGTCGCCGTCGTCGGACTTCGCCGGGCGGGATCCGTCCAGCGCGTCGGGCAGCGGCTCCTGCACGGTGGGCTCCACCGCCACTGAGCCGGCGGGGCCGCTGACCTTGGCGGCGCCGTCGCCGAAGCCGCCGCCGGTGCTCGCGGGCCGGACCGGGACGTCCTCGCCGCCCGCGGGCTTGGCCGAGGGCCTGCCGCGGCGGGCGTTGCGCCGCTCCAGCCAGATCGCGACCCGGCTCAGCGAGAGGTTGATGGCGATGTAGATGGCCGCGCAGATGATCGCGGCCGGGATCACGTTGCCCTCGCGCGTGGCCAGCAGGGTGAAGCTGCGCAGCATCTCGGGGAAGGCGATGATGTAGCCCAGTGCGGAGTCCTTGAGCAGGACCACGAGCTGCGCCACGATCGCGGGCATCATCGCGGTGATCGCCTGCGGGATGAGGATCATCCGCATGTTCTGGCCCCGGGTCATCCCGATGGCCTGGGCGGCCTCGGACTGGCCCTTGGGCACCGCGAGGACCCCCGCGCGGAAGACCTCCGCCAGCACGGAGCCGTTGTACAGGGTCAGACCCGTGACGACGGCGGCCAGCGCCGAGACCTGGAAGGTGCCCGCGGGGATGTCGAACACCTGGTAGGCCACGATGGGCAGCGCCATCGTGAAGAAGATCAGCATCAGCAGCGGGATGCCGCGGAAGAACTCCACGACGGCCCCGGCCGGAACGCGGATCCACCACTTGTCGGACAGGCGGCCGATGCCGAACACCAGGCCGAAGACGATGGCCAGGATCGAGGCGGTCAGCGCCGCGGTCAGCGTGTTCTGCAGGCCCGGGAGGACGTAGTCGGTCCAGGTGTCGGGCCGCAGGAACGGCTCCCACTTGTCCGAAGTCCACTCGCCCGCGGGGTTGACCGCCCAGGTCGCCGGTTCGCTCAGCAGCCCCCAGGTGAGCGGGTTGAACAGCGAGAACCCGGTGTCGCGCAGGGAGCCGTTGAACCCCAGGTACAGGATGGTCAGGCCGATCAGGGCCAGGAACACGGTGACGACCGTGTAGATGGCGTTGCGCCTGCGGGCCTTGGGGCCGGGGGCGTCGAAGAGGACGGAGCTCTGCGCGCTCATCGGACCACCGCCACGCGCTTGGAGAGCCAGCCGAAGAAGTAGCCCGTCGGCAGGGTCAGGATCAGGAAGCCGATCGCGAAGCCGACGAAGGTCGGCAGGACCGGAGCGATGCCCTGGTCGAACATGAGCTTCATCTCCCTGGACGCCTCCTGAACGCCCAGCCCCGCGACGGAGGCGACGGTCGTGTTCTTGATCAGCGCGATGAGCACGCTGCCCAGCGGGCCGACGACGGTGCGCAGCGCCTGCGGGATGACGATCATCCGCAGGTTCTGGGTGAAGGTCAGGCCCAGCGAGCGGGCCGCCTCCACCTGGCCGAGGGGGATCGTGTTGATCCCCGCGCGCAGCGACTCCGAGACGAAGCATGCGGTGTAGCCGGACAGGCCGATGACGGCCCACCAGAACACGTCCCACGCGACGCTGTCGGCCAGGGCGATTCCCAGGGCGCTGTTCAGGCCCAGACCGCAGAAGAGCAGGACCAGGGTCAGGGGCGTGCTGCGGATGCCCTCGACGTAGGCGGTGGCTATGCCGCGCAGGAGCGGGACGGGGGAGACCCGCATGGCCGTGAGCAGGACGCCCAGGACGAAGGAGAAGAGGGCGCTGAGGAGGGTGAGCCGGACGGTCCATGAGAAACCGTCGACAACCCTGTCGATATTGCTGAGAAAGGCTTCCATGGGTCCCAGCTGGTCAAGGGCCGGGCGGCGGGGCCGGGGACGGCCCCGCCGCGGGGCGCACGGTCGGGGAAGGGGAACCTACTGGCAGGCGTCGACCTCGGGAGCGGCCTCCTCGTAGGCGAAGTCGGTCTCGCCGAAGGCCGTCTCCAGGGCCTCGACCGCGTAGCCCTCGTCCCACATCTTCTGGACGGCGGCGTTGACCTCCTCGCACCGCTCCGTGGAGCCGGCGGGCAGGCCCACGCCGTAGCGCTCCTCACCGAAGGGATTGTTGACCACGCGGTAGGTGCCCGGGTCCTGCGCGGCGAAGCCCGCGAGGATGGTGTTGTCGGTGGTCACCGCGTCGACGGTGCCGTTGCCCAGCAGGGACAGGCACTCGGAGTAGTTGCCCGCCTCGCGCAGCTCGGCGTCGATGCCCATGTCGTCGACGATGTTGTTGGCGGAGCGGGAGCCGGAGGCCGAGCACAGGACCTTGCCCGCCAGGTCGTCGGGGCCCTGGATGTCCTCGTTGTCGGCCTGGACCAGGATGTCCTGCTGGGCCACGTAGTACGGTCCGGCGAAGTCGACGACCTGGCGGCGCTCGTCGGTGATCGAGTAGGTGGCGATCACCATGTCGACGGTGCCCTGCTGGAGGAAGGACTCGCGGTTGGCGGAGGCGGCCTCGGTCCACTCGATCTGCTCGGGCTCGTAGCCCAGCTCGCCGGCGATGTAGGTGGCCACGTCCACGTCGAAGCCGACGGGGGCGTCGCCGTCCAGCAGGCCCAGGCCGGGCTGGTCGTACTTGACGCCGATGGTGATGGTGTCGCCGCCACCCTCGCCGCCGCCTTCGCCACCGCTGCCGCCGCCGACGTCGGCGGTGCCACAGGCGCTGAGGGCGAAGGCCAGGGCCGCGGTGCCGCCCAGGATGGTGCTGATGCGACGGACTCGCATGTGGGGTACCTCTTCCTTGCTTCGTGCGAAGAACGCGGGGAAACCTAGTGGGTCAGGATCTTGGACAGGAAGTCCTGGGCGCGCTCGGACCGGGGGTTGGTGAAGAACTCGTCGGGGGTGTTCTCCTCGACGATCTGTCCGTCGGCCATGAAGACGACCCGGTTGGCCGCGCGGCGCGCGAAGCCCATCTCGTGGGTGACCACGACCATCGTCATGCCCTCGGAGGCGAGGTCGGTCATGACGTCGAGGACCTCCTGGACCATCTCCGGGTCCAGGGCCGAGGTCGGCTCGTCGAAGAGGATCACCTTGGGGTTCATCGCCAGGGCGCGGGCGATCGCCACGCGCTGCTGCTGACCCCCGGAGAGCTGCGCCGGGTACTTGTCGGCCTGGTTGCCGATCCGGACGCGCTCCAGCAGTTCCATGCCCCGGGCGTCGGCCTCGGCCTTGTTCATGCGCAGGACCTTGGTGGGGCCCAGGGTCACGTTCTGGAGCACGGTCTTGTGGGCGAACAGGTTGAACGACTGGAAGACCATGCCCACGTCGCTGCGGAGCCGGGCCAGGCCGCGGCCCTCCGCGGGCAGCGGCTGTCCGTCCAGCGTGATGGTGCCGGCGTCGATCGTCTCCAGGCGGTTGATCGTGCGGCACAGCGTCGACTTGCCGGAACCGGACGGCCCGATGACGACTACCACCTCGCCGGAGTTAACCGTCAGATCGATGTCGCGGAGCACGTGCAGGTCGCCGAAGTGCTTGTTGACGTTCTCCAGCACGACGAGAGGAGTTGAGGTCATGTTGGGGAACCTAATGGGTCCATGTTGCCGTGTCATCACGAAATCGCCGTCCGTCTGCGGAGTAGCAGACTTGTTACGGCGTGATCGGCGAAACTGTTATGGGTTTGGACGGTTAGATGACCGTTTGTCGCTCCGTGTCGCGGTTCCGTTCTCCAGCGTCTCACATCGGCCACTTCCGGACGCGCTCCGCCTCCCCGTCCGCCGCGGGACCCCGGGGAAGGCCCCGGACGGGGGAAGCCGGTTCCTCCCGGGGTCTCCGCGCGGTCCACGGCACCGGATAGCCTGGTCCCGTGAGCCAGAGTCGTACCTACCAAGTGCGGACCTACGGCTGCCAGATGAACGTCCACGACTCCGAGCGCCTCTCCGGTCTGCTGGAGGACGCTGGGTACGCGCGCGCAGCCGAGGACACCACCGCAGACATCGTCGTCTTCAACACCTGTGCGGTCCGGGAGAACGCCGACAACCGCCTGTACGGCAACCTCGGGCACCTGCGCCCGGTCAAGGACGCCAACCCGGGGATGCAGATCGCCGTCGGGGGCTGCCTGGCGCAGAAGGACCGCGGCGAGATCGTGCGCCGCGCGCCCTGGGTCGACGTCGTGTTCGGCACCCACAACATCGGCTCCCTGCCCGCCCTGCTGGAGCGCTCCCGCGTCCAGCGGGAGGCGCAGGTGGAGATCGCCGAGTCCCTGGAGCACTTCCCCTCCACACTGCCCAGCCGCCGCGAGTCCGCGTACGCGGCGTGGGTGTCGGTCTCCGTGGGCTGCAACAACACCTGCACCTTCTGCATCGTGCCCGCGCTGCGCGGCAAGGAGCAGGACCGCCGCCCCGGCGACGTGCTCGCCGAGGTGCGCGCTCTGGTCGACGAGGGCGTCAGCGAGATCACCCTGCTCGGCCAGAACGTCAACGCCTACGGCAGCGGCTTCGGCGACCGGCAGGCCTTCTCCAAGCTGCTGCGCGCCTGCGGCGGGATCGAGGGGCTGGAGCGGGTGCGCTTCACCTCCCCGCACCCGCGCGACTTCACCGACGACGTCATCGAGGCCATGGCCGAGACCCCCAACGTCATGCCGCAGCTGCACATGCCGCTGCAGTCGGGGTCGAGCCGGGTCCTCAAGGCCATGCGCCGCTCCTACCGCCAGGAGCGCTTCCTCGGCATCGTGGAGAAGGTGCGCGCCGCCATGCCGCACGCCGCGATCACCACCGACATCATCGTGGGCTTCCCCGGCGAGACCGAGGAGGACTTCCAGGAGACGCTGCACGTGGTCCGCGAGGCGCGGTTCTCGATGGCGTTCACCTTCCAGTACTCCAAGCGCCCCGGGACCCCGGCCGCGACCATGGAGGACCAGGTCCCGCCGGAGGTGGTCAAGGACCGCTACCAGCGCCTGGTCGACCTCCAGGACCAGATCTCCTGGGAGGAGAACCAGAAGCTGGTCGGCCGCGAGGTCGAGCTGCTGGTCGCCGAGGGCGAGGGCAGGAAGGACGGCGAGCACCGCCGCCTGTCCGGCCGCGCCCCCGACAACCGCCTCGTGCACTTCGCGGTCGGTGACGGCGACGACCCCCGCCCCGGCGACACGGTGACCGTGGAGGTCACCTACGCCGCCCCGCACCACCTGGTGGCAGACTCCGGCGTGCGCGCCCTGCGGCGCACCCGCGCGGGCGACGCCTGGGCTGCCCGCAACGGCCGACCGGTCCAGGAGAGCAAGCCGCAGGTGCTCCTGGGCATGCCCCGGATCGGCGTTCCTGCCGAGGAGCCCGCCCCGGCGGGCGGCTGCTGCGAGATCTGACCCCGAGAGCACACAGCGGCCCCCGGCGCATCGGCGCCGGGGGCCGCTGCCGTCCGCGCGGCCGGGCCGACGGCCGTTCCGCCTTCGCTCCGGCGGGAGCCGCGCGGAGCGTGCGTGCGGGCCGGGACCTCAGAGCCGGACGGGCAGGCTGTCCAACCGCATCGCGCCCGGCACCCGCCCGGACAGGGGCTCGCGGCCGGGGGCCGGGGACAGGCCGGGGTGGGCGGCCAGCAGGGACCCGACCGCGACCTCGCCCTCCTGGCGGGCCAGGGCCGCACCCAGGCAGTAGTGGATGCCGTGGCCGAACCCCACGTGCTCCTCGCCGGGCCTGCCCCGGTGGCGGGTGATGTCGAACCGGTGCGGGTCCGGGTGGACCCTCGGGTCGCGGTTGGCGCCCGCCAGGACCGCGATCGCCCGCTCGCCCGCGGCCAGACGGCCGCACCTGAGTTCGACGTCCTCGGCCGCGTACCGCGCCTTGGAGACCACGGCGGTGCCCCCGTAGCGGAGCATCTCGTGCACGGCGGAGGGCAGCAGCCCGGGGTCGTGCCGCAGCGTCTCCCACTGGGCCGGGTGGTCGAGCAGGGCCCGCACCCCGTTGCCCAGCAGGTGCGCGGTGGTCTCGTGCCCCGCGATGACGAGGGTGAACACCAGGGTGATCAGCTCGCTCTCGCTCATGCGCCCGCCGTCCTCGTCGCGCGCCCTGACCAGGGCGCCGAGCAGGTCCTCGCTCGGCCGGGCCCGGCGCTCGGCCAGCATCCCCTCGATGTGGCCGATCATCTCGCCGAGCGCGTCGTTCATCAGCTCGGGGCTGGTGGGGTCGAACCGGGACAGCTGGTCACTCCACGCCCGCCAGGTCCCGCGGTCCTCCTCCGGAACGCCGACCAGGTCGCAGATGACCGCGATCGGCAGCGGATAGGAGAAGTGCGGCATGAGGTCCACGACCCCGTCCCCGTCGGCGAGGTCGGGCAGCCGCGCGAGCAGGTCGTCGGTGATGCGCTGGACCGAGGGCCGCAGCTCGTTGACCCGGCGCACGGTGAAGGTGCGCGAGACCAGTTTGCGCAGCCGGGTGTGGTCGCCGCCGTCCTTGTCCAGGAGGGACTCGGTCAGGTAGGTGATCAGGTCGGGGCGGATGCCCAGCCCCCTGAGCGCGTCGGAGCGGGTGGTGGAGGCCCGGTCCCCCGGCACGTTCGCGGGGTCCAGCACGAAGCGCCGGTCGCTGAGGATGGTCCGCACGTCCTCGTCGTCGACGAAGAGGACGGCCTTCTGGGTGTCCACGAACAGGGCCGGCGCCGAGCCGCCCGCGGCCCGGACCCGGTCGATCACGGAGAGGGGGTCGGCGGTGAACTCGGGGGAGCGCAGGTCGATCAGTTCGTCGGACGGGGTCGCGGCTGTCATGGGCCCTCCTCGGGGCTCAGGTGGAGCGTGTCGTCTGTTTCTGCCGGGTGACCTCTGAGTGCAGGCGCTCGTCCAGCGCGGAGAAGAGCGCCAGGGCCCTGTCCCGGGCCCGACGGGTGTCCTCCGGGGAGGCGGCCTGTTCCAGGAGCAGACGGATGCTCCTGGCCATGAGTTCGGCGCGCGTGCGGTGGTCGGGCACGTGCATGCCCTGGCCCTCCAGTACCGGGGGCGTGACCAGGTGGCCCATGACCAGGGAGTTGTAGGCGTACAGCTGCTCGTCGGGTGAGCGGTCTCCGCTGAGCAGGCCGTGCTCGCGCAGGATGTCCCAGTAGGACCGCAGGGCCCTCTGCCGCTCCCGGACGGTGTCGCCGACCAGGGCGGCCGCGTCGCGGGAGAGGTTGCCCAGGGACTCGGTTCCGTTGGAGAACAGCGCGCGGATGGTCGGAGAGTCCAGGTGGAAGAGGTAGAGGGCGCGCGCGACCTCGCTGGGCCGGACGTTCTCCGGTGAGGCCCGCATGGAGTCCAGGATCCGGCGCAGCACGCCGAGCTGCGCCCGCATGACCACCGTGAGGAGGAGCGCCTCCTTGGTGGAGAAGTGCAGGTAGACGGTCCCCTTGCCGATCTTGGCCCGCCGGGCGACGTCCTCGATGGTGATCTTGCGGTGTCCCCAGGCGACCATCAGCTCCTCCGCCGCGTCCAGGATGCGGTCGGCGCGCAGTTCGCGCTCGCTGGCGGTCGGGGGTGTGGATGGGGCCACGGTGTACTCCTGCGAGTCGAGGGCATGCGAGGTGCTGCTGACCACGCGTGTTGACGCCGATGACCATATCCCCACCCCCTTCCCCTGACCGTGTGACCAGATTTCAAAACTGGTCACACAGTCAAGGTAGGCCACCGGGGAAGCGGGGGCAAGGGTTTTCGGGAGGGAGGGCGGAAGCGGGTCGTACAGGACCGACGGCCGGGCCCTCGGCGGGCCCGGCCGTCACGTTCGGGCGGGTGTGCGGTGGACGCGGACCCGCCGCGGGGTCACCGCGCGGAGTGGGGCACCCAGGTCGACACGTCCACCAGGGCCTCGCCCGGCTCGTCCGAGGTCCCCGACAGCGCCCGCTCCACCTGGGCCAGAGCGCGTTCCACGAGGTCGGGGGAGTCGTGGGGGAGCCAGCGCACCCGCGGGTCGCGCCGGAACCACGACTCCTGGCGGCGGGCGAACCGGCGGGTGGCCTGGGCGGTGTCCGCCTTGGCCTCCTCCTCGGACAGTTCGCCGTCCAGCTGGGCGAGCGCCTGCGCGTAACCGAGCGCGCGCGAGGCGGTCCGGCCCTCGCGCAGCCCGAGCTTGTCCAGCTCGCGGACCTCCTCCAGCAGGCCCTGCTCCCACATGCGGTCCACGCGGGTGCCGATGCGCTCGTCCAGCTCGGTGCGCGGAGCCGTCAGGCCGATCTGCGTGCACGGGTAGAAGGAGGTGTGGTCGGGCAGGTTCGCGGTGAACGGCTCCCCGGTCAGCTCGATGACCTCCAGGGCGCGCACGATCCGCCGCCCGTTGCCCGGCAGGATGGCGCGGGCCGCCGCGGGGTCGGCCTCGGCCAGTCGGGCGTGCAGGACGCCCGGGCCGACGTCGCCGAGCTCCGCCTCCAGGCGAGAGCGGACCGCGGGGTCTGTGCCGGGGAAGTTCAGGTGGTCCAGGACCGCGCGCACGTACAGGCCCGAACCGCCGACCAGGACCGGAATGACGTCGCGGTCGGCGCACTGCTCGACGCGGTCGCGGGCCATGTCCTGGTAGCTGGCCACGTCCGCGGGCTCACTGACCTCCCACACGTCGAGCAGGTGGTGGGGCACCCCGCGTCTCTCGGCCTCGCTGAGCTTGGCGGTGCCGATGTCCATGCCGCGGTAGAGCTGCATGGAGTCGGCGTTGATCACCTCGCCCCGGCGTCCCGTGCGCTCCTCCAGCCGCAGTGCCACCTCGACGGCCAGGTCCGACTTGCCCACAGCGGTCGGGCCGACGACCGCGATCACCTTGATCATCCCTCCAGCGTAGTCAGCCCCGGGCCCGGCCCGACCGCGAGCGGGACGGGGGAGGTGGTCGTGCGCGCCTAGGATGGTCGGCATGCGATTCGCCAAGGGCCACGGAACAGAGAACGACTTCGTGATCCTCCCCGACCCCGACGGGGAGCTCGACCTCACGGAGGAGGCCGTCCGCCTGCTGTGCGACCGCCGGGCCGGGATCGGCGCGGACGGCGTCCTGCGGGTGGTGCGCACGCGCGCCCTCGGCGAGGTCCTCGCACCGGCCGCCCGCACGGCCGAGCGCTCCGAGTGGTTCATGGACTACCGCAACGCCGACGGGAGCATCGCCGAGATGTGCGGCAACGGTGTGCGGGTCTTCGCCCGCTACCTGCTGCACGCCGGGCTCGTCGAGGGCGACCGCTTCGAGGTGGGCACCCGCGACGGGGCCAAGGAGGTCCAGGTGGAGGCCGACGGCGGCATCACCATAGACATGGGCCGTGTGGAGATGCAGGGGACCTCCTCCGCCAAGCTCGCCCGGCAGGTGGTGCACGGTGAGCAGATCTCCGTGGGCAACCCGCACCTGGCCTGCGAGGTGACCGTGCCGGTCGCCGAGGTGGACCTGAGCGAGCTGCCGGTGCTGGACGTGGAGGCCTTCCCCGCGGGGGCGAACGTCGAGGTGTACCGCGAGGTGGCTCCGGGCGTGCTGGAGATGCGCGTGTACGAGCGCGGTTCGGGGGAGACACGTTCCTGCGGGACCGGGATCGTCGCCGCCGCTGCCGCCGCCACCCCCCGCGGGGAGGGCGCGACCTGGAGGGTGCGGGTCCTGGGGGGCGAGTGCACCGTCTTCCTGGACGCGGACGGCGCGAGGTTGAGCGGACCGGCCGTGATCGTGGCCGAGGGCGAGACGAGCCTGGTCTGAGCCCGGGCTCGTGGAGTGTGCGCTCGCGCTGACCTCAGCCGGTGGAGGGTTGAATTCCGCTCCCGGGATGGTTGAGCGTGGAAGTCGTCGCTGATTCCGGTTCGGGGGAGTTCGGATTCGGCTTCCAGGACGGCTGAGCCCCCGTCAACCGCCTCCGCCACCGAACGCTCAGCGACGTCCCAGCAACCGCGCCACGGTCAGCCCCCGCAGGGAGGCGTCCAGTACCCGGGCGGTGTGGGTCACCGCCACCGGCGAACCCGCGCGGTCCATGGCGGAGGCTATCTGGAGCGAACACCCCGGGTTCCCCGACACCAGGACGTCAGCACCTGTGGAGGCCACGTCCCGCCCCTTGCGGTCGCCGAGCTCGCGGGCGGCCTCGGGCTTGAGCAGGTTGTACACCCCCGCCGAGCCGCAGCAGATCTCGCCGTTGGGCAGGTCGGACACCCGCAGCTCCGGAATCCCCGCGAGCAGGGCGCGGGGCGGGCGGGTGACGCCCTGGCCGTGGGAGAGGTGGCACGCGTCGTGGTAGGCCACGTGCAGGGGGAGGGGGTGGCGCTCGGCCCGCGGTCCCAGCTCCACCAGGAACTCGGTGAGGTCCGCGACCCGCTCGGCCTGGGCGCGCCCCCGGCTCACCCAGGCCCGGTCCGCGCCCGCCTCGGCCAGGGTGCGGTCGAAGTGCTTCATGCTGGACCCGCACCCGGCCGAGTTGACCACGATCCGGTCCACCCGCTCGCGTTCGAACACCTCGATCAGGCTCCGCGCGAGGTCGGCCGACTCCTCCATCCGCCCGGCGTGCCCGGACAGGGCCCCGCAGCAGCCCTGGGCGCGGGGGATGACCACGTCGCAGCCCTCCAGGGCCAGCACCCGCGCGGTCGCGGTGTTGACCTCGGGGAAGAACGCGCCCTGCACGCAGCCCACCAGCATGCCCACCCGTGCGCGCGCCCGCCCCACCGCGGGCACCAGCTCCGGCAGGGCGGGAGGGGGAGACGACAGCGGCGGCGAGATGCGCTCCATGGTGGCCAGGGCGGGGGAGACCCGCTCCAGCAGCCCCGTACGCCGCACCAACGAGGAGACGCCGCTGGCCTGGTAGGCGCGCAGCGGCCCGCGCAGCAGCCCCAGTCTGCGCCGGTACGGGAACAGTGCGAAGATCGCCCCGCGCAGCGCCCGCTCGCCCGCGGGCCGCTCGTGCTCCCTCTCCACCCGGTGCCGGGTGGAGTCGATGAGCGCGTCGTAGGCCACCCCCGAGGGGCAGGCGGACACGCACGCCAGACAGCCCAGGCAGTTGTCGAAGTGCCCGACCGCGGCCTCGGTCAGCACGTCCTCGTCGTGCGTCTGCGCCATCAGGTGGATCCGCCCGCGCGGCGAGTCCATCTCCTGGCCCCACAGCACGTGCGTGGGACAGGTGGGCAGGCAGAAACCGCAGTGGACGCAGTCGTTGAGCAGGTCGGAGAACAACCGGTCGCGCTCGTCCTCGGTCGTCGGGTCGGTCACGGGCCCTCCCAGGGTGTGCGCACGTGTTCAGATGCCTCCCGCGAAGCGCCCGGGGGCCAGGCGGTGTCCGGGGTCGAGGGAGTCCTTGACCGCCCGCATCAGCGGCAGTCCGGCGACCTCGCCCCACAGGTCCACACCGGCGGCGTGGACGTGCGGTTCCGCGCGCAGCAGGGTCATCGTCCAGCCGGGCACCGAACGCACGCCGTCGAGCACGGCCGCCACCTCGGCGGCCCCGGTGCCCGGCGGGAAGGACGCGTACAGCGCGCCCGCCCGGGCCGAGCCGCTGACGTCCGCGCCGGACAGGTCGTGCACCCGCGCCGCGGCCCGCACGCTCTCGGCGGGCGGCACCGACACCAGGGCGAGCGCGCCCCCGGCGGGCAGCACGCCCCAGCCCTCGGGCAGGGCGTCGGCCACCTCGGGCTCCGTTCCGGTGGCAGCGGCGATCTCGGCCGCCCGCGACCCGACGCCGTCCGGGGTTCCCTCCAGCACCACCCGCAGGCTCGCTGAGGGCCAGTCCAGCTCGACCGCCGCGGGCGTCGCCGTGCACCCGCGCAGTGCCTTCAGCAGGCGCTCGGCGTGTTCGGCGGAGGACGCGGGGAGGGTCAGCACGCGCAGGGCCCGGGGGAGCGGGTGCAGGCGGAAGGCCACCGAGGCGATCACGCCCAGGGTGCCCAGGCCGCCGGTGTGCAGCTTGGCCAGGTCGTACCCGGCCACGTTCTTGACCACCCGGCCCCCGCTGCGCGCCACCACGCCGTCGGCGCGCACCACCGTCATCCCGATGACCAGGTCGCGCAGCGCCCCGGTGAGCAGGCGGCGCGGACCGCTCACGCCCGTGGCCACCATCCCGCCCACGGTGCCGCCCGTGCGCACGGGGTCCGCCGACAGCCGCTGCCCGGCGGCGGCCAGCACGTCGTACAGTTCGGCCACGGGGGTTCCCGCGCCCACCTCCACCACCAGGTCGCCCGCGATGTGCTCGACCCACGACAGGTCGGCGGTGTCCACGAGCAGGTCCAACCCGCGAGGCACGCCGCCCCAGTCCAGAGCCGTGCCCCCGCCGCGCGCGACGACGGTCAGCTCCTGCCGGGCGGCGGACGCCATGACCCGGCCCAGACCCCGGGTGTCGGCGGGGCGCGCCACGCGCGCGGGGACGAGGCCGCCCACCGCGTCGGCGCCGGTCCCCTCCCGCTGGACGCCGTCCCGTGCGTCCGGTCCCTCGACGAGTGTCACGCGTTCTCCCCCGTGCCAGCGGTCCGCCCGCGCCTCAGAACTGCTCGGCCCTGCCCGCCTCCACCAGCGGGTGCACCCCCGTGCGCACCCCGGGCCGCTCGCCGCACAGGCGCGGGGTGGGCAGCAGCTTGTCCGGGTTGGCGATCCCGTCCGGGTCCAGGGCCCGGCGGAACAGGTCGAAGGTGGCCAGGTCGTCGGGGCCGTACATGCGCGGCATCTTGCACGCCTTGTCCACGCCCACCCCGTGCTCGCCGGTGATGGAGCCGCCGTGCTCGATGCACAGGTCGAGGATGGCCCCGGAGACCTCCTCGGCCCGCTCCGCCGCGCCCGGCTCCGCGTCGTCGAAGAGCACGAGCGGGTGCAGGTTGCCGTCCCCGGCGTGGAAGACGTTGGCGACGCGGATGCCCGAGGCCGCCGACAGTTCGGTGATGCGCCGCAGCACCTCGGGCAGGGCCGTGCGCGGGACGACGCCGTCCTGGACGATGTAGGCGGGGCTGATCCGGCCGACGGCGGCGAAGGCCGACTTGCGGCCCTTCCAGATCCGGGCGCGCTCGTCGGCGTCGTCGGCGGTGCGGGTCTCGAAGGCTCCCGCCTCCGCGCACAGCCGGGTGACCTCGGCGAGCTGCGCCTCGACCTCCGCGGCGGGCCCGTCCAGCTCCACGACCAGCACGGCCGCGGCGCCCGCGGGGTAGTCGCAGGCCACGGCCCTCTCTGCGGCCTCGATGGCCAGCGCGTCCATCATCTCCACGGCCGAGGGCAGCACCCCGGCGGAGATGATGGAGCTGACCGCCCGGCCGCCCGCGTCCATCGAGGCGAACGCCGACAGCAGGGTGACGGTGCGTTCCGGCGACCGGGTGAGGCCGACGGTGATCCGGGTGGCCACGCCCAGGGTGCCCTCGGAGCCGATGAAGGCCCCGACGAGGTCGTAGCCGTGCGCGCCGGGGTTCTTGCCGCCCAGGCTCACCTGCTCGCCGGAGGGGGTGACGATGTCCAGGCCGCGCACGTGGTTGACGGTGAACCCGTACTTGAGGCAGTGGGCGCCGCCGGAGTTCTCGGCGACGTTGCCGCCCACGGAGCACACCTGCTGGCTGGAGGGGTCGGGCGCGTAGTAGTAGCCGTGGGGCGCGGCGGCGCGGGTGACGTCCAGGTTGGCCACACCGGGTTCGACGACCGCGCACTCGTTCTCGATATCGATCTCCAGGACACGGCGCATGCGCGAGGTGACCAGCAGGACGCCCTCAGCGTGGGGGAGGGCGCCCGCGGACAGGCCGGTGCCCGCGCCGCGCGGGACGAAGGGCACGCCGTTCTCGGCGCACAGGCGCACGACGGCGGCGACCTGGTCGGCCGTGGTGGGCAGCACCACGACGCCGGGGAGGGCGCGGTGGTGGGTCAGCCCGTCGCTCTCATAGGTGCGGCGCCGGGCGGTGTCGGTGAGCACGCCGTCCTCGCCGCAGATCCGGCGCAGCCGCGGGACGAGCCCGGCCACGGCCGCCTGCGCCGTATCGGTCTCGGACATGGGCGCCTCCCGGTTCCACCTGCGCGGACACGGACGGTCCCGTCCGCTCGCGGACGCGACCTCGCAAGGTGAACGTACGACTGCACCCCTCGCATAGGCAAGGGGTGCAGTGGAAGTTGTTTTCCGTTTTATGAAATCAGTGCCTGGTCAGGGCATGCGCTCGTAGGCGGGCAGCGTCAGGAAGTCGACGTACTCGTCGGCCAGGGCCACCTCGGTGAACAGCTCTCCGGCCTGCTGGTACAGGTTCTCGTCGAAGTCCGCGCCCAGCTGCTCGCGGATGGCGGCGAGCTCCTCGTCGATGATCTCCCGGACCAGGTCGGCGGTGACCTTGGGGCCGTTGTCGAGCGTGATGTCGTTGTGCAGCCACTGCCACACCTGGGAGCGGGAGATCTCGGCGGTCGCGGCGTCCTCCATGAGGTTGTGGACGGCCACCGCGCCGTTGCCGCCCATCCACGTCGCCAGGTACTGCAGGGCGACGTTGACGTTGCCGCGCAGGCCCGCGAGGGTGACCCCGCCCGGGGTCCTGTCCACGGCCAGCAGGTCCTCGGCCGAGACCTCGACCTCGGGGCGCTGCTTGTCGATCTGGTTGGGGCGCTCGCCCAGGACGCCGTCGAAGACCTCCATGGCCACCGGGACCAGGCCCGGGTGGGCGACCCAGGAGCCGTCGAAGCCGTCGCCGGACTCGCGGGACTTGTCGTCGCGGACCTTAGCGAAGGCGGTCCTGTTGACCTCCTCGTCCTTGCGGGAGGGGATGAAGGCCGCCATGCCGCCGATGGCGTGGGCGCCGCGCTTGTGGCAGGTCTTGACCAGCAGCTCGGTGTAGGCGCGCATCATCGGCGCGGTCATCGTGACGGCGTTGCGCTCGGGCAGCAGGAACCTGCGTCCGCGGGTGCGGTGCGTCTTGATGATGCTGAACAGGTAGTCCCAGCGGCCCGCGTTGAGGCCCGCGGAGTGCTCGCGCAGCTCGTAGAGGATCTCCTCCATCTCGAACGCGGCCGGGATGGTCTCGATGAGGCAGGTCGCGCGGATGGTGCCGCGCGGGATGCCCAGGCGCTCCTGGGCCAGGACGAAGACGTCGTTCCACAGGCGCGCCTCAAGGTGGCTCTGCATCTTGGGCAGGTAGAAGTAGGGGCCCCTGCCCTTGTCGATCTGGCGCCGGGCGCAGTGGAAGAAGTAGAGGGCGAAGTCCAGCAGGCCGCCGCTGACGCGCTCACCGTCCACGAGGACGTGCTTCTCGTCCAGGTGCCAGCCGCGCGGGCGGACGACGACGGTGGCGAGTTCGCCGTCCTCCTTCAGGGCGTAGGCCTTGCCCTGGGGGGAGGTGAAGTCGATGGTGCGGTCGAGGGCGTCGCGCAGGTTGAGCTGGCCCCCGATCATGTTCTCCCACAGCGGGGTGTTGGCGTCCTCGAAGTCGGCCAGCCACACCTTGGCGCCGGAGTTGAGCGCGTTGATGGTCATCTTGCGGTCGGTGGGGCCGGTGATCTCCACGCGGCGGTCCGTGATGCCCGGGGCGGGAGAGGCGACCCGCCAGCTGTCGTCCTCGCGGATGTGCTTGGTCTCGGGGAGGAAGTCGAGGTCGGTCCCGGCCGAGATCTGCTCCTGCCTGGCGACCCGGGCCTGGAGGAGCTCCTGACGGCGCGCCTCGAAGGCGCGGTGCAGTTCGGCGACGAGGGCGAGGGCGTCCTCGGTGAGGATCTCGTCGAACCGTTCGTGGAGGGGGCCGGTGATCTCGACCCCGTGCGTGGCGCCCATGGAAAACCTTCCGCAATACGAAATAAGCTTTTGGTATGTGGAAAACGAAGCTACCGTCCGGTTCGCGGACGGTCAACGTCGCGCGTGTCTCACTGACTTGGGAGTTTCCCTGGACGGGAAGGTCGCGAAAACTTCTCCCGCGGCGTCGGCGCCCGTCGTCGGGACGGACGCGGGACCCGGCTCGGATCCCATGGAGTGTCGTGCCCGCCGTGCCCTGCGATAATTCAGGTGCCCGCGCGGAGGCGAGATGCCACCATCGACAGGGCGCCCGCCACCGCCCGGTCGCGGGAAGAATCGGGGCGGCGGCCACGTTGACCCACCTGGAGGGATATGAATACAGCTGACACCCGCGGAAGCGTCCACGACGGCCACGAGGCCGAGGACGCGTTCCGCGAGGCGATCACGGTCGGGGACGGGGTCGACGCACACGACGCGTCCCGCGAGGCCGGGGCCACCGGCGGTGACCGCTACGACGACCCGGACAACGCCCCCGACCAGGGCGAGATGGAACTCGCCGAGCGCCACGCGCTGCGCCGGGTTCCGGGACTGTCCACCGAACTCACCGACGTCACCGAGGTCGAGTACCGCTCCCTGAGGCTGGAGCGCGTCATCCTCATCGGCGTGTGGACCAGCGGCTCACAGGCCGACGCGGACAACTCGCTCACCGAGCTCGCCGCCCTGTCCGAGACCGCGGGCGCGCTCGTGCTGGAGGGGGTCACCCAGCGCCGGTCCAAGCCCGACCCCGCCACCTACGTCGGCAAGGGCAAGGCCGCCGAACTGCGCGACATCGTGGAGGCCACCGGCGCCGACACCGTGATCTGCGACGGGGAGCTCACGCCCGGCCAGCTGCGCCAGCTGGAGGACGTGGTCAAGGTCAAGGTGATCGACCGCACGGCCCTGATCCTGGACATCTTCGCCCAGCACGCGCGCAGCAGCGAGGGCAAGGCCCAGGTCGAGCTCGCCCAGCTCAGCTACCTGCTGCCGCGACTGCGCGGCTGGGGTGACGCCCTGTCCCGTCAGGCGGGCGGCTCCGGCGGCGGTGGCGCGGGCGGCGGTGTGGGACTGCGCGGCCCGGGTGAGACCAAGATCGAGACCGACCGTCGGCGCATCAACGACAAGATGGCCAAGCTGCGCCGCCAGCTCGCCCACATGCGCACCGCTCGCGACGTCAAGCGCGACGTCCGGCGCACCCGCTCGGTGCCGTCCGTGGCCATCGCCGGGTACACCAACGCGGGCAAGTCGAGCCTGCTCAACCGGCTGACCGGCGCCGGGGTCCTGGTCGAGAACGCCCTGTTCGCCACCCTGGATCCGACCGTGCGCCAGGCCCGCACGCCCGACGGCCGCGGGTTCACGCTCAGCGACACCGTCGGCTTCGTCCGGCATCTGCCGCACCAGCTCGTGGAGGCCTTCCGCTCCACCCTGGAGGAGGTCGCCGACTCCGACCTGGTCCTGCACGTGGTCGACGGGTCCCACCCCGACCCCGAGAGCCAGATCAGCGCGGTCCGGCACGTCTTCGCCGACATCGACGCCGGTGACGTGCCCGAACTCATCGTGGTCAACAAGGTGGACGCCGCCGACCCCGACGTGCTCAAGGCGCTGCGCACCCGCTACCCGGACATGGTGGAGGTGTCGGCCCGTACCGGCGAGGGCGTCCCCGCGCTGGTGGACGCGGTCGCCGCGGCGCTTCCCGAGCTGGCGCACGAGGTCCGGGCGCTCGTCCCGTACTCGCGGGGCGACCTCATCGCCCGGATCCACGAGGAGGGGCGCATCCTCAGCGAGGAGCACACCGCCGAGGGCACGGCGATCCACGCCTTCGTACCGGCCCTGCTCGCGGGCAGACTCGACGAGTACACGCCCAGCACGGCCTGAGGCACGCGCGGTCCGCCGCGCACGGCCGGGGCGCCCCCTGGGAGGCGCCCCGGCCTCGCCGTGTCCGGTGGCGGGTCCCGGCGGCGCACGCGAACACCCGGACCACCGGGGCCGCCGATGGCACCGGTCACCGGGTGTGCCCGCGGCCTTTGTTGCGCGACCGTCCTATTCGTCCTTCCGGGGAGGTGTACACGGAGTCCGCGGATGGACTACGGTTTTGGAGCACTGGCCGCCAGTGGCCGCTGTCCCGCGACAGCCGCCCCCTGTGCCACTGTCACGGCACCGCGGCGGCCGCAGGCCGCCCCACCGGCTCCGTCGGACCGCTCCAGATACGAGGTCGCCATGCCCGCCCGTGTATCCCACGACCGTGTCCCGCAGTCGCCCCGGCTGACCTGACCGGCGAGGGCGGACGACCCCATGACGGCGGTACTCCTCAGCAACATCGGTCGGCTGTGGACCGGGAGCGAGCTGATCACCAAGGCCGCGCTCCTGATGGACGACGACCGGGTGGCCTGGGTCGGGCCCGCCGCCGAGCTCCCCCAGAGCATCCCGGGCGTGGTGGACGACCTCACCGACGTCGACGACGTCGTCAACATCGGCGGCGGCATGATCACCCCCGGGCTGATCGACGCCCACTGCCACCCGGTGTACGCGGGGGACCGCTACGCCGAGGTCAACATGTGGGCCAAGGGCGCCTCCAAGGGGGACATCTTCGCGGCCGGGGGCGGTGTCTCCACCACCGTCACCATCACCCGCGGTACCGACCCCTGGACCCTGTGCAACGCGGTCCGCGAACGGCTCCGGCACTGGGTGCTGACCGGCACCACCACCGTGGAGGCCAAGACCGGCTACCACCTGACCAGGGACGGCGAACTGGCCGACGTGCGCCTGCTGCGCTCCCTGGAGGAGGAACCGGGCATGCCGCGCCTGCACGTCACCTTCTTCCCCGCGCACGGGGTGCCGCCCGAGTTCTTCGGCAGACCCAGGGAGTACGCGGCCACCGCCGCCTCCTGGCTCAACGACGCCGCGCTGGCCGGTGCCGACGGGGTGGACGTGTACTGCGACAACCAGCAGTTCACCACCGAGGACGCCCGCATGCTGCTGGGGGTGGGCCAGTCCGCCGGGCTGCGCACCACCCTGCACGCCTGCTCGCGCCCCCGGCACGGTGCCGTGCGCATGGCCGCCGAGATGGGCTGCTCCTCCGTGGACCTGCTGCACGAGACCGACGAGCAGGACGTCCTGGCGCTGGCCGCCACCCGCACGCCGGTGGTGGCCTGCCCGACGACCTCGCTGCACGAGCGCCGCACCCCGCCGGTGCGGGCGCTGCTCGACCACGGGGTGCCCATCGGGCTGGGCACCGACCACAACCCCGGCCAGTCGGGCACGATGTCGATGCCCCTGGTGATCTCGCTGGCCATCTCCATGTTCGAGATGACCGTGCAGGAGGCCCTGCACGCCGCCACGGTGGGCAGCGCACGCGCCCTGGGCCTGACCGACCGGGGCGTGCTCGCGCCCGGCAGCCTGGCCGACCTCGTTCAGTGGGACGCCGACCACGAGGGCGCCTTCGCCTGGTCGATGGGCCTCAACACCCTGCGGGTGTGGCAGGGCGGCAGGACCATCCGCTGAGGCGGCCCCTCCGACGCCCGAAGCGGCCCTTCGAACCCGCCGCTAACGCCTGCCGCGAGCCCTGGCGATCTCGATGACGGCCCGCTCCAGCGCGTACTCGGGGTCGCGTCCGGCGCCCTTGATGAGCGCGTCGGTCTCGGCGACCACCGCCATGGCGCGGGTGACCCCCGCCGGACTCCACCCCCGGGCCTGCTGACGCAGGGTCCGCAGCTTCCACGGCGGGACCTTGGCGCGCTTGGCCAGATCCGCCTCGGACATGCCGCGCGGCGGCTGGGCGGCCACGGCGATGCCGCGCACCGCGCCGGCCAGCGCGCTGTTGATCAGCACCGGGGCGGTACCCACCGCCAGCGACCAGCGCAACTGCTCCAGCGCCTCGGGCAGGCGCCCCTCCACGGCGCGGTCGGCCACGGTGAACCCCGAGGCCTCCGCCTTGCCGGAGTGGTACCTGGCCACCGCCGCGGCGTCCACCCGGCCCTCGGTGTCGGCGATCAGCTGGGTGCAGGCCGCCGCGATCTCGCGCAGCTCGCTGCCGACCGCGTCCACCAGCGCCTGCGCGGCGTCGGCGGTGATCTGGCGCCCCGCCTGGGAGAACTCGCCCTTGACGAAGGCCACCCGCTCGGCGGGCTTGCTCGGCCCCTTGCAGTCCACGCGGTGGGCGCCCGCCTTGACCGCGGCCTGGAGCAGGGCCTTGCCCTTGTTGCCGCCCGCGTGGGTGAGTACGAGGTTGACGTCGTCGGCAGGGTCCCCGAGGTAGTCGGTGACGGTCGCCGCCAGGTCCTTGGTCAGGTCCTGGGACGAGCGCAGCACCACCACCCGCCGATCGCCGAACAGCGAGGGCGAGGTCACCTCGACGAGCGTGGACATCCCCACCTGGGCGGGCAGCAGGTCGTGGACGTCCACGCCGGGGTCGGCCTCGCGGACCGCCGCGACGACGGAGGCGACGGCCCGGTCGACGAGGAGTTCCTCGTCCCCGACGATGATCGTGAGCAGGGCGGGTGCAGGCATACACAGAGGATGCCACGCCCCACCGACCAGCCGGACGCCCGTCGCGCGGTCGGCGGGCACGCGCCTGTCACATGGTCGGCGGGCGCACTCCCGCCCCGTCGCCCGCACCGACCGCGACCGGCCCCGTACGCGGTGCCTCCCGCGCCCCCGCCCCCTTACCGTGCCATCCTCCGCCGCCCCGCTGTCCAGGGCGCCGCCTCCTACCGCGCGGGGTCGGGCCCGCGCACCACGGCCTGCCCTGGCCCGGAACCGCCGCCGTCCAGCACGGCCACGTCCCCGTCCCGGTCGGTGCGCAGGTTCACCCGCGCCACCCGTTCCAGGATGTTCCACGTGAACGGTGCCGGGTGCCCGTAGGTGTTGTCCGCGCCCACCGAGGTCACCGACACCACCGGGGCGGTGGCCTCCAGGAAGGCCGGTTCCTGGCTCCCCGCCCCGTGGTGGGGCACGGCCAGCACGGTCACCCGTAACAGGTCGGCGTCCGGTCCCTCCAGCAGCCTTCTCTGCGCCTCCTCCTCGATGTCCCCGGTCAGCAGCACCGTCATCGCCGCACCGTCCGCCCGGACCACCACCGAAGTGTCGTTCACCGAGCCCGTGAAGCCGGGCACCGGCCACAGCACGCGCAGCAGCCACGTTCCCACCCTCAGCCGCTGGCCCCGTTCGGCCTCCAACAACCGCACCCCGGCGTCGGCCAGCAGCCGCCCCGTGGCGCTCTCCCCGAACCCCGGCGGCGCCAGCGCGGCCCCCACACTCCGGTGCCGCAGCACCCCGGGCGTGCCGTCCACGTGGTCGGCGTGGTCGTGGCTCAGAATCAGCAGCGGGACCTCGCGCACCCCCAGCCGCCCCAGGCAGTCGTCCACCCTGTCCGGGTCCTCCCCGGTGTCGGCGACCACCGCCGAGCCCCGGCCCGCCGACAGCACGAAGGCGGTGCCCTGTCCCACGTCGCACGCCACCAGCGCCCATCCCGGGGGCGGCCATCCGCCCGGCACGCACCGCGCGGCCAGGGCCAACAGCAGCACGGCCGCCACCACGGCTGCCAGGACACGGCGCAACCGCCCGTGCGTGAACACCAGCGCCGCCAGCACGGCGGCCAGGACCAGCCCTCCCACCAGATCCGACCGCCACGCCAGCGCGCCGTGCGGAACACGCGCGCCCGCACCGGCCACCGCCGCGATCCACGACACCCCCAACCCGGGCAGGTGCGCGGCCACCGCCGCCGCCCCCGGCCACACCAGGGCCAGGGCCGCCACCGCCGTCCCCGCCACCGTCACCGCCGCGACCACCGGAGCGGCCAGCACGTTGGCCGGAACCGCGATCCACGACAGTTCACCCGAGAGCAGGACCAGCACGGGGGAGACCGCCACCTGCGCGGCCAGGGCCACCGCCAGCGCCTCCGCCACCGGACGCGGCAGGCCTGCCGACCACGCCCGCGTCCACGGCGGCACCAGAAGCAGGATGCCCGCGGTCGCCAGCACCGACAGCGCGAACCCGAAGGAGGCTGCCAGCCCCGGCGCGACGAACAGCACCCCGACCACCGTGACGGCCAGCGCACCGAGTCCCGCGTGGGCGCGCCCGGTGGCCAGCGCCAGCAGACCCAGCGATCCCATGAACGCCGCGCGCACCACGCTCGGCTCCGGGCGGCACACCAGGACGAACACCCAGATCACCGCCGCGCCGCCCGCCACCGAGCACCACGGGGGCGCCCGCAGCAGCCGGGAGAGCGCCAGTACGAAGCCGGTGAGCACCGCCAGGTTGGCCCCCGAGACGGTCAGCAGGTGCGTCATCCCGGTCTCCCGGAAGTCCTCGGCGGTCTCCGGCGGCACCCCGGACGCGTCGCCGACGATCAGCGCCGGGAGGAGCCCGTCCTCGGGCCGGGACAGTCCGGAGGAGGCCTCCCGAAGGCGCTCCCGCACCAGACCGGCGAAGCTCTGCAGACCGCCGGGCCGCCCCACCTCCTCCGGCGGCCCGCGTACCACGACCAGGCCGGCGGTGAGGGGGTCGTCCTCCGTGCCGAGGAAGACGCCCCGCGCCCGGAAGGTCTGCCCGGGCAGCAGTTCGCGCCAGTCCTCCTCCGAGGCCAGGACCACCACCGGCGCCGCGGACACGCGCTCGGTCCCCCCGGACCGCACCCACGCGGTACGGGCGTCGATCACCCAGGCCGCCCTGCCCGGCCGGGGAGTCCCCGACCGCGGACGCGGATCGGACGTCACCACCGCCTCGAACTCCGCCTCGCGCCCATGCTCGGCGGCCTCCCTGGCCGCGCTCCGCTCCACCCGGTGCACCTGCACACCGGCCACCGCCGCCACCGTGGCCACACAGGCCAGCGACGCCGCAGCGGTGAGCGCCGCCGCCTCCAGGGGAGTACGCGCGGCCGTCAGGAGCGCCACCGCCGCGCCCGCCCCCGCGACCCCGGCCAGGGACCAGGCCGCCCACGGCGGGACGGCGAGCGCCGCCAGCGCGGCCAGCCAGGCCGTCGCCGCGGGCGCCAGCAGGCGCAGGTCGGGCGGCTTGTCCAGTCCGTAGGCGTCCGTCCCCAGCCATGTGGTCACCGCCCCTCACCCCACCGTCACGTGGGGTTGGAGGTCGGCGAGGATCTTGTCGCCGATCCGGTCCACGTTGACCAGGTCGTCGACGCTGCGGAAGGGGCCGTGCTCCTCGCGGTAGGAGACGATGTTGTCGGCGATCACCGTGCCGATCCCGGGCAGGGTCTCCAGTAAGGCCCGGTCCGCCCGGTTGATGTCCACCAGCCCTCCGGTGCCCTGGGGGCCGCTTCCGGTGACGCCCGCGCCCGCGGGCACGGGGACGCCCACCAGGACCTGTTCGCCGTCGACCAGCGGACGGGCCAGGTTGAGCAGGTCGAGGTCGGCGTCGGGCAGCGCGCCACCGGCCTCCTCCACGGCGTCGGCCACCCGCGACCCCGACGGGAGCGTGTACAGCCCGGGGTCGGACACCTCACCGCCCACGTGCACCACGAGGTCCTCCTCCGGAGCCGCGCCCCCGGCCTCCCCGGTATCCGCGCCCCCGGCCTCCGTCCCCGCCTCCCGCGCCGGGGACTGCGCGCCGTCGCCCTCGGCCGCGGGTACGGGCGCGGGCGCGGCACGGGTGACCATCTCGGGGGCGGGCACCGTGGTCGGCCGGTGGTACAGGGTCAGCACCAGCACGACGGCCAGGGCGCCCAGCACGGCCAGGACGATGACCGCCCGCCGGGACAGCGCCGCCCGGGGCGGCCATCGCCGGGCCAGCCGTTCCAGGAGCGAGCCGGAGGGCTCGGGGTCGAACTCCGCGTACCCCGACGGCGGGCGCTCCGGGCGCCGGTGCCGCCCCCCTGCCGGGTCGGGCCACGGGTCCGGACCGGGCGCGCCCTCCGACGCGCCGACACCTCGGGCGGACGGGACGGTTCCGCGCTCCGTGTCCTCCCCAATGCCCCGCTTCACGGTCCCCGCGGAGGCCCGCGCTGGGGGCCCGGTCGCCGATCCGGTTCGGTTCTCCCCGTAGGACCGAGGTGCGGGTGCGGTCGCCTGCCCGTCCCGGTTGTCTTCCGGAGACCGTGGGGCGGGTGCGGTCGCCTTCCCGTTCCGGTTTCGTTCGGGGGCCCGTGGCGTGGCTACGGTCGTCCGCCAAACCCGGTCCTCCCCGGAGGCCCGCGGTAGGGGCACGGTCGCCTGCCCGTCCCGGCCGCCTCCCGGGGTCCGTGGGGCGGGCACGGCCGCCTGACCGTCCCGGTCCTCCCCGGACGGGTACCGCGCCGCCGTCGACCCGGCCGGAGAGGGGCGCGGGGGAGCGGGCACGCCGAGCAGGTCGTCGGGGTGGCGCTCGGGCCAGGACTCCGAGGGCACGGGACCCGTGCCGGGAGCGGGCGGTGTGTCCGGATGACGACGGGTACCGGCCCCGGCGCTCCCCGGGGTCCGCCGCCTCCCGCTCGGACCCCGGGCGGGCCCGGCCGAGAAGCGGCCTTCCTCGCCGGGGAGAACCGCCCCCGGGGCGTCCGGCCTGGACCGGCTCCGGCGGCCACCGGAGGCGTTCCCGTCCCGCTGCTCTGGGGCAGGGGCCCGGGCCACGGTGTCCTCGGGAGCGTCCGGCCGCCGAGGGCCGGTGGCCGGACCCCCGTGCGAAGCGGCCCCGGGACGGCCTGCGCCCTCCGGGCGGGGCGGGCCGCCGGACGCCGCTGGTCGGTACGGGGCGTGCGTCCCGGCCACCGCGTACGGCGCGCTCGGGATCGCCGGGACACCCGGGGAAGGCGGCTCGGGCCGCGGTTGCGAGCGGGGGATACGCGCGCGCAGGCGCCGGGCTGCGGGTGAGGCGGCCAGGGTGAGCGCGCGGAGCCGGTCCTGCTGGTCGGTCGAGGGGGAGTGGCGCCTGTTGCGGCGCTGAACAGTCATAAGACCACGTTAGGAAGCCGGGAACGCTGTGTCAGCAGCCGATTCCAAGCTGTGGACAACCCTCGTCCGGGCCTCCTCGACCCGCGCGGACGGCGGTGGGGGACGACGACGCCGGGCGCACGAAAAAACCCGGCCCGGTGCGCATGCACCGGGCCGGGTCGAGCCTCAGTCTCAGGCGGACTGCAGGGAGTGCAGACGCTTGGCGATCGCGCTCTTGCGGTTCGCGGCCTGGTTCTGGTGGATGACGCCCTTGCTGGTGGCCTTGTCCAGCGCGCGAGCGGCGGCGCGCTGGGCGACGGTGGCCTTCTCGACGTCCCCGGCCTCGGCAGCCTCACGGAACTTGCGGATGGCCGTCTTCAGCGAGGAGCGCACCGCCTGGTTGCGGACACGAGCCTTCTCGTTCTGCCGAATGCGCTTCTTCTGCGACTTGATGTTCGCCATGCGAAAACGTGCTCCAGTTGATCTTGGTCATCGCGCCGACCGGACCAGGCGGCCCGACCCGCGGGCAGCCGTTCCGCGAGGGGCCGGCGTGGGTGCCGACGCAGGGTGTGTGAGACCACAGGGCCCGAGGCCAATGTGGAAGTCCGAGACACGGACTTCCAGTATGCCTCACACGGGGTACCGCTCAGGCACCACCTGCCCCCATGGAACCCGTGACGATGCCGGGAGGACGTTTCCGAGGGCTCTTCCACGCGCCATCGCGGTCCCGTGCGGCACACGCGCGGAGCGGCGACGACTCCACCGCCCCGCCCACGGGTCTTCGGGGAGCGCCGCTCAGGACAGCAGCCACCCCTCCGTGTAGGCCGCCACGTCCTCCTCGGTCGCCTCGTCCCCCAGGTAGAAGGCCACCCCCAGGGTCATCCCCTCCGGCGGCTCGACCTCGGTCACGCCCAGCCGGACGGCCTCCAGCGCGGTCGCCAACGACTCGTCGGACTCCTCCGGAGCCCACTCGCCATCGCCGTACGTGGGCAGCCCGAACCGCACCGCCACGCCCTCGTGCGCGCGCAGGGCGGTCACCGCCTCGGTCACCTGCCGCACCATGAACCCGCCGTACAGCGCGTCGCCGGGCATCCCCGCGCCCACGCCCGGCAGCACCACCTCGTCGGCGTGCTCGGTCACCCGGTCCAGGTAGCCCTTGGACCAGTACTTCTCCCCGCGCTCCATGACGAAGGAGGGCACCCGACCACCCGGCACCAGCTCCACGTGGTGGGCCTGCACCGACAGCACGGGTTCCTCGCCCAGCTCCTCGCGCACCATCGACACGAGCGTGGGCATCGACGGGTCGTTCACGGTCACCGGGCGGATCTCCAGGTGCACGCCCGCGAACCCGTCCGCGGCCACCTCGGCGACCGCCGGGGCGAGCGCCGCGCGGGCCTGTTCGTCGATCTGGTCCCTCAACAGGGAGGACCCGCTCTCCACGTGCCGCAGCCACGCCAGCGCGCGCACGTCGGGGTACTCCCGCTCCAGCCAGGACAGCAGGGAACCGGTGTCCTCGACCCGCTCGACCGCGCCCTCGGCGTCGATCTCGCCCGCGTACACGTACACCGTGTCCACCCCGCCGGTGTCGAGCACCCGCGCCAGGGGGCCGGTGTCCTCCCAGGAGCCGACCCACGCCGCGTCGGAGCCCCGCGAGGCCGCCCACGGCTCCGGTTCACCCGAGAACTGGAAGGCCAGCAGGGCCCCCGCGCCGACCACCACGACCGCGATCGCGGCCACACCCGCCAGCAACCGTGTCAACAGCCACTTCAACCGCCCGCTCCTCCCACGTCCCGGACCGCGGGCGCTCCCCGCCCGCCACCGCCCCCAACGGCGGCGCCGCGCGCCCGGTGCCCGCCCGCGCGGCCCGTTCCCGGTCCCGGGTCACATAATCTGGACACCAGACCCGCGCCCCATACTGCCGCACGGGCCGCTGCCGTCACCGAGAGAGGGCACCCGGCCGCCGTGGGATGATGGACGACGCCGTCGGCCTCCGCCGCGGCGGGGGCGACACCGCCGCTAGGCGCACACGACCCGGACCCGACCTGTGAACGGAGCACGGTGGCACAGCCGAACTGGACCGATCCCGCGCTGATCCGCAACTTCTGCATCATCGCGCACATCGACCATGGCAAGTCGACGCTGGCCGACCGGATGCTCCAGATCACCGGTGTCGTCGAGGACCGCCAGATGCGCGCCCAGTACCTGGACCGCATGGACATCGAGCGCGAGCGCGGCATCACCATCAAGTCGCAGGCGGTGCGCATCCCCTTCACCGCCCTCGACGACCGGACCTACACGCTCGACCTCATCGACACCCCCGGGCACGTCGACTTCACCTACGAGGTCTCGCGCTCCCTGGCCGCCTGCGAGGGCGCCGTCCTGCTGGTGGACGCCGCACAGGGCATCGAGGCGCAGACCCTGGCCAACCTGTACATGGCCCTGGAGAACGACCTCACCATCATCCCGGTGCTCAACAAGATCGACCTCCCGGCCGCGCAGCCGGAGAAGTACGCCGAGGAGCTGGCCGGGATCATCGGCTGCGAGCCCTCCGACGTGCTCAGGGTCAGCGCCAAGACGGGCGAGGGCGTCGAGGAGCTCCTCAACGAGATCGTCAACCAGATCCCGCAGCCCGTCGGCGACGCCGACGCCCCGGCCCGCGCGATGATCTTCGACTCGGTCTACGACACCTACCGGGGCGTGGTCACCTACGTCCGGGTGATCGACGGCAAGCTCAGCCCGCGCGAGCGCATCCAGATGATGTCCACCCGCGCCTCGCACGAGATCCTGGAGATCGGCGTCAGCTCGCCCGAGCCCACCAAGTGCGACGGGCTGGGGGTGGGAGAGGTCGGCTACATCATCACCGGCGTCAAGGACGTGCGCCAGTCCAAGGTCGGTGACACCATCACCTCCCTCAACCGGCCCGCGACCGAGATGCTGTCCGGGTACCGCGAGCCCAAGCCCATGGTGTTCTCGGGCCTGTACCCGATCGAGGGCACCGACTACCCGGTGCTGCGCGACGCCCTGGAGAAGCTCCAGCTCAACGACGCCGCCCTGGCCTTCGAGCCGGAGACCTCCGCCGCCCTGGGCTTCGGCTTCCGCTGCGGCTTCCTGGGCCTGCTGCACCTGGAGATCACCCGGGCCCGCCTGGAGCGCGAGTTCAACCTCGACCTCATCTCCACCGCCCCCAACGTCATCTACCGGGTGGACATGGAGGACGGCACCGAGCACGTGGTGACCAACCCCAGCGAGTTCCCCGCCGGGAAGATCGACTCCATCTACGAGCCCATGGTCAAGGCCACCGTGCTCAGCCCCGCCGACCACATCGGCCAGATCATGGAACTGTGCCAGGAGCGGCGCGGCGACCTCCAGGGCATGGACTACCTGTCCGAGGACCGCGTGGAGATGCGCTACACGCTGCCCCTGGCCGAGATCGTCTTCGACTTCTTCGACCACCTCAAGTCCCGCACCAAGGGCTACGCGTCGCTGGACTACGAGCCCACCGGCGAGAAGGCCTCCGACCTGGTCAAGGTGGACATCCTGCTCCAGGGCGAGGCCGTCGACGCCTTCTCCGCCATCGTGCACAAGGACAAGGCCTACGCCTACGGCGTGGAGATGACCAAGAAGCTGCGCGAGCTCATCCCCCGGCAGCAGTTCGAGGTGCCCATCCAGGCCGCCATCGGCGCCCGGGTGATCGCCCGCGAGAACATCCGCGCCATCCGCAAGGACGTGCTCTCCAAGTGCTACGGCGGCGACATCAGCCGTAAGCGCAAGCTGCTGGAGAAGCAGAAGGAGGGCAAGAAGCGGATGAAGATGGTCGGCCGGGTCGAGGTGCCCCAGGAGGCCTTCATCTCCGCGCTGTCCACCGACACCGGCGGCTCCGACGACAAGAAGAAGAAGTAGTCCCTCCCGCACGCGGGAACACGGAGGGGGCGCCCCGAGCCGGGGCGCCCCCTTCCGCGTTCTCCTCGGTACCGCCCGCTCAGCCCTTGACCGCTCCCGCGGTCAGGCCCTCGGTGATGTAGCGCTGGAGGAACCAGAACACCGCGAGGGTGGGCAGGGACAGCATGATGGCGCCCACCGCGAACATCCCGAAGTTCGCGTTGCGCTGCGAGGCCACCAGCTGGTAGAGGCCCAGGCCCAGAGTCTTGGCGTCGGTGTCGCGCAGGAACACGCTCGCCATCAGGAACTCGTTGATGGTGGAGATGAACACCAGCAGGCCCACGATCGCCAGCACCGGCGTGACCAGCGGCAGCATGATCCGGAAGAACACCTGCGCGTGCGAGGCCCCGTCCATCTGCGCGGACTCGTCCAGCTCCTTCGGCACGGTGTCGAAGAAACCCTTCATCAGCCACGTGTTGATGCTCAGCGCGCCGCCCAGGTAGACCAGCAGCAGCCCCCACCGGGTGTCGAAACCGATCGACGGGTAGTACTCGCCGATCGTGGAGAACATCAGGTAGATCGCCACGATCGCCAGGAACTGCGGGAACATCTGGATCACCAGCAGCCCGATCAGCCCCACCCGGCGCCCCCGGAAGCGCATGCGGCTGAACGCGTACGCGGCCAGCGCCGACAGCAGCACCGTCACGGCGGCGTTGGTGAAGGCGAAGAACAGCGAGTTCGCGTACCAGGTGGTGAACGGGGTGTTGCTGAACAGGTCCACGGCGTTGTCCAGGCTGGCCCCGGTCGGCCACAACTGCGCGCTGGACAGCGTGCCCAGCGGGTTGAGCGCCGCCGACACCACGAACAGCACCGGGAAGAGCGCGAACGCCACGACCAGCAGCATCACCACGTGGCGCCAGCCGTACCTGCGGGCCCACAGGCCCAGACGGACTCCGGTACCGCGCCGGTGGGGCGCGCGCACCGCGTCCGGGGTCGCGACCGCCATCAGTCCACCTCCTTGAGGGCCTTGCTCCTGCTGAGGCTGACCACCGACATCACCGACACGATCAGGAAGATCATCACCGACAGCGCCGCCGCGTACCCGTACTGGGCGGTGGCCTCGTTGAAGGCGAGCCGGTAGGTGTAGGTGATGAGCAGGTCGGTGGCCCCGGCCGTCGGGCTCTCCGGGGAGAAGGGCCCGCCCTGGCTGATCAGCCACACCGCGTTGAAGTTGTTGAAGTTGAACGCGAACGTCGAGACCAGGATCGGCGTCATCGCCACCATCAGAAGCGGCAGGGTGACGTTGCGGAAGGCCTGCCAGGGGCCCGCGCCGTCGATCTGCGCGGCCTGGCCCAGCTCGCGCGGGACGGCCTGGAGGGCTCCCGTGGCCACCAGGAACATGTACGGGTAGCCCAGCCAGACGTTGGCCAGGATCACCGCCGCCCGGGCCGACCACGCGTCGCCCAGCCAGTCCACCTCCAGGCCGAGCACCCGGTTGAACAGGCCGAAGTCGGTGTTGAACATGTCCCGCCACAGCAGGAACATGGCCAGCGAGCTCATCGCGTACGGCAGGACCACCAGGATCCGGTACACGACCTTGCCGCGCAGCCTGGGCACGTGCAGGGTGAGCGCGATCGCCAGGCCCACCACGAACACCAGGAAGGTGACGGAGGCGGCGAAGGCGATGTTCCACACCAGGATGCTGAAGAACGACGACGCGAAGGTCGGGTTGAACAGGAAGCGGGCGAAGTTGTCGAAGCCCACGCCGACCTGCCAGCCCTGGGCCAGCCGCTCCCCGTCCTCGTTGTAGAACGCGCCCCGCTCGTTGTCCGCGTGGTAGACGATCCCGGTTTCGGTGTCGGTGACGCAGTCGCACCCGGCGTCGTAGGCGCGGGTCGCGGTCCCCTCGAAGGCGGTGGACAGGCCGCTGGAGCGGATGCCCGTGCCGCTGCCGGTGGGCACCGCGAACGCCTGGAGCTCGTCGCTGCGCGCGTTGACCTGGGTGGGGGACAGGATCGTGTACCCGAAGGCCTCGGTGATCTTGCCCGAGGGTTCCACGGTCGCGCCGTCGAGCTCGGTGAGCCCCTCCTCGGTTCCGGCGTAGGCCTGGCCCTCGGGGTCGGTGAGCAGGAAGGCCAGCTCACCGGTCTCGGGCGAGCCGGTGACCGCCACGGTCAGGGTGTACTCCTCGGCCCCGTCCGGACTGCTCACCGAGTAGGCCTCGATGGAGGCGATGGCCTGTTCCTTGTCGCCCCGGTGGCCGTCGCTGAGGTTGGTCACCGAGGTGCTCATCGTGTAGAGCACCGGCAGGATCTGGAAGGCGGTCAGGAACAGCACGCCCGGGACCAGGTACTTGACCGGGACGGTGCGCTTGGACAGGTAGACCCAGTAGACGAGGCCGACCACGGCCACGACCAGGCCGATGCCCCACCAGTTGCCCGCCACGTACAGGGGCAGCACCGCCCACACACCCAGGGCGGTGAACAGGCCCAGCAGGGCGATCTTGACCAGCTGCCCGGCCAGTGAACCGTTCCCGGCGAACCGGCCGCCCGGCAGGGGCGTGCGGGCGGGCGCCCCCGGTGAGGGAGCGCCCGCTGTCTTGTTGGACGCCACCGCTACTCGCCGATCTGCGAGGCGATCGTTTCGTGGGCGGCCTCCATGGCCTCGCGCACGTCCTCACCGGCGACGACGGCGGCCTGGGCGATGCCGAGCGGCTCCCACGTCTCGCCCATCTCCGGGATGGAGGGCATCGGCATGCCCTCGGCCCCGGCCTCGGAGATCGCGGCGATGGTGGGGTCGTCGGCCGAGACGCTCTCCAGGGCCTCGGTCTGCACAGGCATGCGGGGGTCGGCCTCGTAGAGGCTGAGGACGAAGTCGGTGTCGGTGACGTAGTTGGTCACGAACTCCTGGGCCAGGGCGCTGTTGGCGCTGCCCTCGGTCACGAAGAACGCCTGGTAGCCGATGTAGGGGCTGGCGGGCTCCTCGCCCTCGAAGCCGGGGATGGGGCTGATCTCGTAGTTGACGCCCGCCTCGTTGGCGTCGGCGACGTTCCACGGGCCCGCGACGAAGAAGGGGGCCTCGCCCTCGTAGAACAGGGAGGCGTCGTTCTCCAGGGTGATGGAGCGGCGCAGCACGCCCTCTCCGGCCTCGCCGTACTCGGCGACCTTCTCCATGGCCTCGATGGACTCGTCGGTGCCCACGCCCAGGTCGGTCGGGTCCCAGTTGCCCTCCTCGTCCTGGCCGAAGAGGTAGCCGCCCGCGGAGGTGAACAGGGCGTTCATGCGGTAGGGGTCGCCCTCTTGGCCCACGGCCATGGACAGGACCTCGCTGGTCTCACCGGAGTCCTTGAGCTCGGTGCCGACCTCGACCATCTCCTCGAAGGTCGCGGGGGCGTCCGGCGCCAGGTCGGTGTTGCGCATGAGGAAGATGTTCTCCTGGGAGTAGGGAACACCGAAGAGCTGGCCGTCGTAGTTGAGGGCCTGCAAGGAGGTCTCGTCCAGGCCGGAGGCGCGGTCCTGGGGCAGCTCGATGGGCTGCACGGCGCCGTTGCGCACCAGGTTGCCCGTCCAGTCGTGGGCGCCGATGAAGACGTCGGGGGCGTTCCCGGCCTGGTGGGCGTTGAGCACGTCGCCCTGGATGTCGCCGAAGGTCAGGCCCTGGACCTCGACCTCGATGCCGTTGGCCTCGGCGAACTCCTGGGCTGCCGCCTCGATGGCGTCGGCGCGCTCGGGGTCGGACCAGATGACGAGGCTGCCCTCGGCGGCGGCCTCCCCGCCCTCGTCGCCGCCGCCACTGCACGCGGTCGCCATCAGTGCGATCGCGGCGATGCCCGTGACCGCTCGTGCGCTGCGGAATCTCATGCTGTCTTCCTTCCGGGAGGCCGTGCTGAGGGGTCGCGCATGCGTTCCGGCCGTCGAGGGCATGCGTGGTGATGTGACGCTAGCAATAACTTGCAAGCTTTGAAAGAGTTTGCGGATCTCCCGCATAAAGATGTGGAAACGCCACGGAAACGGGCGCGTGACATCGTGCGCTGGGTAGCGGCGCGGTGACCGTTCGCTGATTGATCCTGTGATGGTCAGCGATTTCGTAACACCATTGAACACGCCGTCGCGGATCACTCGAACCCCGTTCGGGTCCGACCCTGTAGAGCTAGCCCGCCGCAAAGCCGAACCACCCGCCCGCAGAGCGGACAGCGGCGGTATGCCGAAGGGGAGCGTCCCGTGGTGGTGCGCCGCAGAGGGTTGAGCCCTTCACAAAGCCGAACCACCCGCCCGTAGAGCCCTCAGCAGCGTTGCGCCGTAGGGGGTTGGGGTGGAACGTCCTGTGACCGTTGACCCCTGGGGGTTGGGGTGGAACGTCCTGTGACCGTTGACCCCTGGGGGTTGGGGTCGCATATGTGGTGACCGTTCCCCCGTGGGGGTTGGCGTAGAGCGTGCCGGTGACGGTGGCCAGGCACCCGTGGAGGTTGCGGGTTCCCCGTCAGCCCCTGGGGGGTGGGTGGTCGTGGTGGGCACTGGCTCCGAGGTTCAGTGCTGGGGGCGGGGACCGACTGAGAGCAAGTTCGCCCGGCGAACTTGCCGAAGGAGATCCCTGCACGCCGATCATTACAGGTGCCTGGTGGGCGTCACGAAGGGGTTCGGGAGGTCGCCGGTGGGAACGCCCACCGGGAGTCTTCCTCAGCCCTCCGTGAGCGGGGGTACACGGTTCAGACCAAGAGCGGCCATGAAGCCCCGCGCGTGACCGCGCGTCGTAGGGGGTCCGCAAGTTGTAGAGCGTCGCTGCGTCAGCAACCAGGCGCCCGTAGAGCCCGGGCTGGCGGGAAGGTCTCGGGGGGTTGACGTAGAGCCCGCCGGTGACGGCAACCAGGCGCCCGTAGAGCCCGGGCTGGCGGGAAGGTCTCGGGGGGTGACGTAGAGCATCCCCACGCCAGCGAGGGGTGATGACCTGTACAAATCAACACCAAACCACACCGCAGGCGGCACCGGACACCGTGTCCGGCACCGCCCGCGCGAGCTCAGCCGCTCAGCCCTTCATCCACTCGGCTGCTCAGCCCTTCAGCCCTTCCTTCAGCCCTTCATCCCCTCAACCGCTCAGCCGCGCAGCCACACCGCCGTCTCGGCGGGCAGCGCCAGAACCCCCCCGGCGGGCTCGCCCACCGGTCCGCTGGCCACGAGCACCCCACCGTCGGCCGCGAGCTCCACGGCCTCCGCGGTGAGGTTCACCGCGACGCGCACGCCCGGCTCGCGCTCGAAGTACAGCACGCCGTCGGGCGCGTCCAGCCAGGCCATCGAGCCGTCGCCGAGCGCGTCCAGCTCCCGCCGCAGGCGCAGCGCCTCCGTGTACAGCTCCAGCGTGGAGCCCTCCACCCCGCGCTGGGCGGCACGCGACAGGGCGCCCCAGCCCTGGGGCATCGGCAGCCACGGAACGCTGCCCTCGGGGCCGAACCCGTACGGCGCCTGGTCGCCGCCCCACGGCAGCGGCACCCGGCAGCCGTCCCGGCCGCGGTCGGTGCGCCCCGAACGCTCCCAGGTCGGGTCCTGCAACGAGTCCTCGGGCAGGTCGGTGACCTCGGGCAGCCCCAGCTCCTCGCCCTGGTACAGGTACACCGAGCCCGGCAGGCCCAGCATCAGCAGCGTCGCCGCGCGCGCACGGCGCAGCCCCTGCTCGCCGCCGCCGAAGCGGGTCACGTGGCGGGTCACGTCGTGGTTGGACAGCACCCACGTGGTCGTCGCGCCCACCGCGCTGTTGGCGGCCAGGGACACGTCGATGACCTCGCGCAGACGCCCGGCGTCCCACGGCGCGGTCAGGTACTCGAAGTTGAACGCCTGGTGCAGCTCGTCCGGGCGCAGGTAGCGGGCCACCCGCTGGGCGTCCTCCACCCAGGCCTCGGCCACCAGGGCGCGGTCGCCCGGGTACTCGGCGGCGATCCGCGCCCAGCGGCGGTAGATCTCGTGCACGCCGTCCTGGTCGAAGTAGGGCAGCGAGGTGCTGCCGTCGAGCATGTCGGCCTTGGCGCCCTCGGCGATGTCGGGCATCGCCGGGTCCTTGACCATGCCGTGCGCGACGTCGATGCGGAACCCGTCCACGCCCCGGTCCAGCCAGAAGCGCAGCACGTCGTCGAACTCGTCGTGCACCTCCTGGTTGGTCCAGTCGAAGTCGGGCTGCTCGGGGTCGAACAGGTGCAGGTACCACTGCTCGGGGGTGCCGTCGGGCCGCTTGAGGCGGGTCCAGGCCGGGCCGCCGAAGATCGACTTCCAGTTGTTCGGCGGCTCCTCCCCGTCGGGTCCCCTGCCGTCCCGGAAGACGTACCGCGAGCGGGCGTGTCCGCCCGGCTCGGCGGCCACGGCCTCCTTGAACCACCGGTGGGCGGACGAGGAGTGGTTGGGCACCACGTCGATGATCAGGCGGATGCCCATCCCGTGGGCGGTCTCCAGGAGGGCGTCGAAGTCCTCCAGGGTCCCGAAACGGGGGTCGACGTCGCGGTAGTCGGCGACGTCGTAACCGCCGTCCGCGAGCGGGGAGACGTAGAACGGCGTCAGCCAGATCGCGTCCACCCCGAGTCCGGCCAGGTGGGGGAGGCGCTCGCGGATGCCGGCGAGGTCGCCCTCGCCGTCACCGTTGGAGTCGGCGAAGCTGCGGACGTAGATCTGGTAGATCGCCGCGTCGCGCCACCAGTGCGTCTGAGGCTCCATCAACGGGGGTCCTTCCCTGTGACGAGTGCAATTTCTTGCGCAAGATTACCGCCAATTTTCGGCCATGTGACGACGATCTCGACTAGAGTTGCGCCCATGGGTCCACGACTTGCCGACATCGCGCGGCACGCAGGCGTCAGCGAGGCCACCGTCTCGCGGGTGCTCAACGACAAGCCGGGCGTCGGCAGCGACACCCGCAAGGCCGTCCTGACGGCGCTGGACGTCCTCGGCTACGAGCGCCCCGCCCGGCTGCGGCAGCGCTCCGCGGGACTGGTCGGCATGGTCATACCCGAGCTGGAGAACCCGGTCTTCCCGATGTTCGCCCAGGCGGCCGAGGGGGCGCTCGCCCAGCGCGGGTACACGCCGGTGCTGTGCACCCAGACCCCCGGCGGGATAACGGAGGACGAGTACGTGGAGCTGCTGCTGGAGCGCAACGTCTCCGGCATCCTCTTCGTCTCCGGGCGCCACGCCGACACCACCGCCCCCCACGAGCGCTACCACGCCCTGGTCTCGCGCAGACTCCCGATCGTGCTGGTCAACGGGTACGCCGACGCCATCCCCGCCGCCTTCATCTCCTGCGACGACCGGGAGGCCGGGCACCTGGCCGTCAACCACCTGGTCGCCCTCGGCCACACCCGCATCGGCTTCACCAGCGGCCCCGAGCGCTACGTCCCGGTCCGCCGCAAGCTCGACGGGTACCACCGGGCCCTGGCGCAGCACGGCCTGGACGGTGAGGACCTCGTGGAACTGTCGCTGTTCGGCGTGGAGGGCGGCCACGCCGCCGCCACCCGGCTGATCGAACGCGGCGTCACCGCCATGGTCTGCGGCTCGGACATGATGGCCCTGGGCGCCATCCGCGCCGCCCGCCAGCGCGGCCTGAGCGTCCCCCGGGACTTCTCGGTCGTGGGCTTCGACGACTCCCAGCTCATCGCCTTCACCGACCCCCCGCTGACCACCGTCAGACAGCCGGTCAACGCCATGGCGCTGGCCGCCGTGCGCGCCCTGTGCGACGAGATCGCCGGACACCCCGTCTCCCACACCGAGTACGTCTTCGACCCCGAGCTGGTGGTCCGCGGCTCCACCGCCATCGCTCCCACCAGGAACCACGCCCCCCTCACCCAGATCGACGCCGCCCCCGCGCACGCCCGGGCGGAGCGCCCCAGGGTCTGACCGGGCGCTCCTCCCCACGGCCCTCACCACCCGATCCCCGCGCCCCGTTCTCCGTCCCCCGCTCCCGTACCCCCGCCTCCCGGCCCCCGAACCCCCGCCCCTGAGCCCTCGCCCCTGAATCCCCGAACCCGCACCCCGCCCCGAGCCCCCCGCGCGTCCGACACGGGGGACCAGGGCACACCGGCCGGTCGGCGACACTGGAGGCATGCCTTCCGTTGCCCTCGACGGCGATCCCGTACCGAGCACCGGCGAACTGCCCGGGCCGTCCCTCGCCGAACTCGGCGGGCGGCCCCTCGGGTTCTACGTCCACGTGCCCTTCTGCGTCACCCGCTGCGGTTACTGCGACTTCAACACCTACACGGCCGAGGAACTGGTCTCCCGCGACGGCACCGCCACTGCCTCCCGCGAGACCTACGCCGACCAGGCGATCGCGGAGGTCGCGCTGGCCGACCGGGTCCTGACGGGGAAGCGGCCGCCGGTCAGCACGCTGTTCGTCGGCGGCGGCACGCCCACCCTGCTCCCGGCCGAGGACCTGGGCCGCGTGGTCGCCGCCGTGCGCGAGCGCTTCGGGTTCACCCCCGACGCCGAGCTGACCACCGAGGCCAACCCCGAGACGGTCACCCCCGACTACCTCGCGCGGCTGCGCGAGGCCGGGTTCACCCGCGTGTCCTTCGGCATGCAGAGCGCCCGCGAGCACGTGCTGCGGGTGCTGGAGCGCGGCCACACGCCCGGACGCCCCGAGCAGTGCGTGGAGTGGGCGCGGCGGGCCGGGTTCGAGCACGTCAACCTCGACCTGATCTACGGCACTCCCGGGGAGGACGACGAGGATTGGCGTGCCTCCCTGGAGGCCGCCGTCTCCGCCGGGCCCGACCACGTCTCGGCCTACTCGCTCATCGTCGAGGAGGGCACCCGCCTGGCCGCCCGCGTGCGCCGGGGCGAACTCGCCGAACCCGACGACGACACGATGGCCGACCGCTACCTCATGGCCGAGGAGGTCCTCACCGCGGCCGGGTTCAGCGCCTACGAGGTGTCCAACTGGGCGCGCACCGAGCAGGGCCGCAGCAGGCACAACCTCCTGTACTGGACCGGCGGCCACTGGTGGGGCGTGGGCCCGGGCGCGCACAGCCACGTGGGCGGCACCCGCTGGTGGAACGTCAAGCATCCGGCCGCCTACGCCGCCCGCCTGGCCGCCGGGCACAGCCCCGGCCTGGCCCGCGAGGTGCTCACCGAGGAGGAGCGCCGCTTCGAGCGCGTCCTGCTGGAGCTGCGGGTGGAGGGCGGGTGCCCCCTGGACCTGCTCGAACCGCACGGCCGCGACGCGGCCAAGCGGGCTGTCGCCGAGGGCCTGCTGGACGCGGACGCCCACGAGGAGGGCCGCGCGGCCCTGACCCTGCGCGGGCGCCTGCTCGCCGACGCCGTGGTGCGCGACCTCACCTGAGCCCCTCCTGTAGGGCGCGGACACGACGAGGGGGCCCGGCCGACGGCCGGGCCCCCTCGTTCGCCGAAGCGCCGGACTACTTGATCCAGCTGACGTTGAACGGGTAGCGGTACCACTCGCCCCGGTTGGCGGCCACACCGCCGATGATGCCGAGGGCGACGGCGGCGATCCAGCAGACGAACCAGGTCAGGAAACCGATGATGACGATCATCAGGACGCTGGAGAGCAGGTAGCCGATCAGGATCAGGAGCTGGAAGTTCAGCGCCTGCGCGGCCTGGTTGCGGACGAAGGGCGACTCGTCCTTCTTGACGAGGAAGATGATCAGCGGCACGAGCCAGCCGATGATGCCGCCGCCCAGGTGGGCGAACATCGCCATCTGGCGCTCGTCGGGGCTGGGCTGGCCGGTCGTGGCCGAGGAGGGGCCGTAGGCGCCGTGCGGGGGCTGGCCGTAACCGCCCTGCGGGTGGGACTGGTAGCCGCCGGTCTGCTCGTACCCGGGCTGGCCGGGGTAGCCGCCGGGCTGGCCCGGATACCCGCCGGACTGCTCCTGGTAGCCGGGCTGGCCGGGCGGGGGCGGGTAGCCGCCCTGCTGGTAACCGGGCTGGCCACCGGTGGGGTAACCGTGCTGGGAGGGGTAACCGCCGGAGTCCTGGCCGGGCTGCTGACCCTGGCCGTAGGGGCCCTCGGGAGGGTTGTTGGGATAGGACATGTTGGGTTCCTTCGTGCGGATGCGCTCGGACTGCGTGCGGGAGCGGATCACTTCAACAGGCGGATGCTCACCGGGTAGCGGTACCACGTCCCCTTGTTGGCGCCGTTGGCGCCCAGGACGCCGAACACGATAGCGACGACCCAGATCAGGGCGACCAGGAGGGATCCGATCCAGGACAGCTCTGGGAAGAAGATACCCAGGCCGATGAAGGCCACCCACGCGAAGAGGTAGGGGATCAGCAGGGTGAGCTGGAAGTTGGCCGCCTCGGACGCGTGGTGGCGCACGAACGGCGACTGGTTGCGCTTGGCGAAGTAGATGGCCAGCGGCGGGATCCAGCCCAGGCAGGCGATCACGAAGCCCGAAAGGTGGGCGAGCATGGCCACGAGCGTGCTGTTGTCGCCGCCCGGGGCGCCCTGTTGGGGCTGGCCCGGAACACCCGGCTGCCCGTACGCCGCGGGGGCGCCCGGGTAGGGCTGCTGCTGGCCCGGGACGGGCTGGCCGTAGACACCCTGCTGGGGCTGTCCGTACTCGCCCTGCTGGGGCTGGCCGTGGGGTTG
Source organism: Nocardiopsis camelliae (assembly GCF_028993595.1). GTDB lineage: Bacteria > Actinomycetota > Actinomycetes > Streptosporangiales > Streptosporangiaceae > Nocardiopsis > Nocardiopsis dassonvillei. Next base: position 1,714,769 of record NZ_CP118614.1, read on the forward strand.
CTGTCCGTACCCGGGCTGCGGGACGTAACCGGCCTGCGGGGCGTAGCCGGGCTGGGCGCCGGAGGGCTGCCCGTAACCCGGCTGGGCGCCGGAGGGCTGCGCTCCCGGAGCCTGGGCGTAGCCCTGCTGCGCCTGGTCGGGCTGCGGGGCGTACGGGGACTGCGCGCCGGAGGGCTGGCCGTAGGCGGGCTGCGCCCCCGGGGCCTGGCCGTAGGCCGCCTGCTGCCCGTAGCCGGGCTGCTCGGGGGCCCCTTCCGGCGGGGCGAAACCGGGCTGCTGCTGTCCGCCCGAGGGCTGTCCGTACTCGCCCTGCTGGGGGTGCGGCTGGCCGTATCCGGGCTGCTGTCCGTACCCGGGCTGCGGGGCGTAGCCCGGCTGGGCCCCCGAGGCCTGGCCGTACCCGGGCTGGGCGCCGGAGGGCTGCCCGTGACCCGGCTGGGCTCCCGAGGCCTGGCCGTAGCCCTGCTGCCCCTGCTCGAACTGCGGAGCGTAGGGCGAATGCGCTTCCGAGGGCTGGCCGTAGGCGGGCTGGCCCTGGCCGGGCTGGGGAGCGTACGGGGACTGCGCGCCGGGCGGCGGTGCGAAGTCGGGCTGCGCTCCTGGAGCCTGGCCGTAGCCCTGGTAGCCCTGCTCGGGCTGCGGGGCGTAGGGCGGCTGCGCGCCGGAGGGCTGGCCGTAGGCGGGCTGCGCCCCCGAGGGCGGCTGGCCGTGGTCCTGGCCGGGCTGCGGGGCGTAGGGCGGCTGCGCCCCGGACGGCTGCCCGTAGGCGGGCTCCTGGCCGGGTTCCGGCTGCGGGGGCTGCTGTCCGTACTCCTGCTGCCCGTCCTGCCCGTGGTCCGGCTGCTGTCCCCGGTGGGGATCCTCCGGGGGCGGGGGGTTCGTCGGGGTCTGGCTCATGCTCTTCCTTGGCTCCGCTGGTGAGAGGGAGGTTCCTGTACTACCGTGCTGTACCGACGACCGCGCGGGCCGGAGGCGGGCGACCTCGGCACCGGACACGGGGACCGGAGCCTCGCCCGGGTCAAATCCTAGGTCCTGCCGCTCCCCCCGCGCGCGGCGCTCGCTAGGGAGCGTCCGGGTGCGGCCCGGTGACGAAGTCGATCAGCTCCTCCACCCGGCCGAGCAGAGCCGGCTCCAGATCAGCATAGGTACGTACCGACCCCAGGATCCGGCGCCACGCCTCTCCCGTCTCCATCCGCCAGCCCAGGGCGCTCACGACCCCCTCCTTCCAAGGGACGCCGCGCGGCACCTCGGGCCAGGCCCCGATCCCCACCGAACCCGGCCGGACCGCCTGCCAGACGTCGACGTAGGGGTGCCCGGCCACCAGCACGTGCTCGCCGCGTACCCGCTCGGCGATCCGCGTCTCCTTGGAACCCGGCACCAGGTGGTCCACCAGGACGCCCAGCCTCCTGCCGGGCCCGGGTGAGAACTCCGCCACGATCGAGGGCAGGTCGTCGACCCCCTCCAGGAACTCGACGGCCACCCCCTCCACGCGCAGGTCGTGGCCCCAGACCTTCTCCACCAGTTCGGCGTCGTGGACGCCCTCCACGTAGATCCGGCTCTCCCTGGCCGTGCGCGCCCGCGCGCCCGGCACCGCCACCGACCCGGAGGCGCTGCGCAGCGGACCCCGCGCCGCCGGGGCGGGGCGCACCAGGGTCACCGGCTCGCCGTCGACCAGGAACGCGGCCGGGGCGAGGTCGAACACGCGGCGGCGGCCGTGCCGGTCCTCCAGCGTGACGGTGGCCTTGTCCCAGGCCACCACCGCCCCGCAGAACGCCTCCCCGGCGTCCTCGACGACCAGTTCCCGTTCCAGGGGCACCTCGCGGACCGCCTTCTTCTTCGGGCGGCGCCAGTCCCCGGCGAGCACGTCGCGGCCGTAACGGCCGGTTCCCTTGGTAGCCACGGTCGTGCAGTCTACTGGTGGCGCGCGCCGGCGCCCCGGCGGCCGCGACGCGCGCCGCGGGCCCGGCGGGGACAGGGGCGGCACCGCCGCGCCGGGGCCCGGCCGACCGCGGGTAACCGTCAGGGTTTGCGGCCGGGCATAGACTTAGCACTGAGGACCATGGAGTGCCAGGAGGTGGCGAGTGCTGGATGAGCGCAAGCTCGCGGTCCTGCGTGCCGTCGTCGAGGACTTCGTCAACACCAACGAGCCCGTGGGTTCCAAGGCCCTGGCCGACCGTCACCGGCTCGGCGTCTCCCCGGCGACCATCCGCAATGACATGGTCGCCCTGGAGGAGGACGGCTACATCGCGCAGCCGCACACCAGTGCCGGACGCGTTCCTACGGACAAGGGGTACCGGCTCTTCGTCGACCGGCTCTCCTCGGTCAAACCGCTCTCCAGCGCGGAGCGGCGCGCCATCGAGTCCTTCCTCACCGGCGCCGTGGACCTCGACGAGATCGTCGCCCGGACCGTACGGCTCCTCGCGCAGCTCACCCGCCAGGTCGCGATCGTCCAGTACCCGTCGCTGACCCGCTCGTCGGTGCAGCACGTGGAACTGGTCCCCCTCGGGGGGCAGCGGATCATGATGGTCGTGATCACCAACACGGGCCGGGTCGAGCAGCGCGTCATCGACGGCCTGGGAGAGGTCCACGAGGCCGCCGTCAACGACCTGCGCGCGATGTTGAACCGGGCCATCGCCGGACGCCACCTCGGCGACGTGCCCGACGCGGTGGAGGACCTGCCTCCGCAGGTGCCGCCCGAACACCGCCAGATGGCGGTGTCGGTCCTCTCCGTCCTGCTGGAGAGCCTCGTCGAACGGCACGAGGAGAAGATCGTCCTCGCGGGGACGGCCAACCTCGCCGCCGTCGACTTCGCCGCCAGCCTCAGGGACGTCCTGGAGGCGCTGGAAGAGAACATGGTCCTCATCCGTTTGCTGGGAGAGGCCAAGGACCCGTCGATGCTCACGGTGCGCATCGGCGCGGAGAACTTCCACGAGGGCCTGAGGTCCACCTCCATCGTGTCGGCGGACTACGGTGTGGGAAACCAGTCGCTCGCCAAGATCGGTGTGGTGGGACCCACCCGGATGGACTACCCGGGGACGATGGGAGCAGTACGCGCCGTGGCTCGCTATGTCGGACAGATTTTGGCAGGACAGTAACCCAGTGGCCAGAGACTATTACCAGGTTCTCGGAGTGCGTCGCGACGCGTCCAAGGACGAGATCAAGAAGGCCTACCGGCGGCTCGCGCGCGAACTCCACCCGGACATCAACCCGGACCCCGCAACCCAGGAGCGCTTCAAGGAGGTGACCCAGGCCTACGAGGTCCTCTCCGACGAGAACAAGCGCCGGATGTTCGACATGGGCCAGGACCCCTACGCGCCCGGCGGCGGCGGGGCCGGGGGCTTCGGCGGCGCGGGCGGGTTCGCCTTCGACGACATCATGAACGCCTTCTTCGGCGGCGGCCAGCCCGGCGGGCGCGGCCCCCGGGAGCGGGTCCGCCGCGGGCGCAGCATCAAGATCCGCGTCGAACTCGACCTCGTGGAGACCGCGTTCGGGGTCAGCAAGGAGATCACCTTCCCCACCGCCATCCTGTGCGAGACCTGCCAGGGCGAGGGGACGGCGGCCGGTTCGCACCGCACCACCTGTGAGATGTGCCATGGTCAGGGCGAGGTCTCCCAGGTCACCCGGTCCTTCCTCGGCCAGGTCATGACCTCCCGCCCCTGCCCCCAGTGCTCGGGCCAGGGCTCGGTCATCACCAACCCCTGCGGCGACTGCGCGGGCGAGGGCCGGGTGCGCGAGAAGGTCACCCGCACCGTCAAGATCCCCGCGGGCGTCGACGACGGCACCCGCATCCAGCTCGCCGGGGAGGGCGAGGTCGGCCCCAACGGCGGACCGCGCGGCGACATCATCCTGGAGATCATCCAGCGCCCGCACCCCACCTTCGAACGCCGCGGAGACGACCTGCACTGCACGGTGACCGTCCCCATGACGGCCGCCGCGCTGGGCGCCTCCTTCGCCTTCGACACCCTCGACGGCACCGAGAACATCGACCTGCGCCCGGGCACCAACTCCGGCCACGTCATCACCCTCCCCAACAAGGGCGTCAGCCACCTCGACGGCGGCGGCCGGGGCGACCTGCGCATCCGCGTGGACGTGGAGACCCCGAGCAGGCTGGACGAGGAGCAGGAGGCCCTCCTGCGCAAGTTCGCCGAACTGCGCGGCGAGGACCAGACCCCGGGACGCTTCAGCCCCGGACACGGCGGGTTCTTCTCCAAGATCCGCGACGCCTTCGGCGCCAAGTGACACCGCCGGTCTTCCTGGTCGAGGCCGCCGCCCTGGCGGCCGACCGGGTGACGGTGGACGGCGCCGAGGGCCGCCACGCCGCCGTGGTGCGCCGCATCCGGGAGGGCGAGACCGTCGACCTCTCCGACGGACGCGGCCTGCGCGTCCGCTGCACGGTCACCGCGGTGGGACGCGACCACATCGTCTGCGCGGTGGTGGAGCGCCGGGAGGACCCGGCGCCCCGCCCCCGCCTGACGGTGGTCCAGGCACTGCCCAAGGGCGACCGGGGCGAACTGGCCGTGGAGATGATGACCGAGGCCGGAGCGGACGCGGTCGTGCCCTGGGCGGCGGAGCGCTGCGTCACCCGCTGGAAGGGCGACCGCGCCGCCAAGGCGCTGGCCAAGTGGCGTGCGACCGCCCGCGAGGCGGCCAAGCAGGCCCGGCGCGCGCGGATGCCCGAGGTCGCCGACCTCGCCGACCGGGCCGCCGTGGTCGGCCTCCTGGCGGGGGCGGACCTGGGCGTCGTGCTGCACGAGGACGGCGCCAGCCGCCTGTCGCAGCTGGAGCTGCCCGCGGAAGGGGACGCCGGAGTCGTCGTGGTGGTCGGTCCCGAGGGCGGCTTCTCCGACGCCGAGCTGGAGGCGTTCGACGCCGCGGGCGCGGTCCGGGCGCTGCTGGGACCGAGCGTGCTGCGCACCTCCACCGCCGGGGTCGCCGCCCTGTCGGTGCTCCAGTCCCGCACCGGCCGCTGGTAGAGCGCACGCCCCGACCCCGAACACGTGAGAGGCGCCCGGACGTGTGTCCGGGCGCCTCTCACATGCTCTTGCGGACAGCTCCCGCGCGTGGGGACCAACCCCGACGTGCGACGGGCCGCCCCGGAGGGGCGTGTCAGCTGCTGGGAGCCGTCTTGGCGCCGTTGTCGCCCCCGGTGGTGCCGGTGCCGCCCGTGCCGGTTCCGTCGCCTCCGGTTCCGCCGCCCTCGCCGCCGGTGCCGTCACCGCCGCCGGAGGGCTCCTCCCCGCCGCTCCCGCCGCCGTTGTCGCCGCCGCCCTCCTCACCGGTGGACCCGTCGCCGGCGCCGCTGCTGGGCTCGTCGGTGGGCTCGCACTCCTCCTCGGAGGCGGCCTTCTCGTCCTTCTCCTCCTCGGAGCTGGACGGGGTCGGGGAGACGGGCTCCTCGGGCGTCGGACACGTGGCGGCGGCCGTCACGCCCTCCTCGGAGGGAGCGGGCTCCTCCTCGTCGTCCTCCGGGGTGGGGGAGGAGGCCGGGTCGCGCGGCGGCTCCTCCTCCTGCTGGGTGGTGCCGTCCACGGAGCCGGTGGAGGGATCGGGAGCGGCCACACCGCCGCCCTCGCCCTCCTCCTCGGCGGGCGCGCCCTCGCGGTCGGCGCCCGCGGGGACGATCTCCAGCACGTGGTCGCGGACCTGGGGGCTGGAGATGACCACGGACCCGGCGATCAGGGCGGCTCCCGCCACCGCCACCGCCGGACGTAGCCAGGGCATACCGAACCAGGCCGAACCGCGGTTGCGCTCGGTGCGCTCACGGATCAGGTTCAACGCCTCGGGAGAGGTCGTGACCGCGTCGGCCTCGGCCTTGAGCAGGTGGCGCAACTGCTCCTCGAACGGATCGTTCGTGGGGTTCGTGGGGCTGGTCATGTCGTTTGCTCCAGAACAGAGCGGAGCGCGGAGATACCGCGGGACGTGTGGCTCTTCACCGCACCCCGGCTGATCCCCATGGCGTCCGCGATCTGTGCCTCGGACAGGTCGCCGTAGTACCGGAGCACGATGGCCTCTCGCTGACGGGTGGGTAGTTTGCGCAGGGCGCGGATGACGGCTTCGCGCTCCAACAGGCTCAGCGCGCCGTGTTCCGCGCTGGGGGCGTCGGGCAGGGCCTTGGGCGCGTGCTTCTCCACGACCGCCCTGTGGCGGAGCACGGACCGGGCCTTGTTGACCACGGCCTGGCGCAGGTAGGACAGGGCCTTGTTCGGGTCGCGCAGGCGGCGCCACGCTCCGTGCATGGCGACGAACGAGTCCTGGACGACCTCTTCCGCGGTCGCGTGGTCGCGGACCAGCAGGGCGGCGAGCCGAACGAGCGGACGGTAGTGCTCCCGGTAGAGCTCCGTCACGGCGTGGTCGGCGTCCCACTCCACCGAGAGCGGTGCCGTGGTGGCACCGGCCACCATGGTTTCTGTCGTCACATCAGTTCGACGCACACCCTTGTCGCGGGGTTTACGAAAGGGCATACCTCTTCTTTTCCAGGTAGACGTGCGTTTCAATCCGAACACGCGGGAATATGGCCGGGGCCGGACGGAGCCGACGACCTGACGCGCACGGGTGGAAAGCCTATCGCGCCCGGGGCGCCGGGCGTCGCCGAACCCGCTCGCCCGCGGTGCCCCGCAGGCCTTCCGCCGTCGGCCCGCCCGACGGCGACCTGCGGCATCATGGTCCCGGACGAAACCGAGAAGGCGGCCGTTCCCTCGGCCGCGCAGACGGAAAACAAGGTGAGCGATGGTCCAGGACGACTGCCTTTTCTGCAAGATCGTGAAGGGGGAGGTGCCCGCCGAGATCGTGCGCGAGAGCGAGCGCGCGGTCGCCTTCCGCGACATCAACCCCCAGGCGCCCACGCACGTGCTGGTCATCCCGCGCGAGCACTACCCCAACGCCGCCGAGGCCGCCGCGGCGGACACCGGCCTGCTCGACGAGATCGTCCGGGTGGCGCACGAGGTGGCCGCGGACGAGGACGTCGCCGACCAGGGCTACCGGCTGGTGTTCAACACCGGCAGCGGCGCAGGACAGACGGTCTTCCACCTGCACGGGCACCTGCTCGGCGGCCGCGGGCTCAACTGGCCCCCCGGGTAGGGCGCGGAACCGGTCCGGCCCGCGGACGCCGACGCCCCCGACCCCACCCCTCCCGCACGTCGTCCACAGGCGGAAATAACGGATCGAGTCGGGCGGAGGCGGCTTGTTGAAGTTCTCCCCCGGATGAATCCGGGGGATTCCCGCCTACCTCGCGGTGGTGGGCTTGACGCGACGAGCGCGCCTGACGACTGCCCTCCCGGCAGCCGGGAGGGCCACCACGTGGCCGATCCGGTACAGGTGCAAGATGTTGCGGGCCGCGTTGTAGTCGGCGTTCGCCGTAAAACCACAACCGTCCTTCTTGCACACGAACGTGGCCTGGTTCTGGCGGCTGCCGGGCGTGGTGAAACCACAAGCCGAACAGCGCTGGGAGGTACCTGGAGCAGGCACTCTCACCAGGGTGCCGCCCCGGTGTGCGAGCTTGTACGCCAGCATCGTGACCGTGCGTCCCCATGCCTCCTGGGCGATGGCGCGGTTCAGGCCTGACTTCTGGCGGACTCGCTTCCCGGGTTGTTCGATCGTGCCTTTGGCGGACTTGGTCATGTTCGTGATGGTGAGTGCCTCGACCACGACCGTCCCGTACCGCTCGGCCAGAGCGGTGGTCACCTTGTACTGCCAGTCCCGGTGGCGTCGCGTGGCTCTTGCGCGCAACCGGCGGATTCGGCCATAGGTGCGGTGTAGGCGGCGGCTGGTGCGCTCGCCGGGTTTGCGGTGTGCTTTGCGGTGGGCGACCCGCCGCTCCAGACGCAGCAGTTCGTCCCTCTCCTTGGGGGCAGCCACTTGTCACGGTCGGCCGTACCCTCCTCGGTTCTGGCAGGCCGCCTGTGGTCCTGGTGATTGCCGTCCGAGAGCGCGAGGGGCACGGTGACGCCCACGTCGATACCGACATCGGGTCCCTGGTGGGATTCGGGTGCACTCTCCACGGTCTGCACGCGGAAGGCGATGTGCCAACCGATGGCGTCTTTGACCAACCGGGCCCCGGTGATCCGGTTCTCGGTGTTCGCCCGGTTGCCCACGGGCAGGTCCTTGGTCCAGCGGAACCTCGCACGGCCCACTTCGGGGATGTCGACCATGCCCCAGCGGCGGTGTACCCGCACGGTGTCCAGGTCCCGGCCCTGGGGAACGTCCACACTCATCACCGACCGGAGCCGGGATTTGAAGGTGGGTTCGTCGGCGCGTCCCGCCCAGCAGTTCTGCCACGCCCGCAAGTAGGTTTTGAGCACCGCCTGGGAGGCTTGGGCGGGCAGGTCAGCCAGGAAGTCGATATCCTTGCGGGCTTGCTTGATCGCGGCGTCGGCGTCCTTGAGGTCCACCCGCTGGTTCTCGCCCACCATGGTCCACCAGTCGTGGAGTGCGTTCCACAGAGCACGGGCGGCGTGTGCCTGACCATCCAACTTCGACACCTGCTCAGGCGAGAGCGCCAGTCGGGCGCGGTGCCCGACCTGCCGCTTGACTGGGGTGTCGTGACTCACAGCCATAAAATTACCATTGGTTTATGTCACCACGATGGGAACCAAACTCTGAGGTACGCACCGGACGTCATGTTGTTTATGACCTTCATGCCCACTTGGTTTTCCTCACGAAGTATCGGCGTGGGGCTCTCACCGAGGAGGTGCTCGCCAGGTGTGAGGAGATCATGCGCGAGGTGTGCGCGGACTTCGAAGCCGAGTTGCGTGGGTTCAACGGCGAGGACGACCACGTACACCTTCTCGTGCGCTACCCACCGAAGGTTCAGCTCTCCAAGCTGGTCAACAGTCTCAAAGGGGTTTCGTCCAGGCGGATGCGCCAGGAGTACGACGCGCACGTGCGCCGGTACCTGTGGGATGGCCGCTTCTGGTCCGGTTCCTATTTCTCCGGATCATGCGGCGGAGCGCCACTGGCTGTCGTGCGTCAGTACATCGAACAGCAGCAGCGCCCGGCCTGACGGCCGGAGCGCTCTCGGATAAGACGGGTAGAATCGTCCATGTGGGCTTCGAGGGTTCGGTGTGACCGTTGGGAACACCGGCGCGCAAGCTCCGACCGGGCGCCGTCCGCGGCGTCGGGACCGTCCACCAGGTGCGCCTCCCGCAGGGGTCGGGCAGGCGCCCGACCGAAGGGTAGGGACAGCGGCCGCACGGCCTCACCATGTCCGAGACAACGCACACGCACCCGCCACGGGACACCCAGGTCAAGGTCGTGGTGCCCGACGAGCACACGATGGTCAGCCTGCTGGGCTCCAGGGACGAACTCCTCAGGGCGTTGGAGCGGGCCTTCGACAGCGACATCCACGTGCGCGGCAACGAGTTCACCATCAGCGGCTCCCCGGAGGAGACCGCCGTCGTGGTCCGCCTCGTCGAGGAGCTGATCGAACTCGCCAAGAGCGGCACCCACGTCACCCCCGACACCATCGAACGCATGGTCCACATGCTGCGCTCGCCCGGCGCCGAGCGCCCCGCGGACGTGCTGACCACCAACATCCTGTCCAACCGCGGCAAGACCATCCGCCCCAAGACGCTCAACCAGAAGCGCTACGTCGACACCATCGACCAGCGCACGGTGGTGTTCGGCATCGGTCCCGCCGGTACCGGCAAGACGTACCTGGCCATGGCCAAGGCGGTCAAGGCGCTCCAGGACAAGGAAGTCAACCGGATCATCCTCACCCGCCCCGCGGTGGAGGCCGGTGAGCGGCTGGGCTTCCTGCCCGGCACCCTCTACGACAAGATCGACCCCTACCTGCGCCCGCTCTACGACGCCCTGCACGACATGCTCGACCCCGACTCCATCCCCAAGCTCATGGCGGCGGGGACCATCGAGGTCGCGCCCCTGGCCTACATGCGCGGTAGGACCCTTAATGACTCCTTCATCATCCTGGACGAGGCCCAGAACACCTCGCCCGAGCAGATGAAGATGTTCCTCACCAGGCTCGGGTTCGGCTCCAAGATCGTGGTCACCGGTGACGTGACCCAGGTCGACCTGCCCGGCGGGCAGACCAGCGGTCTGCGCACCATCGAGTCCATCCTGCGTGACATCGACGACATCGCCTTCTGCCGCCTGAGCAGTGAGGACGTCGTCCGGCACAAGCTGGTCGGCAAGATCGTGGACGCCTACGGGCGCTACGACGCCGCCCAGGGCGACGCGCGCGACGGCAGGGGGTCCGCCGGAGGCGGCCGCCCCCGCCGCGGGCCCGCGCGCCGCGGCAACCCCGACACCCCGGCGGAGCCGGGGAGCGCCGGGGACGAGGAACAGGCAGACTGAGACGGGGGGTGTCCCGCCGGAGCCGAGACGGCCCGAGGAGCACGACCCCACGGCGTTCGAACCGGTGGACCCGCCTGCGGCGGGTCCACCGGTTCGGTTGCCGCGGGCGCGCCGGACCGGCGCGCCGCACCACCGGCCGGGCGCGCCGCCCGGCCCCGCGATCCCTAGGTAAGGCAGCCGCAACCATGAGTATCGACGTCGCCAACGAGTCCGGCGTCACCACCGTGGACGAGGAGAGGCTCTCCCGTCTGGCCCGTCACGTGCTCGACGCCATGCGCGTCCATCCGCTGGCCGAGCTGTCCGTCGTGCTCGTGGACGAGGAGCCGATGGCCGACCTGCACGTGCGGTGGATGGACGAGCCCGGCCCCACCGACGTGCTCTCCTTCCCGATGGACGAATTGCGCCCCGGCGGCCCCGGCCGCACGAGCGAGCCGGGCGTCCTGGGTGACGTGATCATCTGTCCGCAGGTCGCCGAGCGCCAGGCCGAGAAGGCCGGGCACGGCACCGAGGCGGAGATCGACCTGCTGTGCACGCACGGCATCCTGCACCTGCTGGGCTACGACCACGCCGAGCCCGAGGAGCACAAGGAGATGTTCGGCCTCCAGGGCGAGATCCTCGCGGCCTGGCGCGAGCGCGAGGCGGCCGGGGCCGAGGGGGATGAGAGCGCCCGATGACTCCGTCGGCCTGGCCTGACATCGCCCCGCTGACCACCGGTGAGCCCGTGGAGTGGATCAGCGCGTTCGCGGTCGCCCTGGTGCTGACCGCCGTCGCGGGCTTCCTGGTGGCCGCGGAGGTCGCCGTCACCCGGGTGATGTCCGTGGGCCTGCCCGAGGCGAGCCCCGGTGAGCGCGTGGCCAAGGCCGGGCGCCGCTGGGAGCGGGTGTCGGCCGACCCCACCCGCCACCTCAACGTGCTGCTGTTCCTGCGCGTGGTGTGCGAGGTGTGCGCGGTGCTGGCCGCCGCCGTGGGCATGGTGTTCCTGTTGGGGCTCGGCTGGCCCGCGCTCGGGCTGACCGCCGCGGCGATGGTCGTGGTGGAGTCGGTGCTGATCGCGATCGCGCCGCGCATCCTGGGCCGCCAGTTCTCCGGGGCCTTCGCGCGCGCCAGCGCGGCGGTGGTCTACCCGGTCCAGGTCGTGGTGGGCCCCGTCGCCCAGCTGTTCGTGGGGGCGGGCCGCGCGCTCACCCCGCGTGCCAAGGGCGACCGGGAGGGCCCCTTCAGCACCGAGGTGGAGCTGCGCCAGCTCGTGGACCTGGCCGAGCGGGGGGAGGTCATCGACCCCGAGGAGAGCCAGATGATCCACTCGGTGTTCAAGCTCGACGACACGCCCGTGCGCGAGGTGATGGTGCCCCGCCCCGACATCGTGTTCACCAGCCGCGGGGCCGACGCCGACGCGGTGCTGACCCTGGCGCTGGCCAGCGGGTACTCGCGCATCCCGGTGACGGGCGAGGACGAGGACGACGTGGTCGGCATCGTCTACCTCAAGGATCTGGTGTACCAGTTGCGGGACCGCTGGGCGGCGGCCGCGGGCACCGAAGGCGAGGTGCCGCTCACCGCGGGTGACGTGATGCGCCAGGCGAACTACGTCCCCGACACCAAGCCCATCGACGAGCTGCTGCGCGAGATGCAGCAGCAGCGCAACCACGTCGCCGTGGCCATCGACGAGTACGGCGGCACGGCGGGTCTGGTGACCCTGGAGGACATCGTGGAGGAGATCGTCGGTGAGATCACCGACGAGTACGACCACGAGATCCCGCCGGTGGCCTGGCTCGACGCGGACCGGGTGCGGGTGACCGCCCGCCTGCCGCTGGGCGAGCTGGACGAGCTGTTCCCGGACCGGGACCTGGACGTGGCGGACGTGGAGACCGTCGGCGGACTCGTGGCGTTCGTCCTGGGCCGGGTGCCCGTGGGAGGGGACCGGGCCGAATACGCTGGTCTCCGACTCACCCTCGAAGGCAAGAGCAGCCGCCGGAGCCGGATGACCACGGTCCTGGTGGAACGCCTGCCCGCCGACGCCTCGGCGGTGCCGGAGGAGGGCAACGACGACGTGAGGAGTACGGAGCAGTGACGGAGACGACGGGGCTCGGCCCCGAGGACGGCAAGCTCATCACGCTCGCGCGGGCCTCCCGGGCCCGCAACGCGGCGGCGGAGGGCGCGGCGGTGCGCGACGAGACCGGGCGCACGTACGTGGCCACGACGGTGTCGCTGCCCTCGCTCCGGCTGTCCGCGCTCCAGGCGGCCGTGGCCGCGGCGGTCTCCGGTGAGGCCACCGCGCTGGAGGCCGCCGTGGTGGTCACCGGGGCCGCGGAGCTGACCGAGGACGACCGCGCGGTGGCGGACGACCTGAAGACCCAGGTGGTGGTGATCGCCGCCCCCGACGGGGTGCCCGCGAGCATCACCCGGCGCTGAGAAGGACCCATGAACGACCTCGACCTGGAGAAGCTGCGCGTACCGCTGGAGATGCCCTCCCACCCCGAGGGTTTCCGCAGCGGTTTCGCGTGCTTCGTGGGCCGCCCCAACGTGGGCAAGTCCACCCTGATGAACGCGCTGGTCGGGCAGAAGGTGGCGATCACCAGCAACCGGCCCCAGACCACGCGGCGCACGGTGCGCGGGATCGTGCACCGGCCCGACGCGCAGCTGATCATCGTGGACACGCCCGGCCTGCACAAGCCGCGCACCCTGCTGGGCGAGCGGTTGGACTCGCTGGTGCGGTCCACCCTGGTCGAGGTGGACGTGATCGCGTTCTGCCTGCCCGCCGACGAGCCGATCGGGCGGGGCGACACCTACATCGCCAAGGAGCTGGCGGAGCAGACCAACACCCCCGTGGTCGCCCTGGTCACCAAGACCGACCTGGTGGACCGGGACGCCGTGGGCCGTCACCTGATGGCGGTGAACGAGCTGGGCGACTGGGCCGACATCGTCCCGGTCTCGGCCCAGGGGGGTTTCCAGCTGGAGACCGTCACCGACGTGCTGTGCTCGCACCTGCCGGAGGGGCCGCCGCTGTACCCGGACGGCGACCTCACCGACGAGCCGGACGAGATGCTGGTGGCGGAGCTGGTGCGCGAGGCGGCCCTGGAGGGTGTGCGCGACGAGCTGCCGCACTCCATCGCGGTGGTCGTGGACGAGATGTACGAGCGCGAGAACACCCGTCCGGGCAAGGAGCTGGTGGACATCTACGCGTCGCTGTACGTGGAGCGCTCCAGCCAGAAGGCGATCGTGATCGGGTCCAAGGGCTCGCGCCTGCGCGACGTGGGTTCGCGGGCCCGCAAACAGATCGAGGCCCTGTTGGGCCGCCGGGTGTTCCTGGACCTGCGGGTGCGGGTGGCCAAGGACTGGCAGCGCGACCCCAAGCAGCTGCGCAAGCTGGGCTTCGACCAGCCCACCTGACGGGCTGACCGCGGGGCCGCCGGTGCCGTGTGCGGGCCCCGACCCTCGGTGGTCCCGCGGGGTGCGGGCACCGTCGTCGGCCGGGGGCGCGCGAGCGCGGCGAACGGGCCGGGCCGGGAGGAACCCCGGCCCGGTTCGTCATGTCTGGTTGTTGAGGTCGGTGGCCAGCAGGGTGGCGCAGCGCCGCACGATGGGGGCGGCGCGGTCCACGAACTCCCAGCTCACCCGGGCCTCGGGGCCCGACACCGACACGGCCATCCCCGAGGGCGCGCCCGCGACGGGGACCGCCACGCAGCGCACGCCGACCTCCTGCTCGCCGTCGTCCACGGCGAAGCCCTGTGCGCGGACCCGGCGCAGCTCCGCGAGGAAGGCGTCGGGGTCGGTGATCGTGCGGTCGGTGGCGGCGGGCATGCCGGTGCGGCGGACCGTGGCCAGCACCTCCTCGTCGTCGAGCTGGGACAGCAGCGCCTTGCCCACGCCCGCCGAGTGCGGCAGCACGCGGCGCCCCACCTCGGTGAACATGCGCATGGAGTGCTGTGAGGGCACCTGCGCGACGTAGACGACCTTGTCGCCGTCGAGCATGGCGAGGTTGGCGGTCTCGCCCAGGTCCTCCACCAGCTGCGCCAGGTGCGGGCGGGCCCAGGTGCCCAGCATCTGCGAGGCCTTGTCGCCCAGTCCGATCAGCCGGGGTCCCAGCGCGTAGCGGCGGGAGGGCAGCTGGCGCACGTAACCGTTGCCGACCAGGGTGCGGATGATGCGGTGGATGGTCGGCAGGGGCAGCCCCGAGGAGTCGGCCAGCTGGCTCAGCGAGGTCTCGCCACCAGCCTCGGCCATGATCTCCAGCAGTGAGAAGGCGCGGTCGAGGGACTGCACGCCGCCGGGGCGTCCGCGTTTGCCCTGTTCTTCAGGGTGTAGAGAGGTCTGTGGGGCTGACAAGGATCGTGCTCCCATGCTGAGGGCCGTGGGTTCGGGGTCCTGCCTCCGCGGGGGAGGACGGTTTCCGGCTCACTGTCTTCTATAGCACGTGGAACGGCGGTGTTCCGGTGGTCCGGAAACCTGCGTCCCGGGATCTTGGACACCCCTGGCTCCCTTGTTATTCCGGATAGCAAAAGTTACTATCCACGATAGGAAAAACTAGCCTGGGAGGGGACATACACGTGCAACAGGACCGGTCCGAGAACCGCCGCAGGGAGCCCGATCTCGGCCTGGACGTGCTCACCGCCGGGCTGAACGCCCGCCTGGCCGACGCCGACGCCCGACTCGTCCGCGACTACCCGGGCTCCTCCGGCGCCCGCCAGCCGGTGCACACCGTCTACGTCCCCGCGGACCGGGTCCGGGCCGGCCTGGTCCGGGAGTGGGGCGAGGCGGCCCTGAGCAGCCTGGACGAGTACGCGCCCGACGCCGCGGCACTGGCCGCCGCCACCGGTGTGGACGGGGACGCCGTGGCCGGGGTCCTGCCCCGCCTGCGCGACAAGCTCGTCCGCGAGCCGGTCGAGGACCTGCGCGTGGACCTGGAGGACGGCTACGGCGACCGGGGCGACGCACAGGAGGACGGCGACACCGTCGCCGCCGCCCGCGCCCTGTGCTCCGACATCGAAGCCGGGCAGGCCCCGCCCGTCCTCGGCGTCCGGATGAAGGGCATGGAGGCGGCCGGACGCGCCCGCGGCGCCCGCAGCCTCGCGCTGTTCCTGCACACCCTCCTGGAGGAGCTGGGCGGCCTGCCGGACGGGCTCGCGCTCACTCTGCCCAAGATCACCTCCGTGGAGCAGGTCGAGGCGATGGTCTGGCTCACCGAGGAGCTGGAGCGGCGCCTGGAGCTGCCCGAGGGGCGGCTGCGCTTCGAGTTGCAGATCGAGACCCCGCAGTCGGTCCTGCTCCCCGACGGCACGGTGGCCGTCGCCCGCATGATCGGCGCCGGACAGGGCCGGGTCAGCGCCCTGCACTACGGCACCTACGACTACAGCGCCGCCTGCGGGATCACCGCCGCCTACCAGAGCATGGCCCACCCGGTCGCCGACCACGCCAAGGCCGTCATGCAGGTGGCCGCCGCCGGAACGGGCGTGTGGCTCTCCGACGGCTCCACCAACGTGCTGCCCGTGGGCTCGGCCGAGGAGGTGCACGCCGCCTGGCGCCTGCACGCCTCCCTGGTCCGCCGCTCCCTGGAGCGCGGCTTCTACCAGGGCTGGGACCTGCACCCGCACCAGCTGCCCACCCGCTACCTGGCCACCTACGTCTTCTACCGCGAGGCCTTCGCGCCCGCCGCCGCGCGCCTGCGCGCCTACCTCGGCGCCGTGTCCGGCGGCGTGCTGGACGAGCCCGCCACGGCTCAGGCGTTGGCCGCCGCCCTGGTGAGCGGGGTACGCTGCGGGGCGCTGGACGAGGCCGAGGTGGCCGACGCCGCCGGAACCGACACCCGCACACTCGTCGACCTGGCCAGCCGACGGGTGGGACAGGAGCAGTGACACACATGACCCAGCACGATCTCGCCGTCCGCGCCCGCCGCGCCCTCACCCCCGAGGGGGAGCGGCCCGTCACCGTCGGGGTGCGCGACGGGCGCGTGGTCAACGTCCTGGAGGGGGAGTCCGCGCCGCTCATCGCCCGCCGCGAGATCACCCTGGCCGAGGACGAGGTGCTGCTGCCCGGCCTGGTCGACACCCACGTGCACGTCAACGAGCCCGGGCGCACCGAGTGGGAGGGCTTCGCCACCGCCACGCGGGCCGCCGCCCTTGGCGGGATCACGACCCTGGTCGACATGCCGCTCAACAGCGTGCCGCCGACCACCACCGTCGCCGGGCTCGACGCCAAGCGGGCCGCCGCCGAGGGCAAGCTCGCCGTGGACGTGGGCTTCTGGGGCGGGGCGGTGCCCGAGAACAGCCGCTCCGGAGCCACCAAGGAACTCGCCGCGCTCTGGGAGCGCGGGGTGTTCGGGTTCAAGGCGTTCCTGTCCCCGTCGGGGGTGGAGGAGTTCGGCCACCTGTCCCCGGACGAGCTGTACTCGGCCGCGGAGGCGATCGGGGAGTTCGGCGGACGGCTCATCGTGCACGCCGAGGACCCCGGCGTCCTGGAAGGGGCGCCGCCCGCGGCCGGGCGCGACTACGCCGCCTTCCTGGCCTCGCGGCCCGACACCGCCGAGAACGAGGCGATCGCCCGGGTGATCGACGTGGCCAGGGCCACCGGCACCCACGCGCACGTGCTGCACCTGTCCAGCGCCTCCGCGCTGCCGCTGATCGCCCAGGCCAGGGCCGAGGGCGTGCCGCTGACGGTGGAGACCTGCCCGCACTACCTCACCCTGGAGGCCGAGGGCGTGCCCGCGGGGGCCACCCAGTACAAGTGCTGCCCGCCCATCCGGGACGCGGCCAACCGCGACCTGCTGTGGCGCGCGCTGGCCGACGGGCTGATCGACTGCGTGGTCAGCGACCACTCGCCCAGCACCCCCGACCTCAAGGACCTGGACACCGGCGACTTCGGTACCGCGTGGGGCGGGGTGTCCGGCCTCCAGGTGGGCTTCTCCGCGGTGTGGACCGAGGCCCGCCGCCGCGGCGGCTCCCTGGCGGACGTGGTGCGGTGGATGTCGTCCGGGCCCGCGCGGGTGGCCGGACTGCTCGGCAAGGGAGCCATTGCGGAGGGCGCCGACGCCGACTTCGCCGTGGTCGCCCCGGAGGAGTCCTTTCGGGTGGACGTGCGCGCACTGGAGCACCGCAACCCGGTGAGCCCCTACGACGGGGCCGAACTGCTCGGGCGGGTGCGCCGCACCGTCCTGCGCGGACGGGACGTGGGGCCTGACGACAGGGCCGGGCGGATGCTGGTCCGCCGGTAGGAACGGCGACGGGCCGCCGCCGGGACGTTCCCGGCGGCGGCCCGGTCGTTCGCGCGGGGGTCAGCCCCGCAGCTCGCGCCAGCGGTCGCGCAGGTGGTCGGCCCCGGCCGTGGTCAGGGAGCCGAAGACGTTGAGGCGCGCGATGCCGCCGTCGGGGTAGACGTCGGTGCGCACGTGGGTGGCGGTGACCGGGGTGTCCAGGACGAAGCGGTGGGCGCTGTCGGGCTCCAGCCGGGTGCGGGGGACGATCTCGAACCACGCGTCGGGGGTGTCGGAGTGCGCGTCGCGCCCCAGGACCGCCACCCAGCCCGCGGCGTTGCCCTTGAGGTAGGCGGTGTCCAGCTCCAGGGCGCGGACGGTGGCCTGGGCGGTGAGGCGGAAGCGCACCCAGTCGTGCTCGGTGTCGCGGCGGCGCCGGTTCTCCCAGCCGTCGTCCATCTTCTGCGAGCGGCCGGGGGCGATGATGTTGTCCGGCGAGGAGTAGAAGCGGTCCGAGGCGTCCTCGACCATGCCGCCGTTGACCAGGGCGGCCACGTCGAAGCCGCCGAGGGCGGTGAGCCAGTCGGGGTCGGGCACGGGCTCGCCGTACACGCGCAGTCGGGCCACGCCGCCGTCGGGGAACTGCTTGAGGCGCAGGTGGGTCCACCGGCGCCCGGTGTCCACCTCGAAGGTGTTGGCGGCGTGCCCGTACACGAAGGCGCGGGGGACGATCCCGGTCCACTCCGCCTTGAGCAGCTCGTCGGTGGTGGGGGTGCCCTCCAGGTGGACGGCCTCGACGCTGACCTCGCGGGGGTGGTTGCCGCGGAAGTGCGCGGTGTCCACCACCACGCCGCGGACCAGGCCGGGCAGGCCGAGGCGGACCAGGGCCCAGTCGTGGTCGTCGGCCGCGGGGTGGGGCTGGTCGCCGCTCACGCCGCGGCGCCTGCGGGTCTCCCAGCCGTCCATCACCTTGCCCTTGTGCCCGAAGGCGTGCGGGTCGAACACGGCCGGTTCGGGCAGCAGCAGGTTCTCGCGCTGGGCGAAGAACTCGTCGTTGGCCGCCACGACCCCGGCGCCCAGGCGCCGGTCGGCCAGGTCGACCAGGGCCGAGAAGTCCAGGTCGGCGCCCCGGTAGTCGGCGTAGGGGTCGCCGCCCGCGTAGGGCCGGGCGTTGTAGGCACGTGGATCGGTGGGCTGGGCCCCGCTCATGTCTCTCCCGAAAAAAGTGGACGTGTCGGACATGTCCAGAGTCCCAAGAGAGAACGATTACTTCCAGCGAAAGTTTCTGATCATTCTGTTCAGCTGAGCTGAACAGATGGGCCGCCCAGGTCCGCTGCGGTGTCGGCCAGGGCGCGCAGCACCACCGCGACCTGGGGGCGCCCGCCCGCCCCGGAGCGCACGGCGGAGACCACGTGGCGGCGCGGCTGGTCGGAGTGCAGCACCCGCAGGCTGACCCCGGGGGTGCCGTCCGCGGCGGCCAGCCGGGGGACCAGCGCGACGCCCATGCCCGCCGCCACCATGTCCAGGATGGCCCTCCAGTCGGAGGCCACGTGCGCCTGCCCTGGGACGAACCCCGCCTGGGCGCACGAGGCGACGGTGATGTCGCGCCAGGGACCCGACGCCCCGTAGATCCACGGCTCCTCGGCCAGGTCGCGCAGGCGCAGGGCGCGGGAGTCGGCCAGGCGGTGGTGGGCGGGCAGGGCCGCGTCCAGGGGGTCGGTGAGCAGCTCGCGCCGGTCGTAGCGTCCGTCGTGGCCGGTGGGGGCCTGGGCGGCCAGGGACAGGCCGACGTCGATCTCGCCCGCCGACAACAGGTCGTAGACCTCGGCCGCCTCGGCTTGGTGCACCCGCGTGGTCAGGCCGGGGTGGGCGCGCCGCAGGGCGCCCAGCGCGGGCACCACGAGGCTGGGGATGGCGGTGGCGAAGGCGCCCACGCGCACGTGCCCGGCCTCACCCCTGGCGAAGCCCTCCAGTTCGGCCTCGGCCCGCTCCAGCTGGGCCAGGACGATGTCGGTGTGGCGCAGCAGGGCGTGCGCGGCGTCGGTGAGGCGGACCCGCCGCCCGTGCGCCTCCAGCAGGGCGACCCCCACCTGTTGGGAGAGGGAGGAGAGCTGCTGGGACACGGCGGAGGGGGTCATGCACAGGGCCTCCGCCGTGGCCCGGACGGTCCCGAACTCCTCCAGGGCGCGCAGGACGCGGAGTTTGCGAAGATCCCAGTCGGTCACCCTCTCAGGCATACCATTCAGCCGCCCTGAACGGAACGCCGGTGTCCGCGGGGATCCCGCGGACACCGGCTCCGGGGGCGGGGGCGGGGGCGCGGCCCCGGCCCGGCGACGGATCACGCCCGGGGCTTGTCCAGGGGCTCGAAGCCCCCGTCGCGGTAGGCCTCCCGGGCCTGGTCGGTGTACTTGGCCTCCCCGGGACCGGCGCTGCCGATCTCCTCGGCGTCGATCTCGGCCGGGGCGGCGGAGCCCCCGCGGCCGATCACGTTGAAGCACACGTTGAGCACGATCGCCACGACGGCCGCGCCGATGATGCCCGAGTGCGCGACCAGCTCCACCGACTCGGGCAGGAACGCGTAGAAGGTGGGGTAGGCCAGCGGGATGACCGCCACGCCCACGGAGGCGGCCACCAGCACCAGGTTGAGGTTGTTGGTGAAGTCCACCTTGGCCAGGGTCTTGACGCCGCTGGCGGCCACGCTGCCGAACAGCACCAGGCCCGCGCCGCCGAGCACGGGCGTGGGGATGGCCGCCATGGCGCCGCCCAGCACCGGGAACATCCCCAGCGCGACGAGGATGCCCGCGCCGGTGGCCACCACGTAGCGGCTGCGCACCTTGGTCAGGGCCAGCAGTCCGATGTTCTGCGCGAAGGAGCTGGTGGGTGTGGCGCTGAAGACCGGTCCGATGAGCGAGCCGCTCACGTCGGCGCGCAGGCCCGCCGAGATGCGCTTGGCGTCCACCTTCGAGCCGGTGATCTCCCCGACCGCGATGATGTGCGAGGCCCCCTCGGTCAGCACCACGAGCATGATGACGCACATGGTGACGACCGCGGCGACCTCGAACCGGGGCGCGCCGAAGTAGAACACCGAGGTCGGGTCGAACACGACGTCGGCCTCGCCCACCCGGCTGAAGTCGGCCATGCCCAGGGGAACGGCGACCAGGGTGCCCACGAGCAGGCCCAGGAGGATGGACAGCCGTCCCCAGATACCGGGCAGGACCCGGGAGCCGAGCACGATCACCCCGAGGGTGAGCCCGGCCAGCCCGAGGTTGGCCAGGGGCGCGGCCGGGACCGCGGAACCGTCCTCCAGGGTGCGGACGCCGCCGTCCATGATCCACCGCGCCGCCACCGGCATGAGGCTGACGCCGATGACGGTGATGATGGTGCCCGTGACGATCGGGGGGAAGAAGCGGATCAGCTGCCCGAAGAACGGCGTCAGCGCCAGGGCGAAGAGCCCGGCGGCCAGGGAGGCGCCGAAGGCCACGGGCAGGTTCTCGCCGTCCTGCCCGGCGGCCAGGGAGGTGATGGCGCTGACGGGGACGAAGGAGCAGGCCACCACGATCGGCATCTGCGCGCCGACGCGCCGGTGGCCCACGGTCTGCATGAGTGTGGCGAACCCCGCCACGAGGAGCGCGCCGCTGACGAGGATGCCCATGGCGGCAGGGTCGTTCGCGAGCCCGGCGGCGGCGCCGATGACGAGGGCCGGCGCCACCGCGCCGGCGTACATGGTGAGGATGTGCTGGAGCCCGTAGACCAGGAGCAGCCGCGCGGGCAGCTTCTCGTCCTCGGGGCGGGGGGAGGAGGCGGCGTTCGTTGTGGCCGAGTCCTTCGCGGACGGACTGTTCGACATGGCCAGTTTCCAGCCTTTGCGATCGGCGGCCACCCCGGAGGGGGCCGAACTCTCGGGCACGGGGCCCGGTGGTGTCGCACCGGCCCGGCACCTCCGTCAGGGGGGCGCCGGAGCCGGGGGAGGGCCCGCCGCGGCGGGCCAGGGCCCGTGGCACGGCTGTGCGCGCGGGTCACGGGGGTGTCGGTGCGCGCGCCCGGCGGGGCGCCGGGTCCGCGGACGGGACCGCGAGGAGAGGGCGGTCCCGCCCGCGGGGCACTCGCCGGAGCGCTCACCGGGGAGCGCCCGGGCACGGGCGGGGCAGGGCTTTCTCCGTCAGGGGGCGCCGGGGGCTGCCGCCCCGAGGCGCCGCTGTGCCTGCTTCAACCCGATTCCCGTTCTCCGGGCGCCCGGACACAAGAAGGACTGCGCGCAGCGTCCGTTGGGGGTGGTGGCGGGCGACGGGTGGGACGAAGCGGAGCGGAGGTCCCAAAAACACTGCCTAGACGAAGCCGGGGACGGTCTTCCAGGCGTCGCCGGGCTCGGGGGCGTCGTCGCGCTCCACGGTGGCCTCGATCTTGCCGTAGGGCCGGTCGGCGGCGAAGAAGACCTCGTTCGGGTTGTCCAGGCCGAACGGGGACAGGTCCACCAGGAAGTGGTGGTTGTTGGGCATGGAGAAGCGGATCTCGGCGATCTCCGGGTGCGCCTCCAGGACGGCCCTGCCCATCTCGTAGAGGGTCTGCTGCAGCGCCAGGCTGTGGGTCCGGGCGAAGGCGTCCAGGCACAGGGCGCGCACCGAGGCGTAGGCACTGTCGAAGTCGTGCTCCACACCCACGTAGCGCCAGCGTGCGGTGACGTCGGTGGCCAGGATCCGGTCGGTGGTCTCGGGCAGCGTCGTGTACTTGGTCTTGGGGAAGCCGTGGAACTCCGAGCCGGTGGACTTGAGCACGGACAGGCCCTCGAAGCCCGAGACCACCCACTCCCGGCCGCCCGTCTTGGTGACGACGGCGGTGCGGGTCTCGGCGCCCCTGCGCGAGAACGCGTGGTCGTGCGGGCCGGAGGAGGTCCGGATCCGCTCCCAGGAGTACTCCTGCACCTCCTGGCGGGCCCCGTGCACGTACTCGTGCTCGTCCACGAAGTGGCGGGCCAGGCGCAGGGCGAAGTCCTCGACGGCGCCGACGCCGCCCCACTCGCGGGCCTTGGCGTAGACGGTGTTCTTCTGGGTGTCGGTCGGCAGGCAGGTGCTGTTGTCGCCGAGGGTGTGCACCGTCTCCAGCTCTCCGCGCAGCTGGGAGGTGACGTTGACGTCCTTGATCCGGTGGACGTCGGTGTCGCGGTTGACGTGGACGAGGCGGACCTCGGCCTTGCCGTACTGGTTGTCTCCGAGTCGGATGCCCATCAGGGTGAACTCCATCCGTGTGATGCGTGAAGTCGTCATCGTTCGCGCCGTGGCGCAGTGCTACGAGGGAGGACCGCTGTGGTCGTGCGGAAGGACCTGTCGCGCACTCGAAGATTCAGGCTTGCCCTGGCCGGCGAGGATCTCCTGCCCGCCGCTCCCTTCCCGGTCGGCCGTGCCGCCGCGGTGGTCTGTGTGGGTGGTGTCGAGGGGGAGGGCGCGTGGCGCCCGCCGGTCTAGGAACCCCGGTAGGTCGAGTAGGCGAACGGGCTCAGCAGCAGCGGGACGTGGTAGTGGGCGTCCTCGTCGGCGAGGTCGAACACGATGGCGACCTCGGGGTAGAAGCCGCGCTGGCCGGTCGCCGCGAAGTAGGCGCCGGTGTCGAAGACGATCCGGTGGAAGCCCGCGGGGAGCCGGTCGGGGCCCAGGTCGGGCACGCGTCCGTCGTCGTCGGTGCGGCCCTCGGCGACGGTCCGCCAGGACCCGGCTCCGTCGGCGGCCTCCAGCAGCACGGGCACGCCGCGGGCGGGGCTGCCCAGGGCGGCGTCCAAGACGTGGGTGGTGACGTGGCTCATGCGTCCTCCAGGAGTTTGACGAGGCGGAGTCCGGCGATCCGCCGCAGCTCCCCGCCGACCACGGCCAGCTCGGTGCCGCGGTCGTTGGACAGGCGTGCGACCAGGTCGGCGAGGAGTTCGCGGCTGGAGCGCCCGCTCGCGCAGACGAGGTAGATCTGCCCGAATCTGTCCTCGTACTCGCGCTGGGCGTGGGCGAAGACCCGCTGGACGCGCACGGAGGCGTCGTCGGTGTCGGAGGCGAAGGCGGACTGCTCCCCGCGCGACCAGGCGGCCTCGGTGCCGGCGCCCCCCGCCTTCTCCCCGATGCGGGGGTGGCGGGCCAGGGCGGAGGCGACCTCGTCGGCGGTGACCGCGCGCGCGTGCCCGTCGGCCGAGGCCAGCAGGGCCTCGCGGTCGGGGAAGGGCGCCTCGGACGCGACGGCCGCGACCCAGCGGTCCACGTCCAGGCACTGCGCGAGCGCGGCGCGCAGCTCCTGTTCGGACAGCGCGTTCAGGCGGGCCAGGCCGGGGTCGGGCCCGCTCTGCGGCTCCTCCGGGGTGCTCATGTGGTCTCCCCTGACTTGGCGCGAACCCCGGGTTCCCGTCCGTGGGACGGCGTACCGCCGCGGCCCCCGCCAAGAATTTTCGTAGTGCAGATACCTAATTCCGTATTACGGATTGGGGGGACTCTAGTTGATGCGAGTGTGACCTTGTCAACACTCGCAAGGGGAGATCTGCGAAAAATAACCCGTTCTGTGCCCGAGCACAAAGAAGGTCCGACCTTCTCGCCGTCACCCGGAGTCCACGACGGGTTCCGGGGGGTTCGCGGGACCGGTGCGGCCGGAGCGGCGCAGGGGGTGCGAGGGGAACGGGCTCCGGGGTGGTTGACAAGCGGGGGTGCTCCGGCACACACTTCAATCATTCCTTAAAGCGAAAACTACTTTCCGCATTGTGGAAGTAGATGCTGGAGGCAAGGTATGAGCCACACCCTGGGGTACACGGTGAACTGCTCGCTGCTGTTCACCGAGCTCCCCCTCAACGACCGCCCCCGGGCGGCGCGGGAGGCGGGCTTCGACGCCGTCGAGTTCTGGTGGCCGTTCGAGAGCCCGACCCCGCCCAAGGACGAGGTCGACGCCTTCGTCTCCGCCCTCGACCGGGCGGGTGTCCGTCTCAGCGGCCTCAACTTCTTCGCGGGCCAACTGCCCGGCCCCGACCGCGGCGTGCTCTCGCACCCCTCGCGCATCGCCGAGTTCCGCGCCAACATCGACGTCGTGGTGCGCATCGCCGAGCGCACGGGAGCCACGGGCTTCAACGCCCTCTACGGCCTGCGCCAGCCGGGGGTGGACCCCGGCGAACAGGACCGGACCGCCCTGGAGAACACCGTCGCGGCGGCCGAGGCCGTGGCGGCGGTCGGCGGCACCGTCCTCATCGAGCCCATCAGCGGGGCCGAGAGCTACCCCCTGACCACGGCCGCGGACGGGCTCGCCTTCGTCGCCCGGGCCGGGGAGGCGGGCGCGGACAACGTCGCCCTCCTGGCGGACCTGTACCACCTCGCCGTCAACGGCGACGACTTCGCCGCCGCGGTCCGCGACCACGCCGCCGAGTTCGGACACATCCAGATCGCCGACACCCCCGGGCGCGGCGAGCCCGGCACCGGACGGCTGCCCATCGGGGAACTGCTCACCGCCGCCCAGACCGGGGGCTACCGGGGGCTCGTCGGCCTGGAGTACAAGCCGACCGTGCCCAGCGCCCAGAGCTTCGGCTGGCTCAACTGATCCCCAGCCGCGCACCCCGCCACCAGCCACACGGCACCAGCAGCACAGCACCAGCCGCACACCAGTCACGAAGGGGGCCCTCGTGCCCGTCAGGAAGATCGCCTTCATCGGCCTGGGGATCATGGGCCTGCCCATGGCCGTCAACCTCGTCCGCGCCGGGTACACCGTGACCGGCCACAACCTCACCCCCGAGCGCGTCGACGCGCTGGTCGCCGAGGGCGGCCTGCGCGGGGGCAGCGTCGCCGGTGCCGTCGCCGACGCCGACGCCGTCATCACCATGGTCCCGGACTCCCCGGACGTGGAGGAGCTCATGCTCGGCCAGGGCGGCGTCTTCGAGAGCGTCAAGCCCGGCACCCTGGTCATCGACATGAGCACCATCCGTCCCGACGTGTCCCGCTCGGTGGCCGAGACCGGGGCCGAGCGCGGCCTGCGCGTCCTGGACGCCCCCGTCAGCGGTGGCGAGGCGGGCGCGGTCGAGGCCAAGCTCTCCATCATGGTCGGCGGCGCCGCGGAGGACTTCGAGGCCGCCCGGCCGCTCTTCGACGTCCTGGGCACCACCCCGGTCCTGGTCGGCCCGAGCGGCTCCGGCCAGACCGTCAAGGCGGCCAACCAGCTCATCGTCGCGGGCAACATCCAGCTCCTGGCCGAGGCCCTGGTCTTCCTGGAGGCGCACGGGGTGGACACCGAGTCCGGCCTGGAGGTCCTGGGCGGCGGGCTCGCGGGCAGCACCGTGCTCCAGCGCAAGGGCGCCGCCATGCGCACGCGCGACTTCACCCCGGGCTTCCGGATCGCCCTGCACGACAAGGACATGCGCATCGTCACCGACTCCGCGCGCGCCGCCGGGGTCGCGATCCCGCTGGGCTCGCAGGTCGCGCAGTACGTCGGCGCGCTCAAGCACCAGGGCCACGGCGGCCTCGACCACTCCGCGCTGCTGAAGATCGTCGAGCAGCTCTCCGACGGCTCCGGGAAGTAGCGGACCGGCGCTTTCCGGACACCAGGGCCCGCACCCGGCCCCGAGCCGTCCGCCCCCGGTGTTGGCCGCACCGGCGGACACGGCCCGCGCACCGTCCGGGCCCGCCCGCGGGCTCTCCCGCACCCCGGCAGCACCACGGCACCACCCCTGGCACCCAGCTTCACCACCACACAGCCACCAGCACCCCCAGCACTGAAGGGTTCGCTTCCCATGCCACAGATGCCCGCGATGAACGCGGTCGTGGAGGTCCTCAAGGACGAGGGCGTCGACACGGCCTTCGGCTGCCCCGGCGCGGCCATCCTGCCCCTCTACAAGGCGATGGAACAGGTCGGCGGCATCGAGCACCTGACCGTCCGCCACGAGGAGGGCGCCACCCACATGGCCGACGGCTGGTCACGGACCACCGGCAAAGTCGGCGTGGCCATCGGCACCTCCGGCCCCGCCGGGACCAACATGATCACCGGCCTGTACACGGCCATCGCGGACTCGGTCCCGATCGTGTGCATCACCGGCCAGCAGCGCACCGACCTGCTGGACAAGGAGGGCTTCCAGGCGGTCGACATCGTCGAGATCGCCAAGCCCGTCACCAAGTGGGCCGTCCAGATCAAGGAGGCCGCCACCGCGCCCTGGATCTTCCGCGAGGCGTTCCGGATCGCGCGGGAGGGACGCCCCGGCCCCGTCCTGGTGGACATCCCGGTGGACGTCGCCCAGCAGCTGATCGACTACGACCCCGCCATCGACGCCCCGCTCAAGGTCAACACCGTCGAGCCGCACCGGCCCCGGGTGGAGCGCGCGCTGGACATGCTGCTGGAGGCCGAACGCCCCCTGATCCTGGCCGGAGGCGGCGTCATCACCGCCGAGGCCTCCGACGACCTGCGCGCGCTGGCCGAGCACCTCCAGGTTCCGGTGCAGGTCACCCTCATGGGCAAGGGCTCCTTCGACGAGGACTCGCCCCTGTACTCGGGCATGACCGGCGTGCAGACCTCCCAGCGCTACGGCAACGCCTCCTTCCTGGAGTCGGACCTGGTCCTGGCGGTGGGCGCGCGCTTCGCCGACCGCCACACCGGGCAGATCGACGTCTACCGGGGCGAGCGCAGGTTCATCCACGTCGACATCGAGGCCACCCAGATCGGCCGGGTCTTCGAGCCCGACCTGGGCGTGGTCTCCGACGCGCGGCTGTTCCTGCGCGAACTGCTCGCCGCCGCGCGCGCCCGCGGCGCCAAGGCCGGGGTGCGGCCCTGGATCGACCGGGTAGCCGAGCTCAAGGCCACCCTGACCCGCCGCGAGGACTTCGACACGGTCCCGGTCAAGGCGCCGCGCGTCTACAAGGAGATCAACGAGGTCTTCGGCGAGGACACCTACTTCGTCACCGCGATCGGCCTGTACCAGATCTGGGGAGGCCAGCACCAGAAGGCGTACAAGCCGCGCCACTACCAGATCTGCGGCCAGGCGGGCCCGCTCGGCTGGGAGATCCCCGCCGCGATCGGCGTCAAGAAGGCGCTCAAGGACACCGAGCCGGACGCCGAGGTCGTCGGGATCGTCGGCGACTACGGGTTCCAGTACATGGTCGAGGAACTGGCCGTGGCCGCCCAGTACGACGTTCCCTACGTCATCATCATGCTCAACAACGAGTACCTGGGCCTGATCCGCCAAGCCTCGATCCCGTTCGACATGAACTACC
This sequence comes from Nocardiopsis camelliae, assembly GCF_028993595.1. GTDB lineage: Bacteria > Actinomycetota > Actinomycetes > Streptosporangiales > Streptosporangiaceae > Nocardiopsis > Nocardiopsis dassonvillei. The sequence continues at coordinate 1,742,462 of NZ_CP118614.1, forward strand.
AGGTGGACATCCACTACGACGAGTACGGCACCGACAACGTCAAGCTCATGGAGGCCTACGGGTGCTCCGGGCGCCGCGTCGTGGAGCCCGGGGAGATCCGCGAGTCCCTGGAGTGGGCCCGCAAACAGGCCCAGGCCACGTCGCGGCCGGTGCTCGTGGAGATCATGATCGAGCGCGAGGCCAACACGCCGCACGGGCCCGCGATCGACGCGGTCCGGGAGTTCGAGCCGGCCCCGGGGGCCTGACGGCGGGTGTGCCCCGTGCGGAACGCCTGCCACAGCGGACCAAACGGGGCACACCGGACACAGGTGAACCCGCCGTTACAGGGTTGTGTCCGGAGTGTTTCGCGACGTGCGTTTTCTCCGGCCCGCACCTGCGCAAACGTGGAGTCACCTTGACGACGGAGCCGCCGTGCCAGGGAGCGGGAGAACGCAACGGAGCCGTCGTCGGCACTCTCGGAAGTTGGAAAAGCATGTCCCCCCACGCGCGTTTCCTCTCTGCGGCCGCAGTCGCGGCCGTCGCGCTCGCCTCCTCCGCGTGTTCCTCCCAGAACGGGTCCGAGGAGGAGTTCCAGGAACTCCTGGCGGAGAGCGGTCTGCCCGGTGACGAACTCAGGATCACGGCACCGGACTCGGAAGGGTTCTGGTGGGCCACCTACGAGGCCACGGACGACTGTCAGCTCCAGTTCAAGTGGAACGGCACCGACCCGGTGCTGATCTACGGGGCCCAGACGGACGGTTACCTGGAGCTGGCCCCGGACGAGACCTACATAGAGTCCTTCGGCCAGGGCAAGGTCCAGCAGGCCTGCCAAGGGGAGTTCTGACCGTCCCCGGCCCCGGGCGCGCCGCCCGGGGCCGGGCCCCTGACCACCGGCTTCAGCCCCCGGCGTCCCAGATGTCCTCCCGGTGGGCGGCGGTGCGGCTCCACTCCACGACCTCGCGCAGTACGGTGTTCACCGTCTCCTCGGGTGTCGTGGTGCCCAGCAGTTCCGTCGCACGCTCCAGAAGCGCCTCGTCGACGTCGATCCACGTCCTGCTCATGACCACTCCTTGTGCGACTCGGGCCCATGCTGACCTGGTTGCTATACTTGTATAGCAACCAGGGAGGTGCGTCATGCTGGCATTGAGACTTCCGGCGGAGATCGAGGACAGACTCGAAGCCCTCGCGAAGGAGACTGGCAGGTCGAAGAGCTTCTACGCCCGGGAAGCGATCGTTGCTCACCTGGACGAGCTGGAGGAGGTCTATCTGGCCGAACGCAGGCTGGAGGACCTCAGGGCGGGGCGCAGCGGTACGACACCGCTCTCAGAGGTAATGGACGAACATGACGTGGAAAGTTGAGCTCCACGACGATGCACGTCGTGACCTGCGAAAACTGGACCCACAGGTGGTACGGAGAATTCTCCGGTTCCTGAAGGATCGGGTGGAGGGAGCGGACGACCCGCGTTGCCTCGGTGAGGCGTTGAAGGGCAGTCGCCTCGGTGACCTGTGGCGTTATCGTGTCGGCGACTACCGCGTGGTCGTCGACATCCGGGACGGACTCCTCGTCGTTCTCGTGGTGCACATCGCCCATCGCAGTCAGGTGTACCGGGACTGATCTCCGCGGTGACGTGTCCACCCGGCCAGGGCGGCGCGTGCGTGACCTGGCCAAGTGCGTACCCGGTCGACGGCCCCGCGGCGGTTCCTCCTAACGTGAGTGCGTTCCCGAGGGCACGGCCCCTCTCGACCCGCACACCACGGAGTCCTCCTTGAGCGACCTGTTCGATCCCGTCCGGATCGGCCGCCTGCACCTGCCCAACCGCCTGTTCATGGCCCCGATGACGCGCTCGCGCTGCCGCGGGGGCTCGCCCGGCGACATCACCGTCGAGTACTACGCCCAGCGCGCCTCGGCCGGGCTGATCATCACCGAGGGCATCCAGCCCAGCGTCCGCGGCCAGGGCTACACCGACACCCCCGGGCTGCACAGCGACGAGCAGGTCGCGGCGTGGCGGCGCGTCACCGACGCCGTGCACGAGCGCGGCGGGCACATCTTCGCCCAGCTCATGCACTCGGGCCGGGTCGGCCACCCCAGCCTCTACCCCGACGGCGGCCTGCCCGTCGCCCCGTCCCCCGTCGCCTCGGGCGCGTCCATGTACGACGGCAGGCAGAAGCTCGCGCACCCGGTGCCGCGCGAGATGACCGCCGCCGACATCGACCAGACCCTCGCCGACCACGCCGCGGCCGCGCGCAACGCGATCGCCGCCGGTTTCGACGGGGTGGAGCTGCACGGCGGCAACAGCTACCTCATCGAGCAGTTCCTCTCCGACGGCAGCAACCGGCGCACCGACGGGTACGGCGGCAGCGCCGCCAACCGCGCCCGCTTCGCCCTGGAGGCGGTGGACGCGGTCGTCGAGGCCGTCGGCGCCGACCGCACCGGCCTGCGGATCTCCCCGGCCAGCAGGCTCAACGGCATCAGCCAGAGCGACCCCCTGGAGCAGTACCTCGCGCTCCTGGACGGGCTGCGCGGCCGTCCCGGGCTGGCCTACCTGCACCTGACGGAGTCGGCCTCGTCCGAGTACACCGACGCGCTGCGCAAGGAGTGGCCGGGGACCTTCGTCCTCAACCCGGCCTCCGGCACCGACACCGGGCCCGCCGCCGCGGCCCTGGCCGAGGAGCGGGCGGACGCCGTGGCGATGGCCTCGGCCTGGATCGCCAACCCCGACCTGCCCGCCAGGATCAGGGCCGGCGCTCCCGTCGCGGTTCCCGACCGGGCCACCTACTACGGCGGCGACCACCGCGGCTACACCGACTACCCGGCCCTGGACGCCTGACGCGAAATCCCGTCGACGGGACCGGCCCGGCCGCCGGCGCGCGGTGACCGCGCTGCCGGCGACGGCCTCGGGTGTTGGCCGCACCCCGGGCCCCGTCGACGGGATCTGGAACAACCCCCCTAGCACTGAAGGGTTCACCGAAAATGTTACAGACCCCCCGCCGTTCTCTTGAGGTCGAGGTACCGGTAAGGGGGCGGATTCCGCCCGGTGCGTCCTCCGTGACGAGGATTCCCAGGTCATGTGACGCGCGTCCCATCATGTGGACACCGGGTACCAGCTCCGGCGGGCCGTCTGCTAGCGTGAGGACCGTTATGCTGCGCGAGCTGCTTCTCCTTAGCGGCCGCGGCGGGGGTCGTTAAAAGGTCGGCTCCCTCGCCGCGGGAATTCGGCTTGTCCTGGTCGACCATGACCAAGCGCCAGAACCACCCGAGGAGCCACCGAGATGGTGCCGCAGCAGAAGCCCAGCCCCATGCCCTTCCACCGCTACAAGCCCTTCGCGCCGGTGGACCTGCCCGACCGCACCTGGCCCTCCAAGAGCATCACCGAGGCCCCGCGCTGGCTGTCCACGGACCTGCGCGACGGCAACCAGGCGCTGATCGAGCCGATGGACCCCGCCCGCAAGCGCGAGATGTTCGAGCTGCTGGTGCGGATGGGCTACAAGGAGATCGAGGTCGGCTTCCCCGCCGCCAGCCAGACCGACTTCGACTTCGTACGCTCCCTGATCGAGGGCGACGCGATCCCCGACGACGTGCAGATCTCGGTGCTGACCCAGGCCCGTGAGGACCTCATCGAGCGCACCGTGCAGAGCCTGGTCGGGGCCAGGCGCGCCACCGTGCACCTGTACAACGCCACCGCGCCCACCTTCCGCCGCGTCGTCTTCCGCGTGGACCGCGAGGCCTGCAAGGACATCGCCGTCCAGGGCACCCGGCACGTCATGCGCTTCGCCGAGCAGTACCTGGTCGAGACCGAGTACTTCGGCTACGAGTACTCGCCCGAGATCTTCGTCGACACCGAACTGGACTTCGCCCTGGAGGTCTGCGAGGCCGTCATGGACGTCTGGCAGCCCGGCCCGGGCCGCGAGATCATCCTCAACCTGCCCGCGACCGTCGAGCGCTCCACGCCCAACGTCTACGCCGACCAGATCGAGTGGATGAGCCGCAGCCTGTCCCGGCGCGAGCACGTGGTCGTCTCGGTGCACCCGCACAACGACCGCGGCACCGGCGTGGCCTCGGCCGAGCTGGCCGTCATGGCCGGGGCCGACCGCGTCGAGGGCTGCCTGTTCGGTCACGGCGAGCGCACCGGCAACGTCTGCCTGGTCACCCTGGGCATGAACCTGTTCAGCCAGGGCGTGGACCCCAGGATCGACTTCTCCGACATCGACGAGATCCGCCGCACCGTCGAGCACTGCACCCAGCTGCCGGTCGCCCCGCGCCACCCCTACGGCGGCGACCTGGTCTACACCGCCTTCTCCGGCTCCCACCAGGACGCCATCAAGAAGGGCTTCGCCGCCCAGCAGGAGGCTGCCGACGCCGCCGGGGCCCCTGTGGAGGAGTACGTCTGGGACGTGCCCTACCTGCCCATCGACCCCAAGGACGTGGGCCGCAACTACGAGGCCGTCATCCGGGTCAACAGCCAGTCCGGCAAGGGCGGCGTCTCCTACATCATGCAGCGCGACCACTCGCTGGACCTGCCGCGCCGCCTCCAGATCGAGTTCTCCCAGGTCATCCAGAAGTTCACCGACGCCGAGGGCGGCGAGTTCGCCGCCGGGCGCATCTGGGAGATCTTCTCCCAGACCTACCTGGCCGAGGGCGGCCCGGTCGCGGTGCTGGCGCACCGCTCCACCACCGACAGCGACGGCACCTACCGGATCGAGGCCGACGCCCGGGTCAACGGCGAGATCCGCGAGCTGACCGGCACCGGCAACGGCCCCATCTCCGCGTTCTGCGACGCCCTGACCGGCGTCGACGTCAAGGTCCGCGTCATGGACTACGTGGAGCACTCCATGGGCGGGGACGGCGACGCCCGCGCCGCCGCCTACGTGGAGGCCGAGATCGACGGCCGGGTGGTGTGGGGAGTGGGCATCCACAGCAGCATCACCACGGCCTCGCTCAAGGCGCTGTGCAGCGCCATCGCGCGCGTCTGACGCGCGCACGCCCGAGGGAGCGGGGGCCGCGACCGCCGGGTCGCGGCCCCGGCCCGTTCCCGGCTGCTAGAGCAGGCCGAACGGCCCGGGGTCGGGCAGGTCCAGGGCGGCGCACGACTCCCGGTGCGCGCCGGTCAGCTCGCCCAGCGCGACCGGCCTGCGCGAGGTCGCGGCCATGTCCTGGCGCGCCTCGGCCGTCCAGGGGGAGGGGCGCAGCGACAGCCCCCGCGCCAGGTCCAGCGCCTCGGCCTCCTCGCGCCAGCCCGGCCAGCGCAGGGCGCGGTAGAAGTCCTCCAGGCGGCCGTCCAGCAGCCACAGCAGCCAGCCGGAGTAGGCCGTCTCCAGCGGCTCCCACTCCAGGGAGTCGGGCGCGAAGTAGACCATCTCCCCGGGCCTGCCGGGGTAGTCCCCGCCCTCGGCCGCGGGCCCGTTGAGGGCGAACACCCCGCCCAGCACGTCGTGGGCGACCACCAGCCGCGGCGGCGGGCCGTACACCACCGCCGCGCTCAGGTCGTTGACCTCGCCCAGACCGGGCAGCTCGGCCCCGCCGCCGCCGTGGACGCGCAGCCACCCGCCGTCGAGGAGCAGGCCGCCGGACTCCAGCGCCATCGCGCCCAGGAAGGACCGCGCGGTCACCTGGAGGCGGTGCAGGCACGTGCGGCCCCGCTCGGGGTCCACGGACAGGGCGCGCACGGCGGCCCCGCCCCGCTCCAGGCGTTCGGACAGCAGCGGCCAGGCGGGTTCTTCCACCTCGACCAGTTCACTCAGCTCGCGCACAGGGCCACCTCCCGTCGGGCCGCGAGGGGTCGCGACGGCGGTCCACACTACCGGTCGGCGCCGACGCGTCCGCTGAGGCCTCCGGGAGGGCGAACGGGGCGGCACGCCCTTCCGCGGACCGCGCGTGCACCCGGCCCCCACCTCGGACCGACAGCCGCGCTCTCCTCGCGCACGCGGGGCCGCCCTCCCGGGGGGCGGCCACGCGTGCGTGCGCCGGAGGTCACTCCCAGCCGAACATCTGGGTCCAGGCGCTGCCGGACTCGCCGACGCCGATCGCGACCAGGTCGCAGTTGAGGATGTTCCTGCGGTGCCCGTCGCTGTTCATCCAGGCGTCCATCACCTGCTGGGGGCTGGTCTGCCCCTTGGCGACGTTCTCCGCGCCCCAGGCGTCGTAACCGTGGCGGTCGGCCCGGTCCCCGGGGCCCTCGCCCTCGGGGCTCTCGTGGCTCATGTAGTCGCGCCGGTCCATGTCCTCGCTGTGCTCCTGGGCGGCGGCGGTCAGCCGCGAGTCCACCCGCAGCGGGCCGCAGCCGGCGTCCGCGCGCTGGGCGTTGACCAGGGTCACGACTTGGTCGGTCGACCCGCCGGAGGGGGCGTCGGAACCGCTGTCGCCGCCACCTCCGCCGTCACCGCCGCCCGAGCCGCCGCCACCACCGGACTCCGAGCCGCCGCCGCTGTCACCGCCACCGCTGCCACCGCCGCCGGTGTCCTCGTCCCCGCCGTCCTCGGGCACGGAGGAGGCCTGCGCGCTCTGCGGCTCGCCGCCCTGCCCGGAGGGCGCGGGCTCCCGCTCCGGCGTCGCGGTGGGCGAGGCGAAGAAGTCGGCGTCCTCGGAGGCCTCGGGCACGAGCGAGTCGTCGGTGACCGCGGTGCCGAGCCCTCCCTCCCGCGCCTGGCCGTCCGCCGTGTTCTGGAAGGGGTTGAGGCCGGACTCCGCGCCGGTGAACAGCAGCGCGCCCGCCACGACCAGGCCGACGGGAACCGCGGCCATGGGCACCGCGAGCGGTATCGAGCGCAGTCCGCGTCCGGTGCGGCGGTGTCGGTCGGCGCTCTTCCTGCGCCTGCCTCGGCGACCACGCGCCATGGGGCCCTCCTCGGGAAGTGGGACGTCGGGGCACGGGCGCGACGGGGTGCCGCTCGCGCGGGGCCGCGCTCCGGGCGGCCCTCGCTCGTGCCCCGCGGGTCTCGGGTGAACCCGTGTCGGGGAGCGCGCGGGATGCGCGCGGCTGCTCCGGGAGAGTGCCGCGGGGGAAGGGCGGCGGGCCCGACGCGGAGCGCCTAGCGCGTGAGAGTAGAGCAAATGTCGCAAAAAGGGAAACCAAACTGTGACAAAGCTGGTCGTGGAGGGGTTTCGTGCTGCACCGTCCGCGTGGACGGTCCGCGGTATCCGCGACAATGGGGGTGTGAGTCTCTACCGCGACGAGGGTGTCGTCCTGCGCAACCAGAAGCTGGGCGAGGCCGACCGCATCATCACCCTCCTGACCCGGCGTACCGGCCTGGTCCGCGCCGTCGGCAAGGGGGTGCGCCGCACCAAGTCCCGCTTCGGCGCCCGCCTGGAGCCGTGCACCCACGTCGACCTCCAGCTGCACGCGGGCCGCACGCTGGACGTGATCACCCAGGCCGAGACCGTGCGCGCCTACGGCGAGGCGGTGGTGTCCGACTACTCCCGCTACACCGCCGCCACCGCGATGCTGGAGACCGCGGAGAAGGTCGTCTCGGTCGAGAAGGACCCGGCGCTGCGCCAGTTCCTCCTGCTCATCGGCGCGCTGCGTACCCTGGGTGAGGGAAGCCACGACTCCCGGCTGGTCCTGGACGCCTACCTGCTGCGCTCGCTCGCCGTCGCCGGGTACGCGCCCTCCCTGGCCGAGTGCGCCCGCTGCGGCAGCCGGGGGGAGCACCGCGCGTTCGCGGTCCACGCCGGAGGTATGGTCTGCACGGTGTGCCGTCCCCACGGCTCCGTGCACCCGTCGCCGGACACGCTCCGTCTCATGTCGGCGCTGCTCGGAGGGGACTGGGAGAGCGCGGACGCCAGCGAGGACAGGCAGCGCTCCGAGTGCAGCGGGCTGGTCGCGGCCTACCTACAGTGGCACCTGGAAAACGGAATCCGATCACTGCGCCATGTGGAGCGTTCTTGAGTCTGTTCAGCTTCGACACCGGTAAACGGCGGGAGTACTCCGCGCCCGTTCCGCACCCCAGCGGCGCGCGTCCCCCCGAGCTCCCCGCCCAGCTGGTGCCCCGGCACGTGGCCGTGGTCATGGACGGCAACGGCCGTTGGGCCAAGGAGCGCGGGCTGGCGCGCACCGAGGGGCACAAGGCCGGTGAGTCCTCGCTCTTCGACGTGATCGAGGGCGCCCTGGAGATGGGCGTGGCCAACCTGTCCGCCTACGCCTTCTCCACCGAGAACTGGAAGCGCTCGCCCGACGAGGTGCGCTTCCTCATGGGCTTCAACCGCGACACCATCCGCAGGCGCCGCGACGAGCTGCACGCGCGGGGGGTCCGCGTCAAGTGGGCCGGGCGCGCGGGGCGGCTGTGGAAGAGCGTCATCCGCGAACTCCAGGACGCGGAGGAGATGACCAGGGACAACACCGCGCTCACCCTCCAGTTCTGCGTGAACTACGGCGGCCAGGCCGAGATCGTCGACGCCGCGCGCGAGCTGGCCCGCAGGGCGGCGGCGGGCCAGATCTCCCCGGAGAAGATCACCGAGGACACCCTCGCCCAGCACCTCTACGCCCCCGACGTGCCGCCCGTGGACCTGTTCGTGCGCTCCTCCGGCGAGCAGCGCACGTCCAACTTCCTCCTCTGGCAGTCCGCCTACGCCGAGTTCGTCTTCCTGGACACGCTCTGGCCCGACTTCGACCGCCGCGACCTGTGGCGGGCCTGTGAGATCTACGCGAGCCGGGACCGCCGCTACGGCGGTGCCGTGCCCAACCCCGTGTCGGAGGAGAAGAAGTGATGGCAGGTTCGGACGGTCCGCTGCTCAGGCCGGGCATGTCGCTCGCCTCGGTGGGCGACAGCTTCACCGAGGGCGTGGGCGACCCCTACCCGGAGCCGGGCGCGGGCTTCCGCGGCTGGGCCGACCGGCTGGCCGAGCACCTGGCGGACGACCTGGGCGAGGTCCTGTACGCGAACCTGGCGGTGCGCGGCAAGCTCATGCGCCAGATCGTCACCGACCAGCTCCCGCCCGTCCTGGAGATGGCCCCGGACCTGGTCACCCTGAGCGCGGGCGGCAACGATCTGCTGCGCCCGGGCGGGGACCCCGAGCGGATGGCCAGGATCCTGGACCACACGGTGGGCCGCCTGCGCGCCGCGGGGAGCCAGGTCGTGCTCTTCACCGGCGTCAACGTCACCACGGGCTACATGCGCGGCACCATCGGCCTGTTCGCGCGCTACTACATGCACGTGCGCGCCGTCGCCGACAGGCACGGCTGCCTCCTGGTGGACCAGTGGCCGATGGAGGTGCTCACCGACCCCCGGGCCTGGGACGAGGACCGGCTGCACATGTCCCCCGAGGGGCACCGCCGCCTGGCGCTGCGCGTGGCCGAGGTGCTGGGCGTGCCGGTGACGGAGCGCTGGGACGAGCCGTGGCCGCACAGCGAACCGGTCGGCTGGGCCCGCGCGCGCCGGGAGGACCTGACCTGGGTCAGGGAGTCGCTCGGCCCGTGGATCGGCCGCCGCCTGACCGGGCGCTCCTCCGGCGACACGGTCACGGCCAAGCGCCCGGAGCTGTCCCGGATCACCAAGGACCGCTGACCGCCGCCGTCCCGGTGTGAGGTGGCTCCCAAAACGCCGGAAACGATCAACCTACTGTCGCGTAACCCTGGCGCGGAGTTGGATGATCGGGCATTATGAGCGGTTTTGGGACGAACTTGGTGCACGAGGACATCCTGTCCTACGTCGCCCTCGGTGACAGCTTCACCGAGGGCATGAGCGACCCCTACCCGGACGGCGGCGGCGCGCCCGACGGCCGCTACCGGGGGTGGGCCGACCGTCTGGCCGAACACCTCGCCGACCACGTCGCGGAGGTGCGCTACGCCAACCTCGCGGTGCGCGGCAAGCTCATCGGCCAGATCGCCGAGGAGCAGGTCCCCCGGGCCGTGGAGCTCTCGCCGGACCTGATCACGCTGTGCGCGGGCGGCAACGACATCATCCGCCCCGGCAGCGACCCCGACGCCGTGGCCGTGGCCTTCGCCGCGGCGGTGGAGGAGCTCAGCCGGACCGGCGCGCGCATCGTGGTCTTCACCGGGTTCGACACCAACTGGCAGCCCGTGATGCGCCACATGCGCGGCCGGATCGCCACGTACAACATGCACCTGCGCGCCATCGCCGACCGCTACGGCTGCGACGTGGTGGACGTGTGGAGCATGCGGGTCCTGGACGACGCCCGCGCCTGGAGCTGGGACCGCCTGCACCTGTCCCCGGAGGGCCACCGCCGCATGGCGCTGCGCGTGGCCGAGGTGCTCGGGGTGCCGGTGGAGGGCGACTGGAAGCAGCCGTGGCCGCCTGCCGACCCCCGCGACTGGCGCTCCGCCCGCCAGGAGGACCTGCACTGGGCGCGCGAGTTCCTGGTTCCGTGGATCGGCCGCCGCCTCACCGGCCGCTCCTCGGGGGACAACGTCAACCCCAAGCGCCCCAGCCTGGACCCGCTGCGCCGGGACTGAAGCGCCGCGGGGCGCCGCGCCCACGACGCGTCGGCGCTCCGGGCGCGGACCCGCCGGGGCAGACAGCCCCGACCGCGCTCGGCCGCCCCGGCTAGGAGCAGTTGGCGCAGGTCCCGAAGACCTCCACGGTGTGCGTCACACCGGTGAAGCCGTGCTTGGCGCCCATCTCGGCGGCCCACTTCTCCACCGTGGGCCCCTCGATCTCCACCGCGGTCGCGCACACCCGGCACACGATGTGGTGGTGGTGGCTCTCGGTGCCGCACGCCCGGTAGACGGCCTCGCCCTCGTCGGTGCGCAGCACGTCCACCTCACCGGAGTCGCTCAGCGCCTGGAGCGCCCGGTAGACGGTGGTCAGGCCGATCTTGGAACCGTCGGCGCGCAGGTCCGCGTACAGGTCCTGGGCGCTGCGGAAACCGTCGGAACCGGTCAGCGCCTCGCGGACCGCTTCGCGTCGTGTACTCATGGTCTCACCCTCCCCCGCTCAGTCTGGGGCATCGTACCGGTCGAACTCCCACCTGCGGGATCGAAGGCCGCCGCGGAGCGGCGCCCCGAGGCGCGGCGCAGCACGCCGCCGACCGCCACGGCCAGGCCGAAGACGGCCAGGGCCAGCAGCACGATCGTCGCGCCGGGGGAGAGTTCGGCGTAGAAGGACGTGGTCAGGCCGCCCACCGAGGACAGCAGTCCGATCAGCACGGCCAGGAGCATCGTCACCCGGAAGCTCCTGGTGAGCTGCTGGGCGGCGGCGACCGGGACGATCATCAGCGCGCTCACCATGAGCACGCCCACCACGCGCATCGCGATGACCACCGTCAGCGCGGCGGTCACGGCCAGCAGCACGCTCAGGAAGCGCACCGGCAGCCCGTGGGCCCGCGCCACCTCCTCGTCCTGGCACAGCACGAACAGCTCGCGGCCGAAGACCGCCACCACCGCGATCACACCGGCGGCGAGCACGCCCACCACCCACAGGTCGGACTCCTCCACCGTGCTCACCGAGCCGAACAGGTAGGAGACCAGCGTGGCGTTGCTCGCCCCGGGCGTGAGCCCGATGAGCAGCACGCCACCGGCGATGCCGCCGTAGAACAGCAGCGCCAGGGCCACGTCCCCGCTGGTGCGGGCGCGCACCCGCACCAGTTCGATGAGCACGGCGCCCAGCGTGGCCACCACGGCCGCGGTGAGCACCGGCGAGGTGCTGGTGAGCAGGCCCAGCGCCACCCCGGTCAGGGCGACGTGGCCGATCCCGTCGCCCAGCAGGGCCAGACGCCGCTGGACGAGGTAGGTGCCGATGATGGGTGTGACCAGGCCGACGAGCACCGCCGCGACCAGCGCGCGCCGCATGAACTCGTAGTGGAGCAGCTCAGTCACGGCCGGGTACCTCGAGTCGGATCATCTCCGCGGCCGTGGAGCCCGCGGAGTCGGGGGCGTTGGGGTCGGGGTGGGGGTGCTGGTGATCGTGTCCGGGCCGGGCGCACGCGCCGGTGGGCGCGGGCGCGGCGCCGTCGTGCACCACGCGGCCCGACTCCAGCACCACGGCGCGCTCGATCACGTTCTCCAGCGGGCCCAGTTCGTGCAGGACCAGGACCACGGTCGCGCCGCGCCCGCGCAGGCGGGCGATGGTCTCGGCCAGCGCGCGCTGGTTCTCGGCGTCCACACCGGCCATGGGCTCGTCCATGACGAAGGTGTCGGGCCGCCCGGCCAGGGCGCGGGCGATGAGCACGCGCTGCTGCTGGCCGCCGGAGAGTTCGCGCACCGCGTGGCGGCCCCGGTCGGCCAGCCCGACGGTCTCCAGGGCCTCGTCCACGGCCGCGCGGTCGGCGCGGGTGGGCAGCGACAGGCGGCGGCGCGAGGCGACCTGCCCTGAAGCGACGATCTCGCGGACGGTGGCGGGGACTGCGCCCCCGGCGGTGAGCCGCTGGGGCACGTAGCCGATCCGCCGCCAGGCGCGGAACCGGCGCAGCGGGACGCCGTGCACCAGGACCTCGCCTGAGGTCAGGGGCACGATGCCCAGCATCGAGCGCATCAGGGTGGACTTGCCGGAGCCGTTGGGGCCCAGGACGGCCATCGTCTGGCCCGCGGGCACGTCGAGGCTCACACCGTCGAGCACGGGGACGCCGTCGTAGGCCACACGCGCGTCGACGGCCTGGAATGCGGGCGGCGCGTCGCCCGCGACGGCCGTGAACTGGTCAGACACCGTTCCATTATCACGAAAACGAAAATGATTGTCAAAATATGGCGGATTCGTGATCTTTTCGGTGCCGTCGTGTCAGTAGCCCAGGATCCGCGCCACCGCCAGCACCAGCACGACCACCACCATGAGCACCCGCGCGGCCCTCGGCTGGCCGCCGAGGGAGGGCCAGGTCAGGAACGCCAACCACGCGACGAACGCGGCGACCAGCAGCAGGCACACCGCACCGACCGGGCCGGGCGCCACCAGCCCCGCTATGAACAGGGCGCCCACCGCCAGCGGCGCCAGCCACCGGGGGCCCTGGTGCAGCCACACGAGGGGCACCGCGCTGCGCTCCTCCACCGCCCTGCGCAGTCCGCCCGCCCTCCTCGCGCGGGGGGAGTCCCCCTCGCGCCGGGGCCGGTCCTGGTCTGGGCGCCGCTTCTCGTCACCGTGTTCGGGAGGGGCCATGCTGTCCGTGTCCGCTTCTGGTCCGTGCCGCCGCCGGACAGGCCCGAGCGGGGGCGCGCCCATCTCCCGGAAGAGGTGGGCGGCGGGCCACCGGGCCTGTGATACTTGTGTCCTGAACCCTAGTGCAGGACCCCGGCCCGCCGCCGGGCGCCGGCGCTGCCGCGCCGAGCACCCCCTCCCGCCTTCCGCGTGGCGCACAGCCATCGGTACCGTGTTGACTCTGAGTCACAAAATCTACACTCGCAGTCGTCAGTCGTCTGATGTACGCGGCCAGCGCGCCCAGTCGCCCGCGCGGCCCGTCGAACCCTCCGGAGGGTGTCAACTTCCGTGCCCGAAGCCACTGTCATCGTGACGTTCGACGTCACCGAGCCCCACCTGCAGCACTGCCTCGACTCCCTGGCCCGCCAACGCGACGACGGCGGGACCGGCGAGCCCCGGGTGGACGCGCAGGTGGTCCTGGTCCCCGTCCGCGACGGCGACCGCCTCCGCGCCGAAGGCGCCGAGACCGGGGACGAGCCCGCCCCCGAGAGCACCGACGCCGACAACGGAGGCGACGAGGACGCCGCCGACAACACCGAGGCCGACGCCCGGGGGGAGGAGAACGAGCAGGGGGACGAGGCCGTCGAACCCGCCCGCGAGGACGCGCTCGCCCTGGCCGCCGCGTTCGCCGCCGCACCGCCGCCCGGCCTCACCGCCGTGCTCCTGACCGGCGAGCCCGCCCCCGACCGCCCCGCCGCCCGCGCCCGCGGCGCCGCCGCCGCGCACGGCACCCACCTGCTCTTCCTGGAGGGCTCCGACGCCCTCACCGGCTACGCCCTGGCCTACCTCCTGCGCAGCGCGGGCGACACCCGCTCGGACCTGGTCGTCGGCAACGCGTACAGGTTCGACGAACTGGGCGCCTCCCCCTCCAAGGCGCACCGCAGGTACTGCGGCAGGCACCGCATGGCCGAGGACCCCCGCGCCGTCCCCGGACTCGCCGCCGACGCCACCCTGGGCAACAAGCTCTGGCGCCGGGAGTTCTGGAACACCCTGCCCGACCACTCCCTGGACGCCGAGGACGCAGACCTGGGCCTGCGCCGGGCCGCCCTGTCCGCGGAGAGCGTGGACACCCTGCCCGGCCCCGTCCTGCTCATGCGCCGGCGCGAGGCCGCCCGCCCGCCCCTGGACAAGGCCGCCCTCACCCGGCGCCTCACCGCCATGGGCGACCTCGCCGCCGGCCTCGCCAGCGCCGACCGCGAACTGTGGGACCGCACCCTGCTCGGCGGCGAGCTGCACCAGCTCCTGCTGCGCCTGGACGACGCCGACGAGGAGGCCCGCGAGGCCGCCGTCGACCTGCTCAACGCCTACCTCGACCACGTGCCCGCGCGCCTCCTGCGCGGCCTCAACGTGCTCGACCGCCTCCTGTACCACCTGGTGCGCAGACGGCGCACGGCCGACGTCCTGGAGGTCGCGACCTTCGCCAAGAGCGTCGAGATCAAGAAGGCCACCGTCGTGCGGCGCGGCCTGGGCTACTACGTCCGCTACCCCTTCTTCGAGTCTGAGGACCCCGACCGGGCGGTGCCGCGCGAGGTGTACCGGCTCGGCGAGGACATCCGGGTCCGCCAGAAGACCGAGGACGTCCGCTGGTCGAACGGCCGCCTGCACGTCAGCGGCCGCGTCGGCATCCGCCACCTGCGCGCCCGCAGACGCTGGCAGCAGCACCTGGCGGCCTTCGCGGTCAACACCTCCACCCGCCGCCGCGTCCGCGTGCCCGTGCGCGTGCGGCTCGCCGCCGAGTACCGCCTCCCCGACGTCATCGACGCCGCCCGCCACGACCACGGGGGCTTCACCGTCATCGTCGACCCCCGCAAGCTGCGCTCCTCCGGCGGGTGGGAGCCCGGCGACTGGAAACTGGAGCTGGTCGTCCTCAACCGCGGGATCACCCGCCGCAGGATCGTCGCCAACCCCGTCCCCGGCCCGCCCGAGCGCCCGGGCTACCACCGCGTGGACGGGGACGTGTGGGTGCGCCCGCATTGGAGCAAGGACCGCCAGCTGCTGATCAGCGTCGAACCGGCCCGCGCGCGCGTGGCCGAGCACCGCTTCGACGCCCGCACCGGTGTGCTGGAGCTGGAGGGCGAACTGGTGTCCGCGCCCGCGGCCGAGGCCACCGGGCTGCGCCTGACCCGCCGCCCCGGCACCGCCGCGCTCACCTACCCGGCCACCGTCCACGGCGGCCGCGTCACCGCCCGCGTGTGCGCCGACGAGCTCTTCGACCGCGGCGTCACCGAGTGCGGCGGCGTGATCCGCCAGGAGGAGTGGGACGTCCACCTGATGACCCCGGACGGGCAGGCCGTCGCCCTGATCCTGCCCGACGAGACGGCCACCGCCGCCTACGCGGCCGAGGACGGCCGCCGGGAGCTGGCCGTCCTGCGCACCGCGACCGGTCACCTCAAACTGCGCGCGGGGCACGCCCGGCCCGTGGTCGACCGCGCCCGCTGGGAGGGCCGCGCCCTGCTGCTGGAGGGGGAGTTCTCCGCCGACGCCGACCTGGAGCTGGTCGCCCGGGCGCGCGGCCGCGACGAGGAGCACCCGCTGAGGGTGGAGCGCTCCGGCAGCCGCTTCACGGCCCGCTTCGCACCCGCCGACGTCCCCACCCTGTCCGGCGAGCTGTCCCTGCCCGCGGGCGCCTACCAGCTGTGGGGCCGGGTCGGCGACACCGCCGGGGGCGGCGCCGACGCGACGGACGTGGGCGTGGAGTTCTCCGACGCGCTCATCCCCGACCTGCCGCTGGAGATGCAGACCGGCGAGCGCTCCTACACCCTGTCCTGCCAGGGGCGCGGTGTGCCCGTGCTCCATGTGGGCAGCGACCTGCGCCCCGCCGAGCGCGGCACCTTCGCCCAGCGCGAGCTGCGCGAGCGCCACTACCCGGCCCGGCGCCGCGAGCCCGTCGCCGAGGGCGTGCTCTTCGACAGCTACACCGGCCGCCAGTACTCCGACAGCCCGCAGAGCGTCTACGCGGAGCTGCGGGGGAGGGCGCGCTGGGCGCAGCACCCGATGTCGTGGCTGGTCGCCGACGGCCAGGTGCGCCTGCCCGACGACCTGACCGCCGTGCGGCACCGGGGCCGGGAGTACTACGAGGCGCTGGCCCGCACCCGCTACCTGGTCACCAACTCCCGCCAGCCCCCGTGGTTCCACCGCCACCCCGACCAGGTGGTCGTGCAGACCTGGCACGGCTCGATGCTCAAGCGGATCGGCTTCGACGTCGAGAACATCCGCGGCAAGTCGCGCGACTACTTCGACAAGCTCGCCTGGGAGACCGCGCAGTGGGACTACCTGGTCTCGCCGAGCCCGTGGGCGACCCCGATCCTGCGCAGCGCCTTCCGCTTCGAGGGCGAGGTGCTGGAGACCGGCTACCCGCGCAACGACATCTTCTTCGCCCACGACCGCGAGGCCGTCGCCGAGCGCACCCGGCGAAGGCTCGGCCTTCCCGAGGGCAGGAAGGTGGTGCTGTACGCGCCGACCTGGCGCGACGACAAGTACTACACGCGCGGCAGGCACAAGCTGGACCTGCACCTGGACCTGCGCCGGATGTACGACAAGCTCGGCGACGACCACGTGCTGCTGGTGCGCAGGCACCCGCGGGTGGTGGACAGCGTGCCCATCGTGGGCAGGGACTTCGTTTACGACGTGTCCCTCTACCCGGAGATCATGGAGCTCTTCCTCATCACCGACGTGCTCGTCACGGACTACTCGTCGATGATGTTCGACTTCGCCAACACCGGGCGGCCGATGCTCTTCTTCACCTACGACCTGGAGAGCTACCGGGACAACCTGCGCGGGTTCTACTTCGACTTCGAGGAGAACGCGCCGGGACCGCTGCTGACCGGGTCCGACCAGGTCGTCGAGGCCCTGCTGGACATCGACGAGGTGGCCCGGCGCAGCGGGGACGCCTACCGCTCGTTCGTGGAGCGGTTCTGCCCGCTCGACGACGGCCGGGCCGCGGCCCGCGTCGTGGACCGGGTCTTCGGCCGGGGGTGATCCGGGACCCGTGTCCGGGGGACCGCGCGTCCTCCGGGACACGGGCTCGTACCGCCGGGGGCAACGGCACGGCTTCCGGGACCCGTGTCCCGGAGGCCTTCGGGCTCCTGAGGGTTCCGTGCTCCGGGAGGGAGGGCCGCCCGGAGCGGGATCCGCGCCTGTGGACAACCGCCCGGCGGCCTCCCGGGTGGGCCACAATGGGACCGTGATCGTCATCACCCGCTACTCCGTGCCCGAGGCCGACACCGCGGCCTTCCAGACCGACGCCGCCGCCGCGATCGAGGTGCTCTCCCGCCGCCCCGGCTTCCGCGGCCACCGGGTGGGCCGCGCCGCGGACGACCCCTGCCTGTGGACCGTGGTCACCGAGTGGGACGGCGCCGGCTTCTACCGCAGGGCCCTGTCCGACTTCGACGTCAAGGTCAACGCCGTGCCGCTGCTCTCGCGCGCCATCGACGAACCCACCGCGTTCGAACTCGTGACCGGGGGTGGGGCCCCGGCCTGAGCCCTCCGGACGGTTTCCGCACGCTTGGAGGCGGTTTCCGCACCTCCGGGGACGGTTTCCGCACCCCTGAAGAGGGTTGCCGCACCCTCGAAACGTGCGTGCGTGCACCCCTGGTTGCCCTAGCCTGGACGGACGCGGTCGTCGCTGTTGCCGCTCCCCGGTTTCGGCGGCGCCGTGTTTCCACACCAACCGATGTATCGCGCACGCGATCCACCGACACCCAGCCGGATGGAGAGTTCCCCATGGCCGCCAAGTCAGAGGCAATGGACGCACTGGTCAACCTCGCCAAGCGCCGAGGTCTGGTCTACCCCTCCAGCGAGATCTACGGGGGTCTGCGAGCCGCCTGGGACTACGGCCCCCTCGGCGTCGAGCTCAAGAACAACGTCAAGCGCCAGTGGTGGCGCTCCATGGTGCAGGAGCGCGACGACATCGTCGGCCTGGACTCCAGCGTCATCCTGGCCCGCGAGGTCTGGGAGGCCTCCGGCCACGTGACGGCCTTCGTCGACCCGCTCACCGAGTGCCAGTCCTGCCACAAGCGCTTCCGGGCGGACCACCTCATCGAGGCCTACGAGGAGAAGCACGGCCACGAGCCCGCCGAGGGCCTGGCCGCCATCGCCTGCCCCAACTGCGGCGCCAAGGACTCCTTCACCGAGCCGCGCATGTTCAACGGCCTGCTGCGCACCTACCTGGGCCCGGTCCAGGACGAGAAGGGCCTGGCCTACCTGCGCCCGGAGACCGCCCAGGGCATCTTCATCAACTACAAGAACGTCGAGCAGAGCGCCCGCCGCAAGGTGCCCTTCGGTATCGGCCAGATCGGCAAGTCGTTCCGCAACGAGATCACCCCGGGCAACTTCATCTTCCGGACCCGCGAGTTCGAGCAGATGGAGATGGAGTTCTTCGTCAAGCCCGGCAGCGACGAGGAGTGGCACCAGCACTGGATCGACATCCGCCACCAGTGGTACGTCGACCTGGGCATCGCCAAGGACAACCTGCGCCTGTACGAGCACCCGCAGGAGAAGCTGTCCCACTACTCCAAGCGCACCGTCGACATCGAGTACCGCTTCAACTTCCAGGGCTCGGAGTGGGGCGAGCTGGAGGGCATCGCCAACCGCACCGACTACGACCTGCGGACCCACTCCGAGGCCTCGGGCGCCGACCTGTCCTACTTCGACCAGGAGAGCAACGAGCGCTACATCCCCTACGTCATCGAGCCCGCGGCCGGTGTCGACCGGGCGGTGCTCACGTTCATGCTGGACGCCTACAACGTGGACGAGGCGCCCAACGCCAAGGGCAAGCTGGAGAAGCGCGCCGTCATGCGCCTGGACCCGCGCCTGGCCCCGGTCAAGGCCGCGGTGCTGCCGCTGTCGCGCAACGCCGACCTCTCGCCCAAGGCCCGCGACCTGGCCGCCAGGCTGCGCAAGCGCTGGAACGTGGAGTTCGACGACGCCGGTGCGATCGGCCGTCGCTACCGCCGCCAGGACGAGATCGGCACCCCGTTCTGCGTGACGGTGGACTTCGACACCCTGGA
Source organism: Nocardiopsis camelliae (assembly GCF_028993595.1). Taxonomy (GTDB): domain Bacteria; phylum Actinomycetota; class Actinomycetes; order Streptosporangiales; family Streptosporangiaceae; genus Nocardiopsis; species Nocardiopsis dassonvillei. Next base: position 1,761,526 of record NZ_CP118614.1, read on the forward strand.
GGACGACGCGGTGACCGTGCGCGAGCGCGACACCATGTCCCAGGAGCGCGTGTCCCTGGACCGCGTGGAGACCTACCTGTTCGAGCGCCTGCCCGGCTGCTAGCCACCTGAGCGGCGAGGGCCGTCCGTCCCCGAGCGGGGCGGGCGGCCCTCGTGCTTTCGCGGGGAACGCCGACACGGCGAGACGGCCGGACCCGGGGGGAGTGGTTTCCGGCCGCCTCTTCGGCCCCGGGCCGCACACGGCCGCGGGAACCGGCTCTCAACCTAGCGGTAGGGGTGCGCGTTACGCGGTCGTTTGGTGTGTCCTGTCCTGTCGTGTGAGCGAATCGTGACACTGGTGGAGACCGGACTCGATACCTCGTTCTTCTATGCCTAGTTCTGCTAGGGTAATAAACCCTAGCGGAACTAGGCATAGGAAGTGCGCGTGCACATCGACAAGGACCTGGTCGCGGCGTCGGCCACACCGCTCGTCCTGGGCATCCTGGCCGAGGGCGAGTCCTACGGATACGCCATCGTCAAACGCGTCAAGGAGCTCTCCGACGGTCGGATGCAGTGGACGGACGGCATGCTCTACCCCCTGCTGCACCGCCTGGAGCGCAACGGCTACGTCCGGGCGTCCTGGGGCGCGTCCGAGACGGGGCGGCGCCGCAAGCACTACGCGATCACGGAGGCCGGGCTGGAGACGCTGGCCGAGCGGCAGAAGCAGTGGGGAGTCGTGGCCGACGCCCTCCAACAGGTGTGGCAGGCCGCGTCGCGGCCCCCGGTCCTCGGGGACGCCGCCGCAGGGGGGATCGCCTGATGAGCGGGACCGCACGCGGTGAGGTCCTGGAGGAGCAGATCGACCAGTGGCGCGGCTTCGTGCGCCGCCGCCGGGCCATCTCCCCCTCCGACGTCGAGGAGATGGAGGACCACCTGCGCGAGCAGATCGCCGACCTGGGGGCGAGCGGTTTGGACGACGAGGAGGCCTTCCTCGTCGCGGTCAGGCGCATGGGCAACCTGGACGAGGTGTCGCGGGAGTTCGCGCGCGAGCACTCCCACCGGCTCTGGAAACAGCTGGTCCTCGTCCCCGAGGCCGAGGACGGGGCGGGCGGACTCGCGCGCTGGCGCGATCTCGGTGTGGTGCTCGCGTTCGCGCTCGGCGCGGGGCTGGCGGTCAAGCTCCTGTTCACGGCGGTCGACGACGAGTTCGCGCAGTTGCGCAACGTCGCCTTCGTGGTGCTCCCGTTCCTGGCGGGGTGGTTCGCCTGGAAGAGGCGGGCGTCGTGGCGTGTGTGCGCGGTGCTGGCCGCCGTCGCGGCGGTACCAGCCCTGGCCGTGAACCTCTACCCGTTCGAGGCGGCCTCCGGGCCGTTCGCGGGCCCCGGCATGACCGCCGTGCTCGCGTTCACGCACGCCCCGGTCCTGCTGTGGCTGCTCGTGGGCGTCCTGCACACGGGCGGGCACTGGCGCTCCCACGACCGGCGCATGGACTTCGTGCGGTTCATCGGCGAACTCGTGATGTACCTGGCGCTGATCGTGCTGGGATCCGCGGTCCTGGTCGGCCTCACCTTCGGGGTGCTCGCCCTGGTGGAGGTCGACCTGGAACCGTTCATGGAGGACTGGCTGCTGCCGTTCGGCGTGCCCGGCGCGCTCCTGGTGGCCGCTTGGCTGGTGGAGGCCAAGAAGAGCGTGGTGGAGAACATCGCGCCCGTCCTGACCCGGGTCTTCACGCCGCTGGCGCTCCTGATGCTGCTCGCGGACCTGGTGGCGCTCCTGGTGAACGGTCCGCTGACCACCGTGGACCGCGAACTGCTCATCATCATGGACGCCGTTCTGGTGCTGGTCCTGTTCCTGCTGCTGTACTCGGTCTCCGCCCGCGCCCCGCTGTCCCCGCCGGGCGTGTTCGACTGGCTCCAGCTCGCGCTGGTCGGGGCGGCGCTCGCGGTGGACGCCGTCGCGCTGACGGCGATGCTGACCCGCATCGCCGAGTTCGGGTTCACCGCCAACAAGACCGCCGCGCTCGGCCTCAACCTCGTGCTGCTGGTGCACCTGGCGTGGGCGGCGTGGCTGATGGCGGGTTTCGTGCGGGGCACCCGCCCGTTCGCCGCGGTCGAACGGTGGCAGACGGCCTACCTGCCGGTCTACGCGGTCTGGGCGGCTCTGGTCGTGGTGGTGTTCCCGCCGGTGTTCGGCTTCGCCTGATCCGGGCGGCGGCCGCGCCCCCGCGCTGGTCCGGCTTCCTCCCGGAAGGGGTCCGGGTCAGCGCGGGGGCGGTGCCTGTTCTGTCAGCCCGTCGTGCGGACCGCGAACGGCACCCCCGGTCGCGGTGCCTGTTTCTTCAGCCCGTCGTGCGGACCGCGAACGGCACCCCCGGTCGCGGTGCCTGTTTCTTCAGCCCGTGGTGTAGACCACGAACGGCACCCCCGGTCGCGGTGCCTGTTTCTTCAGCCCGTCGTGCGGACCGCGAACGGCACCCCCGGTCGCGGTGCCTGTTTCTTCAGCCCGTGGTGTAGACCACGAACGGCACCCCCCGGTCGCGGTGCCTGTTTCTTCAGCCCGTGGTGTAGACCACGAACGACACCGCGACATAGTGGCAGACGAACGCCGCGATGGTCAGCGAGTGGAAGATCTCGTGGAAGCCGAACCAGCGCGGCGCCGGGTCGGGCCACTTGAGCCCGTAGACCACCGCGCCGACGCTGTACAGCACCCCGCCCACCAGGATGAGGATCCACGTCGCCGGGTGGGTGCCGCCGATCAGCTGGGGGATGAACAGCACCGCCACCCAGCCGATGGCCAGGTACAGCGCGGTGGACAGCCAGCGCGGCGCGTTGAGCCACAGCATCTTGAAGCCGACCCCGGCGATCGCCCCGCCCCAGATCAGCACGAGCATGGCGGTGCGCAGCGTGCCTTCGAGCACGAGCAGCACGAACGGCGTGTAGGTGCCCGCGATGATCAGGTAGATGTTGGAGTGGTCCATGCGGCGCAGCACCTTCTGCGCGCGCGGCGACCATCGCCCCACGTGGTAGACCGCCGAGGTGGCGAAGAGCATCACCGCGCTGAGCGCGTACACGGCGCTGGCGATCATGGCGGGCACGGTGGGGGACAGGGACACCAGGACGATGCCCGCCGCCAGGGCGAGCGGAGCCGTCCCCAGGTGCAGCCAGCCGCGCAGCCGCGGTTTGACCGCCTCCAGCAGCTCCTCGGCCGCCGCCGCGGCCCTCTCGGGCACGGACGCGCCCGAGGGAACGCCGGACCCCGGTTCGCGCCCGCCTTCGCGCGGGCCCCCGCGGTCCTCCCGGTCGGTCTCCGTGCGCCCGGTACCCCGCGCCTGTTCCTCCGACACGCTGCACTCCTCCATCCCGCGGTCCGCCCCGCTGCGGGCCCACCCGAAGCCTAACCTACGGCTCCGTAGGTTACTGATCGGTAGTCCTGTGTTTCGCGGCACAGGCATTCTCCCGTGACGGGTGTGGCGCAACATTGGTCGTGTGACCTCCCGGGGTGGCGCTCGCCGGGGACGCACGGCTTCCGGGCGCATGGCCGACTCCGTGACCAGCGGGGTCGTCTCCATCGGCGGCTCCGCTCGCCGGATCGGGGCGTTCGGCGGCTTCTCCTTCGTTGAACCATTGGTATAGACCTTTTTAACAGCTGTGAACTGGGAGTATGTCGAAAAAAGGGAGTTCATGGGCGAGTGATGATGCGGAGTGTGGATAGAGTCGCGCCCATCCGGGCACAGGCGCCGACCCAGCGCTGCGCCGTCGAGAAGCGAGGGAGCACCCCCGTGGCCAAGTACGTCTACACGTTCACCGAGGGCAACAAGGACCTGAAGGATCTCCTCGGCGGTAAGGGGGCCAACCTCGCCGAGATGACCAACCTCGGCCTGCCCGTTCCCCCCGGGTTCACCATCACCACCGAGGCGTGCCGCCACTACCTCTCCCACGGCAGCATGCCCGCCGGACTCGACGCCGAGATCGAGGCCAACCTCCAGGAACTGGAGAAGGCCATGGGGCGCCGCCTGGGCCAGGCCGACGACCCGCTCCTGGTCAGCGTGCGCTCGGGCGCCAGGTTCTCCATGCCCGGCATGATGGAGACCGTCCTCAACATCGGCCTCAACGACGAGTCCGTCGCGGGCCTGGCCGCCCGGGGCGGCGACGAGCGCTTCGCCTGGGACTCCTACCGGCGCCTGATCCAGATGTTCGGCAGGACCGTGCAGGGCATCGACGGCGAACTCTTCGAGGACGCCATCGAGGAGGCCAAGGCCGCCAAGGGCGTCACCAGCGACCTGGACCTGGACGCCGCCGACCTGCGCCTGCTCGTGGACCGCTTCAAGGAGGTCGTGCGCGAGCGGACCGGCGACCCCTTCCCGAGCGACCCCCGCGAACAGATGGTGCTCGCGGTCCGGGCGGTCTTCGACTCCTGGAACGCCCCCCGCGCCGTCCTCTACCGACGCCGGGAGCGCATCCCCGCCGACCTCGGCACGGCCGTCAACGTCTGCTCCATGGTCTTCGGCAACCTCGGCATGGACTCGGGCACCGGCGTCGCCTTCACCCGAGACCCGGCCACCGGCCAGCCCGGCGTCTACGGCGACTACCTCCAGAACGCCCAGGGCGAGGACGTGGTGGCCGGGATCCGCAACACCGTCCCCCTCGCCGACCTGGAGGGGATCGACGCCCCCAGCTACGGGGAGCTGATGGGCATCATGGACACCCTGGAGAACCACTACCGCGACCTGTGCGACATCGAGTTCACCATCGAACGCGGCAGGCTGTGGATGCTCCAGACCCGGGTGGGCAAGCGCACGGCCGCCGCCGCGTTCCGCATCGCCGACCAGCTCGTGGACCAGGGCGTGATCACCCTGGACGAGGCGGTCCAGCGGGTCACCGGCGACCAGCTCGCCCAGCTGATGTTCCCCCGCTTCGACGAGGAGGCCCTCTCCGGGGCGGACGCCCACCGCCTGGGCCGCGGCATGAACGCCTCGCCCGGCGCCGCCGTCGGCAAGGCCGTCTTCGACTCCTACACCGCCGTCAAGTGGTCGCGCAGCGGTGAGAGGGTCATCCTGTGCCGCCGCGAGACCAACCCCGACGACCTGGAGGGCATGATCGCCGCCGAGGGCATCCTCACCAGCCGCGGCGGCAAGACCTCGCACGCCGCCGTGGTCGCCCGCGGCATGGGCAAGACCTGCGTGTGCGGCGCGGAGGAGCTCGACATCGACACCAAGAACCGGCGCATGACCGCGCCGGGCGGCGAGGTGGTCGAGGAGGGCGACGTCATCTCCATCGACGGCACCAGCGGCGAGGTCCTCCTCGGCGAGGTCCCCGTGGTGGACTCGCCCGTCGTGCGCTACTTCGAGGGCGAGATCGACCCCGCCTCCGACGAGGCCGACGACCTCGTGCGCTCGGTGGACCGCCTCATGCACTACGTGGACGCCGCCCGCCGCATGCGCGTGCGCGCCAACGCCGACACCGCCGAGGACGCCGCCCGGGCCCGCCGCATGGGCGCGCAGGGGATCGGCCTGTGCCGGACCGAGCACATGTTCCTCGGCGACCGCCGCCAGCTCGTGGAGCGGCTCATCCTCGCCGACACCGCTGAGGAGCAGGAGCAGGCCCTCGACGCGCTGCTGCCGCTCCAGCGCGAGGACTTCGGCGGCATCCTGGCGGCCATGGACGGCCTGCCGGTGACCGTGCGCCTGCTGGACCCTCCGCTGCACGAGTTCCTGCCCGACATCACCGAGCTGTCGGTGCGCGTGGCCGTGGCCGAGGCGCGCGGGGAGAGCCACGAGAACGACCTGCGGGTGCTCCAGGCGGTGCACAAGCTGCACGAGCAGAACCCGATGCTGGGCCTGCGCGGCGTGCGCCTGGGCCTGGTCGTGCCGGGGCTGTTCACCATGCAGGTGCGCGCCATCGCCCAGGCCGCCGTCGACCGGATCGCCGCGGGCGGGCGCCCCCGCCCCGAGATCATGATCCCGCTGGTGGGCACCGTGCAGGAACTGGAGATCATCCGCGAGGACGCGCTGCGCGTGCTGCGCGAGGTGGGCCGGGAGAGCGGCGTCGAACTCGACTTCCCCGTCGGCACGATGATCGAGCTGCCCCGCGCCGCGCTGACCGCCGGGCAGATCGCCGAGAACGCCGAGTTCTTCTCCTTCGGCACCAACGACCTCACCCAGACGGTCTGGGGCTTCTCGCGCGACGACGTGGAGGCCTCCTTCTTCTCCGCCTACCTGGAGAAGGGCGTGTTCGGGGTCTCGCCGTTCGAGTCCCTGGACGTGGACGGAGTGGGCCGCCTCGTGCGCATCGCGGCGGAGGAGGGGCGCGCCGCCCGCCCGGGCATCAAGCTCGGTGTGTGCGGCGAGCACGGCGGCGACCCCGCCTCGGTGCACTTCTTCCACCGCGTGGGCCTGGACTACGTCTCCTGCTCCCCGTTCCGGGTACCCGTCGCCCGCCTGGAGGCGGGCCGGGCCGCCGGACACACCGCGCCCTGACCGAGCCGGGGACGCACGCGGGTGCGGCGGTCCCCGCGGACCGCCGCACCCGCTTTCCCCCACCGCGCCGAGGCGGCGGAAGTCCCTGTGCGGAGGGGGGAACGGCGCCTCCCCGACGCCCTAGACTCGTCCCGGTCGGCCGAACGCGCGGGAATGCGCTGTGATCTGTTCGTGATGTATTCTGGCCGCCAGCCGGGCCACCACTTCCCCGCCCGCCTCCCCGTGTCCGCGGAACCGCGTACGGGGTGCGCTGACACCACCCTCCGCCACGGTCCTCTCACGGGCCGAACCGCTGAGAACCAGCGGTGGGCGGAGGCCGTCCCAGTGGGGTGACACGCCCCCCGACCAGAGAATGTGCGGAGGTGAGCCGGTGCGAACGGCGAACGACGGCCGCGGCGACGAGCCGTGGGACGACCCGACCACCGCCCCCTCGTCCGACGACGAGGCCACCCAGGTCTTCTCCCGGGGGGCCTACGTCCCGGCCTCCTCCGGAGCCGAGGGCACCCGCGCGTTCTCCGTCGACGACGCCGCCCGTACCCGCTCCGACGACGATGCCACCCGCGTGTTCTCCGCCGACGACGGGACCACGCGGGAGTTCCGGCGCGACGAGGTCCCGGCGCCCGGCGCGACCGCCCCGCAGGGCGTGTCCGACGACCGTCCGGCGGCCGACGACGCCGTCTTCACCCGCCGCTTCGTCCGCGAGCGCCCCCGGCCCCGCACCCGCGTCTCCCCGCCTCCGGCGCCCGCACCCCCCGAGGCGGGGTTCCCGGAGGAGGAGTTCCCGCGCGCCCCGGAGCCCGCTCCCCGCCGCCGCCCCGAGCCGCCGTCCTTCTCCCGGCCGCGCCGCCGCGGCCGGCGCCGCTTCCGCCTGCGCTGGCTGGTCAGCCTGCTGCTGGTCACCGCCCTGGCCGTCCCGGTCGGCACCTGGGCCTGGGTCTGGTACGTGGCCCGCCAGGACGAGCGCACCCCCTCCGACGCCATCGTCGTGCTCGGCGCCAGCCAGTACAACGGCGTGCCCTCGCCCGTCTTCGAGGCCCGGCTGCGCCAAGCCCAGGCCCTCTACCTGGAGGGCGTGGCCCCGGTCATCGTCACCGTGGGCGGCAAGCTGCCCGGCGACAACTTCACCGAGGCCGCCTCCGGACGCAACTGGCTGATCGAGGTGGGCGTCCCCGGCGCCCAGATCATCGCGGTGGAGGAGGGGAGAGACACCCTCCAGAGCATCGACGCCGTCGCCGAGGTCTTCGAGGCCAACTCCTGGGACACCGCCATCCTCGTCTCCGACCCCTGGCACAGCCTGCGCTCCGAACGCATGGCCGCCGCCCACGGCATCGAGGCGGGAACCTCGCCCTCGCGGTCGGGGCCCGCGGTCATCGAGCGCCGGACCCAGCTGTGGTACATCACCAGGGAGACCGCGGCGCTCTGGTACTACTGGATCTTCAACGACAGCAGCGACATCCAGGTCGATGCCGCCTGACCAGCGCGGACGGCGCCCGGGTCGTAGCTGGGAAGTAGGCTCGCAGACACCATGACGAACAACCCCCGCGAGGGCGGAGCACTCGGCTACACCGACCAGGACACCGAGCGCATGGCCCTGGAGAACCGCAAGAACCGGGCCCGCGACCCCTTCGAACGGGACCGGGCCCGGGTCCTGCACAGCGCCGCCCTGCGCCGCCTGGCCGCCAAGACCCAGGTCGTCCAGCCCGGTGTGAGCGACTTCCCGCGCACCCGCCTCACCCACTCCCTGGAGTGCGCCCAGATCGGCCGCGAACTCGGCCAGGCCCTGGGCTGCGACCCCGACCTGGTGGAGGCGGCCTGCCTGTCCCACGACCTGGGGCATCCGCCCTTCGGTCACAACGGCGAACGCGCCCTGGACGAGGCCGCCGCCGACTGCGGCGGTTTCGAGGGCAACGCCCAGAGCCTGCGACTGCTCGTGCGCCTGGAGGGCAAGGTCATCGACCCCGACGGGCGCAGCGCGGGGCTCAACCTCACCCGCGCCACCCTCGACGCCACCGTCAAGTACCCCTGGCTCCGGGGCGAGGGCGGCGACACCCACAAGTTCAACTGCTACCCCGACGACATCGCGGTGTTCGACTGGCTGCGCCGGGACGCGCCCCCGGGGCGCACCTGCTTCGAGGCCCAGGTCATGGACTGGGCCGACGACGTCGCCTACTCCGTGCACGACGTCGAGGACGCCCTGCACGCCGGGCTGGTGGACCCCGCGGCCCTGCGCGGCTCCGCCGAGCGCGCCGAGGTCGTGCGGATCGCCGCCGCCGACTACTGCGACGCCGACCCGGCCGAACTCGACGAGGTCTTCACCGGCCTGATCGCCCACCCCGCGTGGCCGCGCGAGTTCACCGGCGACCTCGCCTCGCTCGCCGCGCTCAAGAACCTCACCAGCGGGCTCATCGGCCGCTTCTGCCGGGCCGCGGAGGAGGCCACCCGCGCCGCGTACGGTCCCGGGCGCCTCACCCGTTACGGCGGCGACCTCCTCGTGCCCCGCCGCCCCCTGCTGGAGTGCGCCCTGCTCAAGGCGGTCGCCGCCCACTTCGTGCTCTCGCGGGAGGAGGCCCGGGTCTACCAGGCCGAGGAGCGCCGCCTGATCACCGAGCTGGTCGGCCTCCTGTGGAAGAACGCCCCCGAGGGCCTGGACCCGCAGTTCCGCACCGCCTTCACCGGGGCCGCCGACGACTCCGCCGCCCTGCGCGTGGTCATCGACCAGGTCGCCTCGCTGACCGACACCTCCGCGACCGCGCTGCACGCCGGTCTCACCGGCTGAGCGCGGGGCCGCGCCCGCGCGCCCGGGCCCCTTCACCCCGTTCCCGCGATTGGGGTGAAGGGGGGTTGACTTCACTGATGTGAGCGCTAACAATGTTGCGCACATCACAGAATTCCCCCTTCCCGTGCGCGGAGGTGTCGTCCCGGTGAAACCCCCAGGTGGCCGTACCCCCGTCATGGCGGACGTGGCCCGGCTGGCCGGAGTCTCCCACCAGACGGTGTCGCGGGTGGTCAACGGCCACCCCAACGTCCGCGAGGAGACGGTGCTGCGGGTGCGCGACGCCATCGAGGAGCTGGGCTACCACCGCAACTCCACGGCGCGCGCCCTGGTCACCCGCCGCACCAACGTGCTCGGCGTCATCGCCTTCGACCCCACGCTCTTCGGCCCGGCGCAGACCCTGGCGGGGATCGAGCGGGCCGCGCGCGAGGCGGGCTACTTCCTGAGCATGGTCAGCCTCGACGACGTGTCGCCCGAAGGAGTGGTCGCGGCGGCCGACTACCTGATCCAGCAGTCGGTCGAGGGCTGCGTGGCGATCGCCCCCCAGCGCGCCCTGGTGGAGGCGCTGGCCGCGCTGCCCGGCCCCGGACCCCTGGTCGCGGTCGAGGGCGGCGAGGGCTCGGGCCTTCCCGTCGTCTGCGTCGACCAGGTCCAGGGCGCCCACGACGCCGTCCGCCACCTGCTCGACCTGGGCCACACGACCGTCCACCACGTGGAGGGCGACCCCCTGTGGCTGGAGTCCGAGGCCCGGGTGGTCGGGTGGCGCCGGGCCCTGGAGGAGGCCGGTGCGCCGGTCCCCGCACCGCTCCAGGGGGACTGGAGCCCCCGGTCGGGCTACGAGCTGGGCCGGGCACTGGTGCGCAGGCGCGCCGAGGGGGAGCGGGTCACGGCGATCTTCGTGGGCAACGACCAGATGGCCATCGGCGTGCTGCGCGCGCTGCACGAGGCGGACCTGCACGTCCCCGGCGACGTCAGCGTGGTCGGCTTCGACGACGTCCCCGAGGCCGAGTACCTGACCCCGTCCCTGACCACCGTCCACCAGGACTTCGCCCAGGTGGGCCGGGAGAGCCTGGCACTGCTGCTCGCCGAGATCGCCCGGGAGGGACCGGCCGACCCCTCCGGGGCCGAGCGCCGGGTCGTCCCGGCGCGGTTGCGGGTGCGCGGCAGCAGCGGGCCCCCGCCGCCGTGACCCCCTGAGACCTCCCTGTCCGCCCCCTCACGGAGGAGTTTCCCTTGGTCCAGAATGTTAGCGCTAACAATTCACGTCCACCCGACCCGGTGGTCCTGGGCGTCGACTTCGGCACCCTCTCCGGCCGCGCCGTCGTCGTCCGGGTCCGCGACGGCGCCGAACTCGGCTCCGCCGACTCCGTCTACCGGCACGGCGTCATCACCGCGCACCTGCCCGGATCGGCCGAGCCCCTCGAACCCGAGACCGCGCTCCAGCACCCCGAGGACTACCGCGAGGTCCTGCGCACCGCCGTCCCCGAGGCGCTGCGCACCGCCGGGGTCGCGCCGGAGCGGGTCGTCGGAGTCGGCACCGACTTCACCGCCTGCACGGTCCTGCCGGTGACCGCGGACGGCACGCCCCTGTGCGAGCTGCCCGACCTGGCCCGGCGCCCGCACGCCTGGCCCAAGCTGTGGCGCCACCACGCCGCCCAGCCCGAGGCCGACGAGATCAACGCCCTGGCCGCCGAGCGCGGCGAGAAGTGGCTGGCCCGCTACGGGGGGAGGATCTCCTCCGAGTGGGAGTTCGCCAAGGCCCTGCAGGTCCTGCGCGACGACCCCGGCGTGTACGAGCGCGCCGACCGCTGGATCGAGGCCGCCGACTGGATCGTGTGGCAGCTGTGCGGACACGAGACCCGCAACGTCGCCACCGCCGGCTACAAGGGCATCCACCAGGACGGCGCCTGGCCCTCGGCGGACTTCCTGTCCGCCCTCGACCCCCGCTTCGCCCGCTTCGTCCAGGACAAGCTCGCCCACCCCCTGTCCCAGCTCGGCGAGCGCGCGGGCGGCCTCACCGCCCGCGCCGCGGCCTGGACCGGGCTGCCCGAGGGCGTTCCCGTCGCGGTCGGCAACATCGACGCCCACGTCACCGCCGCCACCGCGCAGACCACCGGCAACGGCCGGATGCTCGCCATCATGGGCACCAGCACCTGCCACGTCATGAACTCCGACGTCCTGGCCGAGATCCCGGGCATGTGCGGCCTGGCCCACGGCGGCATCACCCCCGGAGCGTGGGGCTACGAGGCGGGCCAGAGCGGCGTCGGCGACGTCTTCGCCTGGTTCGCCGACTCCTACGTGCCCCCCGCCTACCACGACGAGGCCCGCGAACGCGACCTGTCCGTGCACGACCTGCTCTCGGAACGGGCCGCCGGCGCCGCGGTGGGGGAGCACGGGCTCCTCGCCCTGGACTGGCACAGCGGCAACCGCTCGGTCCTGGTCGACCACGACCTGTCCGGCGTGCTCGTCGGCCTGACCCTGGCAACCCGGCCCGAGGAGGTCTACCGCGCCCTGGTCGAGGCCACCGCCTTCGGCACCCGCACCATCGTCGAGGCCTTCGCCGACGCCGGGGTCCCCGTGCACGACCTCACCATCGGCGGCGGCATGGTCCGCAACCCCTTCGTCCTCCAGGTCTACGCCGACGTCCTGGGCCGGCCGCTGCGCGTCGTGGCCTCCGAACACAGCTGCGCGGTGGGGGCCGCCATCCACGCCGCGGTCGCCGCCGGAGCCCACCCCGACATCCACGCCGCCTCCGCCGCCATGGGCGGGGTACGCGAGGAGACGGTCGACCCCGACCCGGCCCGGGCCGCCGCCTACGACGGGCTCTTCGCCCTCTACACCGAACTCCACGACCACTTCGGCCGGGGCGGCAGCCGCAGCCTGCACCGCCTGCGGGCCCTGCGCAACGCCGCCCTGTCCGCCGCCGCGAGCGGCGGGGAAGGAGAACGATGACCGCCCCCACCCCCACGGCCGTCCCCGAGGAGCACCGGGAGGAGGTGGAGCGCCTGCGCACCCTGGTGTGCGCCCTGCACGCCGAACTGCCCCGGTGGAACCTGGTCACCTGGACCAGCGGCAACGTCTCCGCCCGCGTCCCCGGCGCCGACCTGATGGTGATCAAGCCCAGCGGCGTCTCCTACGACGACCTCTCCCCGTCCGACATGGTCGTCTGCGACCTGGACGGCCGCCCGGTGGAGGGCGCGCACAAGCCCTCCAGCGACACCTCCGCCCACGCCTACGTCTACCGCGCCCGCCCCGACGTCGGCGGCGTCGCGCACACGCACAGCCCCTACGCCACCGCCTGGGCCGCGCGCGGCGAGGCCATCCCCTGCGCCATCACCGCGATGGCCGACGAGTTCGGCGGCGACATCCCCGTCGGCCCGTTCGCCCTCATCGGCGGCGACGACATCGGCAGGGGCGTGGTCGCCACCCTGGAGGGCCACCGCTCGCCCGCCGTCCTCATGCGCGGCCACGGCGTGTTCACCGTCGGAGCGGGCGCCGGGGCGGCGGTCAAGGCCGCCGTGATGTGCGAGGACGTCGCCCGGACCGTCCACATCGCCCGCCAGGGCGGCCCCCTCCAGCGCCTTCCCCAGGAGCACATCGACTCCCTCCACGACCGCTACCGGAACGTCTACGGCCAGTAGGGCGCGTCCGGCCACGCCCCGCCGCACGACGCCCCGGCACCCACCGAACACGCGCTAAGGAAGCACCGTGACCGTACCCACGCCCCCCGCCACCGAGCACCCCCCCGTGCGCGCCCGAGCCCCCCGCGTCGGCCTGCTCGGCATCATGCAGCCGCTCTACGACGACATGATCCCCGGCATCACCGAGCACCAGGCGGCGTACGCGGCCCGGGTGGCCGAACGCCTCTCCGGCGTCGCCGAGTGGACCGTCGCCCCGCCGGTGCGCGGGCGCGCCGACGCGGAGGAGGCGATCCGCGGCTTCGAGGCCGCCGGACTCGACGGGATCCTGGTCGTCATGCTCACCTACGGCCCCTCCCTGCGCGTCACCCGCGCGCTGGCCCGCACCCACCTGCCCCTGGCGCTGGCCAACATCCAGCCCGACCCCGCGGTGAGCCCGTCCTGGGACATGGACGACATGACCTACAACCAGGGCATCCACGGAGCCCAGGACACCGCCAACGCCATGGTGCGGGCGGGGCTGCCCTTCGAGGTCCTCACCGGCGAGTGGCAGAGCCCGGAGTTCGCCGCGCGCGTGGACCGCTGGGCGCGGGCGGCCCGCGCCGTCACCGCCCTGCGCGGGCTGCGGGTCGGCGTGTTCGGCTACCCCATGAACGGCATGGGCGACGCCCGGGTGGACGAGACCGCGCTGCTGCGCAAACTCGGCCCCGAGGTCCACGTCATCGCGCCCGGAGCCCTGCACCGGACCATGGCCGACCTGCCCGGACAGGCGGTGCGCGACCTCATGGCCTGGGAGGACGGGGCCCTGGAGGTGGACGGCCGCCTGTCCGAGGAGGAGCGCGAGGACCACGCCCGCATGCAGCTGGGCATCGAACGGCTGCTGGAGGAGGCCGGGTGCGGCGCCTACTCCACCCACTTCGACGCGATCGGGGAGGACGGCCGCTTCGCCCGGCTGCCGATGGCCGCCGCCTCCACCCTGATGGCCCAGGGGTACGGGTTCGCCGGCGAGGGCGACGTCCTGGCCGCCTCGATCGTCTACGCCGGGCACCAGCTCGCCGGGGACGGCCACTTCACCGAGATGTACGCGATGGACTTCCCCAGCGACTCCATCCTCATGAGCCACATGGGCGAGGGGAACTGGAGGGTGGCGCGCGAGGACGAGCCCGTCCGGCTGGTCAAGCGCCCGCTGGGCATCGGCGGCCTGGGCGACCCGCCCACCATCGTGTTCCGCTACCGGCCGGGCCCGGCCACCCTGGCCTCCCTGGTCGCCCTCGGCGGAGAGGAGTTCCGCCTGGTCGTGGCCGAGGGCGAGGTCATCGACGCCCCCGAACTGCCGTCCCTGGAGATGCCCTACGGCCAGTTCCGCCCCGACACGGGCGTGCGGGCCTGCATGGACGCCTGGCTCCGCGCGGGCGGCACCCACCACATGGTCATGAACACCGGTGCGCGCGCACAGGACTGGCGGGTCCTGTGCGAGCTGGCCGGAATCGAGTACGTCCGGGTCTGACCCGGACGCCCGGCGCCCCGGCGCCCCCGCCCCCACCAGCAGGAACCGACCGCAACCCCCCGGCGCGCACCCGCGCCCGGACCACCCCCGGAAAGGCGAACGCATGACCCCCCACCCCCGACGCACACCCCTCCTGGCAGCCGCGCTGTGCGGCACACTCCTGCTCACCGCCTGCGGAGGCGTCGGCGACGCCGCGCGGCCCGAGGGCGAGGCCGGAGTCGTCGGCATCGCCATGCCCACCCAGTCCTCGGAGCGCTGGATCAACGACGGCGAGAACATGGTCGCCGAGTTCGAGGCCCGCGGCTTCGGCACCGACCTCCAGTACGGCGAGGACGTCGTGGAGGACCAGGTCTCCCAGATCGAGAACATGATCACCCGGGGCGCCGACGTCCTGGTCATCGCCTCCATCGACGGCGAGGCCCTCGGCGACGTGCTGGACATGGCCGCCTCCAGCGACATCCCCGTCATCGCCTACGACCGCCTCATCCTCGGCAGCGAGCACGTCGACTACTACGCCACCTTCGACAACTTCCAGGTGGGCGTCCTCCAGGGCGAGTACATCGTTCAGGCCCTCGACCTGGAGAACGAGGAGGGGCCCTTCAACATCGAGCTGTTCGGCGGCTCGCCCAACGACAACAACTCCTCCTACTTCCTCGACGGGGCGATGTCGGTGCTCCAGCCCCACATCGACGACGGCCGCCTCGTCGTCCGCAGCGGCCAGACCTCCATGGAGCAGATCGCCACCCAGGAGTGGTCCGGCGCCATCGCCCAGGACCGCATGGACAACCTGCTCAGCGCCCACTACTCCGAAGAGGAGGTGCACGCGGTCCTGTCGCCCTACGACGGCATGAGCCTCGGCGTGATCGAGTCCCTGCGCGCCGTCGGCTACGGCACCGAGGCCCGGCCCCTGCCCGTCATCACCGGACAGGACGCGGAGGCCGCCTCGGTCCGCTCCATCATCGCGGGGGAGCAGACCCAGACCGTCTTCAAGGACATCCGGAGCCTGGCCACCCAGACCGTGGACATGGTCGAGGCCCTGGTCCAGGGCGAGGAAGTCCCGGTCAACGACACCGAGAGCTACGACAACGGCGTCAAGGTCGTCCCCTCCTACCTGCTCGACCCCGTCTCTGTGGACGCCGACAACTACCACGAGGTCCTCGTCGAGAGCGGCTACTACGAGGAGGCCGAACTCCAGTGACGGCGGAGGAGAGGCGGCCCGCCCCCGGCGGGCCGCTCCTGACGATGCGCGACATCCGCAAGGACTTCCCCGGGGTGCGGGCCCTGGACGGGGTGTCGCTGACCGTCGGCCACGGCCGCGTCCACGCCCTGATGGGGGAGAACGGCGCGGGCAAGTCGACGCTGATGAAGGTGCTCAGCGGGGTCCACCCCACGGGCTCCCACAGCGGCGAGATCCTCATGGACGGGCAGCCCTGCGCCTTCTCCGGCGTGGCCGACAGCGAGCGCGCGGGCATCGCCATCATCCACCAGGAACTCGCCCTCATCCCGCAGCTGTCCATCAGCGAGAACGTCTTCCTCGGCCACGAGCAGGCCCGCTACGGCGTCCTGGACTGGGGCGCCACCCACGCCCGGGCCCGCGAACTCCTGCGCCGGGTCGGCCTGGACGAGAACCCGGCCACGCCCGTCTCGGCGCTGAGCGTGGGCGCCAGACAGCTCGTGGAGATCGCCAAGGCCCTGGCCAAACGGGTGCGGCTGCTCATCCTGGACGAGCCCACCTCCGCGCTGAACGAGGCGGAGAGCACCCGGCTGCTCGAACTCCTCCTGGACCTGCGCGACCAGGGCGTCACGTGCATCCTCATCTCGCACAAGCTCGGCGAGGTGGTGCGCGTGTGCGACGAGGTCACCATCCTGCGCGACGGCCGCGCCATCGAGACCCTCGCCGTGGAGCGCGACGCCGACGGCAACCCCTCCGTCGACGAGGACCGCATCATCCGCGGGATGGTCGGCCGCGCGCTGGACCAGCGCCACCCGCCGCGCACCGGCGAGGTCGGCCGGGTGCGCTTCGAGGTCCGCGACTGGACGGTGGACCACCCCACCCAGGCCGGGCGGCGCGTGGTGGACGGGGTCGGCCTGACCCTGAGCGCCGGGGAGGTCGTGGGCATGGCCGGCCTCATGGGCGCAGGGCGCACCGAGTTCGCGATGAACCTGTTCGGCCGCTCCTACGGGCGCCGCGTCCGCGGCACCCTGCTCAAGGACGGCGCCGAACTCGCGACCGCCAGCGTCGCCGACGCCGTCCGCGGCGGCCTCGCCTACGTCCCCGAGGACCGCAAGACCCTCGGCCTGATCCTGGACGACGACATCCGCCACAACACCACGCTGGCGGCCCTGGACCGCGTGTCCGCGCGCGGCGTCCTCGACCCCGGCCTGGAGGCGGTGGAGGCCGCCAGGATGAGCGAGAGCATGCGGGTCAGGAGCCGGGGCACCACCCAGACCGTGCGCACCCTCAGCGGCGGCAACCAGCAGAAGGTCGTCCTGGGCAAGTGGATGTTCACCCGGCCCGAACTGCTGATCCTCGACGAGCCCACCCGCGGCATCGACGTCGGCGCCAAGTACGAGA
The DNA here is from genome assembly GCF_028993595.1 of Nocardiopsis camelliae. GTDB lineage: Bacteria > Actinomycetota > Actinomycetes > Streptosporangiales > Streptosporangiaceae > Nocardiopsis > Nocardiopsis dassonvillei. Next base: position 1,778,473 of record NZ_CP118614.1, read on the forward strand.
TCTACCTCATCATCCGCCGCCTCGCCGCGGAGGGCGCCTGCGTGCTGCTTATCTCCTCCGAACTCCCCGAGATCCTCGGCATGTGCGACCGGATCTACACGATGTGCGAGGGACGCATCACCGGAGAGGTCCCCGGTGAGGGGGCCGACCAGGAAACCCTCATGAGACTGATGACGCGAACCGGGGGACACCCGTGAAAGAGCCCACCGCAACCTCCCGACTCTCCCGGCTCGGCGGCGCGCTGACCCGCGGCAACTCCCGCCAGTACGGCATGGCCGCCGCCCTGGTGGCCATCATCGTGCTGTTCCAGATCCTCACCGGGGGCCTGCTCCTCACCCCGCTCAACGTCACCAACCTGATCATGCAGAACTCCTACATCCTGATCCTGGCGATCGGGATGATGCTGGTCATCGTCACCGGCCACATCGACCTCTCGGTCGGCTCGGTGGTGGCCTTCACCGGCGCGGTGTCGGCCATCATGCTCACCTCCTGGGGCCTGCCCACGGTCGTGGTCGTGCCGGTGGCCCTGCTGCTCGGCGCGCTCATCGGCGCCTGGCAGGGCTTCTGGGTGGCCTACGTGCGGGTCCCGGCGTTCATCGTCACCCTCGCCGGGATGCTCGTCTTCCGCGGCGCGACCCTGGCCGTCCTGGGCGGGGAGTCCGTGGCTCCGCTGCCGCCCTCCCTGCGCAACATCGCCAGCGGGTTCCTGCCCTGGCAGGCCGGGGACGGCCTCCACCTGCCCACCCTGCTGCTGGGCGCGGCGGGGGCCGCCGCCCTGGTGTGGATCCAGTGGCGCTCGCGGTCCCGCTCGATCGGGTACGGGCTCCCGGTCCAGCCCGCGCCGGTCACCGCCGCCTCCTCGGCCGTGATCGTCGCGGCCATCCTGGCGTTCACCTACGTGCTCGCCGACTACAACGGGCTGCCCGTCGTGGGCGTGCTGCTCGTCGCGCTCATCGCCGGGTACTCGTTCGTCATGCGCTCCACGACCATGGGCAGGAGGGTCTACGCCGTCGGCGGCAGCGAGCAGGCCGCCGCTCTGTCGGGCATCCGCACCCAGCGCACCACGTTCTGGGTGTTCGTCAACATGGGCGTGCTCTCGGCGCTGGCCGGGCTCGTCTTCACCGCCCGGCTCAACGCCGCCACGACCGGCGCCGGGACCATGTTCGAACTCGACGCCATCGCCGCGGCCTTCATCGGCGGCGCCTCCGCCTCCGGGGGCGTGGGCACCGTCGTCGGAGCCGTCATCGGAGCCCTGGTCATGGGCGTGCTCAACAACGGCATGTCCCTGATCGGCCTGGGCGTGGACTGGCAGCAGCTCATCAAGGGGCTGGTGCTGCTCCTGGCGGTCGCCTTCGACATCTACAACAAGCGCCGCGTCAGCGCCGGGCCCGTCACCGTCTCCGTCCCCCCGCCCTCCTCCGGGGCGGGCCGGGGCGGTGACGGGGCCCAGGGTCCGCCGCCCACGGCGGACCGGGCCCGGGCATCCTCCTGAGGAGACCGTCTCCGGGAGGTCCGGGGCTTCACTGGTAGCCCCGGATCTCCCGGAAGACCTCCTCCAACTCCTGCTCGCGGGCGTCGAACACCCGGCCGCCCGTCAGCTCCGCCAGCTCGGTCATCTCCGGCACGTCCGACTCGCCGAACAGCACCGTGAACACCGGCACCCGCGCCACCGGCTCCGACCGCGCCGCCAGCGACTCACGGAAGCCCTCCAGCCCCACGCCCCGGTTCACCTCGCCGTCGGTCATCAGCACCACCGACATCAGGGGTTCAGCGCCGTCCGATCCCGTGCCGCCCTCCAACAGCTCGTACGCCCGCACCAGGGCGTCGTAGGCGGCCGTGTCGCCCTCGGCCTCCAGCTCCTCCACCGCCGCGGACAGGTCCGCGCCGGCCCCGTCCACCGAACCCGACTCCACCACGAAGGTGCGCGGGTCGGCGGGCCACGTGGAGAACGGCAGCAGCGTCACCACCTCCCGGTCCTGGAAGGCCTGCGTGCTCCGGGCCAGCGAACCGCCGTCCGCGCCGGTCAGCGCGCCCAGGGCCGACTGGAGCTCGGCGAGCCGGTCGCCCTCCATCGACCCCGACACGTCCAGCACGTACACGGTGCGCGCCGGACGGCGCAGCGAGGCCGCGTAGTCCGCGACCAGCCCGTCCACGACCTCCCGGCTCGCCGGGAACGGCAGCTCCACCAGCGAGGGCACCGGCGGGGACAGCTCGGCCCCGGCCGTGACCGGGCGCCGCCGGGTCCGGTCGGCGATCCGCTGCTGGGTCCCCTCCGACGTCAGGTCCTCCACCAGCCGCTCGTACCCGTCCAGCGCCTGCTCCGAGGGGTCCGACAGCAGCGTCAGCGGGTAGTCGGCCGTCACCACGCCGTCGGCCGGGTACACGACCGTCAGGGGCTCCTCCAGCACGCCGGAGGCGTTCAGGGACAGGATCACCGACTCGTAGTTGACCAGGCCGTCCACCGGCTCGCCGCCCTCCGCGCGCCGCACGAACGCGTCCGTGAGCCACCCCGAGGACCCCGCCGTCACCTCCTGGCCCGCGAAGAACTCCGCCAGCTCCGGTCCCACCCGCTCCACGTCCTCCGACCGCAGCGCCGCGCCCGTGTCGGCCATCGCCGAGGCCACCCCGATCAGCGCGGAGAAGCCCGAGTTGGAGGCGCCCGGGTTGGTCATCCCGTAGTCCAACCCTTCTTCCACGACCGCCCGGTGCACGTCGGACCAGGTCACCTCCGCGCCCCCGTCCCACCCCAGCTCCCGCGCGCGGTCGGCGGCCACGCCCAGCACCACCGGGGAGACCATGACCGGCGTCTCCTCGTGCACCGCCGACCGGCCGTCGCCGTCCAGGTTGAGGTAGCGGTTGGAGGCGAACCACACCGCGTCGTACTCCCCGCCCCCGCCCCGCCGGTCGCCCGCGGCGATCCGGGCCATGCCGTCCAGCGTGCCGGTGTACTCCAGCTCCACGGTCACCCCGGTGCGCTCCCCGGCCTCCTCCAGCAGCGGCTCCAGGTCGGCGATCTCGCTCCCGGCCAGGATCCGCAGCGTCACGTCCGGGGCGGGCTCCGGGGCGGAGCAGCCCGCCACCGCCAGGGCCGCCGCCAGGGCCGCCGCGCACGCGCCGCGGACACCGCGGCCCCTACCGGTCCCCGCTCCAGCCGCCATCGCCGTCCCGCCTCCGTGTCCGCGCGCCATGCCCTAGCCCCCGCTCCCGGCGCCGCCGTCGCGCACCGACGCGTCCGGGGCGGGCGGGCGCATCCCGTTGCTGCTGTAGGAGTCCTCGATCCCCGTCAACAGGGTCTCCAGGACCTCGTAGGTGGGCGTGTTCACCACGTCCGCCACCCGGGTGCGCACCGGCAGCCCGTGCTCGGCCACCAGGTCCTCGAACTGGGTGCCGCCCTCGGTGCGGAACCCGTGCGCGGCGGCCAGCTCCTGGAGCCGCGGGTCCTCGGTGAGCAGGCGGCCGACCGCGTCGCCCGCCTCCGTGAACGGCACGACGGTGTGCACGGCGTACACGGTCGGCCCGGGGTAGAGCACCACCGCGTCGTCGGCGAGCGCGGGCCCGTTGACCATCGCGTCCACGTACTGCGCCTCGTAGGCCCACAGCAGCGGCGTGTGCCCCGACCCCAGGTCGCGGTACTGGTCGAAGGGCTGCTGTGAGGACTCCGGCGGCTGGCCCTGGGCCAGGAACAGGCGCGACAGCGTCCGGGTGAGCTCCTCGTCCACCCCGCCCGGCGCGACCACCTCCTCGCCGTTGAGCAGGTAGGACAGGGCCGCCACGTGCATCGCCGCCGAGTTGGAGGTGCGCGGGTCGGTGGTGCGCACCAGCACCTCGTTGCGGTTGCTGGCGCTGACCGCGTCCCCGGGCAGGTCGCGCCAGCGGGTGCGCTCCTCGGTCAGCTCCAGGTAGGCGGCCAGGTCCAGCGACCACGTGCCGTCCCCGGCCTGTTCGGCGACCCCGGCGCCCTCCAGGGCGTCCACCATCGGCTGGTAGCTCAGCAGCACCATGGGTGTGCTGAAGGGCCGGTACTCGGCGGAGATCCCGTGCCGCCCGCGCACGTGCTCGGAGGCCGGACCCGATCCGGGGGAGACGAAGTCGGCGCCCTCGGCGTCCTCGGCCATCAGGCGCGAGCCCCGGGGGCGCACCCGCACCTCGTACCCGAGTTCGGCGAAGCGCTCCACGACCAGCCCGTCCTCGAACAGCTCCACCTTCTCCGAGCCGACCACGCCCTCCACGAGGACCGTGACGCCGCCGGTCAGGCGGTTGACCACGACGAAGCCGAGCGCCACGGCCAGGACCACCGCGAGGGCCGAGGCGACCACGACGAACCAGAAAGCGCCGCGGCCGGACGTGTGGGGGAGTCCGCGCACCTGTACCGAGCCTCCTCGGGGAACCGGTCATCGGGGGGAACCCGATGGTCCCAGAGCCCGCGGGCGCGGAACCGGCCGGAAGGTGGCCGCCCGGTGGCGCGGCGGGGAAACCCGGGCACCGGCGCCGCCGCGCCTCGGGGGGAGGGCCCTCGCTGCGCGGGGACGGGCGGGACCGCGGACGGCGGTCCGGGTGTCGGCGGGGAGAACTACCCTGGAGACCGTGGCAGGCCGGATCAGAGACGAAGACATCGCCCTCGTACGCGAGCGCGCGCCCATCGCCGACGTGATCGGCGAGTACCTCCAGCTCCGCAACGCCGGGGGCGGGTCGTTGAAGGGACTGTGCCCCTTCCACGACGAGAAGTCCCCCTCCTTCAACGTCACCCCCTCCAAGAACCTGTTCTACTGCTTGGCAGGGGAGACCCGGGTCCTCACCCGTGACGGGGTGCGGCCAATCCGTGAACTGGCGGGCGGCAGGCACACGATTCTCACTCGCAGCGCCCGCTGGGTGGAGGCGCCGTTCTCCTCCTTCGGCGTGCAGAGGCTGATGCGCGTGACCCTGAGTAGGAACGGCCAGCGCAAGGAGATCTACGCCACGCCGGAGCACCGCTGGTTCGTCCAGGCCGGGAAGGACCGCTCCAAGCTCCGCGAGGTCACGACCCAGGAGCTGAAGCCGGACCACCGGCTCGCCTACGTCTTCCCGGCCAAGAAGGTCACCACCACCGTTCCCTCGCCCTTCGGCATCGCGCACGGGATCACCTTCGGAGACGGGTCAAGGCTGAACCGGGGTAGCATCGCGCAGCTCGACGCGGAGAAGGACCTGTCGCTCCTCAAGTGGTTCCCGTGCAGCGAGACCTCCCAGCACGGACGCCAGATCCTGGTGCACCACCTACCAGGGTTCTTCAAGGACCTGCCGTCCTTGGACGAGTCCCCCTCCTACCTCTACGGTTGGCTCGCCGGGTACCTGGCGGCCGACGGACACGTCGCCAAGGACGGCACGGCCTCGCTCAACTGCGCCGACCGGTCCGTGCTGGAGCACGTCCGCATGGTCTGCACACGTCTGGGCATCGGCACCTACGGAATCACCGAACAGGTACGCGAGGGCTTTCCCGGCCGTGAACCCTCCTCGCTCTTTCGCGTGCACTTCGTCAACGACGACCTGACCGAGGAGTTCTTCCTCCACGACGAGCACCGCACGCGTTTCTGCGGCGCGGAGAAGAAGTTCGCCCGCCGGGGCTGGACCGTGCGTTCGGTGGAGGAGACCGATCGCGTCGAGGAGGTCTTCTGCGCGGTCGTCGACGACGGGCAGGCGTTCGTCCTGGAGGACAACATCCTCACGGGGAACTGCTTCGGCTGCGGGGAGGGCGGGGACACCATCTCCTTCCTCCAGAGGATCGACAGCCTCAGCTTCACCGAGGCCGTCGAGACGCTCGCCCGCCAAGCGGGCATCACCCTGCGCTACGAGGAGGGCGGGCGCAGCGCCGCCAGGCACGACACCGGCAAGCGCCAGCGCATGCTCGACGCCCACCGCGCCGCCGCCGAGTTCTACGCCGAACAGCTCCTCTCCCCGGGCGCGGTCACCGCCCGGCGCTTCCTGGACGAGCGCGGGTTCAACCGCACGCATGCCGAGCACTTCGGCCTGGGCTACGCCCCCGCCGGATGGGAGAACCTCACCGCGCACCTGCGCCGCAAGGGCTTCACCGACGCCGAGCTGGTCGAGGGCGGCCTGGCCAGCCAGGGGCGGCGCGGCGCCTACGACCGCTTCCGCAACCGGCTGCTGTGGCCCATCCGCGAGGTCACCGGCGAGGTGGTCGGGTTCGGCGCCCGCAAGCTCGACCCCGAGGAGGACGGGCCCAAGTACCTCAACTCCCCCGAGAGCCCCGTCTTCCACAAGGGGCGGCTGCTGTACGGGCTCGACCTGGCCAAGCGCAACATCGCCCGGGAGGGCAAGGCGGTCATCGTCGAGGGCTACACCGACGTCATGGCCTGCCACCTCGCCGGTGAGGACACCGCCGTGGCCACCTGCGGCACCTCCTTCGGCGAGGACCACGTCAAGATCCTGCGCCGCATGCTGCTGGGCCGCACAGGACAGAGCGGCAGGGTCGTGTTCACCTTCGACGGAGACAAGGCGGGCCAGAAGGCGGCCGTGCGCGCCTTCGCCGAGGAGCACGGGTTCGCCTCCGAGACCTTCGTCGCCGTTCAGCCCGACGGGCTCGACCCCTGCGACCTGCGACTCCAGCACGGACCGCAGGCCGTGGTCGACCTCGTCAAGGACGCCGCCCCGCTGTACGAGTTCATGATCCGCAACGTCATGGAGAGCTACGACCTGTCCACCCCCGAGGGCAGGATGGCCGCCCTGGACGCCGCCGCCCCGGTGGTCGCCAGCATCCGCGACGAGGGCGTGCGCCGCGACTACGGCAGGAACCTGGACCGCTGGATCGGCATCCTGGACGAGGCCTTCGTGCTGCGCCGGGTCAACCAGCACATGCGCGGCGCCCGGGGACGCGGCCCCGGGCCGCGGACGGCCCCCGCGCGGCCCGTGCCCACCCCGGACGCGCAGGAGGCGCCCTACAACCTGGGCGACCCCTCCGTGCAGCGCGAGCGCCAGGCGCTCAAGATCGCCCTGCAGACCCCCTCGTTGGCCGTGGGCTTCGACGCGTTCACCGAGGAGGACTTCACCGTCCCCCAGCACCGCGCGGTGCTGGGGCTCATCACCGCCGCGGGCGGGGTGGCCGCCGCGCACGACCCCGCCGCGTGGGTGAACGGCCTGCGCGAGGCAGCCACCAATGACACACAGCGTGATTTCCTCACCCGTTTGGTGGTGGAACAACTGGAGTTCTACGGAGAACTCGACGAGCATTACGCCCGGCAAATACTGGGCACAATCAAGACTCATTCCATCAACCGGCGCGAGTCAAACCTGAGATCGGAACTGTCCCGCCTGGAGGGAACTCCGCAGGTGGAGGAACAACAGCGGCTGCTGACCGAACTCATGGCGCTCCAACAGCAAAAACGCGCTCTCCAGGAGATGTGACGGGGCGGTATGTAGCACCGGGGTGACAATAGTAGTTCTCCCTTCCCGGGCGCCCGAAAGGGCACAATGGGCAGGTGGCTCCAACAGTTGTGACCAACGAAACGCCGTCCATTCGACAGGTGGTCCGGCTGCTCCCCGACACGGGGCCCATCAGCCGTGAAGAGGTGGCCTCGGCCCTGGACCGGCTGGACGCGCCCCCGGACCACCTGGACCAGGCGGTCGCCCACCTCGCCCGGATCGGCGTGGAGGTCTCCGGCGCCGACGACACCGGTTCGGAGGACCCCGGCCCCGTCGTCGACGGCGGCCGGCGCTCCGGGTCGGACCTGGTCCGCCTCTACCTGCGCGAGATCGGCCGGGTACCGCTGCTGAGCGCCGAGCAGGAGGTCGAACTCGCCAAGGCGGTCGAGGTCGGCCTCTACGCGCAGCACTGCGCGCCCGCGGAGGGCGTGCGCACCGCCGAGGAGCTGGCCTGCCTGGTCGAGGAGGGGCTGCGGGCCAAGAGGAGCCTGATCGAGGCCAACCTGCGCCTGGTGGTGTCCATCGCCAAGAGGTACATGGGCCGGGGCCTGCTCCTGCTCGACCTCGTCCAGGAGGGCAACCTGGGCCTGATCCGGGCCGTGGAGAAGTTCGACTACGGCAAGGGCTTCAAGTTCTCCACCTACGCGACGTGGTGGATCCGCCAGGCCATCACGCGGGCGATCGCCGACCAGGCGCGCACGATCCGCATCCCCGTGCACATGGTCGAGACGATCAACAAGGTCGTCCGGGTCCAGCACCAGCTGCACCAGCAGCTCGGCCGCGAACCCAGCGTCGAGGAGATCTCCTCGGCCGCCGGGTTCGTCGGCCAGCGCGTCGTGGAGATCCAGCGCATCGCCCGGGAGCCGGTCTCGCTCCAGTCGCCCATCGGTGAGGAGGAGTCCGACTTCGGCGACTTCATCGAGGACTCCGACGCGGTCGCCCCCGTCGAGGCGGCGGCCTTCACCGTCCTCCAGGAGCAGCTGGGGGCCATCCTCGGCGGCCTGTCCGACCGCGAGCGGCGCATCATCCGGCTGCGCTTCGGGATGGCCGACGGCCACCCGCACACGCTGGAGGAGGTGGGGCGCGAGTTCGGGGTGACCCGCGAGCGCATCCGCCAGATCGAGGCCAAGACCCTGGCCAAGCTCCGCCACCCCTCGCGGGCCGGGAGCCTGCGCGACTTCATCCGCACCGACTGAGTGCGCACCGGCTGGGCCCGCACCGGCTGGGCCCGCACCGGCTGAGCGGCGGTACGGGGCGCCCGTCAGCGCCCGACCGCGTCCGGACGGTCGGCGGCCACCACCAACGCGTGGGCCGCCCCCGGGGTTCCCGTCCGGCGGACGGTCGGCCTGATGTGGCCGAACCGGTGTCGACCCGCCGCATCGGACGCGCTCGGCGTCTACCGTCGTAGGTGTGAGAACCACGCCAGCCCCGCCGGACGGCGCGCCGCCCCCGCGGCGCCGACCCCTGCTCGTCCTGGGCGCGGTCGTGGCCGCCGCAGTGCTGATCACGGGGGTCTTCGTGGCCGCGACCGGAAGGAACCCCGAGCGCATCGGGTACTTCGCCGACTGGAACGTGGCCAACCGCGGCTACACCGTCAAGGAGCTTGAGGACAGCGGGGCCCCCGAGCACCTGACCCGCCTGATGTGGGCGTTCGGCGACGTCAGCTCCGAGGGCCTGTGCCACATCCCGGGCACCCACGACCAGCCCTGGGAGCTGTACCAGCGGCGCTACGACGCCGACGAGAGCGTCAGCGGGCGGGCCGACGAGTACGAGCAGGAACTCGCGGGCAGCCTCAACCAGCTGCGCCAGCTCCAGGAGGGGCACCCCCGTCTGCGGGCCAGCCTGTCCCTGGGCGGCTGGAACTGGTCCACGCACTTCTCCACCGCGGCCCGCACCCCCGAGTCCCGGGAGGCCTTCGTGGCCTCCTGCCTGGACCTGTGGCTGCGCGGCGACCTGCCGGTGTTCGAGGGCGAGCCGCAGGGCGGCGACGGGGTGGCCGCCGGGATCTTCGACGGCATCGACCTGGACTGGGAGTGGCCCGGGGGAGCGGGCCATCCGGACAACGTGGAGCACCCCGACGACGCGGCCAACTTCACCCTCCTGGCGGCCGAGTTCCGCCGCCAGATGGACGAGCTGTCCCGGGAGACCGGCGAGGAGTACGTCCTGTCCGCGTCGCTGCCCGGCGGGGCCGCGGCCAGCGAGGCCTACGACGCGCGGGTCTTCGAGTACCTGGACTTCGCCACCGTGCAGGGCTACGACTTCGCCGGTCCGTGGAGCGAGCGGACCGCCTACCACTCCAACCTGTACACCTCCGACGCCGACGCCAACAGCGTCGACCGTGCCGTGCGGCGCTACGTGGACCTGGGCGCGCCGCCGGACCGGCTCGTGATGGGCGTTCCGGCCTTCGGCCGCGGCTGGCGGTTGCAGGACCCCTCCGAGCCCGGGCCGGGGCAGCCGGTCGCGGGGCCCGCGGAGGACCGCTACGACGGCCCGACCATGGCCTTCTCCGAACTCCAGGAGATCGAGGGCCCCCGTGCCCTGGACGAGGAGGCGGGCGCCTCCTGGGTCCTGGACGGCGACGAGTGGTGGGCCTACGACAACCCCGAGGTGATCCGCCTCAAGGGCGAGTACGTGCTCGAACAGGGGTTGGGCGGGCTCATGGTGTGGAACCTGGACATGGACCCCCGCGGCGAGCTGGTGCGGGTCATGGACGAGTCCCTCGGGGGCTGACCCCCGGGGCGTACGGCGCGGGCACCGGTTCCGGAGGAACCCGGACACCGGCCCCGACTCCGGGCTCCGGGCTCCGCGCCTTCGACTCAGGGCTCCGACCACGCGTCCGCGACCCCACGCCCCCGGCCCCGCGTCCCCGGTTCCGGACGGCGCGGCGGGGCGGTGCGGACGGGCAGCGCGGCACGCTTGCGGCGCCGCGGCCGCAGCCGCCACGCTGGCACCATGGCCGACCCGCACAGCAGCACCACAGCCCGAACCGACGTCGCCGCCCTGCGCCGCGACCTGGAGAGCCGCGTCCGGGGCACGGTCGCCTTCGACGCGGGCACCCGCGCCCTCTACACCTCCGACGCCTCCAACTACCGCCGGGTCCCGCTGGCCGTGGTGGTCCCCGAGACCGTCGAGGACTGCGTGGCGGCGGTCCGCACCTGCGCTGAGCACGGTGCTGCGATCGTGCCCCGGGGCGGCGGCACCTCCATCGCGGGCAACGCCATCGGCACCGGCGTCGTCATCGACACCTCACGCCACCTGCGCGCCATCGAGCACATCGACCCCGTGGCGCGCACCGCCACCGTGCAACCCGGCGTCATCCTCGACGACCTGCGCCGCGCCGCCGCCGAGCACGGGCTCACCTTCGCCCCCGACCCCTCCACCCACAGCCGCTGCACCGTGGGCGGCATGGTCGGCAACAACGCCTGCGGCTCCCACTCGGTCGCCTGGGGCACCACCGCCGACAACATCGTCTCCCTCGACGTGCTGCTCAGCGACGGGACCCGGCTCACCGTCGGCTCCAGCGGCGGCGAGGAGGAGCACCGCGCCCTGGCCGCGCGCCCCGGGCGCGAGGGGCGGATCCACGCCGCCCTCGCCCGCCTCGTGGACGCCCACCGCGCCGAGCTGCGCACCGCGATGCCCGACTTCCGCCGCCGCGTGTCCGGCTACGCCCTGGACCGCCTGCTGCCGGAGAAGGGCCGCGACGTCGCCGCCGCCCTCGTGGGCACCGAGGGCACCTGCGTGTTCGTCCTCGGCGCCACCGTGCGCCTGGTCGAGTCGCCGCCCGCCCGCGCCTTGGCCGTCCTCGGTTACCCGGACGCCCCCGCGGCCGCCGACGCCGTCCCCGACCTGCTCGGCCACGGCCCGCTCACCGTCGAGGGCATCAACCACCGCATGGTCGCCTCCCTGGACCGGTTCGGCTCCGGCTCGCGCGTGCCGCTGCCCGAGGGCGGGGCCTGGCTCCTGGTGGAGGTCGCCGGGAAGGACCCCGCGGACGCCGCCGACGCCGCGGAGGGCATGCTGGCCGCCCTGGCGGGCGCCTCCCGCCCCCGCGACGCCCTCGTCGTCTCCGACCCCGCCCACCAGAAGGCGCTCTGGCGCATCCGGGAGGAGGGCGCCGGGCTCACCCAGCGCACGCCCTCGGGGGCCGAGGCCTGGTCGGGATGGGAGGACGCCGCGGTGCCGCCCGAGAACCTGGGCGACTACCTGCGCGACTTCGAGGCGCTCATGGAGCGCCACGGCCGCTTCGGCGTGGTCTACGGCCACTTCGGCGACGGCTGCCTGCACGTGCGCATCGACTTCGAGCTCACCACCGAGCGGGGTCGGCGCGAGTACCGGGAGTTCATGGAGGAGGCCGCCGACACCGTGGTCCGGCACGGAGGCTCCCTGTCGGGCGAGCACGGTGACGGCCAGGCGCGCTCGGAGCTCCTGGCCCGCATGTACCCGGCCTCCCTCATCCGCGCCTTCGGCGAGTTCAAGCGGATCTGGGACCCCGCAGGCCTCATGAACCCCGGCGTCATCGTCGATCCGCTGCCGCTGGACTCCGACGTCCGGGTGGCCGCCGTCCCCGGCCCCTCCGGCTCCGGCCCCGTGCTGCCGCTGCTCTCGCGGGCCGAACTGGCCTACCGCGAGGACGACGGCGACCTCGCCAAGGCGCTGCGCCGCTGCTCCGGGGTGGGCAAGTGCCGCCGTCAGGAGGGGCCGGGCGTCATGTGCCCCAGCTACCAGGTCACCCAGGAGGAGAAGCACTCCACCCGGGGCCGCGCCCACCTGCTGTTCGAGATGGCCAGCGGCGACGTCATCACCGACGGCTGGCGCTCGGAGGAGGTGCGCGAGAGCCTGGACCTGTGCCTGTCCTGCAAGGGATGCCTGAGCGACTGCCCGGTCAACGTGGACATGGCCTCCTACAAGGCCGAGTTCCTGCACCAGCACTACCGGGGCAGGGTCCGCCCGGCCGCCCACTACTCCATGGGCTGGCTGCCCCTCTGGGCGCGCCTGGCCTCGATCGCCCCGGCCGAGACCAACCGCGCCGCCCGGCTGCCCGGGGTGTCGCGCCTGGCCAAGAGGGTCGCGGGCGTGGCCGCCCAGCGCGACCTGCCGTCGTTCGCCCGCACCACCTTCACCCGCGCGTTCCGGCGCCGCGCCGCACGCGGGCAGGCCCGCGTCGGCGGACCCCGGGTGGTGCTGTGGCCGGACACCTTCGGCAACCACCTCAACCCGAACGTGCCCGCGGCCGCCGTGCGCGTGCTGGAGGACGCCGGTTTCACTGTGGTGCTGCCCCAGGGACAGGTGTGCTGCGGCCTGACGTGGGTGTCCACCGGGCAGCTGGACACCGCCCGCGCGGTGATGCGCCGCGCGGTGCGGGCGCTGGAGCCGCTGGTGGAGGAGGGGCTGCCCGTGGTGGGCCTGGAGCCCAGCTGCACCGCCGCGCTCCGTCACGACCTGGTCGAACTGCTCCCGGGGGAGCGGAGCGAGCGGGTGGCCGCGGCCGTGCGCACCCTCGCGGGCTTCCTCAACGAGTACGCGCCCGACTGGCGGCCGCCCCGGATCGCGGCCTCGGCCCTGGCGCAGGTGCACTGCCACCAGCACGCGGTGATCGGCTTCGACGCCGACCGCGAGCTGATCGCCCGCGCGGGGATCGACGGCGAGGTGCTGGACTCGGGCTGCTGCGGGCTGGCGGGCGACTTCGGGTTCACCGAGGGCCACTACGAGGTGTCCGCGGCCATCGGCGAACGCGAGCTGCTGCCCCGCGTGCGCGGCGCCTCCCCGGACACGCTGGTGCTGGCCGACGGCTACAGCTGCCGCACCCAGATCGAGCAGGGGGCGGGCCGCCGGGCGCTGCACCTGGCCGAGGTGCTGGCTCGGGGGCTGGCCGAACGCGACGCGCGGAAGCCGGCCGGGTGACCCGCCCGTGTGTGACTCCTGTTGTGTCCTGAGGCTCGTGTGACCCTGCCGACACACCCGGCGGGTTCCCGCAGCTCCTGGCCCTCCGGGGAGCGTGTCCGGTCGGTGGCCCGGAGGCTGAGCCTTTCGTCGGACCGTGTCCGTGGCTAAGGTGACCGTGCGTTCCGGCGCGGGCCCCGCCCGTGACCCCCGGGTTCCGCGGGCCGGGCCCCGCGCCGGGCGCGAGCACCTACCGTAGGCGCCGTCCCGCCCGCGCGGCGGGACCGCCGACCACCAGGCGGCGGAACACCCCACCGCCGCAGAACGGGGTTCCTCCATGTCCACACCCACCGGACTCCGCGCCGCTGCGGCCGTCGGCCTGACGGCGCTCCTGGCCGCGGGCTGCGCGAGCCAGGGCGGTGGCGAACTCGCCTCGTCCACCTCCTCCACCGCGGACACCGCCGACACCGCCGCCGCGACGGCCGCCTTCGAGGGCTTCCCCGAGGGCACGCTGGACTACCAGCTCGGCGCCTCCTACGCCCCGCCCTCGGGCGTGGGCACGGTGGTGCGCGACTCCACCTCCGAACCGGCGGAGGGGACGTACTCCGTCTGCTACGTCAACGGCTTCCAGACCCAGCCCGGCGACCTGGAGTGGTGGCTGGAGGAGCACGCGGACCTGATCCTGCGCGACGCCTCGGGCGAGCCCGTCATCGACGAGGACTGGGACGACGAGCGCCTCCTGGACACCTCCACCGAGGGCAAGCGCTCCGACATCGCGGCCGTCCTCGGCGAGACCATCGCCGACTGCGCGGACAAGGGCTTCGACGCGGTCGAGTTCGACAACCTCGACTCCAACCTGCGCTCCCAGGGTCTGCTCACGATCGACGACAACCTCGCGCTGGCCTCCGCACTGGTCGAGATCACCCACGGACACGGCATGGCCGCGGGCCAGAAGAACGCCGCCGAGGACACCGAGCGCGGCAGGGACGAGGTCGGCTTCGACTTCGCCGTGACCGAGGAGTGCGCGGTGTGGAACGAGTGCGAGGCCTACACCGACGTCTACGGTGACAACGTCCTGGCGGTGGAGTACCCCCACGCGCTGGAGGAGGCGGGGATGACCTTCGAGGAGGCCTGCGCCGCCCCGGGCGCGCCCTCCCGGATGATCCTGCGCGACCTGAACCTGGTCGGCCCCGACCACGGGGACTACGTCTACGACGCCTGCTGACCGGTCCCGGTCACCCGGAGCCGGGCGCGCGGGGCCTTCCCGCGGCCCGGCGCCGTCCGGCCGGCGCCGGGCCCCGGACGCGGCTCACACGCCCATCTGGTCGTGGAGGGCGTCCAGGGAGCGGGAGACGGCGTCGGGCAGGCGCGGATCCCGCTGGTCCACCCCCTCGCCCAGGTGGATGCGCCAGGCCACCTCGGCGCCGCCGGGCGCCCGCCGCGCCACCAGGCGAAAGCCCGTGGAGGAGTCCGGGTCGGGGAAGGGCACGAAGCGGTTGACCAGGATGGTCGCGGTGACCCGTTCGGAGACGGTCTCGGCCAGGCGGCGGTAGTCCACGCCGTCGGCGCCGGGGTCCGAGCGCAGCCGCACCGTGTGCTCGCCCGCGCCCTCCTCCAGGAAGGTGAAGGCGTCGGGGCTCCAGCTGGCCCGGTCGATGTCCTGCCAGGGCACCGCGCGCCCGTCGGGCAGGTGCAGGGCCCGGGTGGTGGCGGCCAGGAGCGGCGCCGCCTCCCCGGCCGGAGAGGCGACGGGCGCGTGGGCCAGCACGCGCTCGCCCCGCTCCAGCCGGGCGCGCAGCGCGGCGGGCACGCCCCTGGAGAACAGGGCCACTAGCGTTTCCCGCCGTTGCCGGGGGAGCCGTTCTCGTCCGTAGGCTGGGTGCCGTTGGACCTGTGGTTCTCCCACTCGACGAGTTCGACCTCCTCGTCGGTGGGCCGCGCGAGGAAGTCGCGCACGGACGTGACCGGCATCTTGTCCACGGCCTTGTCGTAGACGGTGCGGCCCGCGTTGCTGACCTGGGCGCCGACCAGACCGGCGACCTCTTGGACGACCGGGCTGTCGGCCACCTTGCGCGCGGTGCGCGCGAGCTGCTCGTAGCGGGCCCTGCCCGCCCGTGCTCCCAGGACGTAACCGATGGCGAGTCCGGCGGCGAACGTGATCCGGTAACGCATGGTCTACCTCTTCACCCTTTGGAGACGATCGGCGTGATCCGTGCTCGACGTTACCCCGTCGCGACCCCGCCACACATGCCGACACCGGTCACGAGCACTCCGCGGGGACGCTAGGCTTGACGTGTCACCACGGCCCGGCCGTGGGGCACACGCCATCCCGCGTAGCTCAATCGGCAGAGCAGCCGGCTGTTAACCGGCAGGTTATTGGTTCGAGTCCAATCGCGGGAGCGCCCGGAGGGCCCGTCGGAAGCATCCGGCGGGCCCTCGGTCTTTCGGCGGCCGGACGGGCGACCGGAGCCGGTGCGCAGGTGCGAAAACACGTCGCGAGCACCCTTCGGAACGCGCTAGGCTAGGGGATGTCGCCGAGCCCCCGGGGTTCGGGGACGGGTGCGATCCCGCGTAGCTCAATCGGCAGAGCAGCCGGCTGTTAACCGGCAGGTTATTGGTTCGAGTCCAATCGCGGGAGCAGCAGGACAGGGTCCTTTTCCGACAGGGAAGGGGCCCTGTCGTTTTCGTGCCCGGGCCTTCCGGCGCCCGGAAAGCACTGGTGCCCGCACAGGGCACCGCGGTCCCCGGAATCCCAGTCATCCCGGCTGTCTCACGCGTTCGTGCGTCGGTACTTTGTCGCCGCAGGTCTTCCGGAAGCCATTGCTCCTCTGGAAGTCCGCACGCGGCGGACGCGACGTGCGCCGGGACCGGTCCGACCGGCCTCCCGGTCTGTCGTGGCGACGGCATGATCCGTCGGACGGGACCGAGGACACGTGGCCCGGGGGCGGCTGCGCCCGGTCATCGGCGAGGAGAGCGGCACCGGGTCCGCGCCCGTGCTCTGGGGCGCCGTCCGTCGGTGCCGGGGCTCTGCGCCGGGGCGGCCGGGCCGCCCCGCCGGACATCCACCATCCGCGCCAGCGGTTCGGGCCGCTGGAGTGCTCCGAGGGTTCCCGTGGTCGGGACACGGGACCGCTCGGTGTCGGGGCCACTGGGCTGAGTGGCCCGGTGTGCGCGGTGGCGGACCTCGCCCGCTGCCGGTCCGGGCGGCTGCGACGCGGGGCGGAGGTGACGCCTCAGATTCCGGCGACTCCGCCGAGGAGCAGGCGGCGGTTGCGCTGGGGCATCTGGTAGCAGCCGGGTACCGGAGGGGCCACGGGCAGCGTGCGCCACCGCTGGACCTCGATCACGCCGGGCTCGGCAATGCGCCAGCCCTCGAAGAAGTCGAGGATGGCCCGCCGGGAGCGCCAGCGGCCGGAGCGCAGGCGCTCGGCGAACACCTGCTCCAGTTGCTCGGCCCGCGCCGCGTCCTTGGGGAAGACGGCGGAGTCGGGTCGGCAGTAGTGGCTGAGGACCATGTGGCTGCCGGGAGCCAGGGCGTCGCGCAGGGCGGCGATGTGCTCGGCCGGGTGGTCGGCGTCGGAGGTGTGCGTGACGGCACCGGTGAGCAGCAGGCCGACGGGCTCGTCCAGGTCGAGGAAGCTCCGGGTCTCGGAGCTGTCCAGGAGCTCGTCCGGACGGGTGAGCGAGGCGCGCACC
This sequence comes from Nocardiopsis camelliae, assembly GCF_028993595.1. GTDB lineage: Bacteria > Actinomycetota > Actinomycetes > Streptosporangiales > Streptosporangiaceae > Nocardiopsis > Nocardiopsis dassonvillei. The sequence goes on from NZ_CP118614.1 coordinate 1,795,462, forward strand.
GCGGTGGTGGTGCGCCGGTCGCGAAGCAGCGCGAGGTGGTGGGTCAGGACCACCGGATCGTCGGTGGCGTAGACGATGCGCGCCCGGGGATCGCTCTCGTGCGCGATCTCGTGCGGGTCGCCCGGTGCGGGCAGCCCCGCGCCGAACTGGATGAACTGCCGGATGCCCAGGTCCGCGCACAGGTGGCGGACGGCGCGCTGGAGGAAGGCCCTCTCGCCCAGCACGAGGTCCTGGAACCCGGGCGCGGCCCGCTCCGCGCGGCCGGCCAGGTCCCGGTCCGCCTCGAAGTGGTCCTTGCCCTTGAGGTGGAAGGAGTGCAGCCGGGCCACGCTGGGCCGGGTCAGGTCAACGGCGGGCGGTGGGTGGGCGCGGACGTGTTTGCCCCCCGCCTGCCTCAGGAAAAGGGGGGAGGTGAATCGAGACATCGCCGTCCTCTTGTCTGAGGTGGGAAGAGTGGTCGACCACTGGATTGTATTCCGCGTGAGCGGTGTTGTTAACCGAGTCACAGACTCCGGTCATAAAAATCGGTGTTCGCGGTGCCCGGGAAGTACTGCGGGGTGCGGCGAAGGGCGGTCCTGGGTGGGCTAGGGGTTATACACCTAATGTCCATTATGGGAGGAATCGGGATGGGGATCCGGAGGCCGCAAGCCCGTGACTACGGGCTTCCCGGGTTCCGTGAGCGCGCGTGTGTGGCGGTGGAGACGTGTGGGTAAGGGTGGTTGTGTCCCGCCCCCGGAGCAGAGCCGCGGGCTCCTTCCCCGTGCGGGAACGGCGAAAAACGTTCCCCGCTCATATCGGAGGCAAATTCCGAGTACGCAGTCGCCACCTGCGGAAATTCCTTGCCGTGCCCAGGAATGCGGCGCAACCGGTGAACGGCGGCGCGGCGGTCCGAAAACGCCGGAACACCGCTCGGACGCTGTCCCTTGCAGCCGCTGACCCTTCCGGTCGCGGGCTCTCGCGGACCCGGACACTCCTCGGACGCGGGCGTTCCCCGGGCACGGACGGCCCTCCTTACGCGTGCACTCCCCGGGCACTCCTGTACGCGGTACCCCCCGGCGGCGGACCGCCCGGCCCCGCGCCGTGGCCTAGCCTGGGGCCATGGACCGCCCGTACACCATCCTCAGCTGCGCCATGTCGGTCGACGGACGCATCGACGACACCGGGCCCGAGCGGCTGCGCCTGTCCAACGAGGCCGACTTCGCCGAGGTCGACGAACTACGGGCGGAGTGCGACGCCATCCTCGTCGGCGCCGGCACCCTGCGCGCCGACAACCCCAGACTGCTGGTGCGCTCCCCGCGGCTGCGCGAACGCCGCCGGGAGCGCGGGCGCACCGAGCACCTGCTCAAGGCCCTGGTCACCCGCAGCGGCAAGTTCGACCCCGCGGCCCGCTTCTTCGCCACCGGGGACGCGGGAGCCGTCGTCTACACCGGCGGCGCGGGCGTGGACGCCGCCCGGCGCGCGCTGGCCGACCGCCCCGCCGCCGACCCGCCCGCCGAGGTCGTGGACGCCGGGGACCCGCCCACCGCCCGGGCCGTGCTGGCCGACCTGGCCGCCCGGGGCGTCGCCCGCCTGCTGGTCGAGGGCGGAGGGCACATCCACACCCTCTTCCTCACCTCGGGGTTGGTCGACGAGCTCCGCTTGGCGGTGGCCCCCTTCCTGGTGGGACAGGAGGACGCCCCGCGCTTCGTCGTGCCCGGCACCTTCCCGCAGACCCCCGACGCGCCGATGCGGCTGGTGGAGGCCAGGGCGCTGGGCGACGTGGCGGTCCTGCGCTACCGGCTGGCCCCGGGGGAGCGGGCGTGAGCGCCGGTCCGCCCCCCGCCGAGGGGGAGTCCGACGCCCGGTGGCTGCGCCGCACCGTCGAGCTGTCCCGCTCCTGTCCGCCCTCGGACACGGCGTTCTCGGTGGGCTGCGCCGTGGTCGCCGCCGGCGGCACCGTCCTGGGCGAGGGCTACTCGCGCCGTGACGACCCGCACGACCACGCCGAGGAGGCGGCCCTGCGGGAGGTGGACGCCGACGACCCCCGGCTGGCCGGAGCCACCCTGTACTCGTCCCTGGAACCGTGCAGCTCCCGTGCCTCCCGGCCGCTGTCCTGCTCGGCGCTGATCCTGGCCACGCCCGTCGCGCGCGTGGTGTTCGCCTGGCGTGAGCCCTCCGTGTTCGTGGACTGCGACGGCGCCGAACGCCTGCGCGCGGCGGGCCGGACGGTCGTGGAGCGGCCCGACCTGGCCGGTGGCGTGCGCGAGGTCAACGCCCACCTGCTGGGCTGAGCGGGAGCCCGGTGGACGGCGGCCGCGTCATCTGAGGTTGCCCGCGTAGGAGTACAGGCGGCGCGTGCGGGCCTTGGTCTCCTCGTCCTCGTAGGGATTGGTGACGCGGGCGTGCACCGCCCCGGAGAAGTCGTCCCACTCCTGGGCGCTCATCCGGGGCGCCCTGGCGTCGAGGTGGCGCATGGCGACGGATTCCTCCATCTCCAGGAGTCCGTCGAGTACGTCGCTGGCCGACACCGACCTGCTGAAGGAACCGGCCACCTCGCGAACCCTTCCGGCGAACTCCTCGTCCCTGGACATCCGGCGGGCGACGTAGGCGGCGGCCGCGGCGCCTCCCGCGGCGACGGCCCAGGCGATCAGGGGAAGGGGCATGGTCGAACCTCCTGTGTGTGAAGGTCCGCACGACCGCTGGAACGGGAGGGGTCGGCGGGCAGGGGAGCGGGTCCGGCGGCGCCGGACCCCGTGTCGTCCTTTCTACCCGCCGGAGGCGGCCCGACCCGGGTTGTCCACAGGCCGGAACCGGGGGTGGCGCCGCCCATGGCCGCGGGTGTCTGCTTGATACAGGGGGCCCACCTCCCCAGACGGCATGAGCGTGCCCGGAAACGGCCGCTCCCGCGCGGCCAGCGGTGTCCGCGCGCCGAGCGGTGCCCGCGGCCGACCGCGTTCGCCGTGGTAACCGGTCGCACCTTTCACTGGTCGCACCCGTCAACAGGCCGTACCCGCCGACCGGCCGTACCCGTCAACCGGTCACCGTCCGCTGCCGCTGCCGCTGCCGCTGCCGCTGCCGCTGCCGCTGCCGCTGCCGGTACCGCCCGCCCCTACAGCCGGTCCACGTCCGCCACGTGCACCACCGCGCGCCCCTCGGCGTCGGACGCGGCCAGGTCCACCTCGGCGCTGATGCCCCAGTCGTGGTCGCCCGCCGGGTCGGCGAAGACCTGGCGGACCCGCCACAGCTCCGGCTCCTTCTCGATGAGCAGCATCGCCGGGCCGCGCGCGTCCGGACCGGTCCCGATCGCGTCGTGCTCCTCGAAGTAGGCGTCCAGGGCCTCCTCCCAGGCCTCGGCGTCCCACTCCCCATCCTCGTCCAGCCGCCCGAGTTCGTCGTGGCGGCGCAGGGCGGCCAACTCCACGCGGCGGAACATCTCGTTGCGCACCAGCACCCGGAACGCCCGCTCGTTGGTGGTGACGGGCCGCACCTTCTCCTCGGCGGCGGCCGCGTCCTCCGGCACCTCCGCCTCGGGGTTGGTCAGCTGCTCCCACTCGTCCAGCAGACTGGAGTCCACCTGGCGGACCAGCTCGCCCAGCCACTCGATGAGGTCGCGCAGCTCCTCGGTCTTGGCGTCGTCGGGCACCGTCTGGTTGAGCGCCTTGTACGCGCTGGCCAGGTAGCGCAGCACGAGCCCCTCCGAGCGGGCCAGCTCGTAGAAGCCCACGTACTCGGTGAAGGTCATCGCCCGCTCGTACATGTCCCGGGCCACCGTCTTGGGACGGAGCGGGTGGTCGCCCACCCACGGGTGGCCGCGCCGGTACACCTCGTAGGCGTGGCCGAGCAGCTCCTCCAGCGGCTTGGGGTAGTCGACCTCCTCCAGCCGCTCCATGCGCTCGTCGTACTCGATGCCGTCCATCTTCATCTGCTGGACGGCCTCGCCGCGCGCCTTGTTGAGCTGGGCGCCCAGGATCTGCCGCGGGTCGTCCAGGGTGGACTCCACCACGCTGAGCACGTCCAGCGGGTACGTGGGCGACTCCTTGTCCAGCAGGTCCAGCGCGGCCAGCGCGAACGTGGACAGCGGCTGGTTGAGCGCGAAGTCGGCCTGGAGGTCCACGGTCAGCCGCGCGGTGCGCCCCTGCGCGTCGGGCTCGGGGAGCGCTTCCACGATCCCGCCGTCCAGCAGCGACCGGTAGATGGCGATGGCCTCGCTGATGTGGCGGCGCTGCCTGGGTCGGTCGTCGTGGTTCTCGGTGAGCAGGTGCTTCATAGCCGGGAAGCAGTCGCCCGGGCGGGCGATCACGCTCAGCAGCATGGCGTTGCTGACCCTGAACCGCGAGGTCAGGGGCTCGGGGTCGGACTCGATGAGCTTGGTGAAGGTGGCCTCGTCCCAGGAGACGAAACCCTCCGGGGCCTTCTTGCGCACCACCTTGCGCCGCTTCTTGGCGTCGTCGCCGACCTTGGCCAGCGCCTTCTCGTTCTCGATGACGTGCTCTGGCGCCTGGGCCACCACGTTGCCCACGGTGTCGAACCCGGCGCGGCCCGCGCGCCCGGCGATCTGGTGGAACTCGCGGGCGCGCAGGCGGCGCACGCGCACCCCGTCGTACTTGCTCAGCGCGGTGAACAGCACCGTGCGGATGGGCACGTTCACGCCCACACCCAGGGTGTCGGTGCCGCAGATCACCTTGAGCAGCCCCGACTGCGCCAGGCGTTCGACCAGGCGCCGGTACTTGGGCAGCATGCCCGCGTGGTGCACGCCGATGCCGTGCCGCACGTAGCGGGACAGGTTGCGGCCGAACTTGGTGGTGAAGCGGAAGTTGCCGATCTCCGCGGCGATCGCCGCCTTCTCCTCCTTGGTGCACATGTTGATGCTGGTCAGCGACTGCGCGCGCTCGACCGCCTGTGCCTGGGTGAAGTGCACGATGTACACGGGGGCGTTGCCGCTGCCGAGCAGCTCCTCCAGCGTCTCGTGCAGCGGGGTGACCCGGTAGTCGTAGTAGAGGGGGACGGGGCGCTCGGCCGAGGCCACCACGGCGGTGGAGCGCCCGGTGCGCTTCTCCAGGTCCTCCTCGAAGCGGCTGACGTCGCCCAGGGTGGCCGACATCAGCAGGAACTGCGCCTGCGGCATCTCCAGCAGCGGCACCTGCCACGCCCACCCGCGGTCGGGCTCGGCGTAGAAGTGGAACTCGTCCATGACGACCGTGTTGATGTCGGCGTTCGCGCCCTCGGCCAGGGCGATCTGGGCCAGGACCTCCGCCGTGCAGCACACGATGGGCGCGTCGGCGTTGACGCTGGCGTCGCCGGTCATCATGCCGACGTTGTCGGTGCCGAAGATCTTGCACAGGTCGAAGAACTTCTCCGACACCAGCGCCTTGATGGGCGCGGTGTAGAACGCGCACTCGTCACGGGCCAGCGCGGCGAAGAGCGCGCCGGTCGCCACCATGCTCTTGCCCGAGCCGGTGGGGGTGTTGAGGATGACGTTGGACCCGGAGACGACCTCGATGAGGGCCTCCTCCTGGTGCGGGTAGAGGGTGAGGCCCCGCTCCTCGGCCCACAAAGCGAACGCCTCGAAGAGGGAGTCGGGTTCTGGTTCGGCCGGAAGCACATCGATGAGACTCACGGTCTCTATACTGCCTGCTTCCCGGCCCCCTTGGGGACGGCGGCCGCCGCGCGCGGGCCCGGGGCCCCGCGACGACGACGGGCGCACCCCGCGCGGGGTGCGCCCGTCACGTCACCGGTGTCCCGGTGCGCGTCGCGGTGCTCAGACCAGGCCGAGCTGCTTGACGGTGTCGCGCTCCTCGACCAGCTCCTTGACGGAGGCGTCGATGCGGGCGCGGGAGAAGTCGTCGATCTCCAGGCCCTGCACGATCTCCCACCTGCCGCCGCGCGAGACGACGGGGAAGGAGGAGATGATGCCCTCGGGCACGCCGTAGGAGCCGTCGGAGGGGATGGCCGCGGAGGTCCAGTCGCCCTCGGGGGTGCCGTTGACCCAGTCGTGGACGTGGTCGATGGCGGCGTTGGCGGCGGAGGCCGCCGAGGAGGCGCCACGGGCCTCGATGATCGCGGCGCCGCGCTTGGCGACGGTCGGGATGAAGTCGTTCTCCAGCCAGGCCTGGTCGCCGACGGCCTTGGCCGCGTTGGCGCCGTTGACCTCGGCGTTGAACACGTCCGGGTACTGGGTGGCGGAGTGGTTGCCCCAGATCGTGAGCTTTTTGATGTCGTTGATCGACACGTCGAGCTTCTTGGCGAGCTGGGTGAGCGCGCGATTGTGGTCCAGGCGGGTCATCGCGGTGAAGCGCTCGGCCGGGACGTCCGGGGCGTGGCTCTGCGCGATGAGGGCGTTGGTGTTGGCGGGGTTGCCCACCACCAGCACGCGGATGTCGTCGGCCGCACCGGCGTTGATCGCCTCGCCCTGGGGCTTGAAGATGCCGCCGTTGGCCTCCAGCAGGTCGCCGCGCTCCATGCCCTTGCCGCGCGGGCGGGCGCCGACCAGCAGGGCGACGTTGGCGCCCTGGAAGGCCTGGGTGGCGTCGTCGAAGATGTCGATGCCCCGGAGCAGCGGGAAGGCGCAGTCGTCCAGCTCCATCGCCGTGCCCTCGGCGGCCTTGACGGCCTGCGGGATCTCCAGCAGGCGCAGCTTCACCGGGGTGTCGGCGCCGAGCAGCTGGCCGGAGGCGATCCGGAACAGCAGCGCGTAGCCGATCTGGCCGGCGGCGCCGGTGACGGTGACGTTGACGGGTGCTTTGGACATGACGTGAACTCTCCCTGACGACGTTTCGCGACCCGCGATGCTCACAACGGGTTCGACGCGGCTTCGGTACCGGGCGCTGGGGGCCGTCCAGGCGCGCGCCGCACCTCACCACCCTAGACCGCGCGCTCCCGCGTGCTGTGACCCAGGTGCGCGGTACGTGTCTTCGCGCCGTCCCGGGCGGGCGGCCGGGAGGCCCTGTCCGGTAACGGATTTAGGGCGGGGAAACGTCGGACCCACCCTGTTAGGATGGCGTTTGCCGATCACGGCGGGCCGGTAGCTCAGTTGGTTAGAGCAGGGGACTCATAATCCCTGGGTCGCGGGTTCGAGTCCTGCCCGGCCTACCCTCTCCGAACACGAAAAAAGCGCCGCTGACCTGTGGATACAGGGCAGTGGCGCTTTCTTTGCCGCGGGCTTGTGCCCGGAAACCGCCAGCGCGGTCCGCGGGCGCGCAATAGGCGCGCGAGTTCGCGCGGCGGGCGGTCGGCCGCCGTTCCGCGGCGCGGCGGCCGACCGTTCCGGCCGAAGGCGCTGGACACCCGCGTCACGTGCTCCGCCGATCCCCCGGCACCCCCCGTGACCCGCCCTCTTCCGGGTGCGGGCCGGGGAGGCGGCGCCATGGCCCCGGGGTCGCGGCGTCCGTTTCTTCGTCTGTATTTTGTCTACTTATAGGGCCTTTGGTATGTTCTTTCCTTCCGGGGAAGTCCTCAGGGCGGTATCCGAATAACGGACGTCCGATTTCCCGGGCCGACATCGGACGAATATGGCGGCACTCCTGCCCGAATCGGAAGCTCCTGCGCGTTTTCCCGTTCCGTGCAGGTCGCAGGCCATACGACCCGCCGTCCAGTACATCCCGGAACCTCCGCGACCGGCGGAGGCGGCTCGTTTACACTGGCGGCCGTTCCGAGGGGCGCGGTGGTCCACGTCTCAACAACCACGGCGCGCGCGGCGGCGTCCGACAGTCGGTGGACAGATGCATTCGGGGGGAGAGGCGAGCGTTGGGAGCGGACGGTACACGGCGGCGCGGAACCCACCGGCACGGGGCGGAGCTCCGTCCCCGCCTGCTGCGCGGCCTGGCCGCGGCGGCCGCGGCGGTGCTCCTCGTGGTCGTGGTCAGCACCGCCGTCTCCCGGGACGAGGGCGCCGGTCCCTCAGAGTCCAGGGAGCAGACCGTCCCCGCGGTGAACGCCGTCCCCTTCAGCGGCCTCGTCGACCGGATCGGCGTCTCCCGGGACACCTCCGTCGCCACCGTCGACCTCGACGGCTCCGGGAACAGCCTGTCCTCCCAGGCGCTGGCCGCCGCCGGGTGGACGCCCGGCCGCGAGGTGGTCCTGCTCGGCACGCCCATGGAGCTGCCCGACTACGCCCCCGGCCGCCCCGACCACCTGGTCTCGGACGGCCAGTTCCTGCGGCTCGCGGACGAGCGCTACCGGTCGCTCACCTTCCTGGCCACCGCGACCCGCACCGACGGCGTCCAGGCCGAGGCCACCGGAACCGGCCGGGTGGTCTACGCCGACGGCCGGGAGCAGGAGTTCACCCTGTCGGTGCCGCACTGGACCGCCGGGCCCGCGAGCGAGGCCGCGCTCACCCTGCCCTACGCCAACTCCGCGCGGCACGCCGGTCCCAGCCCCGCCCTCGGCGCGGCACGCCTGTACGCGCGCGGCGTCACCGTGGACCCCGCCCGCGAGATCTCCCACGTGGTGCTGCCCGAGACCGCTGACGGGGCGGGCCGCATCCACGTGTTCTCCGTGGGCGGGCGCGCCGCGGACACGGAGTGGACGGGCACCTGGGCGCGCGCCACCTCCGGCTACATGGAGGTGGGTCCCTGGCAGGACCAGACGCTGCGGCTGTCGGTGCGCACGACCACCGGCGGCCACACGGTCCGCATCCGCCTGGACAACACCTTCGCCGCCGCCCCCGTCACCGTGGGCGCGGCCTCCGTGGCACTGCGCGGGAGCGGCGCAGCCTCCCGCGGCGCCGCGGTCCCGCTCACCTTCGAGGGGCGCTCCGACACCGTCATCCCGGCCGGGGGACAGGTGTTCAGCGACCCCGTCGAGATGCTCCTGCCGCCGCAGAGCGACGTGCTGGTCAGCGTCCACCTGCCCGAGCGGGTGACCACCGCGCCGGTGCACTACGCCTCGGTGGACACCAACTACACCAGCGCGCCCGGAAGCGGAGACCTGACCCTGGAGACCACGGGGGAGCCGTTCACCGGCCGGGTCGCGCAGTGGCCCTTCCTCACCGCGGTGGAGGTCTCCGGGGGACCGGGCGCGATCGCCGCCTTCGGCGACTCCATCACCGACGGGATCCGCTCCACCCCCGACGCCCACGCCCGCTGGCCCGACGTGCTCAGCGCCCGGCTGTCCGAGCAGCCGGGGCTGCCCGACCCGGGCGTGCTCAACCTCGGTGTGGCCGGGAACCACGTGATCCGGGACGGCTACCCGGGCGAGGGAGTCTCCACCAACCCCACCGGGGTGGCGCTGACCCACCGGGTGCACCGGGACGTGCTGGCCCAGAGCGGGGTGAACACCCTGGTCGTCTTCGCCGGGATCAACGACCTGCGCTGGAGCACCCCGCCCGAGTCGGTGATCGCCGGGATCGAGGAGATCGCGGGGCTGGCCCGCGAGAACGGCATGCGGGTGTTCGTGGCCACGCTCGGTCCCTGCGGGGGCGAGACGCGCTGCACCGAGGAGGTCGACCGGGCCCGCCAGCAGGTCAACGACCACCTGAGGGCGCAGGCGAACGACCCCCTGTCGCCCTTCGACGGCGTGTGGGACTTCGACGCGGTCCTGCGCGACCCGCAGGACCCCAGCCGCATGCTGCCCGCCTACGACTCGGGAGACCACCTCCACCCGGGGGACGCCGGACTGCGCGCGCTGGCCGAGTCGGTGGACCTCTACCAGCTCGTCGGAGGCTAGGGGGAGGGCCCGGCGCGGGGCACGGCACCCGCCGCGGCCGTCCGGTCAGCGCGGGCACCCCAGGTGGTGGTGGAGCACGAGGTCGACGTGGACGGCGCCGAGGTCGTCCAGGCTCAGCCCGGCCCCGGGGTCGTACCAGTGCAGCAGGGAGTCGAAGGTCTCCAGCACCTCGTCGGCGACCCGTCCTGGCTCGCGCACCCCGAAGTCCCCGCGGGTCACGCCGTCCAGGATGATGCCGCGCACGTGCTCGCGGTACGCCCGCGTCAGGGAGGTGACCTCGCGGTGGCGGGCCGGGTGGATGGCCCGCAGCACCGGAAGCAGCTCGTGCCCCAGCGCGGTCGCCGCCCGGTGCCGCCAACCGGTCTCCACGTGCCGTCTGACCAGCGTGGACATGCGTTCCTTCGCGGGCCGGTCCGGCCGGTCCGCGGCCAGTTGCCCGTGCACCCGCTCCCGTGTGGAGCGCAGCACGACGGCGTAGGCCAGGTCGAACCGGGTGGGGAAGGCGCGCCTGAGCGCGGCGGGGTCGGCCCCGGTCTCGTCGGAGATCCGGGAGGTCAGTTCGGACATCGCCAGGCCTTGTGGGCCGTGCTGGGCGAACAGGTGCGCCGCGCAGTCCAGGACGGGTGCCGTGGTGCGGAGCGCGTGAGGGGATGTGTCGGCCGTCATGTGCTGTCTCATCGCTCGGAGTACGCCCCCGGAGAGGGTGGGAGGGCGTGTGGTCTTTCACCGGACCGGTTCCGCGCCCCCCCGCCCTCAGACCGGACCGGCGGCCGGTGCCCGCCGCTCCCGGCCGCTGGTCAGAGACACCAGGTCCTCGATCCGCTCGGTGGCGAGCGCGTCCACGCCCATGCCCACCACGCGCGCCATCTCGGGGAAGTCGTTCACCGTCCACGCCGTGACGAGGTAGCCGCGCAGGTGCATCTCCGCGACCAGTTCCCGGGTCAGCAGCGTGTAGTGCGTGCCCAGGAAGGTCGGACGCAGGGTCCGCACCACGTCCTCGGGCGGAGGGCCCGGCTTGTCCCAGGCCAGCATCAGCCGGGCCTCGGCGCTGCGGCCGCGCAGGGCGTCGAGGGTCTCGGTGGAACCGGTGAAGAGCACCTGGTCGCCGAACCCGCGCGCCCGCAGCAGGCTGTCCGCCGCCAGCGCCGCGTCGGGCGCGCCGGCGTCCACGAGCAGGGGAGGGGGCGCGACGCCGGTGTACTCCGCGAGCACCTCCATCAGGGTGGGCACGCGCCGCTCCACGTCGTCGCGGGCGGTGGCGATCTCGGCCAGGGTCAGGTCCCCCACGGGTCGGGGCGGGGAACCGGGAAGGGCCACGAGCCGTTCGTCCACCAGGACGGGATAGCCGTCGGAGGTGAGGTGGACGTCGATCTTGACCAGGTCAGCCCCGGCACGCGAGGCTGAACGCAGGGCCGGGAGGGTGTTTCCCGGGAAGCGTGCGGTGTCTCCGCGCAGTGCGATGGACAACGTCATGTCGTCAAGGGTGGCAAAGACTTCCGCTTTACGTGGTGCAAACAGGAAAAACGCCCGCCGGGGGCGGGCGCGGACGGGTGTGCGGCGCCCCGCCAGGAACGGTGTTGCCGTTGCGTGGCACCGCGATTGCGAGCGGACTCACGTCGTCGGCGACGCCGACGGGGTGCGGCGAGCTGGGAAACTTTGTTACACGGCGTCGTGACCGCACGGCGCCCCATGACCGTCCCTGGAGTGTGAGGCGAACGATGATTCCGGACCAGAGACGAGAGCACATCCTCAAGCTCCTTCAGGAGCGCCACGTGCTGAGCATCAACGAGCTCACGTCGATGCTGTCCGTGTCCCACATGACGGTCCGGCGTGACATCCAGGCGCTGGAGAACGACGGCAAGGTGCTGTCGGTCACCGGGGGAGTGCGGCTCGCGGCGCGGCTCAAGAGCGAGCCCTCCTACCTGGCCAAGGCGCAGCTGGAGGTGCCCGCCAAGCGGGCCATAGCGCGCGCGGCGGCCGACCTGGTCCGGGAGAACTTCACCATCTACCTGGACGCGGGCACGACCACGCTGCAGATGGTCCCGCTGCTCACCGACAAGGTCGGCCTGACCGTCATCACCAGCGACTTCAACGTCGTGGGCCACCTGATGGAGTACCCGGGGATCGAGCTGATCCACACCGGCGGGGTGGTCTCGCACTCCGACCACTCCTCGGTCGGGCGCTTCACCGCCGACTTCCTGCGCCAGGTGAACGTCGACCTGGCCTTCATCGCCAGCAGCTCCTGGGACGCCGAGCGCGGGTCTACCACGCCCTCCGAGGCCAAGGTGGTCGCCAAGCAGGCGCTGCTGCGGATCGCCTCCAAGAGCGTGCTCACGGTCGACAGCACCAAGTACGGCAAGTTCGGCACCTTCAGGGTGGCGAGCCTGGAGGAGTTCGACCTGATCATCACCGACGACCGGCTCCCGCGCTCGGCCGTGGACGACCTCGCCGAGCGCGACGTGCGCCTGAAGCTGGTCGAGGTGGAGTAGGAGGAGCGGGGCGCCCACCGGGCTCCCCGGGGGCTCGGGGTCCGAGCCCGCTCCCCGCCCGGTCGGCGGCGCGTGCGGCCGAGGCCCGGGCCGGGGTTCCGCGCGGCTCAGTCCTCGTCGGCGTCGAGCTCCGCGTGGGCGAACAGGGCCAGTTCGGTGCCGTCCGGGTCGTAGAAGAGCAGGGTGGAGCCCTCCTCGCCGTGCATCACCGGGGAGTGCTCCACATCCATCTCCGCGAAGCGCTCCTCCCAGGCCTCCAGTTCACCCAGGTTCTCCACGCCCAGGGTGAGCCGGTCCAGGCCGCAGTGCCTGCGGTCGAACCTGCCCTTGAAGTTGTCGCGGTGCTGGATGAGCGCCAGCAGCAGCCCGGAGGCAGGGTGCTGGCACTCGGTGCGCCGTGTGCCCTCGTGGTCGCGCTTGCCGAGGACCCGGAAACCCAGGACCGTGCGGTAGAAGCGCACACTCTCGTCGCGGTCGCGGACCGACAGGGTGACGCGGGCGAGCCCGTTGAGCTGGGGCACGGGCACCTCTCTGCGGCGGGGGCCGATGGTGGCCAGTAGATCGAGCACGATCATCGAGCCTAGGTCGGAGTCAGAATGATGGGTCCCTCTTTAACGCGGGTTTAACGCCTGATGTTCCCCGAATCACCCCGACACACCCTCTGACCTCCCCCGTCACCCCTCTCAGGCGCCCGGAGTGGAACGTGTCACCGTCGCCGGAGAGGACGGTTCGCCGCGCACGTACCAGCGGGCGCGCATCACCAGGACGGTCACCGCGAAGGAGAGCAGGCCGCCCAGCGTGGCCAGCACGAACGCCCCCTGGTGGCCGTACGCGTCGGCCAGGACGCCCGCGATCGACGACCCCAGCGCCTGGCCCAGGATCAGGCAGCTCAGGACGACGGCCATCGACTGCGACAGGCGGCTGGCCGGGGCGGCCCTCTCGATCAGCCCGAACAGGCTCACGATGTGCGGGCCGATCGCGGCGCCCAGGACGAAGATGGCCACCGCCAGGGCGGCCGCGCCGTGGGCCGCGTACAGCGGCAGGGTGAGCAGGAACAGCGCGCCCGCCGCGATCCGGGTCCGCGCGGTGAGCGGGAAGCCCACGGGGACGGATGCCATCAGCAGGCCCGCGACGGCGCTGCTGGTGCCCATCACCGCGTACATCAGCCCGGACAGGTCCCCGTGCCCGGAGGCGGCGGAGAACGCGGTCACGCCGGTGGACATGCCGCCGAAGAACAGGCCCTGGCAGAACATGGGGACGGCCAGCACCAGCAGCGCGGGAGTGGCGATGCGGCCCCCGGCGCCCCGCACCGGCGGGGTCCCGGGCGGCGCGGTGGGGTGCAGGGCGAACACGGTCCCGAACACGCCGATGAGCACGGCCGCGCCCAGCACGCTCGCCGCAGGGGAGAGCGTCACGGTGAGCAGACCCACCAGGGCGGGGCCCAGGACGAACGCGGCCTCGTCCAGCACGCCCTCGACCGACATCGCCGCGGACACCGAACGCTCGCGCTCCTCGCCCCGGTGCGGCCCCCGCCGGATGAGCACCACCCAGCGCGTGCGCGCCATGGGGCCGATCTGGGGCATGCACAGGCCCGCCACGGCGGCCAGCACGGCCAGGACCGGGGCGGAGGCCTCCGCCAGGACGGCGGTCACGAGCACGGTGATGAGCACGGCGTCCACGAGCGAGGTGACCAGCACCGGGACGCGCTGCCCGCGCCGGTCGGCGAAACGGGCGATGACGGGCCCGCCCACGGTCTCCCCGAGCGCGAAGGCGCCGGTCACCGCACCCGCGGCGGCCACGCTCCCGGTCGTGGTGGTGACCAGGGTGAGCAGGCCGATCAGGGACATGGAGATGGGCAGGCGGGCGAGGAAGGTGCTCAGGAGCAGCGGCCACCCGGCGATGTGGTGCATGCGCCGCAGCGTGTCCAAAGGTGACATCCGGCCCCTGTCCGCGGTCGTGGTCGCCGACCCCCGGATCCCGGCACGGCCGTACGGCTCGGTTCATCGCGAAAGGGCCAAAATTCATCCCATGATATGGCCCTCGTCGGTGGGCGGGCCCTCGCGGCGCCCGCACGGGCGCCTTTCGGGCCCCGGCGGGCCTCCCGGTACCCGTGCGGGGGCTTCCGCGTCCCCGGCGGGCCCCGCGGCGTTCCCGCCGGACGCGCCGCGCGGGGAGGGGCGGGCGCGGGCGCCGACCGCCGGAAAGGGGTGGCCCCGCCCTGACTTTCGACGGTGCCGCCGACCCGCCCCCGATGTGTAGGTTCACCCGCATGGACCTCTCCGTACCGCGCGCGGGCCTTCGGCGTGCGCTGACTCCGCTCGGGGGCTGGCCCACCCGGGCCGCCGTCTGGCGCGACGTGCTGTTCGGGGCCGCGATCGCCGCCCTGTGCCTGGGGGAGATGCTCATCCGCTGGCGCGCCGGGGAGACGTCGGCCGCCGAGGCGCTCGCCACCGCGTGCGCCGCGGTGGCGCTGACCGCGCTGACCGTGGTGCTGTGCCGCCTCTACCCGCTGCTCGCCCTGACCGTGGCGCTGATCGGCTCGTTCTGGGTGTACGGCTTCAGCGTCCTGCTGTTGTGCGTCGCCTACCTGGTGGGCCGCCGCGTCCCCACGGTGTGGTCGGCGCTGGTGCTCTTCACGTCCGTGACCGTCCTGTGGACGGCGGTCGGAGCGCTGTTGGGGCCCGAAGTGCCCGCGGTATGGCCCGCCACAGTGAGCACCGTCGTGTTCACCGCCGTGCTCCCCTGGCTGGTGGGCGTCTACCGGCGCCAGCACGTGGCCCTGGCCGAGGCCGGATGGGAGCACGCCCGCCAGCTCCAGCGCGAGCACCGCCTCACCGTCGACGAGGCCAGACTGCGCGAGCGTTCCCGCATCGCCCAGGACATGCACGACTCCCTCGGCCACGAGCTCAGCCTCATCGCCCTGCGCGCCGGGGCCCTGGAGGTCAGCCCCGACCTGGACGAGGAGCACCGCCGCTCCGCGTCCGAGCTGCGGATCACCGCGGTCGACGCCACCCACAGCCTGCGGGAGATCATCGGCGTGCTGCGCGCCGACACCGAACCCGCGCCCATGACCCCCGCGGGCGAGGGCGTCCCCGCGCTGGTCGAACGTGTCCGCGACTCCGGCATGCGGGTCGTGCTGGTGCGCGACGGCGACACCGGCCGCCTGCCGCCGATGGTCGACCGCGCGGTCCACCGGGTCGTCCAGGAGTCGCTCACCAACGCCGCCAAGTACGCCCCCGGCGCCGACGTGACCGTGTGGCTGACCGCCAGCGGGGAGCAGGTGGAGGCCAGGGTCACCAACTCCGCGCCCCCGGGGCCGTGCCCCGACACCGGCCCGGGCGGCAGGCGCGGACTCATCGGCCTGCGCGAGCGCGTCCGCCTGACCGGGGGATCCTTCGCCGCCGGACCGAACGGCGACGGCGGCTGGGAGGTCTGCGCGACCATGCCGCTGGACGGCACCGCCGGGGCGGGGCCCGACGAGGACGGGGAGGCGGCCCAGATCGACCAGCTCCAGCTCGCCGCCCGCCGCCGGGTGCGCGGTTGGACGATGATACTGGCCCTGGTCCCGGTCACCGCCGCCGTGGCGATCGTGCTCGGGCTGGGCTGGATCGGCGTCACGAACATGGAGAGCAGCACCCTGTCCCCCGAGGAGTTCGCCGACCTGACCGTCGGCGACCCCCAGGCCGAGGTCGAGGAGGCCCTGCCGCCGAACTCGGTGTACATGGACGCGAGCGTGCTGGCGCAGGACGCCGTCCCCCCGGGAGCCACGTGCAGCTACTACCGCAGCGACGGCGTGTTCCTCAGCGAGGAGACGTTCTTCTACCAGCTCTGCTTCTCCGAGGGGCGGCTGCTGACCAAGGGCGAGGCGCCGCTACGGTGACCACGCGGACCCGCGACGGACACAGGGAAGAGGGACACACGTGATCAGGGTGCTGCTCGCCGACGACGAGGCGATGATCCGCGCCGGGGTACGGGCGATCATGCGCAGCGATCCGGAGATCGACGTGGTCGCCGAGGCCGCGGACGGCCGCGAGGCCGTGGACCTGGTGCTCTCCCACCGACCCGACGTGGCGCTGCTGGACATCCGGATGCCCCGGATGGACGGCCTCGCCGCCACGTCGGAGATCCGCAGGGTCGCGCCCGAGACCGCCGTGGTCATCCTCACCACCTTCGGGGAGGACAGCTACATCTCCCAGGCGCTCGGCGGCGGCGCCAGCGGCTTCCTGCTCAAGGCGGGCGACCCGCGCGAGCTGATCGCCGGGGTGCACGCGGTCGCCGACGGCGGCGCCTACCTGTCCCCCCAGGTGGCGCGCCAGGTCATCGCCCGGTTCGGCGGGCCCCGGGCCGCCCGGGAGGCGGCGGCCGTCGCCCGGGTCGGGGAGCTCACCCGGCGCGAGCGCGAGGTGCTGGCCCTGGTGGGGGCGGGCCTGTCCAACGCCGACATCGCCGACCGGCTGTTCCTCGTGGAGGGCACCGTCAAGAGCTACGTCAGCGCCATCCTCAACCGGCTGGAGATGCGCAACAGGGTGCAGGCGGCCATCCTCGCGCACGAGGCCGGGCTCGTGGACACCTCCGACACCTGACACGGCGCCGGGCTGACCCGCCGCGACGGGGGAGAATGGGGAGTATGGACGACGCGTGGCTGGAAGCCGCCTGGCGCGGACTCGCCGGGGACGGACCCGAGGCGGTGGCGGCCGGCGCCGAACTCCTGGGCCGCTGGAACGAGCCGCACCGCCGCTACCACACGCCCACCCACCTGGAGGCCGTGCTGCGCGCAGTCGACCTGCTGCTCCGCGAGGAGAGGGTGCGCGACGCCGACCTCGTGCGCTACGCGGTCTGGTTCCACGACGCCGTCTACGAGGGGGTCCCGGGCCGCGACGAGCGCGAGAGCGCGCGGCTCGCCGAGCGGCTGCTGTCCCTGACGGGGATGGGGACCGCGCGGGTCCGCGAGGTCGTGCGCCTGGTCGGGGTGACCGCGACGCACCGGCCGGGCAGGTGGGACGCCGACGGCGCGGTGCTCTGCGACGCCGACCTGTCGGTGCTGGCCGCCCCCGCCGACGAGTACCTGGCCTACACCACGGCAGTGCGCGCCGAGTACCGGCACGTTCCCGACGAGGACTTCCGTACGGGCCGGAGCGCGGTGCTGCGGTCGCTGCTGGAGGCGCCGCACCTGTTCCACACCACGGCCGGGCGGGCGCGCTGGGAGGCGCGGGCCCGGGTGAACGTGCTCGCCGAACTCGACCGGTTGAACGCCCCGCCCCCGGTGGAGCCGCCCCCGCCCTGAACCGGCCGCCGTCCGGTGGGTGAGGCGACGCGGCGGCGTGCGCGTGCGGGCAGGGCGGAGCGCCGTGTCAGGCCGTGCCGGTCAGCCGGGCGGCCTTGGGCCGCCGCAGCCCGGACGCGCGCAGGCGCGTGACCAGCTCGCGCCCGCTGACGTGCTCGGCGCCCAGTTCCAGGGCCCGCGCGTGCAGGTGCTCGGGGATGTCGTAGTGGTCGCGCTCGAACGCCCGCGGGTCCACCCCGAGCGCGCGGGCGAAGGCGTGCAGCTCCTCGTAGGAGCTGTCGCTGACCAGGTGCGCGAACAGCCAGCCGCGCGGCCCCGGCCAGACCGGGGTGTCGATGAGAACGCTCATCCCGAAACTGTAGGTCCTGTCCGGGCGGGGCCGGTGCGGCCCGTCGCCGCCCCGCCCGCTCCGGTCCCGCTCCGCTCGGCCCCGCTCCCTCCGCCCCGCCTCAGGCGCCCAGCCCCCCGTCCACGGGCACGATCGCGCCCGTCACCATCGAGGCCCGGTCGCTGAGGAGCCACGCGGCCACCTCGGCCACCTCGCGGGGCTCGGCCAGGCGGCCGAGCGGGGTCGCCGCCCTGTTGTGCTCGATGACGCCCGGGGACACCGCCTCCCACGCGTCGAGCATCTCCGTCGCGGTAGCGCCGGGGGTGATGCCGTTCACGCGGATCCCCTGCCGGGCCCAGGTCACGGCGGCGGACTCGGTGATGCTGTTGAGCGCGCGCTTCATCGCGCCGTACGCGGGCAGGGCGGGGTTGGCGCGGCGGCTGCCGACGCTGGAGGTGTTGACGACCGCCCCGCCGCCGCTTCGGCGCATCAGCTCGGCCTCGGCCGTCATCGCGGTCCACTGCCCCCGGAAGTTCACCGTGAACTGCGTCTCGACGTCCTCCTCGCTCGTCGCGTCCAGCGGGCCGGGCCGCTGGACCGCCGCTCCGTTGTTGAACGCGCCGTCGAGTCCGCCGTGCAGTTCCTCCACGAGCCCGACCGCCGCGCGGATGCTCGCCCGGTCGGCGAGGTCCATGGTCACCGCCTCCGCGTCGCCGCCGTCGGCGCGGATCTCGGTGACGAGCCCTTGTAGGGCGTCCGTGCCGCGGGCGGCGAGCACGACGGACGCGCCCTCCCGTGCGAAGAGGCGGGCGGCGGCCGCCCCGATCCCCCGGCTGGCGCCGGTGATGAGGACGACCTTGCCGGTGAGCAGGCCGACTGGTGAGGTGTCGATGTCGTTCGTCATGTTGACAGTGTCAGCTCGACCTCCGGGCCGGATCCAGGTACAGGCGGTACCAGGATCCGCCGCCGCGCGGCGTGCAGAATCGGGGGTATGGACAAACAGGGACTCGGGGCCTTCCTCCGCAGCCGCCGCGAACGGCTGCGGCCGTCGGACGTCGGCCTCCCCTCGGGCCCGCGTCGGCGGACACCGGGTCTTCGCCGCGAGGAGGTGGCGGTCCTCGCGCACATCTCCACGGAGTACTACGTCCGGCTCGAACAGGCCAGGGCGCCGCGGCCGTCGGGCGAGGTCCTCGCCGCGATCGCGGACGCGCTGCGGCTCACGGACGCCGAGTCCGACCACCTCCACGTCCTCGCGGGCACCGCGCCGAACCGCACCCGGCTGCACCGGCGCGACGTGCGCCCCAGCATCCTCGCCCTCCTCGAACGCCTGCCCTCGACGGCCGGGACCGTGATGTCCGCCGTGTTCGAGGTCCTCGCCTGGAACGACCTCGCGGCCGCGCTCCTGCACGACTTCGGCGAACTCACCCCGAGGGAGCGCAACCTCGCGCGTCAGGCGTTCCTCGGGCCGGCGCGGCCCGGCACGGCGCTGTACGGGGACTCCGACGCCGCCGGGTTCCGGCACCACGTGGTCATGGAGCTGCGCTCCGCCCTCGCCCGCTACCCGGAGGACCCCGCGGTGACCGGCCTCGTCGACGAGCTCCGCGAGGCCAGCCCCGACTTCGTCCGGCTCTGGGAGCGGCACGACGTGCAGGCCGCGCGGACGCTCACCAAGACCTTCCTGCACCCGGTCGTCGGGGAGGTCACCGTCGACTGCGACGCGCTCGCGCTCACCGACCGCGACCAGCACCTGGTGCTCTACAGCGCGCCGCCCGGGTCCTCCGGCGCCGAGGCCCTGGCCCTGCTGGGCGTCCTCGGCGCCGGGTCCGGCGCCGGACCGCGGTAGTGCCGGGCGGCCGCGGCCCCTGCGTTCAGGGCCGCCCGGTCACCGGGGCGCTCACCGGGCGCCAGGGCACGGGGCTGGACATGACCATGGTGCTGGAGGGGCGGCCATGCTCGGCGAGCCTGTCGATGACCTCCTCGAAGTGCTCCATGGAGCGGACCGCGATGAGCAGGACGCAGCAGTCGTCGCCGGTCACCCGGTGCACCTGGAGGATCTCCGGCATCGCCAGCGACGCCTCGTCGCGCAGCAGGCAGTGCGCGCCGAAGCACTCCATGCGCACCAGGGCGGTCACGGGCAGCCCGGCCGCGGCCGGGTCCACGTGCGCGTGGTAGCCGGTGATCACCCCGCGGTCGGTCAGGCGCCGTACGCGGTCGGCGACGGCGGGCGCGGACAGGTTCACCCGCCGGGACAGTTCGTTGAAGGACAGGCGCCCGTCCCGCTGGAGCTCGGCGAGGATGCGCTGGTCGACGCTGTCCAGCGGGGTTGCCAACCGTGATGTCATACTTTGCGTTCCCAAAGTCGAGAGTCACAACGACTTACGAATGCTAGGCCAGTGTCCCCTTCGCGTGTGCGACGGCCCTTCCTGTTCGGGGCGCGGGTGCCCGATGATGTCACCTCACGCGCCCGGCGGCCGTGTGCGGGGGCGGACCCCTCCGCCCGAGGCGCCGCGGGCGCGCCGCCGTACACGCGATCGCGACAAGGGGTTTCGCATGCTCACCACGACCGCCCAGCAGTGTCCGTACGCCGGTGGCCCCGGCGGGGCCGAGGCGGCCCGGAGCGCCGGGGACGACAGCCCGACCCTGTCCTTCGACCGTGCGACCCCCTACGTCGACTACGCCGGTATCGAGACCCTGCTGTCCCTGCAGAAGCCGCGCACCGCGGAGCCCGCCGAGCCCTCGTTCATCATCGCCACCCAGGTCATGGAGCTGCTGTTCGCCCTGGTGCGGGAGCGCTGGGAGGCCGCGCGCGACGCGCTGGAGGCCGACGACGTGCCCGGCGCCCTGGCCTGGCTGCGCCGCGCACGCAACGCCCAGGACGTGCTCAACGACTCCTGGGGCCTGCTCGCCGACATGACGCCCACCGAGTTCAACCGCTTCCGAGACTCCTTCGGCGAGGCCTCGGGCTTTCAGTCCTACGGCTACCGCAAGCTGGAGTTCCTGCTCGGCAACAAGTCCGCCGCCATGATCCGCCCGCACAAGGCCATGGACGGCGTCGTCGGCGACCTCACCGCCCTGCTGGAGCGCCCCGGACTCTACGACGCGGCGCTGCGGCTGCTGCACCGCCGCGGTTTGCCCGTCCCCGGGGACCGCGTCGAGCGCGACTGGACCCTGTCCTACGAGGCCAGCCCCGGCGTGGAGGAGGCCTGGAAGGCCGTCTACGCCCACGACGCGCCCGGCAACGAGCTGTTCCTGCTGGCCGAGGCGCTGCTCGACGTCGCCGAGCGGGTCACCCGGTGGCGTCAGCGCCACCTTGTCGCCGTCAAGCGCACCCTGGGCGGCAGGCCCGGCAGCGGCGGCTCCAACGGCCTGAACTGGCTGGCGCGCAACGCCGAGCAGGACGTCTTCCCCGAGCTGTGGTCCCTCCGCAGTACCGTCTGACCCGTTCCCACCCGCCGCCACGAGGAAGCAGGACCCCGATGACCCCCGCCACCCGCGCGGACTGTGCCGCGCTCGACGCGGCCGACCCCCTCGCCTCCTTCCGGGAGGAGTTCGTCCTCCCCGAGGGCCTGGTCTACCTGGACGGCAACTCGCTGGGCGCGCTGCCGCGCTCCACCCCCGGCCGGGTCGCCGACATGATCGAACGCGAGTGGGGGCGCGACCTCATCCGCAGCTGGAACGACGCCGGGTGGTGGGACAAGCCGCGCACCCTGGGCGCCAAGATCGCGCCGCTGGTCGGCGCGGCGGCCGACGAGGTGGTCGTCGGCGACGGGACCTCGGCCAACCTGTTCAAGACCCTGGTCGCGGCGCTGCGCATGTCCGACCGCTCGGTGGTGCTGGGCGAGGCGGGCAACTTCCCCACCGACCTGTACGTCGCGGAGGGGGCGGCCTCGCTGACGGGCGCCACGCAGAGGCGCGTGGACCCCGACGGCCCCGGGCTGGCCCGGGACCTGGAGCGGGGCGACGTCGCTGTCCTGCTGCTCAGCCACGTGGACTACCGCAGCGGCACCCTGCGCGACATGCCCGGCATCACCCGCCTGGCCCACGAGCACGGCGCCCTGGTGGTCTGGGACCTGTGCCACAGCGCGGGCGCGGTCCCCGTCGACCTGTCCGGCAGCGGCGCCGACTTCGCGGTGGGGTGCACCTACAAGTACCTCAACGCGGGTCCGGGCGCCCCCGCGTTCCTGTACGCCGCACGCCGCCACCACGCCGCAGCCGACCAGCCCCTGAGCGGCTGGCACGGGCACGCGCGCCCCTTCGACTTCACCGCGGACTACGAGCCCGCCGAGGGGGTGTCGCGCTTCCTGAGCGGTTCGCAGCCGCTGGTGGCCGACGCCGCCCTGGAGGCGAGTCTGGACGTGTGGGCGCGGGCGGACATGGAACTGGTGCGCGCCAAGAGCCTGGCCATGACCGACCTGTTCCTGGAGCGCGCGGCCCGGGCGGGGATCTCCTCGATCACCCCGGCGGAGCACGCGCGGCGCGGCAGCCAGGTGGCCCTGGTGCAGCCGGAGGAGGGCGCCGGGTACCCGATCGTGCAGGCGCTCATCGCGCGCGGTGTGGTCGGCGACTTCCGCGCCCCCGACGTCATGCGGTTCGGGTTCACCCCGCTCTACCTGCGCTACGTCGACGTGTGGGACGCCGCGCAGGCCCTGCTGGAGGTCGTGGAGACGGGGGAGTGGCGCCATGAGCGCTTCTCCCGCCGGGGCCGGGTGACCTGAGATCCGGCGTCCCGGCCCTGGGCCCGGCCGCCGGACCGTCGTGGCGGCCGTGCCCGGCGGCCGGGCGGCCCTCCGGGCCCCTTCGCCCGTGTCCGGAGCCGGTCGGGGCGGCGCTGACCGTTCCCGTATGTGCGTTTTGCGTGGTCTTGACCACGTTCGCCGGTAACCCGCCATCCTCCCCGTCCGTCGCCGCGACCCGGAGCGCGGGGCTCCGCGGCCGTCCGCGTGCGGGTGGAGCCGAAGCTATGACGAGGGCCACGGAAAGGCCCCTCCGCTGCCCCGGGGCGGTCCGTAAATCCCCTGCCACCGGGGCTTTTCGCGTTTTCGGTCCCTCGCACGCCCCGTTTCGTAACGTATTGCGAGAGACACGCAAAGTCATTTTACCTCGGGGGATTGCGCGCTTTGCCTAAACGTGGGTTAGTGTCCTCGTGATCGGTTCGTTATTGCTGTTTGACGAACCGATGCCGAGCCCTTGACCGGCCGAGAGCCGCAAGGGAGTCGAGACCTCTTTCCCCGGGGACAGGGCCGCGCGAATCCACGCGCCTGCGCCAGCGGAGAAGCCGAATCCCATCGGTACATCCCGTTCCCGCCCGCCACTCGCCGCCAGCGACGCGGGAGAACCCTGCCTTGACCACGCCCTCGCGGGGGCGCACCGAGCGTGCCCGCACGCCGGGCGAGTCATGCCCGCGGTCTTCTCGGCCCTGTCGTCAACCTGGCTTCCTACTTATGAGCAACGACACTCCCATTCAGCACGGCGAAGTTACCGCGACCTACTTCTGGGACGACGGTTCCGGCATCAACGGGGACACAGGAGCCCCCGCGAGCGGGGAACCCATGCAGAAGGGCCTTTTCTCCAGCCCCAGTTGGCCGCTCGGCACCGAGGGCTATGTCGTCTACGAGGGCAAGAAAGCCGAGTTCTTCATCGGCGACCGGGGCCCGGGCGCCCCCTCCGAGGGTTGTGACGTCCTCCTCGACATGGACGGCAAGACCTTCGCCGAGATCACGGGCGAGACCTGGAACGACAGCAACTACACCGTCAGCGGCGGCAACGGCCACCTCGAGGTGGAGTACTACATCACCAAGTGGGGCGACGGCGCGGGCACCGAGGGCGCACCGCACCCCTTCCAGCAGCCCGGCAACAAGTGCGAGGACGCGGTCTCCCCGATCCCCGAGGACGCCCTTCCCGAGGAGGAGACCGAGGAGCCCGCCGAGGAGAGCGCGCAGAAGAGCGAGGAGAGCGAGGAGCCCGCCCCGAAGAAGGACGAGGGCGAGCCCGAGCAGAGCGCCGAGGAGGAGCAGCCCGAGGAGGGCGCCGCCGAGGACGGGAACGGGGACGGCGACGGCGGCGTGACCGCCGAGACCGCGGCCAACGACCTGTCCGGCTTCCAGCTCATGGGCTCCGACGGCGTCATCAGCGGCACCGGGCTGCTGGCCCTGGCCCTCATCCCGGCCGTGCTGCTCGCCGTGCTCTTCGCCTGGACGCGCCGCCCGTCCGGCGCCCACGCCGGAGCCGAGGACGACGGCGGAAGCCTGACGGACGCGAGCAGCGGCCGTCACAGCCTGGGCACGCGGCTCAACTCCGTGATCGACAGGCTGCGCGGTGGGCGCTGACCCGCACAGGACGGCCCGTCGGCCGGGACACGTGTTCCGGCGCACCGCGGGGGCCGCGGCCGACCGGCCGCGGCCCCCGTTCGCGTCCGCGGCAGGGGGGTCCGCACCGGCAGGTACGCCGTTCAGGTCTCGCGCGGCCCGCGGGCCGGGGCCGACACCGGTCCACGGGGCGCACCGCCTCCGTCGAGGGGAGGAGCCGGACCGGATCGCTCATCGGTGCGCTTCATGTCTTGAATATGAGGTGAATCACCCCATATTGTCGATAAGTCCATCCGGATACTGGACGAAATGCCCAGTAGTGCGGCGCGACGGCCCGGATGTTCTCCGTCGATGATCGTGTGAGCGGTATGAGGTAAGCATGGCCGTGCAGTTGGACGACACCGACCGTCGCATCATCTCCCTGCTCCGCCACGACGGGCGCATGTCCATCCGCGCGGTCGCCGAACAGGCGCACATCTCCCGCGCCAACGCCTACTCGCGCCTCGAACGCCTGCGCTCGGAGGGCGTCATCCGCGGCTTCACCGCCGTCATCGACCCCGAGAAGTACGGCACCGCCCTGTCGGCCTACGTGTCGGTGCGCATCGAGCAGCACTCCTGGGAACGCTTCCGCGGCTACCTGCGCGACATCCCCGAGGTCGACCACGCCGCGCTCGTCTCCGGGGACGTGGACCTGCTCCTGCTGGTCCGTGTCACCGACGCCGCGGCCCTGCGCACCTTCGTCCTCGAACGCCTCCAGCGCATCCCCGAGGTCAAGAGCACGCAGACCATGTTCATCCTGGACGAGCCGCCGCTCTAGGCAGTGTTTTTTGGACCTCCGCTCCGCTTCGGCCCGCCCGTCGCCCGCCATCGCCCGTCGGGGACGCTGCGCGTCGGGACGGGCCACCGCCCCGCGAAGCGGCCCTTGGGGCGGCGCCGGGGAGGGTCCTAGTCTGGGCCCCATGCCTGAGTACCGCGTGGTCGACGCCTTCACCGACCGGCCCCTGGCCGGGAACCCCGCCGCCGTCCTGGTCCTGGACGAGGCCTACTCCGACGACTGGGCCCAGGGTGTGGCCGCCGAGTTCAACCTGTCCGAGACCGCCTTCGCCCGGCCCGTGCGGGAGTCCGACGCCGACTACGAGCTGCGCTGGTTCACCCCCACCGTCGAGGTCGACCTGTGCGGGCACGCCACCCTGGCCACCGCCCACACCCTGTCCGAACTCGGTGTCCCCGGCCCCTACCGCTTCACCACCCGCAGCGGCGTCCTCACCGTCACCGAGCGGGACGGGCGGCTGTGGATGGACTTCCCCGCCGCGTGGCCCAAGCGCGTCGAGGAGCCCGAGGGGCTGGCCGAGGCCCTGGGCTCGCGCCCCCTGTGGACCGGCCTGGGCCTCGGCGGCCAGGACCTGCTGGTCGAGCTCGCCGACGAGGAGGCCGTGCGCGGGCTGTCGCCCGACATCGCCGCGCTGGGGCGGATGCCGTACCACCTGGTCATCGTCACCGCCCGGGCCGACGAGGGCCCCGACTTCGTCTCCCGGGTCTTCGGCCCCAACGTCGGCGTGCCCGAGGACCCGGTCACCGGCAGGGCGCACACCGTGCTCACCCCGTTCTGGGCCGACCGCCTGGGCCGCAGCGAGCTGAGCGCCCACCAGGCCTCCGCGCGCGGCGGCGACCTGCTGGTGGAGGAGCGCAACGGGCGGGTGATCATCGGCGGCGAGGCGGTCACCGTGGCCACCGGCACGCTGTTCCTCTAGGGCCCCGGCCAGCCCGCGAACCCCCCGGGGCGCGGGTTCCGGCCGTGCGGGCGGCGTGGCCGGGCGGGGACGGAATGTGAGCGCGGGGACGGGAGGAATCCGGGTTTCCCCCTCACAGGGCCCCGAGTTCCGGTAGAACTGGTCCGAGGCACCTCCCCACCCCTCCCGGGGAGGTGCCCGCCGCGGCCCCTCCGGCACACCCCCTTGGTATCGGGGGGCCGCGGCGCACCCCCCGGAAGACCGGCCCCGCCGCCCCAGCGGGGCCGGTCCTCTCCGGCGGACGGCCACCGTTGCGGCGTTGCCGGCGGAGCCGTCCCACCGGCGCCGCCCGCGTCCACTCCCGGACCGGGCGCCCGCGCCGGGGCGCCGCCCGCCCGGGCGGGCGGGACCGCGGGATTCAGGGCGCGCTGAACCCCCGGTCCTCCTCCGGGCGGGCGACGACCGGAGCGCCCGGTGGCGGTTGCCCGCGGGCCCTCTGCGGTGGTTCCGCCCAACGCCCCCCGGTGACCGGCCCCGCCGCCCCCCGGGGCCGCTCCCTCACCCCGCCCGGGACAGGAGGAGCGAGGAGTTCTGCCCGCCGAAGGCGAAGGAGTTCGACAGGGCCAGTCCGTCGGGCATCGGCTGCGGGTCCCCCAGGAGCAGGTTGATGTCGATGTCGGGGTCCACGTCGTCCTTGCTCACGTTCAGGGTGGGAACGGCCACGCCCCTGCCGAGGCTGAGCAGGCACACGATCGCCTCCAGCGCGCCCGCCGCTCCGAGCGGATGGCCGTAGTAGGACTTGGTCGACGACACCAGCGGCCGGTGCGGGAACAGGGACGCGATCGCCGACGCCTCCGTCCGGTCGTTGAGCTGGGTGGACGTGCCGTGCGCGTTGACGTATCCGACCTCGGACACCCCGTGGTCGGACCCCGGCGAGAACAGCCCCGCCATCGCACGGGTGACTCCGTCCAGGTCGGGGGCGAGCAGCGAACCCGCGTCCGAGGTGCCGTGGTAGCCCACCACCTCGCCGAGGACGGGCGCGCCCCGCCGCCGCGCGTGCTCCCACGACTCCAGGACGAGGACCCCCGCGCCCTCCGCCATCACGAACCCCGAGCGGTTCCCGGAGAAGGGCACCGACGCGCCGTCGGGATCGGACGAGGACGTCATGGCGCCCAGTTTCCTGAACGGTTCGAGGACCTGGTCGATGACACAGGCCTCAGCGCCCCCGGCGACGGCCACTTCCAGGTCGCCCGCGCGCACCCTCCGGAACGCCTCGCCGATCGCCACGCTGCCCGAGGCGCACGCGGAGGCGTAGCTGAGCGCCTCGCCCCGCAGCCCGAACTCGATGGAGATGTTCGCCGCGATCATGTTCATGAGCCCCTTGGGCACGATCAGGGGGGAGATCTCCCGCACCCCGTGGACGGCCCCGTCGCCGAACTCGGAGGCGAGGGTCTGCACACCGCCGATCGAGCTGCCCATGAACAGGCCCACCCCGTGGAGCACCTCGGGCAGACCGAGCAGGCCCGCACCGGTCAGGGCCTCCTCCGAGGCGCGCAGCGCCAGGCGGGTGACCCGGTCGGTGTGGCGGCGGACGCGGGTGGGGAACCCCTCCTCCCAACCGTCGGGCACCCGGGCGACGAGGGTCACGCCCTCGATGTCCGGTTCGGTGAAGTTCGTCCTGCCGTCGAGCAGCGATCCCCAGAACTCCTCCGTGTCAGCGCCGATCGGGCTCACCACGCCGGTACCGGTCACCACGACGCGTCGTTTCGTTTCGGACACCATCAACTCCTTCTCAGGCGGGATCGCGACCTGATGAGGACGACCGCGAACAGCACGAGCACGGTCGAGCAGGTCAGGGCGAACGGCAGATAGGACGTGCTCGCGGGGACGAAGGTGACGAAGGTGGACATGATCCGGTCGAAGAACGCCCGGACCACGGCCGAGGCGGCGAACGCGGTCAGAGCGACGAGCGACACGACCAGGGGAACCGTGTAGCCGAACACCGCCCGGTTGAGGACGCCGGGCGAGTAGCCGTTCATCCGCATGATCCGGACGAACTCGCCCTGGGTGGCGAAGGTGAAGCGGTAGATGGACAGGAGCATGATGGCCAGAAGGGCCACCGCGATACCGATGAGCAGCGACACCTGGATGTTGATGATCTCGACGATGCTCTCCCCGGAGGAGGCGATGCTCTCCCGCGAGACCGAGGGGACCGCGTCGTGCAGGTCGGGGTGGCGCGACCCGGTGAACGCGACCGGGACGGACGGGGCCCGCGTTCCGGAGTCCTCGATCCGCTGGTCCTCGGGGACGTACACCAGCGCGGAGGTCGCGTTGTCGGTGACGGCGCCGACCTCCAGCGTGTACTCGGCCCCGCCCTCGATGTCGGTGAACCGGAGTTCGCTGCCCTCGCCCACCCCGTACTTGTCGGCGAACGCCTCGGTGACGGTGGGTTCGTCCACCTCACCGAAGAAGCGCGAGTCCGACGGTACGGAGAACACCATCTGCGCGACGTGCTCGTCGTCGTACAGGGTGGTGAGCCGGGCGAGTTCGTCCTCGTCCCGTTCCAGGCCCGCTTCGGCCACGGCGTCAGACAGCACGTACATGTACTCGTAGTCGGTGTCCGTTTCGAGCATCGCCACGTACTCGTCCACCGAGATCTTCAGCATGAACGAGAAGTTCACGAAGAGGCTGACGATCAGCACGAGCGCGACCAGGGACAGCGGCTCCCGGGGGTTGCGCAGGGCCTTGACCAGCCGTAGCCGCAGCCCGAAGTCGGGGATGAACCGCAGCCCCGAGGTGGACACGCGGGGCTCCCGGCGTGCCCTGCGGCGCCGGCGGGGCCTTCGGTGGACCGTCCGGTAGCAGGCGTAGTCCACGAGGAGCAGCACGGCGAGGGTGACCAGGGAGACGGCGACCAGCACCGGGACGTCGACCGAGAGCGGCGGATAGTTGTAGAGCCTGCCGTTGATCGACATGATCGGTGTCGCCGCCACCGCCGTCAGGGCCGTGCACACGACCCAGGCCGCGACGAGTGTGAACACCGTCTCGACCCGGTAGTGCCCGCGCAGGCGGGAGGCGAGCCCGAGCCGCTCGAAGGTGGCGATGTCGCGTTGTTCCCTCCTGCGTGTCTCGAAGTGGTACACGGACACCAGGGCGACGATGATGGCCGTGAAGATGACGAAGATGAGCGCGGCCAGGTCGCGCGGGGCGGCGGAGTCTCCGATGACCTGCTGGATCCGGGAGTTGTTGTCCGAGTCGCGTATGAGCGAGGGAGCGTACTCGTCGATGACGGACGCGACGTCGGTGCGCTCGTCGAAGGAGAACTGCAGGGTCGCCTCGTCGAGGAACTCCGCGTCGAAGGTGTCGCCGGTGACGAACGCCATGCCGAAATCGTCCGCGTTCGGCTGGAGGACCAGTTCGCTGCTCTTGGTGGTCATGTAGTCGGGCGCGGTCGCGAAGCCGACCACTTCGAGGTCGAGGGACCCGACGGTGACGCGGTCGCCGACCTCCAGCCCGTGGGCGTTCGCGTACTGCTCGTCGAGCAGCACGTCGTCGTCGGCCTCCAGGTCCCGTCCGGCGACCACCGCGTGCAGGTTGATCGACTCCCGGGGAGGGAACAGCCGCAGGGTGGAGTCGTCGGGTCCCGGCACGTCGGCGCTGAGCACCGACTCCACTCCGTCGGCCACCTCACCCCGTACCTGCTCCCCCTCCCCGCCGTCGGCGACGAAGTACCCCTCCTCCTGGTTGTTCTCCTCGGCGAAGCGTTCGAGGTCGCCGAGCACGCTCGTGGACGCCACGAAGAAGGAGTTGCTCAGGGTGAACCCGATGACCGTGATGAGGAAGAGCGTCACGAGCTCGGGCCAGTTGCGTCTCGCCCGTCGCCGTACCCGCTTGCGCAGCGTGTCGCGGAGGGCGGGGCTCACCATGCGACCGACGAGGCGTCCACGGGGGCCAGGCTCCGGTCGTCGGAGACGACACGGCCGTCGTGCAGGCGCACGACCTGGTGGGAGATCCCCGTGACCAGCTCGTTGTGCGTGATCATCACGATGGTGACACCGAACCGCAGGGTCAGGTCCTGGAGCACCGAGAAGACCTCGCGGGTCGACACCGTGTCGAGCGCGCCCGTGGGCTCGTCGCAGAACAGGATCGCGCACTCCTTGTTGAGCGCCCTCAGGATCGCGCACTTCTGCCGCTGGCCGCCGGAGCACTCACCGGGGAAGCTGTCCACCACGCCGCGCAGGTTCCAGCCGTCGATCAGCTCGTCCACCTTCGGGATGAGCGGCCGGTCGAGCACGATGTTCTCGTGCAGCGTCAGGTCCCCGATCAGGTTGTACTCCTGGAAGACGAACGCGATCTCGTCGCGGCGGAAGCGGTCGACCTCCCGGCGCGACAGGGAGTGGACGTCGCGGTCGGCGACGGTGACGGTGCCGGAGTCGATCCCCTCCAAACCGGACAGGCAGTTGAGGAGTGTGGACTTCCCGGATCCGGACGGGCCGAGGATGGTGCACAGCGTCGCCTCCTCGATCTTCAGGGACACCCCCTTGAGCACCGTGGTGCCGTGCTCCCCGCCGACGGGGAACGACTTGACCAGGTTCTCCGCCGCGATCACGAGACGCCCTCCGCCCGCCGCACGAGCAGGAAGTACGAGTAGTACATGCTGTCGGCCGGAACGATCTCCTCCACGGCCAGGCCGGCCTCCGAGAGCTGGTCCTGGAGTGTGCTCCAGTAGGCCACCGACCGGAAGTCCGACAGCACGCGGTTGAGGAGGGCCTCGGCCTTGACCAGGGAGTTGCCCACACCGGACAGGTAGAGCTGGGTGCCCGGCACCGGGGAGGTCGAGCGTACGAGGACCTCCTGGACGTCCTCGAAGTCGGGGAAGTACTGGCCGATGACGTAGGTGCCCGTCGGCGACAGGACCTCACGGACCCTGCGGAAGAACGGGACGCGTTCCTCCTCGGGCATGTAGAAGATCATGAAGCTGCTCAGGACCATGTCGAAGCGGTCGGTGGTGTCGTGGTCGGTGAACCGGACCGGTTCCACGCGTGTGTTCGGATGCCCGGACAACCGCTCGCGTGTGGCGTCGGCGACCTTCACCTGGGGTTCCAGGCCGACCATCCGGGCGGTGGGCAGGGTGGAGAGCACCGAGCTCATGTGCAGGCCGTCACCGCAGCCGATGTCCAGGACGGACGCGGGGGAGAGACGGCGGCAGAGCCGTTCGAACGAGCGCTTCGTGTAGAGCTCGTAGGCCAGGGCACCGAGGTCGGAGTAGAACTTCTCGGAGAAGGAGGGCGCGACCTGGGCGTCGAACCCCATGCCCTCCAGTTCGAGGATGTACCGGCTGAGGACGATCAGGTAGCGCACGTCCGGCCGGTGCAGCGGCCCGGACTCCCCGTCCGCCTCGGCCTTGCGGATGAGCCCTCGGACGAACACGTAGTCCTTCTCGGCTTCGGCGCGCGGGCGCGTGGCCGAGTCGCCGCCGAAGCCGGCGAACCCGGTGGTGTAGGCGGGTTCGGGGACGACGGCGCCGTCCACCCGTGCGGCGACGCCCAGTTCCAGGGCGAGCCGGAGGAAGTCGTCGAGGATGCGGGGGTCCGTGTCCGGGCGCGCGGACAGGTCGCCGTCGGGGAACTCCCGGTCCATGAGGGTGAGCACGATGTGCCGCAGGAACCCCTGGAGCTTGGACAGGAGGAGGAGCTGGAGCAGGGGTCCGCCGCGCAGGCCCAGCCCGTTCGCCGCCGCCAGCGCCGCGCGGACGACGGGCGTCTGCCGGGAGCGCAGGGCCAGGTTGTGCCGCCTGAGGGCGATCTCGCTGTGCCTCATCGGACGGCCTCCAGCTCGTTCAGGGCCTTGAAGGTCACCTCGAGGTCCTCCTCGGTGTGCAGGCGGGACAGGAAGAAGCGGAGCCTGGCCTCGTCCTCCCGGACCGCCGGGTGCAGGATGGGCGCCACGTTGATGCCGCTGACGTGCAGCTGTTCGGAGAACCTCAGGGCGAGGGCGGAGTCGCCGGTGATGAGCGGGACCACGGGCGTGCCCCCGCTCCTGCCCGTGTCCAGGCCCATGTCCCTCAGGGCGCCGAGGAAGCGCTGGGAGATCTCGTGCAGCTCGTCGATCCAGTGGGGGTTCTCCTGGCACAGGCGGATCGACTCCAGGGCCGCCGCGGTGTTGGCGGGGGTCATACCCACGCTGAAGACGAAGCCGGGGAGGTTGTAGCGCAGGTACTCGACGAACCCGCGGCTTCCGGCGATGTAGCCTCCGCAGCTGTTGAAGGCCTTGCTGAGGGTGCCCATGTGGATGTCGACGCGGCGCGGGTCCACACCGAAGTGGCTGGCCACACCGCGGCCCGCGCGCCCCACGGTGCCGATCGAGTGGGCCTCGTCGATCATGAGGAAGGCGTCGTGGTGCTCCTTGATCCGCAGCAGCTCCGGCAGGGGGCACAGGTCGCCGTCCATGCTGTAGACACCCTCGACGACGATGACGACGTTGCGGAACCTGGGGCGCAGCCGTGCCAGCTCCTGTTCCAGGTTCTCCATGTCGTTGTGCTTGAAGGGCTTGCGCTTGGCGTCGGAGAGCAGCGCGCCCTGGATGAGGCTGTTGTGGGCCAGGGAGTCGTGGAGGATCAGGTCGTCCTCACCGAACAGGTTCCCCAGGATGTTGACGTTGGTGCTGTGCCCGCCGACCTGCACGAGCGCGTCGTCCACGCCGATGAAGTCGGCGATCGTGCGCTCCAGCTCCCCGTGGAGACCGATCTCGCCGCCGATGAGCCTGCTCGCCGAGACCGAGGTCCCGTGCTCCGCGACGGCGTCGTCGACGGCCTTGCGGATACGGGGGTGGCCGTTGGTGCCGAGGTAGTTGTAGCTGGAGTAGTTCACGAACGTGCGGGCGCCGACACTGATCGTGTTCGCGGCGACCCCGCGGTAGGCGGCGAAGTAGGGCAGGTCCTCCTGCCCGCGGAGGAAGTCCCCGAACTGGACGATCTTCTCCATCCGCGCGATGCCCTCGGGAGCCGCGGGGGCGTCCGCCGGGGTCTCCTCGACCAGCGCGTGCAGGCGGAGTTCGAGGTCGGCGTAGGTGATGTCGTCCTGGAAGTCCTCCCACGGGTCGATCGCGCGGATCTGGGGGTAGTTCTTGGCGAGGCTGGAGACGAGGTCCATGATCATGATCGAGTCGAACCCGAGGTCGTCGATCATGAGTTTTCCGGGGTCGATTTCGTGGGTTTCGTACGAGGCTATTTCAGCGACGGTTTTGAGCAGATCGGTACTCATGTTACTCGTGTGACTCATGGGGGCTCCAAGTCGTTCTTCACGGCTTCTGAGACACGTGTTCGTGAATGTGTTCCGCTGCTGATGCCGCCCCGTCGACCCCGGAGAGGAGTCCGCGGAGTTCCCGGGCACGGGAGCGGGTGTAGGGGTCTGTGAGGACCTTCTCCACGGCATTCCGGAAAGAGCTTCCGGAAACGTCCCCGGGGGAGACGGCGACGGCGTTTCCGAAGCGGACGCAGTCCGCCACGTTCCACCGCTGCTCCATCTGCAGACCGATTCCGACGAAGGGTTTTCCGGTCGTGACCGCGGTCTGCACGGTTCCCTCGCCCCCGTGGATCACGGAGGCGTCGATGAGGTCGCCGAGCAGGTGTGCGGGGAGGAGGCCGCGCACGTGGATGTTGTCCGCGACCTCGGGGAGGTCGCTCTCCTTCAGGTAGGAGGCGACGGGGGCGATGACGGTGACGGGCATCCGGGAGAGCTCGGCGAGGACCCGGAGCACCACCTCCCGGTTGCCGGAACTGCCCATGGCGAAGTAGACCACCGGGCGTTTCGCCCGCGCCGAGGCCTCGGCGACGCGGACCACGTCCGGAGGGACCTCCCGGTCGATCCGGGCGAAGACCGGGCCGACCAGGCGGTAGTTCGCGGGCATCCGGTAGGGGCGCAGGTAGCAGGAGAGGGAGGTGATCAGGTTGAGGTCGGCGTCGAGCGCCTGGATGGTGCGACCGGGCAGCCTGACCCCGTGCTCGCGCGCGACCGCCCGGAAGGCCGCGGGCTTGTAGGTGGTCATCCGGGCGGCTTGCCGCAGGAGGGAGGCGGCGCCGGTGTTGACCGCCCGGGGGAGCGGGCCGCCCCCTTCGACGAGCGGCAGCGACCGCGTCTGGAGGATGTGGGGCCAGCTGTAGGCGAAGGGCTTGACGTAGACGAGCGGCACGCCGGCGGCACGGGCGGAGACGAACTGGCTGAGCGTCGTGCCGATCACGACCGCCGCCGGGCGGAGCGTGCTGATGAGGGCGAGTTCGCTGGCGACGCGGGTGCGGAGCATCGCGGCGGTGAAGGGGTGCCGGACCGCCTTCCCCTGATCGACGCGGATCAGCTGGTCCGCGTCTTCGTCGGTCAGCGCGGGGGCCAGGCGGTGAAACGTGAACCCGGCCTCTCCAATGAGACCAGAGTATCTTTCGGAATACCCGGAAAAGACGCATTCATATTTTCCGCGGAGGTGCTTCGCCACCTCGATGGACCGGGTTGTCTCCGCGAGATTGAATGTCTCGGGGGCGAACAATATAACGCGCACCAGTAAACGCACCTAAGCAAAATTTATGGGACGTCCACGAAAGTAGCATTCGCGAATATAAGCGTCAAATGTGACTCAGATCACACTAAAAGTCTCATGTTTTGGAGGGCCAGGTGAGGAAGGCGTGGGGCTGGGATGTTCCGTCGGGCCCGTGCATGTTCCCTGGTGAAGTTTTTCCGTCCTCGGGGCGGAGGAATCGGTGGGTTCACGTTCTGCAGTCACTTCTTGCAGTATTTCGACCACGAAGAGAAGTGTTGGATTCGTGTTTCTCGCTTTTCTGCGGCTATGTTGCGTGCTTGTTACCGCGGGGCGGCTTCAGTGTGCCGCTGCCGGGGCGCGGGGTGTTCGCACCGGTGCGCCGCCCGGGCGGCGGGCGGGACCGCGGAGTCCAGGGCGCGCCGATTCCCGGTTCCTCGCCCGGGCGGGCGGCGACCGGAGCGCCCGGTGCGGTTGTCCACAGGCCCTCTGCGGCGGATCCGCCCAACGCCTAACCTGGCCGGAACAGAGGAAACAGACGTCTGGGGGACAGCGATGACGGGACGGTACGGGGGCGGCCAGGGGCGCCGGTACGGGGGCGGCGGGGGCCGCGGCGGCGGGCGCGCGCCCGAGCCCGAGCCGATCCGCGGCGTCCGCGACGGGGCCCGGCTCTCCGAGGAACTCCTGCGCATGGACGGCGCCTCCTACGGCCGCTACAAGTCCTTCAGGGGGGACTGGGACTTCGGCGACTTCACCCTGACCGTGCAGCGGGTCCAGGCCGACCCCTTCGCGCCGCCCTCGCGGGTGCGCGTGCTCATCCCGGACGCCGGCATCCCCAAGAGCGCCTGGGGCGACCCGGTGCGCCGCCGCGCCACCGCCGACTACCTGGGGCGGCGCGCCCGCCGGCTCCTGCGCGGATCGCTGCTCAGGATCGACACCGGAGGCCAGGAGGTGATCGAACGCTCCTCCTGCCAGCTCACCGACGGCGGCATCGACCTGCGCATCGGCATCGACCTGCCCGGCCACGGCCGCCGCATCGACGGCCGCACCGCCGAGCGGGAGCTGTGCCGCACGCTGCCCGGCCTGGTGGACGACCTGGACTGGGAGGAGGTCGACACCGAGGAGGCCGCGGCCTTCGCCGACAGCGTCGCCGACACGGTCGCCCTGCGCTCCCAGCTGGAGGAGAGGGGCCTGGTGGCCTTCGTCGCGGACGGCGCCGTGCTGCCCCGGCGCAGCGGTGTCAGCGACGAACCGATGACCGGCGGCGCCGTGCCCTTCGCCTCCCCCGAGGGCCTGCGGGTCAGCGTCGACCTGCCGCACCGGGGCACGGTGAGCGGCATGGGCGTCCCCGAGGGCATCACCCTCATCGTCGGCGGCGGCTTCCACGGCAAGTCCACCCTGCTGCACGCCCTGGAGCGCGGTGTCTACGACCACGTCCCCGGCGACGGCCGCGAACTGGTGGTGACCAGGTACGACGCCGTCAAGATCCGCGCGGAGGAGGGCCGCAGGGTCGAACGCGTGGACGTGAGCGCCTTCGTGCGCAACCTGCCCACCGGCGCCGACACGAGCGACTTCCGCACCGAGAACGCCTCCGGGTCCACCTCCCAGGCGGCCAACATCTGCGAGGCGGTCGAGGCGGGGTCGCGCACCCTGCTGGTGGACGAGGACTCCACCGCCACCAACCTGATGATCCGCGACGAGCGCATGCAGGCCCTCGTGCACGGCGACCGGGAGCCCCTGGTCCCCTTCATCGACCTCGTCCGGCCCCTGCGCCGCGACCACGGGGTGTCCACGGTCCTGGTCATGGGCGGCAGCGGCGACTACTTCGACGTCGCCGACCACGTGATCATGCTCGACGCCTACCACCCGTACGACGTCACCGAACGGGCCCGCGAGCTCGCCCACGAGCGCGTGGACGCGGACTTCGCCCTGCCGCGCCCCCGCGTGGTCGACCCCGCCTCCGTGGACGACAGCACCTCGCGGGGCCGGGGCCGGATCAAGCGCCGCGACATGGACGTGCTGGTGTTCGGCGACCACGACGTCGACGTGCGCGCGGTGGAGCAGTTCGTCGACCCCGGACAGATCACCGGCGCCGGACTGGCCCTGCGCGAGCTGGTCGCCGGACGCCACCTGGACGGCGTCCGCACCCTCGCCCAGGCGCTCGACTCCCTGGAGGAGGCCCTGGGCAGAAGGGGCGTCACCCTGCTGGGCTCCGACTTCGGCGGCGACTACGCCCTGCCCCGCCGCTTCGAGGTCGCCGCCGTCCTCAACCGGTTGCGCTCGCTGCTGGTGGCCGACCCGCGCTGAGCCGCCGACCCGCAGTGAACCGCCGGGGCGCGGTCCGGGCCGGGGTGTGGCGGTCCTCTCATGCCCCGGTTGCAGGAAGCTCCCTCCGCCGGTCGGGGTTGGTAGGGGTGTGGGTGAGCGTCCTGGCACGGCTCAGCCGGTCGGGGTTCGCTTCCCGCACCGGTCGGCGGCGGTGGTGCCGTGGGGCGCGAGCGCCCTCGCGCGGCTCGGTCGGCGGGCTGGTGGGTCGGTATTCTGGAGAAGCAGGGCACAGCCTCCCAGGCGGTGCGAATCGGGCCTTCCCGGCCGTACCCCGGCGTCCGACCGCCGCGTGAGCGCGACCCTGTGACCCCGACCAGTTTTGGAGACGAGAACCCGGTGCGTGACTCCGCAGATCTGTACGAACTCCACCCAGGCTTCGAGGACGTCGCCGGACTGGCGATGCTGGTCTGTCTGGACGGCTTCGTGGACGCCGGACACGCCGGGCGCCAGATGATCACGTCGCTGTTCGACCGGTTCACCGCGGAGGAGGTCGCGACCTTCGACGCCGACCGCCTCGTGGACTACCGCTCGCGCCGCCCGACGATGACCTTCGTCGAGAACACCTGGACCGCCTACGACGCGCCCAAGATCGCCCTGTACCGGATGCACGACGACGAGGGCGCCCCCTTCCTGGTCCTGCACGGCCCGGAGCCGGACCGTGAGTGGGAGGCCTTCGTCGCCGCCGTGGGGAGCCTCGTCGACCGCTTCTCCGTCACGCTGTCCGTCAGCGTCCACGGCATCCCCATGGCGGTCCCGCACACCCGGCCGGTCACGGTCACCCCGCACTCCACCCGCCCCGAGCTGGTCGAGGGGCACACCCCGTGGATCGGCCGCGTCGAGGTGCCCGGCAGCGCCACCTCACTGCTGGAGTACCGGCTCGGCGAGCGCGGCCACGACTTCGTGGGCTACGCCGTCCACGTGCCCAGCTACCTGGCCCAGGCCCAGTACCCGCGCGCGGCCATCGCCGCCGCCGAGTACGTGGCCGGGGCCACCGGCCTGGCCCTGACCACCACGGAGATGGAGGAGGTCGCCGCGGCGACCGACGTCGACATCGCCGAACAGGTCATGGCCTCCGAGGAGATCCAGCGCGTCGTGGCCAACCTGGAGCGCCAGTACGACGACATCATGTCCTCGCGGACCGACCCCCAGGAGCGTCCCACGCTCCCGCTGGCCGACGACGACGCCCAGCTGCCCACCGCCGACGAGCTCGGCGCCGAACTCGAACGCTTCCTCGCCGAGCGCGAGGGCGAGGGAAACGGATGACCGTGTTCTACCAGATGCTCTTCCGCTCGGTCCTGCGCCACATGGACGCGGAGAAGGTCCACAAGCTCAGCTTCGCCGCCCTGCGCGGCGTGACCTCCCTGCCCGCCGTGGCCTCCGCCATGAACGGTGTGCTCGGGCCGCGCGAGCCGGAGCTGACCGTGCACGCCCTCGGGCAGGAGTTCCCCGGCCCGCTGGGGCTCGCGGCCGGTTTCGACAAGAACGCGGAGAGCCCCTCCGGGCTGGCCGCGCTCGGCTTCGGCTTCGTCGAGGTGGGCACCGTCACCGCCCAGCCCCAGCCGGGCAACCCCCGGCCGCGCCTGTCCCGACTGGTGGCCGACCGCGCGATCGTCAACCGCATGGGCTTCAACAACGAGGGGTCGGCCCTGGTCGCCGAACGCCTCCACCACCGGCGCGGCGGCCGCCGTCCCGTGCTCGGCGTCAACATCGGCAAGACCAAGGTCACGCCCGAGGAGGAGGCCCCCGCCGACTACGCCCTCAGCGCCCGGCGCCTGGCCCGCTACGCCGACTACCTGGTGGTCAACGTCAGCTCGCCCAACACCCCCGGACTGCGCAACCTCCAGGGCGTGGAGCAGCTGCGCCCGCTCCTGGCCGCCGTGCGCGGGGCCCTGGCCGAGGCCGACCGACCGGACCTGCCCCTCCTGGTCAAGATCGCCCCCGACCTCGCCGACGAGGACGTCGACGCCGTCGCCGACCTCGCGCTGGCCGAGGGGCTCGACGGCATCATCGCCACCAACACCACCATCTCCCGCGAGGGGCTGACCACCCCCGCGGCGCAGGTGGAGGCGGCCGGTGCGGGCGGCCTTTCCGGCGCCCCCCTCAAGCGGCGCTCCCTGGAGGTGCTGCGCCGCCTGCGCGCCCGCGTTGGCGACCGGGTGACCCTGATCGCCGTCGGCGGCATCGAGACGCCCCTGGACGCCTGGTTCCGTATCCGCGCGGGGGCCAGCCTCGTGCAGGGCTACACCGGTCTCATCTACGGAGGCCCCCTCTGGCCCCGCCGCATCAACCGCGGCCTCGCCCGGCTGGTGCGGGCCTCCGGCCACCGCTCCATCAACGAGGTCGTCGGGGCCGACGTCCCCGCCCCGGTCGCCCCGGCGGCCGGTGGCGGGCAGGGGACGGACCCCGCCGCGGCCACCGCCAGGGGCTGAGCCCGCAGCCGGAGCCCGCACGGACCGTCACAAGGACCGGGTACGCGGACTCGCCGAGCGCCCGGAATCCGCACGCGGACCCGTCACCGGCGAGGCGGTTCGCGGTCCCGCCGCCCGGGGCCGCGTCCGCCGCCGAGGGGCGCGTCGCCACCGCACGGACGCGGCGGCCGGTGGGACACCCCACCGGCCGCCGACGCGCGTGCCGGTCCTCCCCGGACCTCAGGAACCGGCGGGCGCGGACAGCCCCTCGGGCGGGTAGCTCTCGCCGGCCTCCGGGCCTTCATAGACCTGGCTGACGGTCGCGAACTCGTACCCGTCGGCCCGCAGCCGCTCGATGATCTCGGGGACCGCGGCCAGGGTCGGCTCCAGGGTGTCGTGCAGCAGTACCACGCCCCCCGGCCGGGCCCCGCCCACCACGCTCTCCACGACCTCGTCGCGGCTCATGCCGGTCCAGTCCTCGCTGTCCTGGCTCCACAGGATCTCGGCCATGCCCTGACGGCCGATCTCCTCCAGCACCTCCGGCGAGCTGTCGCCGAACGGCGGCCGGAACAGTTCCACGGTGTGCCCCGTCTGACGGCGCACCATCGCGCTCACCGCGGCCACCTGGTGGACCAGCTCCTCGCCCTCGAAGGACTCGGGCATGCGCTCGTGCAGGTGGTTGTGGCTGCCGATCTCGTGCCCCTCCGCGTAGATCTGACGCGTGACGCTGGGCCGGGTCAGCGCCGGGTTGCCGTTGAGGAAGAAGGTGGCCGCCACCTCCTCCTCCGCCAGCAGGTCCAGCAGTCGCGGAGTCGTCGCGACCGGTCCGTCGTCGAAGGTCAGCGCGATGCACTTGGCCTCGGCGCAGTCCAGGTCGGGGTCTCCCGCCGAGACCACCCCCGGCACCCGCGGCTCGGCCGGGGGCTCGCTGCCGGGCGCCTCCACGGTCAGCACGGGCTCCTCCGCCACGGCGGCCTCCCGCGCCCGCTCGCCCAGGCCGGACAGCAGGGGCGCGGCCTCCTCGGCGGGCACCACCGCGACCATCCGCCCCGGCGCCGAGGACGGTGGGTGGCCCTCCACGATCGGGGACAGGTCCCCGTCGTCGAACTCCACCACCAGGTCCCCGTCGGCGTTGAACCCCATCGAGTCGTAGGTGCGCATCACCGGGTGCAGCCCCTGCGCGTCCACCGCCTCCTCGTCGGCGAACGAGTCCCGGACGATCCCGTTGAGCTCCCGGAGCGCCGCGTCGTCGGCCAGCAGTTCGGTGGAGTAGGCGGTGTGGCCGGTGGACACGTCGTACCAGTACGTCCCGTACCCCTGGCGCAGCCCGTGGAAGTCCTCCTCGGTGCGCACCAGGCGCACGCCCAGGACCCCGTTCCCGGCGGCGACCACCTCCCAGTCGACGCCCAGGTTCACCGGGTCCCGGCTGGCGCCCCGGTAGTCGCGCACCTCCTGGTCCACCCGGGCGGCCAGGTCCTCGGCGAAGGCGTCGGCGCCCGCGAACACGGGGTAGGCCACGTCGATCGTGAGCCCCTCGGGCTTGTACGGGTGGTCCTCGAAGTCGGAGGCGTCCCCGCGCCACTCGGTGACCCCGTCCCCCGGTTCCGCCGCCACCACCGTGATCAGTTCCGGTTCCTCACCGCCCCCGGAGGCGATCCCCTCGGTGCCGCACGCGGCCAGGGGCAGGACCAGCGCGGCCAGCGCCGCCCCGGACCACCGGGCTCTGCGCTCCCACGGCCGGCTCCCCCCGGCCCCGGGGCAGGGGGCGGCCTCGTTCGGGTGGACTCGAGTCGACGACAACA
The DNA here is from genome assembly GCF_028993595.1 of Nocardiopsis camelliae. Taxonomy (GTDB): domain Bacteria; phylum Actinomycetota; class Actinomycetes; order Streptosporangiales; family Streptosporangiaceae; genus Nocardiopsis; species Nocardiopsis dassonvillei. The sequence continues at coordinate 1,836,304 of NZ_CP118614.1, forward strand.
CCGGACTCCCTCATCCCTCAGCGGGTGGCCAACACGGCTGCTGCTGGGAGCAACATAGGGGACGCCCCCACCCGTCCCGGGGTGGTGACCACATGTGGTCACCACCCCGGGACGGGCGACGCGCCGGAGACCGGGAACGCCCGTGCGGGCGCCCTACCGGCACCGCCCGGTGCCCTCACACGGTTCCGCTTCCCGTGTGGCCCACCGGCCGCGGCCCCGAAGTCCTCCCTGGGCCATCCTCACCCGGACCGCCCGCCGCGCCGTGACGCCGCGCCCTCAGGCCCCCTCGGAAGCCTCCTCGGCCCCCTCAGCGGGCTCCTCGGAGGGCTCGGCGCCCTCCTCCGGGGCGTCGGGGACCCCGTCCATGTAGGTCTCGCCGGGGGTCGTGGTCCCCAGCAGCTGGGACACCGTGACCATGGTGTACCCCTGCTCGTGCAGTTCCCGGATCGCCGTACGGGAGGCGTCGACGGTGGTGCCGTGGATGTCGTGCATGAGGATGATCGCCCCGTCCGAAGCGCCCTCCAGCACCCGGTCGTGGATCACCGGGGCCTTGCGGTCCTTCCAGTCGAGGGTGTCCACGCTCCACAGGATCTGGGCCAGGCCCATGTCCGCGGTCACCGAGGCCACGCCCTCGTCGGTCGAGCCGTAGGGCGGACGCATGAGGTCCATGGTGTAACCCGTCTCGCGGTACACCAGCGCCTGCACGATGTCCAGGTCCGCGCGCACCCCTCCCGCGCCCAGACCGGCCAGGTCGGGGTGGTTCAGGGTGTGGTTGGCGATCTCGTGCCCCTCGGCGTAGGCGCGCCGCACCGTGTGCGGGTGCTCCATGACGGGGTTGCCGGTGACGAAGAACGTGGCCCGCGCGTCGTACTCGGCGAGGGCGTCCAGCAGTTCGGGGGTGCGCCCGCCGGGGCCGTCGTCGTAGGTCAGCGCCACGCACTTGGTGTCGGGGTCGGAGCAGTCGACGCCGGGGTCCACCGCGGGCACCTGTCCGGGCACGGCGCCGTCCTCCTGGCCGTCCTTGTCGGCCCGGGGCGGGGCGGCGATGGAGAAGTCGTCCACGCCCACGGTCGCGGCGTCTCGCACGCGCAGTCCCAGCTCGGACAGCAGGCCCTCGGCCTCACCGGCGGCGACCACCGCGCGCGTGCGGCCCTCCTGCGCCGGGGCCACCTGCCCGGCGTCGAACTCCACGACCAGGTCCCCGTCGGGGTTGAAGCCCACCGAGTCGTACAGGGAGCTGATCGGGTGGATGACGTCGGGGTCGGCCGGGCCCTCCCCGTCCTCCCCGCTCCCGACGGCGTCGCGCACCAGGCCGTTGAGCTCCTCCAGCTGCTCCTGGCCGCCGACCAGCGCGGCGGAGGGGTGGTGCGCCGCGGTCTCGGTGTCGTACCAGTAGGTGGTGTAACCCTCCCGGGACCCCTCGGAGTCGGTCTCCACCCGGGTCACGCGGACCCCCAGCAGGCCGTCGCGCGCCGCGGTCAGGTTCCACCCCGCCTCGAAGGAGACCGCGCCGGGGTTGGCCGCCTCGAAGGCGCGCACCTCGTCGGTCAGCTCGCGCTCCAGGAAGTCGGCCAGCGGCTCGGCGTTGGGGATCACCGGGTAGGTCACCGAGACGGAGATCTCCCCGTCGTAGGGCAGCTCGGCCTCCTCCACGTCCGCCACGGCGGCCGCGTCCACCTCGGTGAGCCCGTCGGGCTCGCCGGAGGCCGGGGGAGGCGGCTCGCTCTCGGAGAGCGGCGCTCCCTGCGTCCGCGGCCCTGGCTCGGGCTCTCCGGAGGAGCGGGTGGCGAACAACACCATGCCCGCCAGGACCGCCAGGGCTACCACGACCGTGATCAGGGGGTGGTCCGGTGCCATGGCGAGGCGGGACTGCTTATTCACGAGGGAATCTCCACGTTCATCGCTCAGACGAACGTCCGCGGGGAGCAGAGAGGGCTCACCCGCGCAACGCTTGACTTCGTGTGTGACGCCGGCCGAAGGACGGGGGTTCTCACCGTCCGGACCGTGCGCATGGGGCCGCACGCCGGGTGCATGGGCGAAGGGGGCCCTCCCTATACTTGCAGCCGTGGAAGGTACATGATCCACCCCCGCGTCCCGGGCCCGGCCCGGAACGAACGGGGCGGAACCATGTCGCAAGAGGGAACCCGGTGCGAGTCCGGGACTGCCCCGCAGCGGTATGGGGGAACGAACGCCGCCATGAGCACTGGTAGTGCCGGTCGCCGAGACCGGAAACCGGGAAGCGGCGGCCAGTAGGAGGAGCGGTGTCCGCACCGCCCGCGCCCCCGAGTCCGAAGACCTGCCTCCACCCGGCGACGCACCCGCGGCGCCGGCGGTCCCGCGCCCCGAGGGAGGGCCGGAGGCGGTGGCAGGTCCGGTGCGCGCCCGCGGCGCGTCCGTCGGCGTGCCCGCCCCTCTTCTCCTCCCCGCGGCCGGTACCCGGCTTTCGACGAGGGAGAGAAGCTCATGACCACGACCCCCGCGCCTTCCGCGGCCCCGGGCGGACCACGTCCCTCCGTGCGCTCGACCGTGCACGGCTACCCGCGCATCGGCCCCGACCGCGAGCTCAAGCGCGCCTGCGAGTCCCACTGGAGGGGCCGCACCACCGCCCGGGAACTGGACGGGGTCGCCGCCGACCTGCGCCTGGGCGTCTACGCCCAGCTGCGCGAGGCCGGTGTCGACGACATCCCCTCCAACACGTTCTCCTACTACGACCACGTGCTGGACACCGCGGTCCTGTTCGACCTGGTCCCCTCCCGCTTCGCCCCGCCCGCCGCGGCGCCGGACCGCGAGGAGGAGCTGCGCCGCTACTTCGCGCTCGCCCGCGGCGAGCAGGGCGCCCCTCCGCTGGAGATGACCAAGTGGTTCGACACGAACTACCACTACCTGGTCCCCGAGCTCTCGCCCGGCACGCGTCCGCGCCTGGTGGGCGACAAGCCCGTCGCCGAGTTCCGTGAGGCCGCCGAGGCGGGCTTCCACACCCGCCCGGTCCTGGTCGGCCCGCTCACCTTCCTGCTGCTGGCCAAGCCCGCCGACGGCGCCCCCGAGGGCTGGGAACCGGTCCAGCTGCTCGACCAGCTCCTGGACGCCTACGCCCAGCTCCTCGGCGACCTGCGGGCCGCGGGCGCCACCGAGGTCCAGCTGGACGAGCCGATCCTGGCCACCGACGAGGGCCGCGCCGCCGTCGGCCACCTGGAGCACGCCTACCAGCGCCTGGGCGCGGTCACCGACCGGCCCTCCCTGCTGGTGTCCACCTACTTCGGCTCCATCGGCTCCGCGGCCCTGCGCGTCCTCAAGGAGTCCGCGGTCGAGGCGGTCGGCCTGGACCTGGTCACCGACGACGAGGGCGTGGACGACCTGGTGCGGATCTCCGGCCTGGGCGCCACCCGCCTGGTCGCGGGCGTGGTGGAGGGACGCAACGTCTGGCGCACCGACATCCCGGTCGCCGTCGCCGCGCTCGGCACCCTGCTGGCCCTCACCGACGAGCTGACCGTGAGCACCTCCTGCTCCCTGCTGCACGTGCCCCTGGACCTGGACGCCGAGACCTCCCTGGCCCCCGAGCTGCGCGGGGCCCTGGCCTTCGCCCGGCAGAAGGCCCGGGAGACGGCTCTGCTCGGCCGCGTGCTGTCCGAGGGGGCCGAGGCCGAGTACACCGGTCGGGGCGGCGTCCGTCCCCCCGCCTTCACCGACGCGCGCGTGCGCGCCCGCCTCGACGCCCTGGGCCCGGACGCCTACGAGCGCCCGCGGGAGCGCGGCAGGCCCACCGACACCCCGCTCACCACGACCACCATCGGTTCCTTCCCCCAGACCGCCGAGCTGCGCCGCGCCCGCGCCGCGCACCGCAGGGGGGAACTGGCCGAGGACGCCTACAAGGCCGTCCTGCGCGAGGAGGTCGACCGGGTCGTCGCGCTCCAGGAGGAGATCGGCCTGGACGTGCTCGTGCACGGCGAGCCCGAGCGCAACGACATGGTCCAGTACTTCGCCGAGCAGCTGGAGGGCTACGCCACCACCGAGAACGGCTGGGTGCAGTCCTACGGTTCGCGGTGCGTGCGCCCGCCGATCCTGTTCGGCGACGTCTCGCGTCCGGCGCCGATGACGGTCGAGTGGACCACCTACGCCCAGTCGCGCACCGACAAGCCGGTCAAGGGCATGCTGACCGGCCCGGTCACCATGCTCGCCTGGTCGTTCGTGCGCACCGACCAGCCGCTGGGCGAGACCGCCCGCCAGGTGGCCCTGGCTCTGCGCGACGAGGTCGCCGACCTGGAGCGCGCCGGGATCCGCCACATCCAGGTGGACGAGGCGGCCCTGCGCGAACTGCTGCCGCTGCGCTCGGAGCACCGGGCGCGGTACCTGGACTGGGCGGTGGGCTCCTTCCGCCTGGCCACGTCGGGGGTGTCGCCGTCCACGACCGTCCACACGCACATGTGCTACTCCGAGTTCGGGCTGATCGTCGGCGGCATCGAGGCGCTGGACGCCGACGTCACCAGCGTGGAGGCCGCACGCTCGCGCATGGAGCTGGTGCGGGACCTGGGCGAGCGGGGCTACAGGCGCGGGATCGGCCCGGGCGTGTACGACATCCACTCCCCGCGGGTGCCCTCGGTGGAGGAGATCGAGGGGTCGCTGCGGCTGGCGGTCGCGCACATCGACGCCCAGAACCTGTGGGTGAACCCCGACTGCGGCCTCAAGACGCGCGGTTACGCCGAGGCCGAACAGGCCCTGCGCAACATGGTCGAGGCGGCCCGCCGGGTGCGCGCCGACCTGGTGTGAGCCCGGCAGTGTTTTTTGGACATCCGCTTCGGCCCGCCCGTCGCCCGCCATCGCCCGTCGGGGACGCTGCGCGTCGGGACGGGTCACCGCCCTCAACGGACGCCTGCGGCGCGGTGTCTTCCTTGCTCGGGCGCCCGGAGAACGGGAATCGGGTTGAAGCAGGCACAGCGGTGCCTCCGGTGAGACGGCTCGTGCCCACACCGTCGCCCACCACCCTCGACGGACGCCTACGGCGCGGTCCTGCTTGCAGCCTCACCTCCAGCCCCTCCAGAACCCCGTGGGCACCCGAACCGACCCCCACAAGCTGAGGTCGATCCAAAAAGAGTCCCCGGGAGGCTGACATGCGAGAGGGGGCCGCGGCGAACGCCGCGGCCCCCTCGTGCCGTGTCCGGTCAGCCGCCTCAGGCGCCGACCAGGGCCAGCGCCTCGGCGCCGGCGTTGAGCATGATCTCCTCGACGTTGTCGGGCATGACCAGGTCCTCGGCGGAGGCGTCCTCGGTGAAGGGCGGGTGCATCTGGTACTGGACCCGGATGTTGAGGTTGGCGCTGCGGATCACCAGCGTGGCCTCGGGGATGTCCTCACCCAGGAAGTCGTACTTGGTGAGGACGTAGTGGGCCTCGTCGCCGAGGTCCACCTCCTTGTCCTCCTCCACGTTCGCGGCGTCGTAGAAGGTGTTGTAGTCACCCTCGCCCCTGAGCTCCTGCACCGCGGTCTGGAAGTCGCTGGTGGCTGCCTCGACGGAGTCGGCGGCGGAGTAGGGGACCTGGTAGCTGATCTCGAACATCGCGTAGCTCTCGGAGGGGTTGCCCTCCGGGGCGGCGCCTTCGAGGCTCTCGCAGTAGGAGTTGTTGTCCTGGACGTACTTGTCGCCCTCGTCCTGGATCAGGAAGTCGGAGAGCACCTGGTCGGTGAAGGCCTGGCAGGGCTCGGTGGGGACGGCGTAGGGGGGCTCGCCCGCGGGGGCCGCGTCGGGGGCGGGCTCGGACGTCTCACCGCCGCCGGTGGTCTCCTCCGTGCTCGGGGCGGGCTCGGGCTCGGGGGTGACGGTCTGCTGCCCGCCGCCGTTGGTGACGAGCATGACCAGGACGGCGATGACCAGGACGACGATCACGACGCCGCCGCCGATCACGACCCACAGGCCCGCCTTGTTGCCGCCGCCCTGGGGCTGCTGCGGCGGAGGGGGGTACCCGGGGCCGCCGGGACCGCCGCCGTAGGGCGGCTGGCCGCCCGCGTACATCTGCTGGTCCGGGGAGCCGGGGAAACCCGCGGGACCGCCGTAGGGCGGCTGGCCGCCGGTTCCGGGGTCGCCGTAGGGACCGCCGTGGGGCGGCTGTCCTCCGGTGTTCGGGTCGCCGTAGGGGCCGCCGTGGGGCGGCTGTCCTCCGGTGTTGGGGTCGCCGTAGGGGGCGCCGTGGGGCGGGCCGTAGGGCGGTTGGCCCCCACTGTTGTCCCCACCGCCGTATGGGTTCTGCGGCGGCTGGTTGTATGGTCCGTTTTCGCTCATGGCTCCCCTCGCCCGTGTGTGATGACCGTGTTGTCTGGGACGCGTGTGTGCGCCGTTGGGTTCTCACGACTTCCCGTGCGGCCCCGGAAGGGGGCACGGTGGCCGTGTGGGGGAGGCGCACCTGTCGCCACTGCCGTCCCGCGGGCGAGGGCGGGGGAGTGGGCGGGCGTTCCCCGCCTCCGTGCGGAGGTTGCGGTGGACCGGGGACCGGCCACCGGGGGCGGTGGCCGGACGGAGCCGAAGGCGTCCTTCGGTCCGGGCCGGGACGTGTGCATCCTAGCCGTGAGCGGTGTCCCCTGGGCAGGTCAGACCGGGGGTAGCAGGGTGAATCGTCACTGTTTTGTGTCGGTTGTGCAGGAACTCATCACGCACGTGACGCAATCGTGACGCCGTTCCCCGCGCGGTCGCGCCCCGCGCGGGGTAATGGGGCGTCCGTCGGGGGCGCCGCCGGATCAGAACATCGAGATGTGCACGTGGTCGAAGTGGTTCTCGGTGATGCTGCCGCGGTCGGCCATGTCGCGCCAGCCCTCGTCGCCGCGGCGGATGTCCCAGATCTGCTGCCGGTAGATGATGTACATGATCCCGAGGCGGTCGGCGTTCTCCTGGGCCCACTCGGCGATCGCGTAGCCGCGGTCGATCTGCTCCTGTGGGGGCGTGTTCCCGTTGGGGTCCACCATGAAGTCGCAGGCGCGGCCCTTGGGGTGCTCGCCGACCACCCAGCCGCCGACCGCCCGGTAGCAGCCCACGCCGCCCACGTCCCTGCCCTCGCCGAACTCCTCGATGATCAGCTCGCGCATCTGCTCGGTGCGCGGGGTGATGTTGTACTGGCCGCCCATCGGCTGCACGGGGTGGTCCGCGATCATCTCCTGGACCTCCTCGCGGCGCCCCTCCAGCTCGTCCAGGTCCTCCTCAGCCGCGGCCAGCTGCTCCTCGGCGTTCTCCTGCGCGGTCTCGTCGCGCTCCAGGGCCTGGCTGAGCTGGTCGATCTTGTCCTGGTTGCTGGTGGACAGGTAGTCGATCACCACCGCGCGGTCGATGATCTCGTCGGGGTCGGCCTCGACGAACAGCGACATGGACAGGCCGATCCCGCTGCTGGTGTAGGTGGCCACCGCCAGGGCGCGCACCTGCTCGCGCGCGTCCTCGACGTCCTCGCGGGTGCTCTGGGCCCGCTCCTCGGCACGCTCGGCCTCCTGGATGACGCCCTCCATGTCGCGCAGTTCGCCGTTGAACTCCTCGCTCAGGGTCTCCGCGCGGTCCTGGAGGGCGCTCATGTCCTCCGGCTCGGCGGGCACCGGCGCCGCCACCGCCGTGCCCTGGGGTGCGAACAGGAAGCCGCCCAGCACGGCCAGCGCCAGCGCGGCCACACGCGCGCGGCCCGGGCGCGCAGCGGCGGCGAGGAGCCCCGCCAGGGCCCGGGCGCGGTCCGGCAAGCTGAGTTCGGGAGGGTCGGGAGCCCAGAAGTCGGCGAATTCGTCCACTCGGCTCAGGTCGTCGGGCTGCACGGTGTGGTCGCTCCTCGGGCCCGCACGGCCCCCGGGCACGGGGGCGGAGCGGGCGCTGTTTCTCGTCGTTTCCCCAGAGGGGCCGACAGCCGCGGGAGCGGCCTTCGGCCCTGGCCTCCCGCGCACACCCGGGAGCCGGGGGCGAGAGTAAAGGGACCGTCATGAGTGTAGGCACTCGCGCGGTTATTCGGGAGGGACGGGACGAATCCACCGTGCCGCGAGGGCCTCGATGTGGTGGAGGTAACCCGATCCGAACAGCGAAATCGGGTGAACCGACCCTTTTCCCCGTGGTTGAGTAGGAAACGTGAAGGCTTGTGCGCACGACCCAGCGACCACCGCGCCCACGCGGTCGGACACCGCCGAGCGGTGTCTTCCGCTGCCCGGCGGGCGCTGTCGTGTCCGCCCGGTCCCGTGGATCCGCCCGCAGCCCCCGGACACCGGGGGCTGAGGCCCGCCTTCTCGAACCGGCCCCAGTCCGCGGGGATCGGTTCGGGCGCCCGGACACAAGGATGACTGCGCGCAGCGTCCGTTGAGGGCGGTGGCGGGCGACGGGCGGGACGAAGCGGAGCGGAGGTCCGAAGGGACACCGCCGCCGAGGGCGGCGCGTCCCCCGACCGGCCGCCCCGCGCGGACGGGCCGCCGCCGACACCCGCCCGACCACCGGCGCGCCGCCGCCCGCGCCCGCGGGGCGCTTCCGTACGCTCGGACGCGGGCGACGGGCCCGCGCCGGACCCCGCCGGGCGCCACACCACCGCCAGACGTCGATGGGAACACCGTGATTGACGCAGTGGGCCTCCACAAGGCCTACAGGTTGAAGAAGCACCGGGTGACCGCCCTGGACGGGGTCGACCTGCACGTCGAGCCCGGCGAGATCTTCGGTGTGGTCGGACAGAGCGGCGCGGGCAAGAGCACCCTGCTGCGCTCGGTCAACCTCCTGGAGCGCCCCGACGCCGGAACGGTCCGGGTCGACGGCGAGGAGCTGACCGCGCTGCGCGGCGCGCGGCTGCGGGTCGCCCGCCGCCGCATCGGCATGGTGCACCAGCACTTCGCCCTGCTGTCCTCGCGCACCGTCGCGGGCAACGTGGCCTTCCCCATGGAGGTCTCCGGCGTCGACCGCACCCGCCGCAGGAGGCGCGTGGGCGAACTCCTCGAACTCGTGGGCCTGGGGGACAAGGCGCGCGCCTACCCCTCCCAGCTCTCCGGCGGCCAGAAGCAGCGGGTGGGCATCGCCCGCGCGCTGGCCTCCGACCCCAAGGTGCTGCTCAGCGACGAGGCCACCTCCGCACTCGACCCGGCCACCACCGACGCAATCCTGGCCCTGCTGCGCCGCCTGCGCGACGAACTGGGCCTGACCATCCTGCTGATCACCCACGAGATGGACGTGATCAAGAGGATCTGCGACTCCGCGGCGATCATGGAGAACGGCGCGTTCCTGGAGTCCGGCCGGGTGCTCGACCTCATCGGCACCCCCGGCTCGCTGCTGGCGCGCTCCCTCTTCCCGCTTCCCGCGCACGGCGGGCCCGACACGGTCTACGTCACCTACCCGCGCTCCTTCGACGAGCCGCTCATGTCCGAGCTCACCCGCCGCTTCGACGTGGACGTCAACATCCTGGGCGGCGGCGTGGAGGAGGTCGCCGGGCAGTCCGTGGGCCGCCTGAGCGTGGACCTGCGCGGCGGCCGCCGCGACCAGGCGCTCGCCTACCTGTCCGAGCACGGCCTGCTGGTCGAGGAGGCCCGCAAGTGAGCACCAACCCCGCCGACGTCCTGCACCTGGCCGCCGCGACCGGGGGCACCGGTCCCTGGGACGCCGTCGTCGCGTTCGTCCAGGCCTGGCCCGCGATGTGGCCCGACCTGTGGCTGGGCACCCTGGACACCGTCTACATGGTGTGGTGGGCCACCGTCGTCAGCGTCCTGTTCGGCCTGCCGCTGGGCGTGCTGCTGGTGGCCACCGACCGGGGCGGGCTCATCCCCGCACCCGCCGTGCGCGCCGTGCTCAGCGCCGTCGTCAACATCGGCCGCTCCCTGCCGTTCATCGTGCTGATGGTGGCCGTGCTCTCCCTCACCCGCCTGCTGGTGGGCACCACCCTGGGCCCCACGGCCGCGATCGTTCCCCTGAGCATCGGCGCGATCCCCTTCTTCGCCCGCCTGGTGGAGACCTCCCTGCGCGAGGTGGACCGCGGGGTCGTGGAGGCCGCGCACGCCATGGGCACCCGCCGCGTCACCATCGTGGGCAAGGTGATGCTGCCCGAGGCCATGCCCGGCCTCATCGCGGGCCTGGTGATGACCGTGGTCACGCTCATCTCCTACTCGGCGATGGCCGGCGCCATCGGCGGCGGCGGTCTGGGCGACCTGGCCATCCGCGAGGGCTACCAGCGCTTCAACGACCACTACCTGTGGGCCACCGTCATCCTGCTCATCGTCATCGTGCAGATCGCGCAGAGCCTGGGCGACCTGCTGGTGCGTCGCCTGGCGCGGCGCTGACGCGACGGGGTACACCAGAGAACGACCCCCTCCCCCCAGGAGTTGTCCCGGAGACACGGAGGGAGACGGCGATGACCGAGGACGCGAGGAGGCGCGCGGTGCGGGGCGCCGCCGCGGCGACGGCGGTGGCCCTGCTGGCGGCCTGCGGCAGCCCCAGCGAACGGGCGCGGGAGGAGACCGGCGGGGAGGACGTGACCGTCCTGCGGATCGGCGCGACGCCGACGCCGCACGCCGAGATCCTGGAGTTCGTCGACGAGAACCTGGCGGCCGACGCGGGGCTGGCCCTGGACGTGTCCGTCTACACCGACTACAACCAGCCCAACGCGGCGCTGGCCGAGGGCGAACTGCACGCCAACTACTACCAGACGCGGCCGTTCCTGGAGGAGTACCTCCAGGGCAACCCGGACGCCGACCTGAGCTACGTGACGGACGTGCACCTGGAGGCCTTCGGCATCTACTCGCAGGAGCTGACCGACCTGGCGGACCTGCCCGAGGGCGCACAGATCGGCGTGCCCAACGACACCTCCAACATGGGCCGGGCTCTGGACCTGCTCGACACCGAGGGCGTCATCACCCTGGCCGACACGGGCGAGGAGGCGCCCACGGTCGACGACATCGAGGACAACCCGCTCGGCGTCACGGTCACCCCGGTGGAGGCGGCCCAGCTGCCGCGCTCCCTCCAGGACCTGGACGCGGCGGTGGTCAACGGCAACTACGCCCTGGAGGCCGACCTGGTCTCCACCGCCAACGTGCTGGCCTGGGAGGAGACCGGGGACAACCCCTACGCCAACGGGCTGGTGGTGGCCACGCACGACATCGGCGACGAGGAGATCGCCCGGCTCGACGAACTCCTGCACAGCGGCGAGGTGCGCGCGTTCATGGAGGACCGCTGGCAGGGCGTCGTGGTACCCGTCGGCGGGGAGGGCACCTGAGGGCGGCGTCGGGCGGTCGTGCGGGCCGCGCCGCGGGCCGCCCCCCGGAGCGCCCGTGCGGGACGCTCCGCGGCGTCGCGGAACCGTCTCCGGCACCGCCTGCCCGTAACGTTTGGATTGCGGTGCCGAGGCTGTTGATTGACATCAAGGTACTTCTCTGTTTCTTTTATGGGAGCGCTCCCAAAACGATGTCCCCTCGTCATGGAAGGTGCGTACACCAGCAGTGAACAACCGCAACGATTTCCCTGAGGGCTTCCTCTGGGGGGCGGCCACCGCCTCGTTCCAGATCGAAGGCGCCACGACCGCCGACGGCCGCGGCCGCAGCATCTGGGACACCTTCGCCGAGACCCCCGGCAAGGTCCTGGGCGGAGACACCGGCGACCCCGCCGACGACCACTACAACCGCTACGCCGACGACGTCGCGCTCATGAGCCAGCTCAACCTGGGCGCGTACCGCTTCTCCGTCGCCTGGCCGCGGATCATCCCCGAGGGCACCGGCGCCGTGAACCAGGCCGGGATCGACTTCTACGACCGCCTGGTGGACACCCTCCTGGCGGCCGGGATCCAGCCCTGGGCGACCCTCTACCACTGGGACCTGCCCCAGCCGCTGGAGGACGCGGGGGGCTGGCCCCACCGCGACACCGCCTACCGCTTCCGCGACTACGCCCAGGTCGTGGCCGAGGCCCTCGGCGACCGCGTCAGCAACTGGATGACCATCAACGAGCCCTGGTGCTCGGCCTTCCTCGGCTACGAGAACGGTCACCACGCGCCGGGCCACAAGGACCCGGCCGCTGCCCTGGCCGCCGCGCACCACCTCCTGCTGGGCCACGGCCTGGCCGTCGAGGCGATCCGCTCCACCGGTCACACCGCCCGGGTGGGCCTGGCCCACAACCAGGCGGTCATCCGCCCCCACGGGCCCAGCGCCGCGGACGCCCGCGCCGCCCGCCGCGCCGACGGCGTGCGCAACCGCATCTTCACCGACCCCCTGCTCAAGGGCCGCTACCCCGCGGACGTCAGGGAGGACCTCGCCGGCGTCACCGACTTCTCCTTCATCCAGGACGGCGACCTGGAGATCACCTCCGCCCCCCTGGACTTCCTGGGCGTCAACTACTACTCGCCCGAGTTCGTCGCCGCCTCCGCCAAGGGTCTGGACCCCGCGCTGGTCAGCGGCGAGGGCGGCGCCTGGCTCGGCGCCGAGCCCGAGGAGGTGCACGTCTCGCAGGGGCTGCCCGTCACGCACATGGGCTGGGAGATCGACCCCACCGGCCTGTTCGACGTGCTCTCCCGCCTGGCGGGGGAGAGCGGTGGCATCGACCTCTACGTCACCGAGAACGGCTGCGCCTTCGAGGACACCGTCACCGAGGCCGGCGAGGTCAACGACACCGACCGGATCGACTACTACGAGGGCCACCTGAGGGCGGCCAAGGAGGCCGTTCTGGCCGGAGTGCCCCTGCGGGGTTACTTCGCCTGGTCGCTCCTGGATAATTTCGAGTGGGCGTGGGGGTACTCCCGCCGGTTCGGCATCGTGCACGTCGACTACGAGACGCAGCGCAGGATCATCAAGGACAGCGGTCACTGGTACGCCGAACTGGCCAAGACGGGGCAGTTCCCCGAGCGCCGGTAACGCGTCCCGTGGACGCCGCCCGCCGCGCGGCGGGCGGGTGCCCGCGGAGCACGTCCTGGAGTACGCCGGACCTCCGCCGCGCACGGCGGAGGTCCGGCGTACCGCGGAAGGACCGTGGGGTGTCCCGAGGGGCACCCCACACAGTCGTTCCGGGCGGGTATGACCGTGGATGCCCGTCGCACACGCCGCCGTCCCGGGGAAGCAGTCCCCGGGACGGCGGGACACGATCCCAGAGGGAGCCTCGAAGTGGCCAAGACCGGTGCTGGTCGGAAGCGTCCGACCCTGGAGATGGTGGCGCAGCGCGCCGGGGTCGGACGAGGGACCGTCTCGCGGGTGATCAACGGGTCCGCGCAGGTGAGCCCCCGCACCAGGGAGGCCGTGCACGCCGCGATCGCCGAACTCGGCTACAGCCCGAACCAGGCCGCGCGCACCCTGGTCACCAGGCGCACCGACACGATCGCGCTGGTCGTCTCCGAGCCCCGGGACCGGCTGTTCTCGGACCCCTTCTTCGCCGACATCATCCGCGGCGTGAGCTCGGTCCTGCACGAGCGCGACCTCCAGCTCATGCTCACCACGGCCCGGACCGAGGCCGAGCACAAGCGCGTGGGCGACTACCTCAGCGGCTTCCACGTGGACGGCGCGCTGCTGATCTCCCTGCACAGCGACAACCCGCTCTCGGCCCGTCTGGCCGAGGCCGGGGTACCGGTCGTCCACGGCGGCCGCCCGCACTCGCCCGAACAGCCCGCGCCCTACTGCGTCGACATCGACAACATCGGCGGGGCCCGGATGGCCATCCGCCACCTCCTGGAGCGCGGCCGCCGACGGGTGGCCGCCATCACCGGCCCCCTGGACATGGACGCCGGTGTGGAGCGCCTGCGCGGCTACCGCGAGGTCATGGCCGCCGCCGGGCTGGAGGTGGACGACCGGCTCGTCGTGCAGGGCGACTTCAGCGTGGAGGGGGGAGCCGAGGCGATGGAGCGGCTCCTGGACACCGGGCTGGAGCCCGACGCGGTGTTCGCCGCCTCCGACATGATGGCGCTCGGCGGGCTGCGTGTGCTGCGCGCACGCGGTCTGAGCGTGCCGGGGGACGTGGCCCTGGTGGGCTACGACGACACCGTCATGGCCCAGCACAGCGACCCGCCGCTGACCACCGTCCACCAGCCCACGGTGCAGATGGGGCAGGAGATGGCGCGGCTGCTGGTGGACGTGGCGATCCCGCGCACGGCGGAGGCCGAGACCGTCATGCTCGGCACCCACATGGTCGTGCGCGAGTCCGGCTGAGCCGAGAGGCCTCCGGGCAACGTCCCAGCCCGCGCACGCACCCTCCCGCAGCGCTCTGACCCGCCCGTTCACGCCCTCCCGGGTGGACGCGGCGCGGTGACTGTGCAAGGCTGGTCGCGATTTCGCGGGAGACGGTGGGAGCGCATGGAGCGGGAGCCGACACACAACCGGTGTGCGATTTCCTCGTGCGGATGGTGCGAACGGGACGGCGTCGAGTGCCGGTTCTGCTCCGGCACGGGCTGGTGGCGACCCGAGCGGCCGCATCGCGACGGCAGCGGGGTGATCGTCTGGCTCCGCGTCGACGAGCCCTGCCGCGGGTGCGCGGGCACGGGCAAGGAGCACAGTCCCACCGCCGCCCTCTGAGCGGGGGCGCGCCGCCCCTTCCGCGGTGGACAAGGAGAAGCACATGCGCTGGGTGACCTATCTGTCGCCGAGCGGCGGCAGCGAGCGCGCCGGAGCCCTGGACGACGGCGACGTGCTGGGCAGCCCGGACCCCGTCCGCCTCGCCGACCTGCTGGAGGCGGGCGGTGACGCCCTGGCCGGGGCGCACGAACGCGCCGTCGCCGCGCCGATCGAGATCATCGTCGAGCCGGAGGCGCGCATGTGCGCCCCGCTGGTCCCCGCCGAGCCGGTGCCGGTCCGGGCGGGCGACGACGTCTGGCGGGTCCCCCCGGAACTGGTGCGGGGCTCGGACGACGCCGTGCCGCCCCGGGCGAGGTCGGCCCGTGTGGGCGTGGCCGCCGTCTCCGGGGGAGGGGCCCCGGTGAGCGCCTACACGCCCGCCTGCCTGTGGCTGGACGGCGAGGGGCGGCCGGTGCAGCTGACCCTGGGGCCGGTGCTGACCACCGCCGACGAGGTGCCCGGGCAGCCGCTGAGCGTGAGCGCCTCGGTGGAGGAGGGGGAGCTGGGCCGCGGCCTGGCCGATCCCGCGCATGAGTGGCTGGTGTCGGGCCCCGGGCGCGTGCGCGCGCTGCTGCCGGTGGCGACACCGCCGCTGGAGACCGACGACGAGCTGTTCGTGGACGCCGACGTCCTGGGCACCTTCGAGGTCCGGGTCGGCTCCCAGGTCTGACCGCGACCGCGGGCGGACACGCGTGTTCCCCTTGGGCCTTCGCTTCGCTTCGTCCCACCCGTCGCCCACCACCACCCTCAAACGACGCCTACGGCGCGGTCCTTCTTGTGTTCGGGCGCCCAAAGAGCGGGAATCGGGTTGAGGCTGGCACAGCGGCGCCTGCACCGGGTCGGCTCGTGCCCACCCGTCGCCCGCCACCACCCTCAAACGACGCCTACGGCGCAGTCCCTCCGCGAAAACCCGCCTCCGGCACCTCCAGAACCCCGCGGGCGCCCGAACAACCCCTCAGTGCCTGAGACCCGGTTCGAAGAACTGGCTCTACGGGGTGAACTCCCAGTGCCAGGGCTCGAAGCCGCCCCGGGCCCAGGGCGGGTTGTGCCAGCCGTGGGCGGGCGCGTGGGCCAGCATCCACTGGTGCTCGGCGGTGCCGACGCTGTTCACGCCGCCGCACAGGTCCACGGCCAGGCCCAGGCCGTGCTGGCTGGTCCCGGGCCGGGCGGCCATGCCGGGCAGCATCTCCTGGAACAGGCGCACCTGCTCGTGGTAGGGCCGGTAGGAGTCGGCCACGCACATCGGCCGTCCGAACGCCTCGCGGTAGTCCCCGTCGAGTTCGATGAAGGCCTCGGCCGCGTCGGCGCGCAGCCGCTCGCCGGGTTGGGGCAGGGGGCACAGCACCGACTCCGGGATCCGCCCGTTGGCGTGCGCGGTCGCGACGCCCCCGGTGCAACCGTGGTCGGCGCTTCCCGCGGCCGAGATTTCCTCCCCGCCCTCCTTTTCCTTCTCGCCATCGTGCCAATGGCCATTGTCGTCTTTTTCGTCCTCCGCCGAAACGGCGGTGACGGCGGCCTCCGCCGATCCCCCGGAGGAGTTCGCCGCCCGCGCGTCGCGCAGGGCCTCCTCGCGGCGCCTCTCGGCGGCCTCGGCGTCGCGCACCTCCGCGAGCCGGGCCTCCAGCCGGGTCTGCTCCTCCAGCAGGTCCTCCAGGGCCGCCTCCTGGTCGGCCACGGCCTCCACCGCGTCCTCCCGGGCGCTCTCGGCGTCCTCGACCGCCTCGGCCTGCTCCGCCTGCGCGGTCTCGGCGACCCCGGCGAGGGTGTCGGTGGCCACCCGCGCGGCCTCGGCACGGCCCACGTCGGCCTCCCGGTACGAACCGAGCAGGGTGAGGTAGGCGCCCCGTTCGAGCATCCCGGCGGGCCCCTCGGGGCCGGCCCAGGCGGTGACCATGCCCAGCTCACCGCCCTTGTAGGCGGTGGCGGCCTGCCGGGCGGCGGCCAGACGGGCCGCCTCGCCGCGCTCGTCGGCCTCGCCCGCGCGCTCGCGCGCCTCGCCGCTGCGCTCGGTCAGCTCGGTGAGGCGTTCGCGCTCGGCCTCGTAGTGCTCGATCTTCTCCGACGCCTCCCGGCGCAGCGTCTCCATGCCCGCGCGCAGCGCGGCCAGTTCCACCTGTACGCTCCCCAGCGCGGTCCCCGCCGAACCGCCGTCGGAGGCGGCCCCGGGCGCGGCGGTGGAGAGGCAGAGCAGTACCGCGAGGCCGGCCGGGAGCGCGGTACTGACCGAAAAGGCGCGCACGGAGGGTCCGCGGGTTTTCCCGCGATCCGAACCCTCCGCTTTCGTGATGTCACCGAGCGTGTGTGATTCAGGGCGTGACGAGGTACGCATTTCCGCTTCCTCCCCGGGACCTGCGTCTACCGTCTTGTCACGATGTCATGTCAGTGGGGTGTTGGTGGGGAAGCTGGCGGTGTGTCCAAAAAGTTACCTCAGTCCCGGGGTGGTTTCGGACGCTATCCCTGACCTGCTGCATCGGCCATAATGCCGACAATGGCGGGCATTATGTACCGGTCGGGGGAAGAAGATCCCGCCGATCGCCGTCAAACAGCCGAAGCGAGTCCTTCGCGCCCATTGGTACGCTATCCACCGCACGCGCACCTACGGAGATCTTCGGGTGCGCGGCTCCTCTCATCCCAGGCGAGTCCAGCGGACAGTCTTCACATCTCCCCACATTCCCGCCGCTTCCGGCTCGGCGGACCTCCTGGTCTGTACCGGTTTCCCCGAAGAGCCTTCGGACGGAGCGGTCAACCCCTGGGGTCCAACCAGCCGCCCGAAGCGGTGACACGAAAGGTTGCGAGGGTCCGTGTCGACACGAGCGACGAAAAACGGGGCCGGCGCGCAGAGCGAGGCAGCGCAGGCCGAACATGCCGATGCCACGCCCAAGCGCAGAGCCGACTGGTGGCGGCCACGTAACTGGCGGGTGCGCTCCCGACTGGTGGCCCTCATCGTCATCCCCACCGCGGTAGCCCTGGCACTCGGCGGCCTGCGGGTCTACGAGGCGGCGGTCTCCACCGTCACCCACGCGCACATCCAGGACCGCGCCGAGGTCGGCGTCCTCATCGTGGAGCTGGCCAACCAGCTTGGCCACGAGCGCAGCGCCAGCGCGGTCTACATCTCCGACAACGCCGACCCCGCGCGGCGCTCGGACGAGCTGCGCCAGCGGATGGAGGAGGAGCGCGACGCCTCCCGCGACCTGCAGCAGACCCTCTCCGCCCGCCTCGACGACATGGGCGAGGTGGACAACGAGACCGCCACGAGCCGCCTGACCAGCATGCGCACCCAGCTCTCCACGCTGGACGCCCTGCGCACCGAGGTCGACGAGACCCGTATCACCGTCCTGCCGGTGGTCACCAAGTACCGCACGATCACCCGCTCGCTGGCCGAGTTCAACCAGACGATGGCGGACGAGACCGGCGACACTGACCTGCGCGAGAGCGTGCGCACGCTGACCGCGCTGTCCACCGCCCGGGACCAGCTCTCCTACGAGACCGCGCTGATGGGCCACTCCCTGGCCCGCAACACGATGACCGGCGGTATCGCCGAGGCCATCGACTCCGCGCGCGCCCGCTACGAGAGCGAGATCTCCAACTTCGTCCAGGCCGCCTCCGAGGAGCAGCGGCAGATCTTCGACGACAACTTCACCGGTCTGGAGGTCAGCCAGGTCTCCACGATGCGCATGCGCGTGATGTACCGCGCCGACCGCGGCGACGACCTCACCGGTGTGACCGCCAACGACGGCCCCGAGGACTACCGCGAGATCGCCGACGTGGCCCTGGGACGCCTCCAGACGGTCGAGGAGGGCATCGCCGAGGGCATCGCGGCCGACGCCGACTCCCTGCGCGACGAGGCCATGGGCCGCGCCCTGATCGACCTCTTCGTCGTCGCGGCCGTGCTCCTGGCGGTCTTCGTCCTCACCTCCCTCGTGGTCCGCTCCCTGGTGCGCCCCCTGCGCGCCCTGGAGGACGGCGCGCGCCGGGTCGCCGAGCGCGACCTGCCCGACGCGATCAACCGGATGCAGGAGGCCGGGACGGTCCCCGAGAACGTCAAGGTCACCCCGATCGAGGTCGACACGCACGACGAGATCGGCGAGGTGGCCCGCGCCTTCGACGACGTCCACCGCGTCGCGCTCACCCTGGCCTCCGACGAGGCCGCGCTGCGCAGCAACGTCAACGCGATGTTCGTCAACCTGTCCCGCCGCAGCCAGACCCTGGTGGAACGGCAGCTGCGCCTCATCGACGGTCTGGAGCAGTCCGAGCAGGACGCCGACCGCCTCTCCGACCTGTTCCAGCTGGACCACCTCGCCACGCGCATGCGCCGCAACAACGAGAACCTGCTGGTCCTGTCCGGCCAGGACAACACCCGCAAGTGGGCCCAGCCGGTCCCGCTGGTCGACGTCCTGCGCGGCGCGGTCTCCGAGGTCGAGCAGTACGAGCGCGTCAACGTGCGCGCCCCCTCCCACATCTCGGTGCTCGGCCGCCCCGTCAACGACGTCATCCACCTGGTCGCCGAGCTGGTGGAGAACGCCACCTCGTTCTCCCCGCACGACACCGAGGTCCTGGTCAGCGCCAAGACCCTCGACAGCGGCGGCGTCCAGGTCGACGTCACCGACAGCGGCATCGGCATGGCACCCGAGGACATGGCGGCGATCAACGCCCGCCTGGCCGCCCCGCCGGTCATCGACGTCGCGGTCTCGCGCCGCATGGGCCTGTTCGTGGTCTCGCGCCTGGCCCACCGCCACGGCGTCAGGCTGAGCCTGGAGGAGGCCCACGGCGGCGGAACCACCGCGCACGTCATCTTCCCGCCCGACCTGCTGATCACCCCGGTCGAGGGCCAGCACGCCCTGGGCGGCGCGGACAGCCGCCCCGAGCTCACCTCGGGCGCGCCCAACACCTACGCCGACGCCGAGGCGGCCTTCGCCTCCACCCCGGCGCCCGTCGAGCCGAACGACCCCTGGCAGACCCAGGAGAGCGGCAGCGTCCCCGGCGACCTGGGCGGCCTGCCCAGGCGTCAGCCCACCGGATCCCACACCGGGGAGCACCCGCCCAGCGGCCAGGACCTGTGGGGCAACACCAGCACCGGTTCGGTGTGGGACACCACCAGGGGAGCCGGGACCACCGGGGCCTCCTCCGGCGGCGCCAACGGCCGACCCGTGGTCGACCCCTACGACTCCTCCGAGGACGACGAGCCCCAGCGCCCGCAGCCCGAGACCGGCGGACGCAACTTCTTCGACCCGAGCCCCCGCGGCGACTCCTTCGGCGGCGGCTCCGTGGGCCGCTCGTCGGACACCGGGTCCTTCAGCAGGCCCTCCGACACGGGGTCCTTCCGTCGCCCCACCGGCGACACGGGCGAGTTCCGCAGGCCCGCCACCGACACCGGCGCGTTCCGCTCCACGGCCAACGAGTCCTACGACGCGTTCGGCGGCGCGGGCGCGCAGTCGGGCGGCCACGCCGGGGCCCCCGCCGGCAACGGCGCTTCCCCGGGCAACGGAGCCTTCTCCGACAACGGCTCGGGCCACGCGTTCGGCGGCCGTGACACCGGCGCCCACGAGCGCCCCGCGGCCCGCGAGCGCGACGACAACACCGAGACCTTCCCGGCGGTCCCCTCGTCCCAGGACGGCGGAAACTGGCGCTCCGGCGGTATCGACTCCCGCGAGGGGTACGGCTCGACCGCCTACCTCTCCCGCCGCTACGGTGGCGCCCAGGGGCCGAACAACACCGTCGTGCCGCCCACCCCGTCGGGTGAGGAGAGCGACTCGCTGCCGATCTTCGACGCGATCGAGTCCAACTGGTTCAAGCGCCGCAGCGGCGGCCCCACGGTGGACACGACCGAGACCGGCCCGATCCAGCAGGTCCCGGCGGTCCAGGAGCAGCGCCCCCCGGCCAGCACCGACCAGGCGCCCCGCTCCACCCAGGAGTGGACCTCCGAGGCCGACCGCGGCTGGAAGGCCGCGCGGACCGCGGCGGAGCCCAAGGCGGACGGACTGACCACCTCGGGCTTGCCAAAACGCGTTCCCAAGGCAAACCTTGTTCCGGGGACGGCGCCCAAGCCGGAGAACTTCAAGCAGATGCCCACGCGCAGCGCTGACCGCGTCCGCAACCGCTTCTCCGGCTTCCAGAAGGGCGTCCGCGAGGGACGGGACCGGCTCGGGGAAGGCTCGACGGAGGGGTGACCTCAGTGGAACCTGGCGGGACGGGGTCCCCCTTAATCCCGGGGGCTGGATGCAATAGCATCTACCGAGCTTCTCGGACGCGTCTTACCCACAGCTCGACGAGAGCAGAACACCAGACTCCCGGCCACCCCCGCGGGAGGGGCCGGGCAGTTCGTAGAGGCAGTGCTGTCACATGCCGTGCCGGCGGTAGCAGTGCCCAGAGACCAGCCGGCGAAACTGGACAGGAGATCAGATGAGTCGACAGGTGAATGAACTCAACTGGTTGATCACTGACTTTGCCGACCGTGTCCCCGACGTGGCCCACGCGATCGTCGTCTCCTCTGACGGCCTTCCGTTGGCCTCGTCGGCGGGCTTCCCAGCGGACCGGGCCGACCAGCTGGCGGCCATCGCCTCCGGTCTGTCGAGCCTGACGCAGGGTGCTGCCCGGGTGTTCGAGGGTGGAGCGGTCGCCCAGACCGTCGTGGAGATGGAGCGGGGGCTGATGCTCATCATGGCCATCAGCGACGGCTCCTGCCTGGCGGTCCTGGCGTCGGCTGAGAGCGACCTGGGTCTGGTCGCGTACGAGATGACCCTGCTCGTCGAGCGGGCGGGGCGGGCGCTGACACCAACGGCGCGCACCTCGGGAATCCACTGAACCACCACCGACAGGAGGAAGTGGTGGCACCTCACAGTAGAGATGCCGGGAGCGCCTCGTGGTTCGGACAACAGCCGAGCGGTCCCCCCACGGGGGGAATGCCGGCGGTTCCGGGCGGCGGAGATGTTCCCCGACCAATCCAACAACCGTACGACCAACGATCCGCTGCGGGGAGTGCGCCCAGTTCTCTGGTCCGCCCCTACGCGGTGACCAAGGGCCGCACCAAGCCGAAGTCACAGCTTCCCCTGGAAGCCCTGATCTCGGCCACCGCGGCGGCCCGCAACGAGTCTGGGACGCTGACGCCCGAATGGCAGGCGATCAGCGACCTGTGCCGGGAATGGCGTTCCGTGGCGGAGATCTCCGCGCTGTTGCGGATGCCGCTCGGTGTGGCGCGGGTGCTTGTGGCGGACATGTCCGAGCAGGGACTGGTCCAGATCAGGTCCTCGCTCAACAACGACGCCCGTCCCAACACCAACCTGCTTGAAAGGGTGCTCAGTGGACTTCGCAAGCTCTAGCCCAGCCGAGGAAGGCGGTGCTGGGGGGAACGCGATGACGTCGGTCAAGATCGTCGTCGCCGGGGGCTTCGGTGTCGGGAAGACGACATTCGTTGGCTCCGTCTCCGAGATCGTGCCGCTGACCACCGAGGCGGTCATGACCAGCGCCAGCGTCGGGGTGGACGACCTCG